>NZ_JABMCZ010000003.1:1812692-2416923 GCF_013186535.1 Nocardia terpenica
GGTTCGGCATCACTCGCGCAGGTCTACCGGGTCACCACAGCTGCGGGTCAGGTCGCAGCACTGAAGGTTCAGCGTCAAGGCGTACGTGAGACGTTCACCGCAGATATGGCGATCACGATGCGAATAGCGAAGCTGCTGAACAGAATCTTCCCAAGGATCCACGCCATGCTCGACGTGGAAACGGCGCTACGTGTCGTATTCGATGCGATGGAATCTGAATTGGATTTCACCATCGAGGCCAACAACATGAATGAGGCACGAGCCATGGTCGCCAAATATTCGTGCCTCTCGATACCGAAAGTCCTACACGCGACTCCTCGGGTACTGATTCAGAGTATGGCGCCTGGGATATCCATTCGGGAAGCCGATCCCACCGCTTTCACCGGAAGGGAGCGCGAGCAGATCGGCCGAGATCTGCTGAGCTTCATGTACAACGGGTATTTCGTGCACCGGTTCTTTCACGCCGATCCGCATCCAGGCAATATCTTCGTGCATCCCGGACAAGGAGCCTGGCTCCTGGATTGGGGGATGGTCGGCCGACTCGACCGCCACCTGAGCTCGGCGATGCTGCTGGTACTCAGCAGCATCGCCCAGAACGATGGTATAGCCATGGCCAAGGCGTGGATGGAACTCGGGCATCCGATGCCATGGGCCGATGTTCGCGGCTTCGCTGACGATATGAGCCTGCTGGTGCCCAAGTTGTGCTCACGTTCCATGGGCGACCTGAGTCTCGGCGTGACGCTCACCGCACTGCTGCGGGCAGCAGCCAAACGCGGTATCAGGTCCAGTCCGCTCGTCGCCCTGGTCGGCAAGTCGTTCGGCAACATTGAAGGCTCCGTCACTTGCCTGACCCCGGAACTGTCCGTCGTCGGCGTCTTCCAAGACACGCTGACCGATGTGCTGCGCGGTATGGCGAGTGATCTGATCTCGAAGGAGCAGCTCGGGCGCTCCGCCATCGACGTCTATCTCGGCGGGACCACATTTCTCAGCCAGACCAGGGAAATCCTGGACTCGGTGTCCGGTGGGCAGTTCGGCATCCGGGTCGGCATCGACGAAAGAACTGTATTCAAGGCCCAGACCATTGGCAGCCAGGCCAAGCCGCTCGTCCTCGGCGCGCTGGCGGCGGGTGCGATCGTATGGCTGCGCGGGCTGCGTAGAGCCGGTTAGCCCGGAGGGCACCGTTTTTTGGAGAATCCCATGTTCGATAGGACTCACACCACGGTCGAGCGATCCACCCTGCGGCGCTGTGGCGAGTGGATTGTCCGGCACCGATACCTCGTCGTGATCGGTTGGCTGCTGTGTGCCATTGCCACTGCGCTGGCCGCGCATGCCGTCGGGCCGCGCTACGACGACGGCGGCGCGGTTCCCGGTACCGACTCCCGCGTTGCTCAGGATCTGCTGGCTGCCCGGTTTCCGGTCTATGCCGGGTCCAGCGGTGTGGTGGTCTTCCATGCCACGAATGATCGTCTGTCGGCCACGCTGGTGGATGACGCGGTGCGACGGATCGCCGGACTGCCCCACATCGTCCGGGTCATCGATCCCTTCGCCGCTGCCGGTGCGTTGAGCGAGGACAAGCGGACAGGCTACGCCGCCGTGCAGTACGACACCCGATTCAGCACCGGGGATTCCGAGCCACTGCACCGGCTGATCGACGCAACCGCGACCGCGCGCGCCGCCGGTGTGCAGGTCGAGGTCGGCGGCCCGATCGCGGACCTGGCCGGGTTGCACGCACCCCGCACCTCGGAGGTACTCGGCGTCACCGCCGCGCTGGCGATTCTGACGATCACGTTCGGCTCGCTGGTCGCGGCCGGGCTGCCGGTTCTGACCGCGGTGGCGGGGCTGCTGGTCGGCGTCGGGACAGCCGAGCTGGCCAGCCGCCTGCTGCCGCAGATGCCCGAGCAATCCGTGCCGCTCGCGGTCATGATCGGACTCGGCGCCGGGATCGATTACGCACTGCTCATCGTGACCCGATTCCGCGAGTTCCTCGCCGAAGGGGCGGACGTGGCGGCCGCTGTCACCGAGTCGATGGCCACCGCGGGTGAATCGGTCCTCGTCGCTGGGCTGACGGTGACGGTGAGCCTGCTAGGGCTGTGGGTCACCCGGCTGCCGGTGATCGGTGCGGTCGGCACCGCATGCGCTATCGCGGTCGGCGCCGCGTTGCTCTCCGCGCTCACCCTGCTGCCCGCAGTGCTGTCGATCATCGGGACAGCGGTGAACCGGCTGGCGATACCGGTGACCACCGACCGTGGCGGCGCGGGCTGGGCCAGGTGGGGCGGCCGAATCAGCAAGTCGCCGTGGTTCTTCGTGATTGGATCGGTGGCTACGCTGCTGGTACTGGCCCTGCCGTCGGCCGCATTGCGGCTCGGCATCGCCGACGCGGGGGTCCAGCCGCAGTCACAGACGCAGCGCCGCGCCTACGATCTGATCGCGCGAGACTTCGGTATCGGCGCCAACGGCCCGCTGCTGCTGGTCACCGGGTTGACCGGGGCCCGACAGGAGGGCACCGATCTCGACCGGCTGAGTGCCGCGGTGCGCGCGGCACCGGACGTCGCCCGGGTAGCCCCGGTCGAGATCGCCCCGGACGGCAGGGCCGCGGTGCTCACGGTCGTTCCGGCGCATGCGCCGTCCTCACCGGCGACTGACAACCTGGTACACCGGCTGCGCGACGTCACGATCCCCGCGAGTGGGGTGTCATTGCGGGTGTATATCGGCGGCGCGACGGCATCGGGCATCGACATGGGCGCCACTGTTCGGTCGCGGCTGCTCTGGTTTGTCGGCGCCGTCGTCGCACTGACCATCGTGCTGCTGACAGTTCTGTTCCGGTCGGTGCTCATCCCGCTCAAGGCCGCGATCTTGAATCTGTTGTCGGTCGGAGCCGCGTACGGCGCTGTCGTCGCGGTCTTCCAATGGGGCTGGGGCGCGTCATTGATCGGGCTCGACGGCCCGGTACCGGTGTATCCATTCTTCCCTGCAGTGATATTCGCCCTGCTGTTCGGACTCTCGATGGACTACGAGGTGTTCCTTATAACCCGCATCCACGAGGCATATCGTGGTGGTGCGGGTACTTTCGGTTCGGTGATCCAGGGCACCGCCGCGACCGCCCGCATCATCGGCGCCGCAGCGCTGATCATGATCGCCGTGTTCACCGCGTTCGTGCTCCAAGCCGATCCGACCGTCAAGCTGGTTGGATTCGGTCTCGCGGTGGCCGTGCTACTGGATGCCACAATTGTCCGGCTCATGCTGGTGCCCGCGGTGTTGTGCCTGCTCGGCGTGTATGCATGGTGGTTTCCCACGCTGCGGCGCGGTGCCATGGCCGGCTGCCGGAACAGCAAGTACGGTCACCTATTCTGCCTACTGGATCAGGACAAGGACGGCTACCTGGACCGCGGTGACTTCGAAGCAATAGCTGGGGCCGCGACGCGGCTGGCCGACCCACACCTGGCCCAGAATATTCGTACCGGATTCCAGGACTGGTGGCGACAACTGCCCGCCGACGGCCACGACAAGATCAGTCTCCCTGATTTTATCGACGCAAATTATCGCGGGCTCGCCGCCGATCCCAGCTACTACGGCAACGGACCCGGACAGGTATTCGAAATACTGGCCGCGACCGTGGCCAGTGGCGATGGCACCATCGACGAGGGTAATTTTGTGCGGTTGTTCCGCTGCTTCGGAGTACCCGACTCGGCGATTCGCAAGGGCTACCGCAGAATCGATCTGGACCGCGATGGCATCATTACGAAATCAGAATTCGCCGCCGCGGTTCGAGAGTATTTCACCGCGTCGAAAGGTGCAGTCGTCGGCAATTACATATTCGGACCCATCTGAGCCGACCGTCCGGGCAGCGACGAGGGGTCGTCGAGTTCGAGCGGACACTCGCATATCGTATCAACGCGCGACCGGATGGCAGACTTCGCCACGCCGCCGAATCGCCCTTGAAGTCCCCCGGGGGTTCCGTCGGCGTGAAGTCTGTGCTATCTTCGCCCCGGTTCAGTTCCTATCGAAAGCGTTGACAATCTGGTCGTCTCGTGAATGTCCGAAACCGGCAGAATCGCAGTCAGCTCCCCAGCGGTGCTCCAGATTTGTTGTGAAAGTACAAATCGCCCGGCAAGATCGTGCGGCCAATTTTAGGTGGTTTACGACTGACAGTTGGTATGCCCGATCCGCACGGATTTGGGTACCGATCCGGGGTCATTCCGGCACCGTCACACTCGGTGGAGCTTGGAAGTGCCGACGATCGCGCTGGTGAGTATTGCCATGTGGTTTCCTAGACGAGCGCACGAGGCCTATACATATACCATACCGAGAGGTCTATTAGAGAGGCCATTTTCGAATTCAACCCTGATGGAGGCGCGATGCAAGCACACCGGGCAGAACAGCAAGGAAGTGGATTGTCGGTAGGTGCGAGAATAGAATTGCGGCGCCATCAATTCGGACTCTCTCGCCGCGTAGTGGCAAATCTCGTCGGCCGCAGTGAGGAATGGCTACGCTTGGTGGAGTCGGGCCGCCAGTCATTGGATAGTATAAGAATAATAGCCAGTTTGGCGGAGGTGCTGGGAATAGAGAACATTGCCGAATTGATAGAATGGTCGACCGGCCGTCACGCAATTAATCGCGACAGCGGGCAGGATCATATATTGGAGCTCTTCAAACATGCGATCGTCGATCCGCTCGACATCAACGCCGCGGCATCTTCGCCGAACGTCTCGATCGAAGAGCTACGTCACGGGCTCGTCCGTTGCGAGGAGATCTGGCACAGCTCGGGGGAGCGCTATTCTCTGGTGGCGCAGCTGCTGCCATCGATCGTTCGCGACAGCGGCAGATTGTTCTGGACAACCATGGATCCTGCGGTCGGCGAGATAGCGATCCGCGCGAACCATATGACGCGGCGATTTCTCAACCGTATGAACTGGCACAATCTGGCGGCCATGGTCGCCGACCGGAGTATGTGTATTTCTCGATGTCTCAAGACGTCATTATGGACGACGGCAAGTGCATGGCATGTCGGCAACGCAATGTTACGCCTGGCGTTGCCGATAGAGGCACACGATATCGCGACTGCCGCCATCAATACACTCGACGAAACGGTGGACGACACGCGGAAGCAACTGATTCTACGTGGTGCGCTGCTCCTCCTGGCCGCCGAAGCCGCAGCAATGACTCATAATGTCCGGGAGGCCGATGAGCTGATCACGCTGGCCACACACCTGTCGAGAGAGCTCGACGATGAGCAGATGGTCGGCGATATCGCGTTCGGCCCGATGGCTGTTGGGCTCGCCAGGATAGAAATCGCACTCCTGCGAGCGGAATTCAGCGAGATCCCTCGAATCGCGGCTCAAGTAGAGGTGCCCGAAGGGTATTCGGTGGGCGATCTCGCGCACTTCCACATCGCACTCGCGTATGCCTTCGCGCATCGTAACGAGGATGTGGCGGCGGCCTATTCGCTGTCACGGGCAGCGGACCTATGCCCAGAGGAAATCCGTTACGACAAGTACGCATGTGAGACGATGGAGCAGTTGATCCATCGCGAGAACCGCCTGGTTCGGCGGGACATCACCAAACTCCTCGCCCGCATCACCGCATCCACGTAATCCCGCGGGTGACGTTGTCGGCGACGGCACGCAGGGCGTCCTTGACAGCCATCGGGAACGTGGCCCGATCCAGGACGCCCTGCGCCCGTTCCCACCGAGTGCGGATCATCTGCTGGACCTGTCCGCGCGCGACGATGTCGAATATCTCCCGACAGGTGGCGGCCCCGCTCGCATCCAATTCCGGATTGCCGACCAGCTCGTACAGCCGAGCCGATTGCGCCGGATCCGCATGGCGTACAGCGAACGCCAGCAAGGCGGTGTGCTTGCCCTCACGCAGATCGTCGAGGCTCGACGCGCCGGCACCGTACACGCCCTCCAGATCGTTCTGCAGCTGGAAGGCGACGCCGAGCGGACCCGCATACGCGCGGAGGTCCTGTTGTATCCGGATGCTGGCGTCGGCGAGCGCGGCGCCCATCCGCAACGGGCACTCGAAGGTGTAGCTGGAGGTCTTGTACCGTACGATCTCCAGTGCTTTCTCCACGTCACCGCCTGATAGGCCGCTTGTGGCGAGATCCAGATATTGCCCGTAGATGACATCGGTCCGCATGGTGTCGAATATCGGTATCACCGTTGCCGTTTGGGCGGGTGTGAGCTGTGCGGTGTGCAGCATTTCGTCACACCACAGCATGACGAGATCACCGAGCAGAATCGCGGCGCGCATGCCGAAGCGATCTGCATCGGGTCGTGTCCGGTACCGCTGAGACACGACCCGATGCACCGTCGGCCTGTTTCGCCGAGTATCACTGTTGTCGATGATGTCATCGTGGACGAGGACGGCGGTATGGCACAGCTCCAACGCGGCGGCCACCTGGATCACGGGTGTCGGCACGGCCGAATCTCCCCCCGCGGCAAGCCATCCCAGCGCCACCAGGGTCGGGCGTAGCCGTTTGCCGCCCGCGAAGACGAAGTCGTGCACGATGTCGGTGATTTCACGCGGCAGCCCGCGTTTCTCGAGGGAATGCGCCTGCTGTCGCAGGAACCGGTCGAGTATCCCGTCGACCTGCTTCCGGATCCCGGCCAAATTGACGGGGGCCGAGGTGGTTTCGGATCCGGTCACGGAGCACCGGCCGGAGTCCGCGGTCATCGCTCCACTCCCGGTGTGGAATCGGATGGGGTATGCGTGTCTGCGGCGAGTTTCGCCGCCTCCTCGACCAGGGTTTCGACGATGCGATGTTCCGGGACCGTGGCGACGACCTCACCGCGGACGAAGATCTGTCCCTTGCCGTTGCCGCTGGATACGCCGATATCGGCCGCGCGTGCCTCGCCGGGTCCGTTAACGATGCAGCCCATGACCGCAACGCGGAGGGGGAACGGGAAGTCCGCGAACGCCGCCTCTACCTTGGCAGTGAGGTTGTAGAGATCGACTTGCAGCCGCCCACAGCCCGGGCAGGAGACGATCTCGAGCTTGCGCTGTCGTAATCCCAGCGATTCGAGTATGCCGATGCCGACCTTGACCTCCTCCACCGGCGGTGCGGACAGGGAGACCCGGATGGTGTCGCCGATCCCTCCGTGCAGCAGGATCGCGAAGGCCACCGCCGATTTGATCGTGCCCTGCATGAGCGGGCCGGCTTCGGTGACACCGAGATGCAGCGGATATTCGCACCGTGCCGCCAGCTCACGGTAGGCAGCGACCATGGTCATCGGGTCATGATGCTTGACGCTGATCTTGATGTCGGTGAACCCATGTTCTTCGAACAGCGAGCACTCCCACAGGGCGGACTCCACCAGTGCCTGAGGCGTCGCGCCGCCATGTCTGGCCAGTAGGCGTCTGTCCAGCGAACCCGCGTTCACTCCGATCCGGATCGGCACCTTCGCGGCCGCCGCACGACGGGCGATGTCGGCGACCCTATCGTCGAACTGCTTGATATTCCCCGGATTCACCCGGACCGCGGCACATCCGGCATCGATCGCCTCGAAAACGTAGTGCGGCTGGAAGTGGATGTCGGCGACCACCGGAATGGGAGATCTGGCCACGATCCGCGGCAGCGCCGCCGCGTCATCCCTGGACGGGACCGCGACACGGACGATCTCGCAACCCGCAGCCGTGAGTTCGGCGATCTGCTGCAGCGTCGAGTCGACGTCAGCGGTAGTGGTCGTGCACATCGACTGGACCGAGATCGGCGCACCAGCACCGACCGGCACCGAACCGACCCACAGTCGCTTCGAGCGACGGATACCGCTCGCACCTGTCGCGTCCGCTGGTGTTCCGGTGCCGGGCGGAATGCCGAGATCTGCGACGCTCATGATCGCCCGCCTTTCGGGTCGCCGCGGTCCGCTAGGGCTTGCAGCCCCGTCGAGGCGATGGATCCCGCGGATATTCCGGACGCTGCCAGCAGATCCGTGCGCGCCCCTTGCCGGAGGAATTCCGCCGCTATTCCGATCGGCCTGATCGGGATCGGCTCCGGCATCGCTGCGGCGCAGCGAATCAGGCTGGTGCCCAAGCCCCGCGTGACACAGGCATCTTCGACGGTGACGACCGTGCGATGTCGCGCGGCCAGATGCAGCAGCGGCGAACCTACCGGATCGACCCACCGCGGATCGACGACCGTGACGCCGTACCCGGCGGCTTCCACGATCGCGGCCGCATCGAGACACTGTTCGGCGGTGACGCCAGCACACACGATGAGCAGATCCAGTGACCGACCGACGCTGCGATGCAGAATATCCATGTCGTCGATCCGCGATAGAGCCGGAATATCATGGCCCACAGTCGATTTGGGGAATCGCAGTGCGCTCGGGCCCGTGTGGTCGACGGCTTCGGCCAGTAACTCGCGCAGCCGCGCCGGATCCCGTGGGGCGGCAACTCGCATTCCGGGTACCATACCGAGCAGGCCAGTATCCCACATGCCGTGATGCGACGGGCCGTCTGGACCGGTGATTCCGGCCCGATCCAGCACAAAGGTGACCGGTAGGTGATGTAGTCCGACATCGAACAACACTTGATCGAATGCCCTGCCGAGGAAAGCCGAATACATCGCCACGATTGGATGGAGCCCACCCATCGCCAATCCCGCCGCCGCGCATACCGCATGCTGTTCGGCGATTCCGGTATCGAACATTCGGCCGGGGTATGTCTGCGAGAATCTTAGAAGACCTACCGGTTGGGTCATGGCGGCGGTCACGCACACCAGATCGGTGCGGCGCGCGGCCAGGCGGATAATTTCGTCTCCGAACGCCGATGTCCAAGACTGGCCGGTCGGAGAGAGCGGCTTCCCGGTTCGCGGGTCTAGCACGCCGATGCCGTGCATGTGATCGGCTTGATCGAGTTCCGCGAGCGGGTAACCGAATCCCTTCTCGGTCACCACGTGGACCACCACGGTCTTGCCGAATTCGCCCGCGCTGCGCAATGTCCGTTCGAGCTGGTCGATGTCGTGCCCGTCGATCGGCCCCAGGTAGGTGAGGCCCAGTTGCTCGAAGATCGACCGCACCTGGCCCTCGCCGAGTCTCAGGTCCTTCAGATGCTTCGCGATACCGCCGACTGTGCGGTCATAGGATCGCCCGTTGTCGTTGAGCACCAACACGATGCGGCGATCCGGGCGTGCCGCGAGGTTGTTCAGCCCTTCCCAGGCCAAGCCACCGGTCAAGGCGCCGTCACCGATCACGGTGACAACGGTGCGGTCGGTCCGCCCGGCGATAGTGAACGCATCCGCGAGACCGTCGGCGTAGGACAGCGCGGTGGACGCATGCGAGTTCTCCACCCAGTCGTGCGGTGATTCGGCCCGACAGGCGTATCCCGACAGCCCGCCCTCCTGTCGGAGACCCTCGAAACCGGCGGCGCGGCCGGTCAGGATCTTGTGGACGTATATCTGGTGTCCGATATCGAAAACGATGGCATCGCGCGGAGAATCGAACACCCGGTGCAGCGCGACGGTCAGCTCGACAACGCCGAGGTTCACCCCGAGGTGACCACCCGTCGCACAGACCTTCGTCACCAGAAATTCTCTGATCTGTGTACACAACTCAGGTAGTCGGTCGCGGGGTATGCGCCGTAGCTGTGCGGGTGAACAGGCTTCGGCGAGCATCGGCCAGCCGCCGAGGTCTGCGGTCGGGTCGATATATTCTGGGGCAGCGGTAGTCATCGAACTTCTCCTCACTTCAACTGCGTTCGCGTGCTGGAGGCCTGCTGTGGGAGGCTGAACTGCATCGTCTCGGTGGTGACGGCCAGTTCGCGCACCGCCGTGGCGCCGAGCCGGACCAGGTGCGCGACGACCTCGTCGACCAGCCACTGCGGCGCCGACGCTCCCGCCGAGATCCCGACCGCCCGCGCCTCGGCCAGCCATTCGGGTTCGATGGCGGCCGCGTCGTCGATCAGGTAGGCGGGTGTGCCTTGCCTGCGTACCCGCTCGACCATCCGCACCGAATTCGACGAGTTCGCCGAGCCGATCACCAGCACGACATCCGTCTGTTCGGCGACCTGCTGCACCGCGGCCTGCCGGTTGGTCGTCGCGTAACAGATATCACCCCCCGCCGGGCCGACCGCACGCGGGAAACGTGCCAGCAGCGCGGCTATCACCTCGGCGGTGTCGTCGACGGCAAGGGTGGTCTGGGTCAGGTAGACCACCCGATCGGGGTCGGGCACAGTCAGCGCCGCGACGTCCTCGACGGTTTCGACAAGGACGGTCTGTTCGGGTGCCTCGCCCATCGTGCCATCGACTTCCTCGTGCCCGGCATGACCGATCAGCACGATGGTGTTGCCCTGGGTGGCATAGCGTTTGGCTTCGGAGTGCACCTTGGTGACCAGCGGACAGGTGGCGTCGATCACCCGCAGCCGCCGTCGTGCGGCCTCGGCGTGCACCCGGGGCGACACCCCATGCGCGGAGAACACCACCAGCGAGTCATCGGGAACCTCGTCGAGTTCGTCGACAAAGACGACGCCCTTGCTCTCGAGACCGGCGACGACGTGCACGTTGTGCACGATCTGTTTGCGGACGTAAACGGGCGCACCGTGTTGGGCGAGCACCGCCTCTACCGTCTCGACGGCACGGTCCACACCTGCACACAACGACCGCGGTGACGCCAGCACCAACTCCCGGGCGGCCATCTCAATGATCCCGGCCCATGATGAAGTCTGCGAGAATAAGCAGGTCCGCGGCAGCTTCCTCGGTGGGATCAGCCGACGCCAGGAATGTGCCTGCCGCGCCACGGGTTTCCCGTGCCATGTCCTCCGCCCAACGCCGTCCGCCCGCGTTCTCGATCAGCCGCGCGACGTGTGCCAATTCGGCTCGCTTCAGCTGCCGACTGCTCGCATAAATCTGCCGCAACTCCATCCCGGCCGCAGTATCTGAATTCAAAGCGGCTACCACCGGCAGAGATTTCTTTCGCCGGATCAGGTCCGCATAGACAGGTTTCCCGGTGACTTCTGGATCGCCGAATATGCCCAGCAAGTCATCGACCAGCTGACAGGACCGCCCGACCTCCCAGCCGAACTTTCGCATGAATGCCCGGCGCTGGGCATCCACCCCCGCGGCCCAGGCGCCCAGCTCACAGGCGGCGCCGAGCAACGCGGCGGTTTTCCCTTCTGACATTCGGAAACATTCGTCGAGCGACACCATGTGCCGTTGCTCGAACGACAGATCCGCCATCTGCCCTTCGCACAGCTCACGCAGGGTTGCGCCGAGGATTTCCATCACCACATGGTCGTACGGGGAGAGCACCTCGGTCGCCGCGAACAAGAACAGGTCACCCGCCAGAATGGCCGGTCCGACGCCGAATTGCGCCCACGCCGACGTCCGATGACGTCGTATCCGATCATTGTCCATGATATCGTCGTGCAGCTGGGTGAAATTGTGCACTAATTCCACCGCTACCGCGGCCGCGATCGCTCTGTCACGCACTAGGTCGATCGATCCGTCCGACATGGCCGCAGACGACAGGATCGCCAGCGCAGGACGAAGATATTTGCCCGACTCTGCTGTCGGGGTTCCTGAGGCGTCCCACCACCCGATATTATATCCACCGATCCGGCATAACGACTCGGGCAAACTCTTCACAACCGTGCGGTATTCCGTATCTATGAGAACGCGGACGCTTTTCAAGATCTCCGGCGCGCGTCTCCGCCCCACGGCATCGATAGCAGTCATCACAAAATCATCCTTCCTCGGCGTCCACGTTCCGGATCTCGATCTCACCCTTGCGAATCCCAGGCAGGCACCGCCACTCTCGATACATTCCCCGGACCGGGTGTTCACGGGTGAGGTCACCGTAAGGGGATATAAAATCGAAATACGCAACTGTCCGGTCCACCGATACGAATCGGATCGGCGCACACCAAGAAGCCGATCGAGCTTCGGGCCAAAACCTAGGATGCTCACCATCCCAGAAATATTTGTCCGGCGCTCCGCGCGGGCGAACGCCGTCGAACGATCAGATGTTATCGATCGGTCAGTTGTCGACTGAGATATTTTTGACGCCGGTCAAGGCGCGGAGACTTGGAAACATCGAAATATTCGGTTGGACACCGCCGGTCGGCGTTGGAGCGGGTCACCAAATCGATGGGGGTACACTGTGGTCGATGGCGCTCGATGCGACCGTCGTGTGCGATCCCACGACGACCCGACAGGTCCTGTGTGACGATCGAGTCTTCGATAAGGGGGGAGTTTTTCGATCGGATAGGACAAGTACTGGGGGACGGATTGGGGACCTGTCCCTAAAGTCGGCATCGTCGACAGCGACGGCTTGCCCAGCCGGCTTTCCATACCAAACGTGTATCTGTCTACGTGGAACAGATGACGGATGAAATCAACTCGGTGCTGAGTGGCTGGCGCGACCGGGAGGTGCTCGATATGCTGAGTGAGACCAGGGCGATAGCCCCGAAGGTACTGGTCATCCCGATATTTGCCGATGTTGTACCAGTTGCTGTGCGCCAGCAGACCATATCGGATCTAGCCCCGATACCCGGTCAGGGCGCTTCCCCCAGGGGTGTGGGCACCGCTTGTCGTGCTGCGGCCAGTACTGTACCGGCCTGTTGCTCGTAGATGATCGGGCTGGTGTGCCCGAGGGTCGAGTGCCTCCTTCTCGTGTTGTATCGAGTGATCCACCGGAACACCGCCAGGCGGGCGTGGCGGGCGGATTCGAAACGGTGGGTGCCTGTGTGCAGAATGGCCCCGGCCAGGCTGCCGCGGGTCGCGGCAGCGGCCCGGAGTGCGTCGGTGATGAGGTCGGTGCGCATGTGGTCGGCGATCGACCAGCCGGCCAGCCGGTGCGAGTACAGATCGATCACCGACGCCAGATAGAGGAACCGGCCGTCACCCAACGGCAGGTAAGTAATGTCGCCGACGTATTTCTGGTTCGTTCGCCGACGCGGTCGCGGCGCTCGCGGGAGCGGGCGCGGCGATGGTGTCGCGGTGGCCGGGCATCGCCACGGTGTCGCCGTGGTGGCTGGCCGCGGCGGCCTCGGGTGGCCGGTTGCTGGTCCCCGCGTGGCCCTGACCGGGTTGCAACACGAGTCCGCTCTGCCGAAATCGGTTGGGGTGCGGCATTTTCGGCGGGTCTATGTGTTGACGATCCGAAGGAGGTGCCGACGACTGATGTCGCAGGCCGACCATGAGAACAAGGCCCGCCTGGAGCGGGCCAGAGCGATCGGGCTGTTCCGCTACATGCTCATCCGCGAAGCCGCCGATCCCTCGCTGACCCCACGCCAGCGCGGGGCCCCCGGTAACGGGATCTGCGCGGGCCACTGATGCGTACGTTCTGTGAGATCGTGGATTCCGCGCCGGCTCGGACGGCATAGCGCTGCTTCCATTCATCGGTGGCCTGTTCGGCGCGAGCCTGTATCTGGATCTCGTGCAGGGGGTGCGGCAACAGTGCCAGGGATCGGGGACCGCTGACAGCGGTGGTGCACTGGGCGCGCTGCGGGCAGTCCCGGCAGGTCTTCGTGGGGAACTTGACCAGGATGTAGTCGCTGTCGTTGATCCGTGTGGGTGTCCATTGGCGGCTGGTGGTTCCTTGCGGACAAGTAGCGGTGTGCTGGTCGAAGTCCACATCGAAGGCGGACTTGTCGAATCCGGTGCCTCGCTTGGCTTGCGGGCTGTGGTCGGTAGGGATCGGGCCGAGCAGCTTGATGCCGTGAACCCGCTGGGCGCGCTCCATTCGGGCGGGAGTGATGTAGGCGGTGTTCACGATATGCTCGGCCGGAGCCAGCTGTTGGGCGGCCAGATCATCGTGGATGGTCTCGGTCAGCACTCCGTCCTGGACAGGGGCGATCGTGGTGGCCACGTGCGTCACCACATGCGGCAGGTCCTCATCGCAGGTCTCGGTGAAGTGGGTCCGGTAGCCGCTCCAGGCGGTGTCGCGCTTGACGCAGTAGTGGGCGTCGGGATCGTACGGAGAGTCGAACCGCAGCGAGGCCGGCGGCAACGCCGTGCCCTCACACCAGCGCAATTGCCCCTCGGGGTCCCAGTAGTACTGGTGCATCCATACCCGACGTAGGATCTTCACCTTCGGCAGGTCCCGCAACCGCGGTGGCGCGGTAGCCGTCCCCACGGCGGTGAGCAGCTTCAGTCCGTTCCTGCCTATAGTCTCGGCCAGGTCGATGATGCCGCTGCGCCCGCCGGGAACTTTGCCGATCTCCACCTTCCGGCCGTACTGTTTGGCCCACCGGGGTTCGACCAGTGGTGCAAGCCAGTCCGGGTCGGCCTCGGCCAATTCCTGCAGGGCCGCCCGGACACTCTCGCCCGCCAGCTCCAGACGGCTCAGCCGCCGTACCGCGGCCAGTACATGAGTGGCGTCGGTGGGTTGCTGGCCCCGGCCCTCGAGCAGTCCGGCCCCGATCAGACGCGCCAGCATCACCTGCAGGAGTCGATCGGCCCGGTCGTGTTCACCGAGCCGGGCACGGAACTCGCTGAGTACCGAGTAATCGAACACGGCGTCCTCCAACTCCAGGCCCAGCGCGTACTTCCAGTCCAGCCGCAACCGGACCGCATCGGCAGCCTGGCGGTCGCTGAGGTTCTCGGCGAACTGCAGAATGCTCACCAGCATCAACTGTGCCGGCGAAAGCGAGGGTCGGCCATCGGTGGGATACCAGCTCAGGAACTCCTCATCACCGATCAACTCACTCAACCGATCCCGGATCAACATTGCCGGCGCACCCTTCGGGCAGCTACTCCACGCCGCTTCCGCCGTCCTGGCCGGAATCCCAGCAGGACCATGCGGACGTAGTGACATCACTCCTCACCTTCTGGCACAGATTCTCCCCCGACGCCAGCAAGCCAACCCCCGGAACAACGACCTCCTACAACATCACCAACAGCGTCACGATATTGAGGCTGGCGCCTGGCTGCTGTCCTTCAGGCGCAGCGTCGGGTCGTTGCGCAGGATGGGTCTGCTGGATCGAGGTGCCCGCAATGCGCTGGACGGGCTGTGTCCGGCGGCCACGCCCAAACAGATCTATGGACTATTTATTGCCCCTCTCGGCAGCAGTTGGCTCTGCGGCCTCGATCTCTCGCATTACGCATACCGGCTCACGCGCTCCTTGATCGAGTCGAAATGGCGGATATTCATCACACATCAATGCCGCATACGTTTGCACTCGCCAGATCCAACGATTAAGGCCGATTGTAAATTCGAATATCCCAATAGGATAACGGCCTATAAAAAGTAAGGAAATCTCGGCTGTGGCAATCAAGATCGTCAGAAGCGATATGGCAGTCGCATTGACCCAATCGCCGTAGTCGGTTGCTGAGAGCATATGAGCGGCCTCGCTCCCAACAGCGGCTATTATCAAGTAGTGAGGTATTGCCAATAGCCACGACTTTATCAACACCAAACCGCGATTGAGTCGCTCCGGATAGTCGACCTCCAAGTCGGCTGGATAGTCAGAGTCAGTTGAGAGGCTGAAAGGAGGATACTTATCGGTGCCCAGGACAAACGAATAGAACGAGACGCGCCATGCCCATCGCATCACCCCGACGTTGAACTCGAAGAGAGTTCGTGGATAGCGTGCGGTGCATAAGACTGCAAAGAATGCCACCATCGTGACGATCGAATACGCGATGGCCAGGAAGAATAGCACAACGAAATGCGGAATGGCCAGCACCCATTTAATCAGCCACTTCCAGCGCGACAATGCGGGGTCCAGATCACCTCGGACCCGAATAGGGTAGCCAGCCAACTTTTGCTGCATGTAAGGCTCCTTCTACTCAATTCGAATTCTGACCTGTTAGTCGAACTATCGAAGATCAAGATTCACGTAGTTCAAAAGATTCCGAACGTCCGGATTCGGATCGTCCGATCCTGGTTGATTGTCTGCGACCGGCGATAATATCGGGGGCATCTATGTCATTTCTCAGCTTCCTGGCATATCGCGGCGATTGCAACATCGCCTGACGTGTCGACGGAACCCTCATCTAGCTGACCGAGATTATGGATCAATAGAGGGCCGCAATGTCGATGGAAATAATGTAGAAGTCACGAGACCGCTTCTCGTCACTGGTAATCCCTACCGACCGTAAGAGGCAGATCTGATCAGATGCACATATATTGCTGGAAATCTGCACACTCGATCCGCGCTCACCCGGAGAGCTTGATAACAGAGCGACAGAGCAGATGGCAGAATCTAGGCGGCGATCGAAGCGCTGTCCCCTTGCCGATATTCTCCACCGATGCAGGGTGCGGTCGTAAGCGAGTAGTAGCTCCGCTAGTGAGCTTTAATGGGTGATTCCATGGGTGTGACTGCGGGAACCGGTTGTCACGTTAAAGCCTTTGAGGTGAGGCATCCGCAGGGCGGTGGTTTCACCGTTGAGCGGCTGCGTGTGAGCCTGCGTTTGGTGCAACGCTGACACCACGCCGACGTGGCGGTGATGCGACGGGGGCTGCCTCGAAATGCCTGGTGTCGCCGCCAATTCCGACCGACTCATACCTATCTCTATCAGATATTTAGTTCACATCTCAACCCTCCATGTTCGTAATGCTCACGTGATTCTCGAATCAACGCGGATCATACGCTGATAATCGTGTGAGACCTGATAGGTGCCGCAATAATTACATTTACCAACGGTTTGCGATGGGTTAATTTCTGATGCGGCGCCCGCCATTCAGCCAAGTGAACGATGCAACTATAGACAGAACAGTGGTTGCTGTCAACTGCAATCCGGGTTTGATACATTTCCGCGGTTCACGATGCTCCGGATGTGACAAAGTCGCGGCTACCTTGCAGTAGTCATCGTCTCTAATGTGAGTACCACGATAAGTTTGCATACGTTGGTTTCCGGATCGCCGCATTCATTCCGAACAATGTTTCATGCCGCCGTTTGTTGTGTACCTCAGTGGTTGGCTACCTTGGGGTACTGCAGCTGCGCCAGCGGCATCGCGACCACCAGACTCGCCAGCGAGCAGCCGATCGAGTATTCGACGCAGTGGTCGGCTGCCCAGCCGCGCGGCGGCACGAACGACGGTGGCGCCCCGTTGTCGAACAGTTTCCGACCGGCGGCGGATACCGCGGTGATTGGATTCCATTCGGCCATCGTGCGCAGCGGCCCGGGCAGCGTCTCCGCGGAGATGAACGCCGAGGAGACGAAGGTGACCGGGAACAGCCAGATCAGGCCCGCGCTCTGGGCCACCTCAACGCTCGGCGACATCAGCCCGGTCAGCGCCCCCACCCACGACATCGCGAACGCGAACAGCAGGATCACGCCGAATGCCAGTGCGGCGGAGGCGATTGCGCCGTTGATGCGCCAGCCCACCACACACCGACGACGGCATCGTACGAGCGCTTGGCTCAGAGCCGTCCCGTGCCGACATGTGTTCAGCAGATCAGCGATGCTGACAATTCCACGATAGGCTTTGTTTTCAAGCGTGGATGTAGCCCATTGACCTTGGCGAAGTAAGCAGTCCCGCCCAGGCCAGCATCGATATCGGCCGATGCGAACGATGTTCTGTCCTGTCCGAGGATGACTGTTGTGATGCCTTGTCTTCGGAATACGCGAACAGATGCCTCCACATAGAAGATCTGCGGGCATACGGCCGACCGTTTGTCCACGAACTGGTCGTGTAGAGGTGTCGGGTGGGATGTTATCTGGACTGGCTTGTCGTGGCGGAGCCCTCGGCGAGTAACGTGATTACCACGTTTGCCCCAGTGGCGCCCATGCTTTCGGGATTGATTAGGCTGATCAGGAAGTGGGTCAGTACCTCGACCGCGTCGGTGAGTTTCATGTCAGCGCTACCGAGGCTCCATTGGTGGACGAGTGCCATGAGAGCGCCGATGAAGCCAGTTGCTGCGGCTGTGTATCCGCCGGGCGGACAGTAATCAGCTCCGCGGGTGTGCGCTATCTGTTCTGCGATGTACCGGACCCAGAGTTCTCGTGATTGCACGCGGTGTTGTTCGGCTCGTTCGCTGACGCCGATGACTTCGACGAAGACTAGGCGTGCTCGGCGGGGGTCGTGGCCGACGGATTCCGCGAAGGCGGTCATCGCGGCGTGGGCGCGGGCCACGACATCGTCGGCCTGTTCGGCGACGGCCTGGCTGACGGCGTGCCGGGCTTGTTCTTGGATCATGTCGTAGACGGCGAGCAGCAGATCTTCACGATTGTCGAAGTGCTCGTAGAATTGTGCGCGTGCGAGCCCAGCGGCGTGACAGAGCAGGGTGACCGAGCTGTTGGCGTATCCGCGGTCACCGAAGACCTCGATGCCGGCGGCCAGGAGTTTGCGGCGTCGTTCGGCTCGGCGGGCTTGGACGGCGGGGTGGCGGCTGGCCGATGTGTGCTGGCCGGGGACTCTCACCTGGATCAGCGTATAGAACTGCCCGCACGCGTCATGCGTGCGGGCAGTGTTCTTTCCGAGGAGCACTCGCGGCCTATTCCGGGATGTCGTTGTTCACGGCGATGTTGACCCAGCTGGGTGTGGCCGGGTCCAGCCGCAGGGTCTGCGGCCGCAGACCGCTGGCAGCCAGTGTCGGCAGTGTCGGGACGCCTTTGAGTCCGTTGCTGGCGTAGACGTCGACGCGCAGCCTGTGACCGGGTTGCAGGACCGCCTCGATAGGGGTGAGCGCGATGTCGAGGGTGAGCGGCTGTCCAGGAATCACCGGTTCCCGCTGGTTGATGTCGACGAATGGGACGGGGATGGTGTAGTCCCCGTTGGGTGAGCGGCTGCTCTGCGCGTCGTCGATCTTGCGCAGTGAGGAGACCAGCTGGCCGCTGCTGATTTCGCGTGATTGCCCGTCGGGTGCGACGTCGTTGACTGTGGCCACCCAGTACCCGTCCGGGGCATCGTGCACGACGTTGAGGTGCACCGCGATAGGTCCGGAGATCTGCGTGGCCGCGGTGACCGCGCCGCTGGTGAAAGCCAGACCGCTGTGCTCCCAGATCCGTGAGTCCTCGGTGCATGCCACGATCACTGACGTCGCTCCGCCGGTGATGCGCGCCATGTCGCGTGAGCACAGGCTGAGCAAGCTCGGTGCCACCGAAAAGTCGTGCACCCCGGCCGGATTCGGTCGTGGCGACAAACTACCGTCAGCGACCGCGTGACCGGCTGTGCCGGAGGGCGCGTCGGTGAGATACATCCTGCGGTAGTCGGACTCCGCTTGCGGAGATTGGGTGATGGTTTCCCAGCCGCCACCTTGCCGTTTCACCGTGAGCGGACTGTATTTGTCGATGCCGTTGTCGGTCCCGCGGAGCCACTTGTCGAACCACGCCCGCTGCAGCACATCCACCCGGGGCGGCATCCCCGGGTGTCCGAATCCAGCGACTCCGGAAAACAAGTGATACCCGTCGCCCATGATGAGCTTCTTCTGCTCCAGGGGCAACGGCACCTTCTCGAAGCTTTCCATCGGTGTGGTACCGAAGATGTCGAACGACGCATCCAGGACGAACGTCGGCATCGTCACCTTGCTCAGGTCGGTCTTCAACCCTTGGCGGATTGGGGAATTGGGGTCGAGGAAAGCCTTTGTGCCCGGCGGCAAATGGTCCCATGCTGTCGACCCGTAAGCGCCGGCGAGAACATCCAACATTGTGAACGGGTCGGCTAGGCGGTCCTTCAACCATTGCAACTGTTGCGCCGGATCGAATCGGCCCGACAGTACCGATTCCAGGTCTGGCGCGTTCTTCACCAGATCGACACCAAGCAACCAGAACGATAGGAAACCCAAACCGGTGGCACCGCCCGCCCCGGCGATGTCACGGAAGACATCCGTGCTCGGCACACCAGCGAAAATCGCGCGCAGCGCCTCGGGTGTGTGTGCGGTCGCTTCCAGCGCGGAGATACCGGTGAACGACGTGCCCGTGAGACCGACCTTGCCGTCGCTCCACGGCTGCCGCGCGGCCCAGTCGATCACCTCTTTGGCGTCGAGCTTCTCGCGATCGCCGAAGACCTGCCATTTGCCTTCCGAAGCGCCGGTGCCGCGCATGTCGACTTGCACGAGCGTGTACCCCGCGTGCACCAGGGCCCAGTCCTGTGCTAAGAGCCGCAGCACTCCGGAGTCCAGCTGCCGGGTCAGATCGGTGATGCCGTCCAGCCCGCTGCCCGGAAAGTTCAATGAGGAGATCCACGGCAGCAAAACCTGCTCGACACCAGGGATTTTCAGGAGAATCTGGCCGAGATTCGCTACAAGTTTGCCGTAACCTTGCATCTGCAGGATCACTGGGAAGCGACCCTCAGCAGGCCGGTTCCCGGTCGCTGGATGATACACATCCGCTTTCAGAACCGTGCCGTCGCTCATGGTGATAGGCACCGACAGGTCGGTAGTCATATCCGGAAACGGCTGTGGACCATCTACCGAAGCGGTCCACGCTGCAGCATACGACCCGCCATCCGGCCCGGTAAAACCATCAGCCGCGCGCGCGAGTGTCGCATTCGACAGAAACGGGACACATATCAGCGCCACCGCTGTGAATACCACGACCTTCAGCATGAATCGTGGCATCGAGATCTTGGGCCTCATTGCACTCCTCGAATGTGAGTCAGCTAACACGCAACACGGGAATTGGCATTTCCGAGATGTTGCCAACTGATGCGACAACACCACAAGATAATCGTCAACATACTTTAGACAGATGTGTCTAAGGTGTCAACGGTGAACCGCTATGGTCAGTCCGGGGCTTATCGGTACGACAGCCAGGCCGTTTGCTGGGCTGGTTTGATCAACACAATTCGGCTGAATCACCGCAGGCCACCCACCCCAATCCGACAACGCCGCCGTCCTGGGTTCCGAGCGAAACACGAGAGGGTGATGGACCGCCGCACACGCCCCGGCCGCAGGGATCCGACTTCACGCTGGTGACCGGCGCGGCAAGCGGATTCGGCGAGGCCCACAGTCGGGCCTTCTCCGCTGGGTCCGCGACGGCGCTTGGACGGTGCTGGGACAACGGAACTAGCGGGCGCCGATCGCGCCGCCGAAGCATTGCGCCAGCCCGATAACGCGAGCAGGACGGACAGGAGCAGGGCTGCGATTTGCGTGATAGCAACGCTAGCCGCTGGCTACTTGCCTTGGGGTTCTCGATGGGCGGTGGTCGGCTATTTCTGACCGGGGAGAGGGCCGAGTGGTAGTCCGACTATGCCTGCGACCGCCGCGATGTACTGCTCGAATTGCGTCAGGATGTTCTTGGCGTCTTGGAATGTGGTGAGCTGGTCGGTGGTGGTGCAGCCGACCGGCGTCGGTGCGCCCTCGGTGAAACGGTTGTCCAGCCAGTTCAATGCCGATGGCTGCCCCCATACTGCCAGCAGCATATGTTCGCTGAGATGGTCGCGCACGTATTGGACGGGCGCGCCGCCGGCGCAATAGTTATGTACCATCGTGTCGGTGCTTTCCATCGGAACGGCGGTATCCAGCGCCGCTTGGTAGACGTAGAGGGGTGCGGTCACTCTAGGGTTGTTGCGGCCGAGGGTCGCATCGTCGAAGGTCTCCTTGACGTCTGGTAACTCCATGAATTCCTTCACCGGAATCGTGAGGTATTGCTGATAGTTGTCGAAGAGTTCCGCCACGACGTTCAGGACGAGGCATCGTGATCGAATCCGCTCCATCACCCGCAGTCCTTGTGGAGTCAGATGCGAGTCGAGGGCGTCTCTGAATTTCGGATATGCAGCCGCCAAGGAAGAGATGCCAATGCCGACAAGACCGGATTCCCCGGTCCCCACCAGTGGAAGCAGGGCACGCATATCTGGCACCGGTGCGCCCAGAGCCATTCCCTTGATGTTCAGTTCGGGTGCGTAGGTCGGCTGCACCTCGGCCGCCCATCCGGTGGCCATTCCACCTCCCGAGTACCCCCACAGCCCAACGGGGGTGTCTTTTCCGTTTAGGCCGAGTGGGGTGAACTGCTCGGAGGCCCGTATGCCGTCGAGAATCACGTAGCCCGGTTCCCGCGCTACCGTCATATGCCCTTGAGGGCCTTCGTGATCCGGGATGGACACTGCCCAGCCCTTGGCTAATTCGTAGGCGATTCCGAGCAGTTCGACTTGTCCCTGGAATCCGGTCGCGGCCGTAATCGCGGAGGCGCCTTGCTGGTACAGATGCGAGGGCCCGCATGCCGGATTGGCGCTGTCGTAGAACAGATTATGCGAAACCAGCGGACGGTTCATGCGTTGTGGACCCGCAGGTAGCACCACAGTAGTGACCGCCGCCTGCGGTTTGCCGAAGAGATCGGTCGTTCGGTATAGTAACTGCCAAGATTGGACGTTGATCTTGAACAGGGTCAGCGCGGCGAAGCTGATCGGCCTCGTCCGCAGGATCGTGCCTGGCGGCTGTGACTCGTATCCGGCGGGTGGCTGGTAGAACGGATCGACTTGAGGTTCCAACGGGGCTGCAGCAGCCTGCGGCGGGAACCCGGTGACCGGAGTAACCGCAGATAACACTGCGGCAACAACCAATGCAATCACCCATCTGGCCAGTATTCTCTTATGTGTTTGGGAGTTGTGGAATGTAGACATCAGACTACCTTCCTTTGCGTGTGCGCTGTCGAAAAATCCTATGAAACGACGCAATCCAAATTGTACAAGGAGATGAGAGTTCGGCTGTGCGTCCAGCCGAGCTACGCTCGGGTCGCGTGAATCGGAACGAATATTCTATTGATTCGATCTATCCAGGGTGCGAACCGGCTCTGAGCTGC
Organism: Nocardia terpenica; assembly: GCF_013186535.1. Taxonomy (NCBI): domain Bacteria; kingdom Bacillati; phylum Actinomycetota; class Actinomycetes; order Mycobacteriales; family Nocardiaceae; genus Nocardia; species Nocardia terpenica. Next base: position 1,835,314 of record NZ_JABMCZ010000003.1, read on the forward strand.
CTCTCGGGTCACGAGATTTCGATCGTTGTCGCCGGTCTGTCGGGTGAATCGACCATAATGAGATATTGATATTTGTATCCGAATGTTCGCGTGAGTACACATTCCTTAGGTGCTCGGATCGGGCGATAGAGGCGATACCTGGGTAGGTGATTTATCGAGGCGGCCGCCGAATCATCGCCGATCGTCGAGTAGGATGCGGAGCAATTCTCATGTGATGTCTGCCAGCCAGTTGTGCAGCCATGTGGTGGCTGTGTGATTACTGTCGACGTAGTAGCGGGGATAGGAGGCATGTACGTGGGATCTATAGAAAGTTTCCAGCTGTTGGACGCGCAGCTTGTCGGCGCTGCCGCTCAGCTGACTTTGCAGTTGAGAGATTCCGCCGGCAGCGCCGATATCGGCCAGTAAGGATTCAGCCTCCGATTGATACTGGCCGAAATTTGCGGGGTTCATATCGGAGATCTGTGCGAATAGTCCGGCGATCCGCGTGATGAAGTCTTTGTCTGGCGTCGAACAGTAGAGATCTCCTGTCGCGCAAATGGTGCGAGTTCGTGCGGCGACGGCACCGAAACCGCCGATTCGCGGACCCTCTATGCCCTGACCAGCTGTGGGTGGGCCGATCAGAGTGTCGTTGGGGGAGCGTTGCGGGTCAGAGATGAGGCCGACGGCAGCGACACGATCCGGCGAGACGACGCTCCGGCCACCACCGATTTCAGCGGCGAGATCGCCCGCCGCGTCGGCGCCCTGGCTGTAGCCGAGTAACGCAATTCGCGTAGTATTGCACTGTTGCACCATTGTCGAAATTAGATTTCGGGCATTGCCGACCGCTTCGTCCCTGGACCGGCCGTATACTTCCTTTTCCCACGGGAAAGCGGTTGCCGAATAGTTGACAAAATCCGTTCGGATCGAGTCGGATAGTTCATCAGTGACTTGCGACAGCATACCTGTTCGGAGTTTTCCGGGGCTGTCGCTGGATGTCTCCCAAGTGCCAGGTATAGCCACGACGTATAGGGTGGGGCACACGGGATCGGCATGCACCACCGGACCGGTTGCGACGGTTGCGCTAGCGAGTGCCAATGAAAGCATTGACATTGCCGCCGTGCATCCTCTTATTCTTCCGTGATGTATTTCTCCAAGACGCATGGTATATTCCTTGACGGTCATACTAAGCTTTTCGGCGCAGTCGGCCGACATGAGTCTGTTATTGACCTCTCTGCTTGCAGCTGTTTAATGATGTCCGATTGGTTGTTGAACGGCTGCCGCGAGCAGGGTGCCCGCGGCTTGAAGCCAGGCTGGCCAGCTCTTCGGGTCCAGCAGCATGGAGCCTTCGTCGCGAATGTCACAACCTGCAGCAACTGGAACCCCGTCGAAGCGGTCTTTCAGCCAGACGAGTTCTTGTGCCATAGCGAAGTATTGAAGCGTGAAGTGCTCGCTGAAATGGTCGCGGGTGTATCGGATCCGTGCCTGGGGGTCACGGCAGTATGTGTCGACCAGATTGTTGACCGGTCCGACCGGCACGAGCCAGTCGGGGTTGGCGTTATACATGAACATCGGCATGTCCGGCACTGAATGCCCCATGCGGATCGCGTCGAACACCTGAGCAGGCACCGGGTCGTGCATGGGGTCGGGAACGTCGAACATCTGCTCGTAGGGCAGAAACGGTACCAGCGCCGCTGACCACACCAGGCATAGGCTGTTCTTGACGGGCCGTAGGGCTCTCAGGATGGGATTCATGTGCTGGTCGAGATAGGCGCCCAATTCCGGATATTCCTGCGCGACCCCGAAGACTCCGCTCAGGAACAGCCCCGCGCCCAGATTGCCATTGCCCATGTGCACCATGGCGTAAAGGTCGGCTGCGATGCCGCCCTCTGCCGCACCGACTATATTGAGCTCCGGTGCGTAGGAAGAGCGCAGCTCCGCGGCATGGCCGGTCGCGATCGATCCACCGGAGTATCCCGCCATCGCGACCTTGGTGCCGGTCCCACGCAACCCTACAGGCTGGAAATTCTCCACCGCCCGCACGCTGTCCAGGGTGATCCGCCCGTTGAGCGGACCGGACCCGAATGCCATGTTCGGGCCGTCGAAATCAGGCATGTTCACCACCCAGCCCGCACCGAGAGCGGTCAGGGGAAACAGAAACTCGTTCGGGACCGCCGGCTGGCCCAGGACGGCACCCGGTATTGATGCCTGCTGCAGGATGTAGGACGCGGAGCAGTACCGCGCGCTCGAATCCACCGGGAACTGATAGGACAGCAGGTTCCAGGGCTGGCCGTTGTCACCGCCGCGCGGCTTCATCACGGTCGTGACCGCAGCGAGCGGCTTGCCTAGATGGTCGGTGGATCGGAACGACAGCTGCCACGCGTCGATATTGAACGGCAGGACCGAATACAGCGCCAGATGCACCTCACGAGCGGCGATGATCTCACCTGGCTGCTTCGACGCCACTACGTCCGCAGGCGGGCTGTAGAAGCCTGGATCGAACTCCGGGGGCAGCGGTGGCACGGGAAACGGTGGAGGTGGTTGCACCGGAACAGGCGCAGGATCGGCCACAACGACTCCCGTCGTCATGGACACCGACCCAACCGCGAGAGCGACAGTCACGACCACCATGCGGAGGATCCGCGAAGACAGCAACCTCATAGGGCCTCCCATCCAATGATGTGATCCGAACTACAAGACAGTCGAAGCACCAGCCGCAATACGGTAATGAAGCTCCGCTTGGCTACCGAGGACATCGCCGGTGTGGCTTACGACGGACAGTGCCGATCCGGGTGATCCACTCCGCGGCGCATCTCCAGCCACGCCGCGGCGTTTGGCCAGTTCACCGGGTCGGCGGGTAGGTCTCGCTGGCCGGGCACGATGCACCCGCAGATCCACGAGCGCGACCGACTCACTACAAACGGTGTAATTCGTCGACCGATCGCTCACCCCTCGATTGATCCGGTACCCGCGACGACCAGTGCCCGGCTTCCACACGCATACAGACATCGACTTCTCCCTTATGCGAGGAAGTCTGACGGTGTGACCCGCACTACACTTCCTGTGTGCATCTCACAAAACACCAAATGGAAGTATCTTGATACCTGCAGTTTCACGGATCAGGTAGGGGGGACATCGGGCACTATGCACAATGATGCTCACGAATGCTGGCATTGACGAGCGGCGTGCCACGGGGTGCCGTCCCCCCGTTTCGTAGGTAGAGGTTTGGTGCAGGTGCGAACCCGCCAGCGAGTTGCCGGCAGCGCGGACGGTGAGTGGCCCGTCGGCGTGGTCAATGGCATGAGGCTGACCATGTGCGGACTCTTGGTCTTGACGGGGCGGTCGTCTAGGCCGCCGCCCGTGTATCCGGAGGTCGCCGAGGTCGTTGACTCGGTGTTGGAGACGGCGCGGACGGATAGGGCGCCAAAGTCGAACAATTGCGAGCCGAGTTGGAGCGGGCCCGCCGCGCTCTCGACGAACCGACGGGCCGACAGTTCGGCATGCGGCTCGCCGCTCGGCCACGCTGACGGTGAGTTGCCGTTAGCGATCGCCGATCCCGGCCGCTCGGTGACGGTCTGGTTTGGTTCGCTGTCAGTCCGACCCGTTGGACTGCCCTGTTCTCTGGTCTTCGATTCGTCACTTTGCCGGTGGACGCGCGCATGCCGGTTCGCGGGCTCCGATACGGGAGGCATCACGACATCGAGCGGCAGGCACTATGTCATTGCTGATCACCGAGCGAACCGGCGTGGTGCTCACGGTCAGCATGAGCAATCCGCCGTTCAATTTCCTCGACACCGCACTCATGCGGGAGCTGGAGGATCTGCTGCTGGTCGTGCACGCGGACCGTGATCCCCGGGTCCGTGCGGCGGTCCTGACCAGTGCGATGTCGGACGTCTTCATCAGCCACCGCAGCGTCGCCACGATCCTCGACGGCAGCGAGAGGTCGGGACTCTCGCTGCCCGTGCCAATTGCCGCCGCCGCGCTGCGAGCGTTGAGTCCGCGATCTGCTCGACTGCGAGCCGACTGCGGGCATCGCCGAACTGCTGCGTTACCATGCGGTGATCGCCCGAATGCGGGCAGCTCAACGGTGTTGCTCGCCGCGCTCAACAGCCGGGCGCTCGGCGGCCGGTCAGCTTCATGTGTTTCTGTGGGAGCTGCTGGCTGGCGGCGTCTCGACGGGCCTGGCCGCCAGTCCGGTCTGCTGCGCCGCCTGACCGGGTAACGAGATCTCCCGGAAGAGCGTTGTCGCCGCGCTACCCGGGTGACGAATTTCTCTGATCGTGAAACCTGGGGTCGTTGAGCCCTTTCTCCGCACAGTAAGTTTATCGTAAATTGACAAATTCCCATGCTGGACATGTTCGGCGTCCGCATTTTAGAGCAGACGCATGTGTATTCGACCAAAGAATGTGTCGTTTTTTGGCTCGATTGTCAATAGTGCTCGAGCGAGGACTCTGATTAGCTGTATCCAGCTGGCATGTGATCATGGTTAGCGTCATTTCTATCCCGTGAGTATGGGAGCTGTCGTGCATTGCTGCGACGGAGCCCCGAGCTGCATAAGGAGTGGATACCGGCGTAAAACGCAGAACTGCACAGTGTGGAGCTTGCGTAGTAGAATCGTAATGCAGCCACAGGCTCGGCGGTCATGGATATGACAGTGCCGTTAGGAATCTATGACATGGTACGCTATTGTGATCCCGAGGCGGGGACGGAGATCGCTCGAGCGGGTCTGGCCCGCCAGGGAGCTTGATTTGGATTCGTCGGCGAGCTCGATACCCATGCCCAAATCGCTGACGGCCGGTGCCTCGTTTAGGTAGGTCGGCGCGATAGCCGAGTGCTGATTTGATTGGGTCATCTTCGCCGAGGATACCCCTGGGACTGGTGGTTCGGTACACGTCGGCCGAAGCGTTTGCGAGCCACCTATCGCCGCGTGCAGGGCCTGCGGCACCTGATCGGCGCCAGCCTACGAAGTACGCGGTGCCGCCGCTAACCCGATCGAACTCATCAGGGAAAGAAATCAGATGAGAAACATCTCCGGAACGCTGCCGGATCCACCTGCCGAGGACGTGGGTTACGAGACCAATTGGCCGGTCCGATCCGGAGATGTCGATCGCCACGGTCGGCTCCGCCTCGACGCCATCGCGCGCTATCTGCAGGACATCGCCTGGGAAGACCTGAAAGCCAGCCGCTTCGTCGACTCAGACCCGACCTGGATCGTGCGGCGCACCGTGATCGACGTGGTCCGGCCGATCCGGTGGCCTGACCATCTCTCGCTGCGGCGCTGGTGTTCAGGTGTCTCGACTCGGTGGGCGAACATGCGTGTCCGAATCACCAGCGATGCAGGTGGACTTGTCGAGACCGAGGCGTTCTGGATCAACGTCGACGAGGGCACCGGCACCGCAGCGCGAATCAGCGATGCCGGCTTCCTCCACCTAGCCGCAAGCACCGACCAGCACCGACTGCGATGGACGCCGATGCTCCACGGGGTGCCACCACCGCGGTCGGACACCGATCTGGTGTACCAGATCAGGGAGGTGGATATCGACCTGCTGATGCATATGAACAACGCCGCGTACTGGCAGGCGGTCGAGCAGTTTTTGCCGAATCACTCCGGATTTCGAACCGGGCCGTATCGCGCGGTCATCGAGTACAACGCGCCCATCACGGCTGATCAATCTCTGCTCATCCGTTCGGAAGTCAGCCAGATCGGGCTCAACCTGTGGTTCCTGACAGAGAGGATCAACGCTACCGCTCTAGTACTCCAGACAGCATGCCCGCGTGCACGGCGACCGCCGTGGAGAGCGTGATGAGAAACTTGGTGCCCCAACTGGATTCGCACAGTGTGATCCGGTGGACCCCGGCGAGCGGCCTCCCGGGAAAGAGAACGCTGTCGGCACACCTATTCAGCGATGCGTTTACAAGTGTGACCGCCTGGTGTGTTTATTTCATTAGGCATTGAAAACGAATATGGCAGCCGATCTTGTTCGCATGCACTAACTGCTCGCCGAGCCGCAGAAAATGCATCTCGAAAGGCGGACCAGCGACTCGAGGACGGATCAGTGACCCCATTGAAGTGATTCATTTCACGTGGACGTCGCCGAACGTGATCACGTATTGTCCCCGAGGTGTAGGTGAATTGGGCACCTGTGGGGCAGGTTGTGACAAAAGTGGCTTTCGGAACCTTGTCCAGTCTGGTCGGATTGAGTATCACCGGTCCGGCGCACATTCGATTGGTTCGAGGTCTGATTTCATAGCAGTGATACGCACTTAGGCATGCATTTCTCGACGAATTCAGCTCGGTACCGAGTGGGTTCGCGGCCAAATGTGATGGTGGCCGGACTCGCCTACGACCTAGAAGTGGAGCTATGTGGATGAATCCGATTCAGGAGGCGTATGAAACCGTCCACGATCGACTTCGGACCCGGCTCGAACCCGCTATCGTCGAGTTCGAATGGCCCTCGCTCCGAGTGGCTGCGTTGAGTGGCGCTTCCCTGGACTCGGCTGCGGCGTGGATCACCTACCTCGACGCGGCCCCCTCGTTGATCGAGCGGCCGGCCACTGCATACGCCGGGGGTGAATGATGAAGGCGCTACTTGCATTCGCAGGGTCCCGCGGTGACGCGCAGCCTGCCGTTCTGCTGGCTCGTGCGCTACTGGACCGCGGGCATGACGTGACGCTGGCGGTGTCGCCGAATCTGATCAGCTTCGCCGAGGAACGTGGAGTCCATGCACGGTCGTGCGGTCCGGATACCTATGCCCTGCTGCGCGACGAGCTCGCCGAGCCGCGCAAGCACAGCCGCAATCCTGTCGAACACCTCCGGGGGATCCGAGATTTCCATCGTCGTGCTTTCGACGAGGTTGCGAATGATCTGCTCGAATTGGCTCCTGGGGTCGATGTGGTGGTGGCCGGAGTGGCCAATACAGAGGTCGCGGCAGCGGTAGCCGGACATCTCGGTGTGCCGTTCGCCGGGGTGCACTACTTTCCGGTTCGCCCGAATCGTTCGGTGCCGGTGTTGCCATCGCCGTTGGGCGACCGGGTGCCCGGGATGGTCAACTACCTCGCCTGGTATGCGGCTCTTGGGCTCAGAAAATGGGCACTGGCGCCAACGCTCGCGGAATTGGCGCACCGCGCACCGGCTGCATGGCAGCCCGCGCCCCAGATCGAGATTCAGGCCTACGATCCGCTGCTGATACCAGGACTGTCGGATGAGTTCGGACCCGATCGCCCGTTCGTTGGATTTCTGACCGCCGCGGTCGGCGACCAGTCGGCGAGGGACCCGGCACTCGACACGTGGATCGCCGCTGACCGTCCCCCGATCTATGCTGGATTCGGTTCGATGCCGGTCGGTGACCCGGCGCAATTGCTGGAGCTCTTGCGCACCGTGTGTCGCAGACAGGGAGAGCGGTTGCTGTTCGTCTCCGGCTGGAGCACGGTCGAGTCCGAAATGGACGACCAGGTCGCGGTGGTACCGCAGGTGGACCATGCGACTGTGCTGCCGCGATGTGCCGCTGCGATTCATCACGGTGGTGCGGGCACGGTCGCAGCCACTGTTCGAGCCGGGCTGCCCTCCGTAGTGTGCCCGTTGTTCGCCGATCAACCCTATTGGGGAAATCAGCTGCGCCGCTTAGGGATCGGTGCGAACCTCCCGTTCGATCAGTTGACCGCTGAAGGTTTGGGCCGGCTGCTCGGCGCGGTAGCCAGCGGGCCCATGCGCAGGCGCGTCGCAAGGATCGCTGCGGACATCCGAGATGATGCTGTGCCGCGAACTGCCGACATCATCGAATCGCTGTGCGCTGGTGCGGGTCGTTCCCATAGACCGTCGGGGCTGGAGAGGGAGGAGGCGACGTGGGTACCGATCCGGCCATCGTCATCGAAGGACTGACCAAGTCCTTCGGCGGGCTTACCGCCGTCGACGGAGTCGACCTGTGCGTCGAGAGTGGTTCGGTGTTCGGTCTGCTCGGTCCGAACGGCGCGGGCAAGACCACCATAGTCCGATTGCTTGCGACCCTACTGCGCCCCGACCGCGGACAGGCACGAATCTTCGGATACGACGTCGTCCACAAGGCAACCGCAGTCCGGTCGATGATCGGGCTGACCGGCCAATACGCTTCTGTCGATGAAAACCTGTCCGCTGCAGAGAATCTGCAAATATTCGGTCGGCTGCTCGGGCTGTCCGGACGGGCAGCGACCCGCCGCGCTGACGAACTGCTGGAGCAGTTCGAGTTGACCGCGGCGGCACATCGGCCTGTGCGCGGGTTCTCCGGCGGAATGCGGCGCCGACTCGATCTAGCCGTAACGCTGATCACGTTGCCGCCCTTGATCTTTCTGGATGAGCCCACCACTGGGTTGGATCCGCATACCCGCGTGGGTATGTGGACTACGGTACGCGAACTCGTTGAATGTGGCGCGACGATCCTGCTGACCACCCAGTACCTGGAGGAGGCCGATGCTCTCGCCGACCGGATCGCCGTGATGGACCACGGCAGGATTGTTGCCGACGGCACCACCGACGAGCTGAAAGCGTCAGCGGGAAGGGAGGTTTTGCGACTCGAAGTGAGCCACTCCCATCAACTGCCCGCGCTCGTCGAGATCGTCGAACGAGCGACGGGAACCGCGGTAAGAATCGGGCTGGAGGGTCGGGCGATATCGGTACCGTTGGCCGAAGTCGATTACGCTGCGGATATTTTCGCGGCATGCCGACAGGCCGACATCCGATTGCGTGCCTTCGGTATGGACCGGCCTGACCTCAATGAGGTCTTCCTGGCCCTCACCGGTCACCCGAGAAGCGGAGGGACCGCAGCATGACCGCGATCGCAGCGCGCGTCCCACGCGTCGACCATCAGCCACGCATCACCCATATTGGACCGTGCCGTGCTGCCCGGCAGTCGTTGGTCGTTGCGTTGCGTGGGCTCATGACTTTCCGGCGAAGCCCGCAGATGCTCTTCGATGCGGCGCTGATGCCGATCATCGGGCCTATCCTGTTCGGGAACATCTTCGGTGCCGCCATCGCGGGCGGTTTGCACGGGTACCTGCCGACATTGATACCGGGTGTCCTGGTGCAGATGGTGCTCGGAGCGGCCGTCACCACCGGTGTGCAGCTGTGCGAGGACGTGCGGTCTGGTGTACACGATCGGTTCACCGCAATGCCTGTCGCCCGCGTTGCGCCGGTGGCCGGCTTGCTGACCGCATCGGTGACCCGCTACGTACTCTCGGCGACGATCCTCGTGATTGTCGGGTTTGCGATGGGTTACCGCCCTAAGTATCCGGTCGGGTTCATAGCGGGTGCCGTATTGGTTGTCTTCGTCACTGCGGCGCTCAGCTGGATCTTCGCCTTCGTCGGCATTCTGGTTTCGAAACCTGCTACGGTGCAAGGGATTTCGGCACTCGTGCTGATGTTTGTCACGTTTGCTTCCAACGCGCTGGTGCCAACCGCCGTGATGGCGCCGTGGCTGCGCCGAGTTTCGGACATCAACCCGGTATCACATCTGATTTCGGCCGTGCGGGTGCTGGCCGGTGAGGGGCGCTTCGGTGCCGACGCGGGGTGGACTGTGCTCGCCGCGTTGGCGGTGGTGCTTGTGTTCGCGCCTATGACCCTGCGGGCGTTGCGCCCGCGCTGACTTGCGAATAGGACTACGCGATGTCGATGAATCGGATCACCGTGGATGACGCGCTTTTCTTCCGTGCTCACCAGCTCTTCGGTTCGTGGCTGGCCAATCAGGTGGCCTGGCGGTTCGACGAGCAGCTCGATCGGAACCTGGTCGAGCGGTTTCACGCCCATCTGGCGGTGGGCTTCACTGCGCGGCGCATCGTGACGACCCGGATACCGTTCGCGCGGGCGTGGTGGGCACCCGCCAATATCGCTTTCCCGCTGGACTGGCAAACCGAGACGATACCGGAGTCGGGCGTGGTCGACTGGCTGACCCGTCAGGGTGACGTCGATTTCGACCCGCTGACCGGGCGCATGTGGCGGCTGTCGGTGGCCTCGGTTGAGGGTGGGGGCTGCGTGATGGCGATAGCCTGTTCACATGTCGCGGTCGACGGCGGCGGGGGAGTGCTGGCGGTGAACGACGCGCTGACCCGGCTCGGCTTGGGCGCCGAGCCGAGCCGAGCCGAGAGCGCGGGCCGACTTGTCGGCGATACTCCGAAGTCTGGCCTGCTGCAGCAGAATCTGGTCGACTCGCTGAGGCAGCTCAGTGCGGTGACGATCGGCGTCCGGAACGCGGTGCGAGCCAGAGCGGTAAGAGAACCGGCACGACCTCCTCGCCCCGTCGAACCGCGACTGTCGCTACCGGAGCGGGTTCGGCCCGCTACTCTGGTTGTCGAAGTTCCACTGGCACAGTGGCGTTCAACAGCCGAAGCGCATTCGGGAACGGTCAACGGGCTCCAACTGGCGCTCGCGGTGGGCATTCTCGGCCGCGGCGGGCGGGTGCTGGACGGCGATGTGGTACCGGTGATCGTTCCGTGGTCCACCCGCACCGGCCCAGACGATCCCCGGGGGAACGCGACCACCGGCGTCAATGTGGGCGTGCCGTATCGCACGGGCGAACTCGTTGATCTGCAAGAAATGCGCTCGGCGATCAAAACCGCGATTGCCGCCCGTGAGAACCCTTTGACGGTTCCGCCTTCGTCCCATCTGCTGCCGCTTATGGTGATGATGCCCGACTTCGTCGCCCGGCGTGGCGCGAAATTTCCGATCGTATTGGGAACCAGCCTGCGTGACGGCGGTGACGCCGTGGCTACCGTCGGTGGCATGCGAGCGCGATCGGTGGTGATGCGCGCCAACGTGCAGCCGGCTGCAACCGAATTTCTACGCCGCACCGAATTCGGTATGACGATCTCCAGTTGTTACTACGGGGGCAACGTGACCTTCGGGATGACTGCGGGCGATCCGGACCGCTTCCCCACCCGCGCGGTCCTTCGCGCCTGCGTCGAAGACGAGTTCACGGCCTGGGGGCTGAAACCGACCTTTTGGTGACACCCGGAGGAGTTCCCCGCTATCCGCGGCCACCGGAAGTGACCGCACCAAGTCTATTGCATCGTGCCTGCGGGCTTGAACCAGGCCCACTTATCGCTCGTGCTGAGGCAGGGGGCTATCGGATTAGCTGATGGGTGCCAAGATCTCAGCCGCTGCCACGCTCGTCGATCAGGGCGGCGAACCTGCGGCGATGATTCCCGTCTGGCAGATCCCGTGCAACGCGTTTCGAGATGACCGTCGGTATCGGTTACTTTGGCCACTTCGCCTCCATGCACAAGTCTGGATCGATGTACGCTTCGCGCTGTTCTTATGTCGTCACTGCCAGCGCGATCTCACTTCTCTATCGCTATCAATGTACATTGACTCATCTACTTGTGTGCACTCGACCAGAGGGACTCTCGGGATCACTGTAATACTGTGCCACTAGCGATCGGTAGCGTCGTCAAGATCTACTTCTCTTGTAAGTGGTATTATGTCGTGGGTGAAGAGTGCAATCCATCGCGATCGCCGCTAGATAAACTGACATGTCGACCGTTCGTGACGCCTCGGCAGTGTCAGTCTTGGTAGGTTGTCATCTAACCAGTAGCGGTTAGGGGCGCTTGGCTGCCCAAGAGCCTCCTGCTGCCGGTAGTTTTTCGAGAATGGACTTTGGTTCGGTGTTCGCCGGTCCTTCGCAAGGCATACGACGGTAGGAGCGATTAGTGTCGCCTCGGCTCGACGATCTCGATTGCATGAGCGCACGAACTCAGCGTCCGCCTGGCACTGTGGCGATTCAAGCGATATGGCTCTACGATCGACCGGTCGACCTGACGGCACTCACCTCGTTTCATGAGATGCTTTGCCGCGGTGTCCTCGGGCGAGTTGTTCGCGCATCGAAGTTGGCCGCGGCTGGCGATCGATGGACCACCGACGCACGGTTCGCGCCGATGTACATCGACATGGATCCATTGCCTCGAGCCGCAGTCGCGGAGTGGATTGACGCTCGATCGCAGGAGCAGCTCCACACCTATGGTGGCCCGGCTTGGCTGTTGTCGGTCGCTCAACTCGATGACGGCGGCAGTGTGGTCTCTCTGCTGGTGTCGCACACGTTGGCCGATGCACTCGGTCTGTTCGCGGCCGTCAGATCTGCGATCAACAAAAATGTACAGCAAGTCGGTAACTGCTCTCGGTCACCCAATGAGACGCTGTACAGGGAGGTTCGCGACGCAGCTCTCCGCTTGGCGTCGATAGTACCAACTGTGCCAGCGATCATCCGCTACATGAAATCCATCGCGCACGATCCGTTCACGGGGACTTCCGCTGCAGGTATTGTCTCGTCAATCGATGCGCAGGAATTTCCAATTGAGCTCCCGATGGCCATCGCTGTTGTTTCCGCTGCGGACTGGCGACGGACTGTGCAGGTGCACAATGGTACCGGAAGTGCGCTGGCTGTTGCAATTATGGCGGATCTGGCAACACGGCTTGGCCGCACCGACGCGGACGGACTTGCCTGGATCGCAATGCCCGTCAGCACCCGCAGCCTCGATTCGAGCAGTGACCTGCGCGGAAACGCGCTCGACACGATTAGTATTCAGCTGAACCGGAAAGCGGGTCCCGGCAGCACCCTCGCAGCGGTCCGAGCCGAGATCAAGTCGAAACTGAAAAGTCGTGCCGCAGACGAACGTGTACGGTCCCAGATTTTGAGCTTGCTAGTTTCGCTCCCGCGCTCGATGGTTGCACGACTTTTATCCCGGCGTAGGTTTAATGCGATAATTACCGGTTGCTCATACGTGTACAATTCGGATACTGTATTGCGCTGTATAGACGGTGATGAGGCTGCCTCATTCTTTGTGGGATTGGTCGAGCAAGATCTCCGCTTAGTCAGTCGGGTGTGTTCGATTGGCGGCATCTTGCACGGTACCATCTTGGAGTCCGAGGACACGGTGTGGTTGCAGATACACGGATTCCATCCAGTCAACCCAATGGATAGTATAGGTCTCCGTAGCATGATTGGGCAGATACTCGCCGATCACGGGCTTACCGCCACGTTCCTCTAACCGCATGGGTATTTTTTGAGGGGAACAAATTATGCGTCACTGGTCAACGGACACGGTCGTGCTCGAGATTTCGCCCGAGGCGCGCCTTTGAGTTCCGGTGAGTTCCGGCGGTAGACGTTTCGTACATTCCATGTTATTGCTATCGAATATTTGAGTTAAACGCAATGGCATCGAACGGTCGGCAGTGAAGCAGGGGTAGCGCCGCGGAATGATATGTCGCACTCACCTCAGCGTGGATAGATGGTGAGGATTGGACGATGAACTTGTCACATGTTGCGTATCTTTGAGTCACTCCAGTGTGGCCTACGGGTCTCGGTTTGACATTCAGTTGTTTCTGTGGATAGTGTGTGCTCACTGCCTGGAGAGAATGAATTGACATCTGGTTGGTCGGCCGAAATTCGGTTGAGGCCCACTACTTGCAGCATCTCTAGTGGGCGTGAATATCGTACCTGGACATTGAGGCGCGTAATCTAGCGGCCGGTGCATATCGAGGTGTATGCGGCCACGGTTTCCTGGTGATTAGATAAGTCCTGGAATCAGCAAGTTTGATTTTATCGCCATGATAGTAGATATCTTTTGGAAGCTGTAGGCTCCGACCTTCAACAAGTATTGCTGAGCGACACGTAACGCTTGATCATGACGCCTTGAACGAAAACTCACGCACCGAGGAGGAGTTGTGTTACTGCAGGTGGCGATAGCCGTCGTATTTTCTGCCTTCTTTTTTTGTCGGGATCTTCGTCGGCGCTATTTCCGGTACTTCGAGAGATACGGGTCGGCGTCCGGTGCGCGCGGCAAAACCTGCCCCCACGTCTAGTGCGCCAGATTCTCTGCCGAGGGTTTCTCGTCCAAGCCTTGGGCCTACAAGCGAGCAAGGCGCCGATCGGCGGCAAGGTCGCGGATATTGAAGATGCTGTCTAGACTACGGCGGTTCCGATGATGGATCCGGGTTGTCGAATGCCTTCCTGCACGGCACCTCTGCGGAGAGTGATAGATCCTTATGAGAGGCGTGTTCGGACGTAATCATTTCTCGACTACAAGAATGTGCATCCGACCAGGCCCGTCTCTCTAGGCCTGGCATATTGTCGGTAGTATGCGGGGTGAGAGTTATGGTTGACTGTATGCGCCATACATGCTGATCATTGTCGGCTTCTATGATCCGCATATATCGATGGTATGTGTGCTCCTGCGATGATGCGAGTACTGCTCGAAATCCAACTCTGGTAGATCGAACTACATCAGAAGGAGCTATCCATGCAGCCTGAGCCGGTTGGGTATTCGGTGCAGGTCCGGGGAGGTCTAGATCCAGAACTGTCGCGCTGGCGGCGGCTGGTCACTGGAGTAGGTTTATGGTCAACGGAAATTGCGTAGATTCGTCCGGTCCGATCGAAGCCGATACAACGACAGTCCATGAATGGCTGGCGCGAGCTGCATCGATCCCCGTCGAGTTGGTTCCGGTGGAGTCGATATCGCTCGGCTATTCACCTCGGTCGAACGCCGGTACGAATACCAACCACGTTCGCGTCCTGGCAGAGGTGGGTTCACCGCTCCCCGCTATAATCGTCCACCGCCCGTCGATGAGAGTGATCGACGGCGCGCACCGATTGCAGGCCGCCCGCGCGATGAAAAAAAGGACCATCGAGGTCAAATTCTTCGACGGTACCGAGGCCGATGCCTTCGTGCTGGCGGTGCAGGCTAACGTCGCGCACGGCCTCCCGCTGTCGCTGGCCGAACGCAAGGCGGCCGCGCGACGGCTGATCGCCTCCCATCCCGGCTGGTCGGATCGCCTCATCGCCGATGCCGCCGGGCTTTCGCACAAGACAGTCGGCGCGCTGCGGCGCCGTTCAGGTGGAGAAGTTCCCCACCTGAACGGCCGCGTGGGCCGGGACGGCCGGTTGCGGCCGCTGGAGATCGCTGAGGCGCGGCGCACGGCCGAGGAGTTCATTGAGCGCAATCCTCAAGCGTCCCTGCGGGAGATCTCGAAGCGGACAGGGATCTCGGTGGGCACCGCGAAAGCGGTACGGGATCGGATGTCGGGCCCGCCGGCGAAGAGTGTTCAGACCGAACAGGACAGTCGGTCGGCGGCGTTTAGGAAGAAGGTTACGGTGCTGATGCCCTCGGATGCGCACTTGAGCCCGCCGGTACCAGCAGCTGTGCGATCGGACGTCACCCAGACGACGTCCATCACCCCGCTATCGGAAAATATCGTCGATCGAACAGCGGGCACCTCGATTCAGCAAATCATCCTGCGCAACCTGCGCAAGGATCCGGCGTTGCGCCTGAAGGAAAACGGCCGGGCGCTGCTGCGTCAGCTGGCGATCTCGGTCGTGAGTATCGACGAGTGGGAACAATTGACTACCGATACCCCGTCGCACTGCCTCAGTTCACTGGCACAACTGGCCCGCGCGAATGCCCGATCCTGGCAGGAACTGGCGGGCCGGCTGGAGAACCCTCCGATTCGCGATCGCCGAGATGCATAGCGGTCTACAGGCGGTGAACACCCCTCCTGGTCGCCCGATACCGGTCGACCGGAGTGCATGATGAAGCAATTGTTTACCTGTGGAGGACAGCCTCTCCACTATGAGAGCGAGTGATCGGACATGACAGCAGCGTGTGTGCGATGAACCGTGCGAACTACTCCGACAGGCAACTGCTCGACGAGATCCGCCGGGTCAGTCTCTGTGACAGGGTCGCGCTCGATGCAGCGACCCGAGTGCTAACCGATAGTGAAAAGGCGCTGCTCGTAAGTCGGCTTACCAAGGTCGCCGCCTGTATAGCCACCTGCATCGATAGCGGCCGAAGCCTGCCGCCACCAGGAACTCTATCCGATGCCGGATCCGATCACATCGAGCTATCGGCACAGCGTACTGCGCTTCCAACCGCTACATTGTTCTTACGGAGAGCATTGCAGAAGTGGCAGTGGACCGACGTGCGGCTTCAAGTTGAACGCGCGGTTCTGGACCTCGTAGGTGCGTTTGTTGCCGTGATGGAGGATGCACGCCTGTCGTATCCAACTCGGATTACCCTCTTGTTGCGGATCGCAACCAGCGATCGACTAGTGATCGAAGTGCATGATTCGACAGAAAACGCTTCAATCATTGCTGCGTCGGGGCGGCTGATCAGCGACTATGTTCAACGTTTCAGCACTCGATGCGGGCAGTATCGCCATACGGAGCGCACTGTGGTCTGGTGCGAAATCGCAAGGCCATACCCGCGTCACACTCAATAAGTTCGCCGGACCTCCAGTCTCGTCCGAGTTCCGTGGTCGGCAGATATGAGATGTTTGGTGTGACCGAGAGCGAACGTAACCGGCGAGGTATTTGGATGCTGGCTATGTGACTCATTCACAGGAGAGTTCTGTAGGTCGGGTGCTGGCAGTGTTGACGTCACGACTTGATCGAGTGGTATCGCGAGGGTAATCGATCGACTGGGAGGCTCAGGTGTCAAATCACATTCGCGCCGTAGAATGGGCAGCAGCAATGGTTTTGATCACGGGATCTGTCCTCGGGGCTAGCCCGGCTGGAGCTGACACCGTCGACCCTATCGTTGCGTCGAGGCAGCTGCTCGCCAGCCCGGTGGCGCGGGATGGATCGCGGATTGTCGAACTCGCGGTCGAGGACGATCACAAGCTGATGTTGCGCGTGCATTCGACGGCTATGGACAAAACGATCGCGCTAGACGTCCAGAGACCGGCCGATGCATCCGTGCCACGGCCGACCCTCTATTTGCTCGACGGAGCGACGGGTGGCCAAGACGATGCGACCTGGAGGAGCAGAGCCCCAGAAACCGTGCAGTTCCTGTCGGAAAAGAATACCAACGTGGTTACACCGATCGGCGGCGCGGCCAGCTATTACGCTGATTGGCGCTCGCCGGATCCTGCGCTGGGCGTCAACAAGTGGAAAACCTTCCTCGCCGAAGAGCTACCGCCCCTGATCGACGCTGCGTTGGGTACCAGCGGGCGCAACGCGATCGCGGGCATTTCCATGTCGGGTACCTCGGTGTTGCAGTTGGCGGAGGCCGAGCCCGACCTGTACAGGTCCGTGGCTGCCTACAGTGGGTGCGCCCAGATCAGCGATCCACTCGGCTACACCGCGGTCAATTCGGTCCTTCTCTGGAGCACTGGAATACCGGGCAACGGTGGTGCTTCCAGCGCCAACATGTACGGGCCGTGGGGCGACCCGATGTGGGCCGATAATGATCCATACCTACACGCGGACCGGCTGCGAGGGTTGGACCTGTTCGTTTCGAGTGGCTCGGGTCTGCCCGGGAGATGGGACAACCTCAACAGCCCATACATGTCCGAACCTCGCCTGCAAAACCTGTTCAACGAGTCGACAATCGGCGGTGTCATCGAAGCCGCCACCGACGCGTGTAGCCACAACCTGCAGGCAAGGCTGAACGCGCTCGGTATTCCCGCAATTTACGACTTCACGGCCACCGGCACCCACTCGTGGGGCTACTGGCACGATGCGTTGCTGCGATCGTGGCCGGTGCTGGCAAAGGGGCTCGGACTTCCTGCATGATGTAGTATGTGAAGTGTTATTCCGTCTTGGTGTTTAGTGTGCGCGGACAGTGCCGTTGGACTACCTAATGCGGGGTCCGCGAGAGTTGATAATGGCTCCATCATACCGACTGACTCGCTGAATGCTGCGGCCGTTGAATACGCCCACCTAAGAGTTCGCACCGCCGATGCGATCGGCAACTGCTCATTGTATCCTACTTCGGAGGATTGCATTGATTCTGTTCTGCTGCTTCCAGGAAGGGCATAGAACGAGTCGGCGGATGTGCAATAAGTATCGGCGAGACAGCTTTGTGGACCGTCATCTATGTTCTGGCTAGACTGGTACACGCAGCCCTTACGGGCTGTTATGTGATCCGCCAGGCGGCGATAAGCCCTCATATCGCTGCCTGGCGGACTCAATCTCAAGTTTACTTTACATAAATACCCCGAGGGTTATTCTAATGCGTCGCCATGATTCGGATGTATCGGCATCAGCCTGATCACTTCCGCCTTCAGGAAAGAAGATCGTTGCCGCACTGTTCGTCTGCAATGGTCGGGAACGACTCCGCGGCCTGGAACCGTAACTGTTCCCGGGCCCTTCGTCGCTCGGCGGTCAGCCCACCGCCCTGCGAATACCTCACCTCTCCGGTGTACCGCGCTGCGGCTCGGTGTGGCGCCACTCTCGCAGGGCCACGACAATCCCGGACAGGGGCAGGGTGAGCGGCCGGTGACCCGGTGGAGCAGGATCATGATCATTGCCAGGTAGATGACGTTTCCGAGGTGACGGTTTGGTATTCGTAGTCCTTCGACAGGCGACGGTACTTGCCCAGCCAGGCGGATGGGTCGGCCGAGCGGCGAGGTGCCAGCCGGTTGCTGGTCCTTTGCTTGGCCTCCCGTGGAACCGGACCGCTCTCCAGTGAACTACTGCGTGAGTGGTGCGACTGGCTGCCCCGATCCGGATCGGGCAAGGCCCGGATCTGCCGCAGCAGCGTCATCCGGCTGACTGTGACTGTCAGATGCCGGGTCATCCGGGCTCCCGCACGACCACCCAGTGCGAGTGCGACCGCGCACAGCAGCCGTTGCAGCATCGTTGTCCGCCGGGCATGGCGAGCGGCCAGCGCAGGATTCGGTTCGGCAAAAATCCTTCTGCCACAGTCGGAGTTGTCACAGAACAGCTTGCGCGCCCGCAGCCGTATCAGTACCTCCCGGCCTGCGATCGCAGTGTCTGATAGCCGCCGCTCGTAGCGACTGTGGACCCGCCGCGACAACCACCTACACTCCGGACACGCCGCCGCACCGCCGAGGGTGCTCGGGTCGATCCGCACCACAGGCCCGGCCGCCTGCACGTCTATGATCCGCAACTGCGCCAGGTGGGGGAACAACTCCGCCATCGATCCGAGGTCAGAGCACCCGCGACATGATGAATCATCAACTACCCGTTCGTATTCCGATCGGGTCAATCACCGACTTTCGTGCCAGATCCGCGTTTCACGTTCCGTTGACAGCGGTGTACTGGGGTCGTCGAGTGCCGTTCTGCACGTCATCTTGTCGGGGGAGTGATGGATCCTCATGAGAGGTGTGTTTGTAGGTAAGCATTTCTCGACCACAAGAATGTGCATTCGACCAGGCCGGTCTGTCCAGGTCTGGCTTATTGTCGGTAGGACGCCGGGCAAGAGTGAAGCTCTGAGAATGGAGCAGGTAATGTGGCGCTGATCGCAGATTGTCAGCGGTATTGATGCCTGAGTCGCGGCAAGGTAAAGTCCTGATCGGCTTCGGAAATAGAAGCGACTCACAACTATTGAGCGAACGGCACGCACAGTCGATGACAGGCGTTTTGCTTGTCGGCTAGTTATAACTGCATGTGTGGCTCGATTTTTAGAATTGAGCGCGCTTGTTCGGAACCCGCTCATGAAGTGACTTCCGGGACACTGTTCTCTCGGATCATCGGTAGAAGGAAGGTCAATGCTCAAGACTGGTTTGCAGTGGAAGGTCACTATCGCTGTCCTGGTTGCTGTCGGGCTTACGTCGGGAGTGGCGCAGGCTGATGCGCCTCTATTCCCGTCTGGGTCCGCTTCTGGTTCTGCTAGTGACCCGGATGCGGGGCAGGATGGTCTACTCCCCAATCCCAATGGTCCTACCGTGGACGATGTGCCTGACGATCCGATAGGCGGGGTCAAAAGATTAAAATTCAAGCAAGATCCACAGGAGGAAGATCAATGGTGCTGGTCAGCTGCCAGTGTATCCATCGCAGACTTCCATAAAAAGAAGATCTCGCAGGATGACTTCTGTCGGCATGTTTTTGGCATCGACTCTGCTACCGGTAAGTGTCCCAACCGGCCAGCAAACTTCGGCCAGGTAGTGCATGCATTCACGGAGGAAGGCTTCGATGCAAAGACTGTCGAGAAGCCCTTCACGCTCGGACAAATAAAACATGAAATTGACGCAGGTCGACCCATTGAGACGGGCGTTGAATGGCAGAATCGCACTTCAAATACTCCGGTTGGTGGGGGTCACGCGCGAGTTATTTATGGTTACAATGCCAACAAAGACACCATCGACTTCTCTGATCCGTGGGGCGCATCTACTCGCTACGAGACTGCGGATTATGATTTCTATCTAGATAATCCGGGCACAAGAGGTGTGAATGGTTGGAAGTATATTGACACCGTCTATGAGATCGAACCTCGATGACTTGAAAGCCGAGCCTTTCTCAGTAACCGCCACACCCACACCATATCCGGATCTACGTCCTACGTAAGTGTCGTTCGAGAGTGACGAGGATTCTCCGCTTCGCTCCAGTGCTGCAGCGAAGCGCGACCTCGTTTGCGGCGTGGCAGAACTAGTGAATGAGAGCAATCTTGCTTGTGCGTGAATGGAGGGTGTGATGTGATCTTCGGTAGATGGAATTCTCTGTTACCATTTCTTCGGGTTAGTATTTCTATTGCTATAGTTTTAAGCATTATTGCATCTCAGGTGGGCTGTACTCGACATAGTAGCAATGCTTCTCGGAGGATTGTGGGACTCACTAGCGCTCAGATCGCGCTCATATTGAACGTTGCAAGTGTGGGGTCGGCGCAAAGACTCGTGACTGCCTTTGCCAAAGGGGAAAATATTACGCCCTATGTCGTGGATGGGAATTCTGTTGTACCTGTGTATCGAATAAGCGACGAATTTATGTTACAAGGAGGGGGGACCTCTGATTTGGGTGAACTATATTACGTGGCTGTGCCGATTCGCATCGATGGCCGCAGTTCGGTTGATACTCTCAAACTTACTGTAGACGGTGGAGGGCGAGAGTTCATCCCTGTCGCGGTAGCATCAGGTGGGTATGAATGGTCTATGAGCAGAAGACTTACAGGAGAGGGGAAATTGCTTCAGAACGCGGAGGATTGGCTACAGTGGGATGACCGAGGCTTGCTGATGATCCAGTCGTGGAAGCACCCCGAGCTCGACGGTAAACGGCTGGATCCAGCGTCGTTTAGATATTAGTATTCGGTACGGATAGTGTCGTTTCGTTGATCGATGGCCAGCTTTTCTTGAGGCGTCCCGGTGCTTCGTTGCAATTGATGAGCGACCACACACCGCCAGCCAACTTGCCCGAAGAGGTCCCGTTTCGCACTTGTTCAAGATGGTGGGGCGAGGGCGGAATGGTGCCACCACAGTTCAGCGAGGTGACCGCCTCCTGCACGCGCGCACCGCCGGAATCGTTGATGCCGACCACCGGGCAGCCGATCTTGGCGGCCAGTTCCAGCACCGCGGCCACCTTGCGGCCGAACATCTCGCCGACCGAACCGCCGTAGACGGTCTGGTCGTGCGAGAACACCGCCACCGGGCGGCCCTCGACGAGGCCGTGGCCGGTGACCACGCCGTCGCCGTAGAGCGCGTCCTTGTCGCCCGGATTGCGCACCAGCGCACCGATTTCCACGAAGGTGCCCGGATCCAACAGCATGTCGATCCGCTCGCGGGCCGACGGAATTCCCTTGCGGGCCCGTTTGGCCACCCCCGCTTCACCCGCCGGCTCCTGCGCCAGTTCCAGTTTCTTCCGCAGATCGGCGAGTTTCTCGGCGGTACTGCTCACTTCTCTCCCTTCGCGATCGCCGCCAGCTTCTGGGTGAGAATCGGTGGATCATCTGCGAGGCAACCGGTTACGGGAAAGCAGACGCCGAAGGGGACCAGGGCCTGGCAGGAGAACGAGGGTCGCCTCTAGATGTCCGGATCGCATGAGGCCCATCTGTCTCCGGGCGCTCCAGCATCTACCTCCGTCAAGACAGATCGTTCCGTCGGCGTTGCGGCATCTGCTTACGTGTCCGAAACCCCCACGACGAGATCATCGTGGGACCGGTCTCGACGAAGGAAGGGTCGCTCAATGACCGCAGGGCCTTCGTGAATTGATTGTCTGTGGCTAAGCCGGCATTCACCGCGGATATGCGTGTCTGGGCGAGTGTCAACCGCCACAGAGCTGCGGTGAGAGTGCCTCCGCGTACCGTTGTGGTCTGACGATGGATACGTGTTTCGATCCGCTGCAATCCGTTGTCGGCCAGAGCCTCGGGAGTTCGCTGTGACCACGAGGGATCGAATCCTCTCGTTGTCTCAGACAGTATGTCGTGAGCTGCCATCGTCGCCGTGTACGCATAGTCGCTTCCTCCGACACGTTCCCAGTCGAATCCTTCGATGACTATTACACCCCCGGGCTTGAGCCAGCCGACCATACGGGTCAAGACTGACTCTCGCGCAGGAAGATAGTCCAGCATGAAACGAGCATGGATGAGGTCGAACGAGGCTTCAGGAAAATCGTCGACAGCTACGTCATGTCGTAGCGCCTGCAGGTTAGATTGGTGACTCTTCAATTGTCCGATCGCAAGGTCTGTGGCGATTACTCCGCCATCGGGTACCAAGTCGGCCATCTTGCGAGCGATTACTCCTCGCCCGGCCCCGACTTCCAGGCAGAGTAAATCACTCCTAATGTTGAGATTGGCTAGAACGGACATTGTTACTGGATCGCAAACTGATTCGAGCATATCCAATCGTCGCGCTTCACGTGCGTTGGCTGCAAACAATTGTTGTCCGTAGCGGGGCCGGGTTTCATTCGCTGACTTAGCCATCGTGAGCCTTCTCCTGATTTACCCGGTAGGCACATCATCGATATGCCACTGGCTCTTGGGTAGCTGCTGGTGTCCACCGCGCAGCGTGCCTTCCAGGTATTCGGCCTTGCAGGCGCGGCGGGCGATCTTGCCGCTGGAGGTGCGCGGGATCGAGCCGGCCGGGACCAACAGTACGTCGCGGGCGGTGACGCCGTGGCGGGCGGAGATCGCGCCGCGGACCGCGTCGGCGATCGGGCCCGGGTCGGCCTTGTGGGCGCCGGGTCCGCGTTCGGCCACGATCACCAGTTGCTCGGAGGAGTCGTCCGGGTCGTAGGTGAGGGCCGAGTGGCTGTCGGCGGCGAAGACCTCGGGGGGCAGCTGGTTGGCGGGGACCGAGAACGCGGCGATGAAGCCGGGGCGCAGCAGCTTGCTGGCCTCCTGGGCGGAGTATTCGAGGTCCTGGGGGTAGTGGTTGCGGCCGTCGACGATGACCAGGTCCTTGACGCGGCCGGTGATGTAGAGCTCGCCGTCGACGTAGACGCCGTAGTCGCCGGTGCGCAGCCAGGTGGCGTCGGGGTCGGTGCCCTCGGCGTGGCTGCCCGAGGGGAGGCGGTTGGGCAGCAGGTTCTTGAAGGTGGTGCGGGTCTCGGTGTCGCGTCCCCAGTAGCCGATGCCGATGTTGTTGCCGTGCAGCCAGATCTCGCCGACCCGGCCCTCCGGCAGCTCGCGCGCGCCGTCGGGGGCGTCGATGGTGTCGGGGTCGACGATGGCCGCCCACTGCGACAGCGCGATGTAGCCGCAGCTGACCTGCGGGATGGAATTCGGGGTGCCCTGGGCGACCTTGACGATGCGTCCCGCGTTGAGTTCGGTGCGGTCGACGTAGATGACCTTGGCTTCGTCCTCGTGCCGGGTCGCCGACACGAACAGGGTGGCCTCGGCCATGCCGTAGCAGGGTTTGATGGCGGTCTTGGGCAGTCCGTAGGGGGCGAACGCCTCGTTGAACTTCTTCATCGAGGAGGTGGTCACCGGTTCGCTGCCGTTGATCAGGCCGATCACGTTCGACAGGTCCAGGGACTCACCGTTTTTCGGCAGGCCGCGTGCGGCCGCGTGCTCGAACGCGAAATTCGGTGCGGCGGCGAAGGTTCCGGCGCCGTCGGAGACCGCGGCCAGTTCCTTGATCCACCGGTACGGGCGCCGCACGAACGCGCTGGGCGACATGATGGTGATGTACTTGCCGCCGATCGCGGGCAGGATCACGCACAGCAGGCCCATGTCGTGGAACAGCGGCAGCCAGGTGACGCCGCGGGAGTTCCAGTCCAGGTTGATCGCGTTCACCATCTGCAGCAGGTTGGTGCCGACCGCGCGGTGGGTGATCTCCACGCCCGCGGGGGTGCGGGTCGAGCCGGAGGTGTACTGCAGGTACGCGATGTCGTCGACGGTGATGTCGGGGCGCACCCACGCCTCGCCGAGCGTGTCGGGCACCGCGTCCACGGCGATGATGCGGGGGCGCTGCGGGGCCGGGAGCGCGCGGAACAGCTGGCGCACCCCGGCGGCGGAGGAGCTCGCCGTCAGGATGGCCGAGGGCGCGCTGTCGGCCAGCACCGCGTGCAGGCGGTCGGTGTGGCCGGGCTCGTCCGGGTCGAACAGCGGCACCGAGATGCACCCGGCGTAGATGGCGGCGAAGAAGGAGATGACGTAGTCCAGACCCTGCGGCGCCAGAATGGCCACCCGGTCGCCCGGCTTGGTCACCTGCTGCAGGCGAGCGGCCACCGCGCGCAGCCGAACACCGAACTCCTTCCAGGTCAGGTCCTGGTACTCGCCATCGCGCTCGCGCGAGTAGTCGATGTAGCGGTACGCAAGATCGTTGGCATCGTTGCGCGTGTGCTTCTCGACATAATCGACGAGGGTGCGGCCCTCGGGAATTCTGATGTTCCCGCTGTCGTCCAGGTAGTCGTCGAAAGTCTCGTCCGTCATTCCTTCTCCTCCGAGGCACGAGAAAACCGGGTTCAGATCCGGGACGATCTGCTCGTGAGTCCACACAGCCCGGCCACTTGATCGGCAAGCACGTCGGCTTCCTCCACGTATTGCGTCGTGAGCAGAATTTTGGCGTCGCCGACGAGCGGCCGGACAAGGGTCCACCTATCTCGTCGATTGCGGGGTCCTGCCTGTGTTCGTGAGAAATCTCCGCAGCTGACGGAAAATTTGGAAGCCTTGCGATGACGGTATTGAAGCTCACCGGGACCACCTCCTGGCCGTCACCGGTGCCGCGGGTGATGTGGTCTGCGCGAATTGTTCGATGATGTCAGCGGCTCGCTGCACCCCGTCATGGCGGAAGCCTGCGGCGAAAGCCGCTGCTCGCTGGACAACTGGATCGGAGGTCGCTGCCTCGAGCAGCGTGTCCAACTGTCGGCCGGTCAATCGCGAGAAAGGTACAGTAGTGCCGAGTCCTAGCGCTTGCAGCCGCTGTCCCCAGTAGGGCTGGTCGCCTATGAACGAGCACACCACGGAGGGCACGCCCGCTCGTAGCACGGCCGCAGTGGTGCCGGAGCCACCGTGATGAATGGCAACAGCGCAGCGCGGGAGAACTACAGAATGGTCGACACTGGGCACTATGACCAATTCGGGCGTGAAGACAGGATCGACTGCACTCCATCCGGCGACGAAGAGAAGCCGCCGCTCAGCTCGCTCACAGCTTCTGCGCAACAGCCTGATCGTGGCATCCGGATCAGCGATCGGCATGGAACCAAACCCGGCATACACGGGCGAGTTCCCGGCAGACAGCCATTCCGATAGCCGGTCATCCAGGATGCTGGTGCTGCTGGGCGGAACCAGAAATCCGGTGAACGGCCGATCTGATCCCCACTCTGTGCCCAGCGAGCCGAACAATCGCTCGTCATATGCCTGAATTGTGACCTCGGGAACTTTGCCGATGGGCGGCGCCCGACGGCTCAATGTATCGATGTCCGGCGCTACGGCCCACGCTCGGGCGTGACAGAAGGCACTCCAGCAGAGATAGTTCACCACGCCGGGTAGACGTTGCCCGAGCGCTGTCGGGATGACCGGTACTGATCGACTGGGTAGAACTGGAAAGAAATGTACAGCCGCGATGGGCACCCCGGCGTGGGCGGCCACTCCTCGCGCTAGCTCATGGTTGACCATCCCGCCGATTATCACGTCGACGCCGGCCGCTGCGGAGAGTGCCGAGAGGAGATCCTCGGCTGCCTCAGCGAGTCCTCGCCTGTTGTTTGCGCGCAGTGCGTGGATCCGCTTGATCGGATTGCCGGAAACGGGCTGGTTAAGGTGAGCGCGCAGTCCCTTGGCGGTATCCGGTCCAAAAGGTATGGCAGCTATGCCGTAGTCGGCTGCCGCATGAAGCAGGTTGGGTGGCAGTGCCAGCGTGACCTGATGGCCACGCCGGATTAGCTCACGGGTCAGCAGAATTCCTGGCTGGGTGTCTCCACGACTGCCGGTGAACGCGAGCAGAGCTCTCATGTACTCGACTCCTGGGTGACCGTGGCCGCGTTCTCCAAGCAATAGTCACCGGTAATGGCAATCGCTGCGAGAATATGGCGAAGACGACGTACGTAGTCGGATAGCTGTCGCCAGGCGGTCGGAGTATCGGGGAAGCCGATGCCCAGAGAATACTCGAATTCGTCGCGAACAACCCACATCGACACAGTGGAGGTAGTGCCGTCGGCCGAGAATATCCGAGTGTCCGCGTCTGGGGCCTCCGCTGCCGACGGTCGGCGGAGATCGAGCAGTGTCACGAAACTCGGCTCCCGAACAACGAGCTCACTGCCGCGCCCCGAACGCAATAACCGTTCGACTGCGATCTGTGCCGGCAAGAGCGACATCATCCGCCCGCGGTCCAGGGCGCTCCGCGCCGCCGACAGCGTACTGCTGAAATTGGTATGCGCAGGCAATGTGAACGACACCGGCACGAAATTGCACAGCCATCCTTGTGTTCTTGCGAAACGGGCACCGAATCGGGTGGCGAGGACGTTCAATGTCCAATAGTGCTCTCGCCCTGTCAACTCGTACTGGGCGAGTGCGAGTGCGCTGAATATCGCTTCCGACATCGTTGCTTCATACTGGGCTGTCATAGTGTCGAAGGCGCGCGTCTGCTGTCGGTCAAGTAAGGTCCAGTCGTGGAGCTGGCGGCAATAACGTTGGCCGGGCACCGTTCCGAGATCGAATGCTAGCTCGGGTAGTTTGAAGCCGGTTTCGGCCATAGCATGCTCCCAATAAGGATATAGATCGTGTGCGTCGTCGGCGCGGATGCGTTCATCCATGGCGTATTCAACGCTGGATCCACTGGGTTCCGCACCGTATAAGCGACCGCTCAGCTTCTGTCGATACCGATCGGCGAGCTCGAGAGCCCCCAGCATTTGTGATATGCCGTCGCTGAACGCGTGATCGGCAGCGAAAACCAGATTGAATCCGACACACTCGGGAATCACGGCGACCGCCGACCCAGGCCATTCAAAGGGAGATATCACTGCCTCGAAGTGCCTTCTCAGCCCCGAAGTCCAGTCCGTGCCGTCCACGGAAAAAGGCAATCCGGTGGCCACAAAGGCTATATCGGTACTATCCACGATATGTCGTGTGAACTCGGGATTGTGGCGATCGAACCATGTGCGTAATCCGTCGTGGGCTTCGATGAAGTCGGTTACCACCGCCACCAGGACATCGAGATCGAGATCTTCCGAAATCCGGGTCACCATACCGAGATACGCGTCGTTCGCGGATCCAGCGACGTTCGCACGCAGATGATCGATTTGGAGAAAAGTAGGCGGAACCGGTGAAGCCGGGGCTTGCAATGCGGCATTAATCGACGAAGTCGTCGGCGTTACGATAATCGGTCGCGAAGATGCGCGTAGTGCGGCATCAATGGGCTTTACTCGCATCATACCGCCCTCGCGCTGGCTGGCGAGACAGCACCGTCACCCTTAATTGATGGGATTCCTGCTCCGAACTCGCGGAGCGCCGCAGTGAACATCTCGACAAATCGCTGCACTGCCGCGGAATGCGAGTACGGGAATCGAGCCGAGATATTCAATCCATCCGCGGTCCGAGCGATCCAGAAGTACACTTCATCCAAAGAATAAGAATCTGCTCGAAGTACCCGACCCCGGAGAGCGGTCGTGAGTTCGTTGTCGAGCGTGCGGCGAACATCGAAAAAAGAGATCGCGAATCGCGGTACTTCAGTGACATTCAGTATTTCAAGGATATCGAGCGCCGGCGCCGTCCAAGCAACCTTGGCTTGGTGTAAAGCGTTGGCGGTGACGGCCAGAGCGTGAGTGAGGTCTGAATCGCCAGGCAATGATATTTGCATCGGAACCATATTAACGAACCATCCTATGGACTCCGACCAGCGTTTATCGGGGCGGCTAGCCACCGGCATGACGGTTCGAAAGTTCACGGTGCCCGATAGTCGATTCGAGGCCAGAGTCACGGCTGCAAAGACTGCTGTTGTCAAACGGTACCCGAGCGCAGTGACAGCGGCTTCGATCGCTGCGGCCTCAGTGTCATTGAGCAGCCAGCGAGATAAATTGATTTGTGGACAGCTACTGGGCGGAATATCGGTAGGTGTCGGCACCTGAAAGCGGGGTAGTTTCCCGTCGCCGACTTCGAGTAATTCTCTCCATAACGCTACTGCAGGACTTTCGGCGGTCAATGCTGCGCCAGCATGGCGCTCGAGGAGCGCATAGTCCGCCGGGCTGGCGTGAACGTCTGAGGCGCGTACAGCAGTGCCGTCCAGTAGAGCGTGGTACAAGGAACGCAGCTCGGTGACGATCAATATCTGGCTGTATGCGTCCATTACAGAATGGTCGGCACCGACCAACAACGTGAAGTTGCCGGTATCGTGATGTTCGACGGTAGCGATCAGACAGTGTGGCCATACTAGAGGTGATAGTCGTAACTCGAGCTCCGCAGTCAGGCGATCGTTTATCTGAGCAGAAGTGGCGGCATCTGCGATGCGTTCATTCACAATGTCGACATCTAGTTCGTCGCATGTCAGTCTTGTCAATCTGTCCTGCGGCTTCGACGCCCCTGCCACGGTGGTCCGCAATCCTTCATGACGAGCATGCCACACCCATAGGAGGTCGCGGACGGTACGTGCGTTGAAAGGAGCATCCATTTCGAAGACCGCGCCGATCCAATGACCTCTTCCGGGATATATATCCTCGGTGTCGAAGGAACGATAGTATTCTTTGTGCACACTGGTGAGAGGTCGGTCGTCAAAGTTCCATTCTGTCCCCGGTACACGGGTGGCACTCCATAACGTGAGGGTTCCCGGACGGATTCTATACGCCGAGAGTACAGTGTACTCCATTGCTCCTCGCCTCAGCTCTCCAACTATTTTACAGAGATTTCATGCAAAGCCGCTTCGTGTGAGTGGAATGAAGTTGGGGTGAAGATCGGCCAGCTCAGGTTTCCGTGTCGACGGCGACCGGAAGATATGTCACATATCGGAGGCGGCTCGCCCTCCGCCAAGCCTCCAGGCGTCCTTACTATACGATGGACATGCAAGATTACTCCAGTATGGTGTACATCACATTATTCCATATGGAATCTATCTGCACGATTTTTATCAATAGAACTCAATTGGATTCGTCCAGAAGGCGTAGGTGTAGGCGCCTTGATTCGAAAGTGAGTGAAATGGTATCGCTACCGCGACGTCAATGGTGATAATTACACCAAAGGTGACAATTGGGTGTCGCGATGTCATCGAGCGCTCCATCGCAGATCAGCATTCGCTGCGGTGGTGTGGATGCTGTCGTTGTCGATCACGACAACCCGTGGAGTGCGACGGGTCGCAGGAAGACAGTGAATCCCGCGCTGCGTGCGGCCAGCTGGTAGATCCAGTCTCCACTGGTCATATAGGACGCTCCGTAGATGGTGACGTGCTTGTTCTTGCCGTGTGAGCGCACCTGCGCTCCGGCCCACATTTTGGCAGCCATGTGGTGTGGATTTCGTCCTCGGCGAAGTCCAGTACCCGCCGCGGCAAGCGCAGCAGTCTTGCACGGATGGCGGACACCGTCAGGGCGTGGTCGAAGTCCCCGCGCCCGATGAGTTCCGGCCGCCGTCACCTGCTGCATCCAGCCGGTACAGGGTGTGCATGCTCATCATGGCTGGCCCAGCCGCTGTCCAGATCCGCTGAATCGTCCACGGTCCAGGTATTTCGAGCAGGCCGATGATCCGGGCAGCCATAGCCCGTGTCGACGGCAGGTGAAAACTGGATCTGGCACGAAGTCGGACTTCGTGCCAGATCCCGGTTTGGCGTTCCGTTGACAGCCCCCGAGTCCTGCGGAAAGACAGTGCCCCCACCGGCGCGCCGGGAGAGCCGGATCGCTGAAGGGATGTCGTGCCCGCCGTTGGCGTGAGCACTGTTTCATTAGGTCGCGACGATCTCCCGTCGGCTGCCGTGTTTGTCGACACGACGGGACGGACCTGGGGGCGCGTGTGCTTGCCGAGTTCGGCGACGACCCGAAACGCTATGCTACGGCGAAGGCCCGCAAGAATTATGCTGGCACGAGCCCCATCACGCGGGCGTCCGGCAAGAAAACTGTCATCGCAACACGATTCGTGCACAACGATCGACTCGTCGACGCCCTCGGCCAGCAGGCGTTCACCGCCATCCGCACCTCGCCGGGCGCACGCGCCTACTACGACCGACACCGCGCACGCGGAGTCGAGCACCAGGCCGCGCTGCGTCAGGTCGCCAATCGTCTCGTGGGCATCCTGCACGGCTGCCTGAAACACCGAACATGCTACGACGAGACAACAGCATGGCAAAACCAGTCGACTGAAAAGGTCGTTGCAGCTTGATATTCCGGAACCAGGGATGTCTTTCTGGTGGCGAAGTCTACTTTGCTGTATCCGCGGCTGGCCGTGGACGGGGATGGTTCGGGTGTGGCGGCGCAGTGACCATGCCCCCGATCACGGTATCGACGCGCGGCAT
Source organism: Nocardia terpenica (assembly GCF_013186535.1). Lineage (NCBI taxonomy): Bacteria > Bacillati > Actinomycetota > Actinomycetes > Mycobacteriales > Nocardiaceae > Nocardia > Nocardia terpenica. The sequence goes on from NZ_JABMCZ010000003.1 coordinate 1,865,843, forward strand.
CCGCTGGTGATCGGCCTCGATGCGACTGTGCTGGACGCGCATTCGGAGAAACAGAATGCCGCACCGACATGGAAACGGGGCTTCGGTTTTCACCCGCTGTGCGCGTTCATCGACCACGGCCCCGACAGCACGGGGGAACCGGCTGTGCTGGCGTTGCGTCCGGGCAACGCCGGATCCAACACCGCCGCCGACCACAAGATGGTCTTCGCCGCCGCGCTCGAACAACTGCCGTGGCAGCCCGGATACCGGGTCGGCCGGAAAGTGCTGGTGCGCACCGACTCCGGTGGAGGCACCCATGAATTCCTCGGCTACTGCCACCGTCGCCGGGTGCAGTACTCGATCGGATTCACCCTCACCGACGACATCGTGGCCGCCATGGACACTCATCTACGCGACCAGGACTGGACCCCGGCTTACGACGCCGACGGGCAGGTCCGTGTCGGCGCCTGGGTCGTCGAGGTCACCGGAATCTGTGACCTGTCCGGATGGCCGCCCGGAATGCGGTTGATCGTCCGGAGGACCGCATCCGCGCCGCCAAGGACACCGGCCTGCGGAACCTGCCCTTCCACGGTTACGACGCGAACCGCATCTGGCTCGCACTCGTCGCGCTGGCCCTGGACCTGCTGGCCTGGATGCCGATGCTCGCCCTGGCCGACCACGACGCCCGCCGATGGGAACCGAAAGCCTTGCGCCTGCGGCTGTTCTCGATCCCGGCCCGCCTCGCACGCCACGCCCGCCAAACTCACCTACGCCTATCGGCCCATAATCCCTGGACCGCACTGGCCCTCACCGCACTGACGCGGCTACAACCCGGCTGACCAGCACGAAACCACCTCTACAACCATCGAAAGGAGCACCACCGGGCCCGTGGAACCCGGCAGCCAACCCGCTGAACGGGTCTTACCTCCTACGGTTTTGCAGCCGGAACGGCCGCAAACCGGACACCCGACCGATCAGGCCAGGACATCACCCGCACGAAAAATCGAGGCTAGCGCATTCTCGGTGACCCGAGCGTCCGCTACCACCACATGCCGATACATTCGCCAGTAGCTTCGGAGCGTATTCACATCTGGATAGAAATTGCATGCACCTTCGACTTCTGCTCGTCTTGTAAGTATGGCAGCCGGGGAGTGTCATGTGATTCTTTGTGCTTTCGGATATCGGCACTATCCATCTGCTGTAGTAGACGGTAGGCTGACAACGCCATATACATATCTTTATGCGCGTCTGCATCCGAGAGTTGAGGTCCGAATAGTTCCTCTAGCTGGCGGAGTCGATATCGGACGGTTTGGGGATGCACATGCAGTCGTGTTGCCGCAATATTGGCGTTACGTCCGGATCGTAGCCATTCCAACATGGTTTCTGTGAGCTTGTCCCGGAATGGTTTAGGCAGGTGCAGTATATGCCCCAATCGCACGTTAACGAGCGTTCGCATCAAATTTATGTCCTGAGCAAAGACTACGACTGTCCAATTATCCGTACAGTGAATCAGCCCAGTGGTGGGTATCATGCCGCAAAGGACCGCGCTCAGCAGCACTCGCGCCCATTTCAGCGAATGTTCAGCATCGGCCAATGGGACCGGCGGGCCGACGACGGCTGTTCGACCATGCAGGCTCTGTCCTAGCTCGGCCATGCGTCCTGGGCTGCTGGGGTCGGGCACAAGAAGGCACGGATCGGGACGATCGAGATCACTTAATATGTCTGGCTCAAAGGAAATCGCTGGGCGCAATACTATGTCCTGAGCCGGAAAAACTACTGCTGAAACTGAGCTGGTTAACTGCCATCCTATAGAGTTGGATACATCGTCGACCTCTTGGGGGCTCATCACTACATCCCCTACCAATGCTCGCAAAAGTTTTGTGCGCTGTATCTGTAGTTCGTTTTTAGCTTCGGGGTGGTGTTCCGAATACCCTATCTCAGCCGCTGCTTCGATAGCATCAGCGTACAGAGCTATTGCTTCTGCGAATGCTGCTACGATCTCAGGAGAGAAGGCTGATAGTGCGCCACTCTGCCGGAAATGTCGCCATGCTATGTTTCTACCCAACTGTAGTGCAACCCGTATTTCCTCGAAGCTTCGCCCATCCCGCACCCAGCGCCAACCTAAAGTCCAACATGCATCGAACCACCGGCGCGATGGGCGATCTGAGGAACTTATCAGTTGCAGAAAGTTCTCCGACAGCAGCTCGATGGAATGTGTTAAAAGTGCTGTGTCCAAAGGAGGGCTCTTCTGCAAGCGTTGGCGCACGCTGCTGTTTATTTGATCGCAAATCCCATTCGCGTGATGGCGGAGTACTTCCACAGCCGAAGGAGGCAGGATAGGGAATTGCTGCTGTAGAACCTCGCTACTTTTCACCAGGACCTCCCCTTTGATTCGCGATCGGACGGCGAATTCACATTGGCCAGATAATAAGCTGTCGAGCTATCGCAATAGTTGGTAGTTCTGTCCAGCCGGTCGTCGATGGACGAAGTATGCCGCCGTGTAACTGAGCATCACATAACAAGCAGTAGATCTTGAACTAGCTGTGGATTTCTAGTGGCAATATGACAGAAGTCGAATGAATCTTCTAGTCGGTTGCACATATGATGAGACGATGAACGTCTCGCGGTATCACTAAGAACGGGCGAGTGAGAGGCGAAACTCGGAGTCTCAATGGACCTTCTATCTGCGGATTTGATTGATCTAACATTGTCCGTTCAAACCGGTCGGCAGGAGCCGTCACAAGAGTCTATTGGTCATCTGTCCAATGTCGACACTCAAAGGTAGCCGCAGGGAAGCTATTTAATTAGCCTACGTAAGTATATCTTGGCCGGCCCTGCTACGCGTATTCGGTGGAAAGATACTGGCGTTGGTTGGATCGGAGACGGAAAGTTGTTTCTCAAGTGACAAGACATTTGTGTACCTGTTGGGTCATACTTGATCGAGTGTGCGCTATGTAGATCCTTGCTCGTTCACCGATCCGCGTTGAAGAATGTTGTCAAGCCGAAGCAGCGGTTGTCATAGCCGCTGATGGCTGCGTGTCGGGGATGCGTATGCCGTTCGTAAGTGTTTGGACATGTTCTTCCCGACCCTTCGTACCTACATTTGCGAGGTGGAGCTGTGATGCGTAGAATGGCAGATGAATATTATGCGATGGATTCGGGTTGCTTCCATTCACATCGATTGGACGATTTGATGACGAATCCTTATCATGCGGTCGGCTGGGAGTCTCGACGCTACTTTTCATGGACTAATAAAGAATTATGCCTTGCCATAAACGCGCGAGGCGTCCTGATATCAGAGGCGTATCTTTCCCAACTTCGAAACGGGGCAAGGTCCAATCCCAACCGAGAGCTCGTCTCTACTCTGGCGACTCTGCTTTGCGTTCCGGTCGAATACTTCTACGGAGTAGACTCCCTGCCGCCTTCCCGTACCGCATCGCGTGCAGATCGCACACTTATCTCGGGTCTTGAGAATTCTGGCCTACAGCGTTTGCTCCGTGCTTCGATGGGGCTGTCGGCAGATTCTATTGAGCTATTGATAAGAACTACCGAAGCTTTTCGATCGGCAGAGAGTCTGATTAGTCACGACGAAAGGTCCTCGCTCGATGATTTTCAAAAGGGCGGCTATCGCCGTCGACGCAGAACTGCGTAGTTTCCTCCTGCCGTGATGGACGCGCACTTTCGGGTGCAAGGATCGAGCCGCGTAACTTCTGCTTTTGGCTCCTCCCGTATCCGAAAAGCGATGACGTCGAAGGTGACGGTCACCTTGTCCGGCACCGCGGACGACGAATGGACCGTCGACATGGTCAGCGGTAAGAAGCGGACTCTCAGTCTCGTGAGCCGCGGTCGCCCAGGTCGCCGCCCTCCTGCATCCGGAGGTCGTTGAGGCCGTCGACTCGGTGCTGGGGCCTCGCCAGCGTTCGCACCAATGTCGAACAGATGCAGGGCCGAGTTGGAGCAGGCCCGCCGCGTTTTCGACGAACTTGCGGGGATCCCGGTCCGCGTGGTCGTGTTGACTGGTGCGGTGCCCGACGTCTTCATCAGCCAATACAGTGTCGCCGAGATCCTCGACGACAGCGAGAAAGCGGGTTCTTGGAGCCGGCGCCGGTGGCGCGGTCCCGCTGCGAGCGCCGAGTCCGCTGCGCGGGTCGCCGAGAGTCCGCGACCTGCTCGACCGCGGGCTGGTCATGGGCATCGCCGGATTACTGCAAACGAATCGACCCAGATGTGCGGCCCGATCGCCATGCATCTGAACACGATGCACGAGGCCGCGGACGGACTCTGGTCGGTAATCTTCAGCGATGTCGCACCCGATAGGCAGTCACGCACACTTGGCTTCGGACAATGTTCCAGCTGGATGAGTCGCGGCGCTGGTGGCCGGGATGTATCGGTTGGCGTCATGTCGCTGGTCCGACGTTCGTCGACCAGAAGCGGGCTGGTGGGCCAATGGCTCCGCTTTATGTTTATTCACAGCTCGACGGAGGGAAGAACGGACCTACTTTCGTTGACGAGAATATGGGGATCGAGATGAGGCAGGGAGTTGACACGCTTGCGCATTATCAGCCTCGAGGAAACTCCGACTACAAGACTGAGCCCGGATCCACCGGTGAAATGGCAAGGGAGTCGGTGGAATAAGAGTGGAGATGCCCCGCGAGTTGCGATGATGTGACTGCGAAGAAAACATCAGTGCGTTCGAAGGTGCATCTCCGAAGTGAAGTCTGTCATGTCGAAGGGTGCGGTGTCTGCGCGGTTCGATGATCCGAACCTGATCGGGTTCGCCGGTTTGGTGCCGGTGGTGCGGCTGGCCGAGCGGTGCGGGCTACCGGAACTGGCCGCTGGCCTGCTGCGATGGCGCTCGTCGCCGAATTCGGCGGGGGCGTCGCTGGTAGCGAAGATGCTGACGCTGGTGTTCGGGATGGTTGCCGGCGCGGACACGATCGAGGCGATGGATCGGTGACGGCACGGCGCGATGGGTAGAGCATTCGCCGGGGTGCGAGCGCCGTCGACGCTGGGATCGTTCCTGCGGGCGTTCACCCACGGGCATGTGCAGCAGCTGGCGGCGGTATGTCGGAAAGTGTTGCCCGCGTTGGCTTCTCATTCACCGTTGCTGCCCGGCGCCGATGCCGTCGCGTATGTCGATATCGACGACACGATCCGGCGCACCTACGGATACTCGAAACAGGGTGCCGGGGTCGGGTATTCGAAGATCAATGGGTTGAACGCGCTGATCGGGTGTGTGTCCACTCCGTTGGCGCGGCCGGTGATCGTGGCCGCGAGGTTGCGGCGGGGGCCGGTCAACTCCGCGCGCGGCGCGGGCAGTTTCGTGGCCGAGGCCATCAAGACCGCTCGTTCGGCCGGCGCGAGGGGGCTGTTGGTGGTGCGGGCGGACTCGGCGTTCTACGCCGAGCAGATCGTGGCGGCCGCCCGGGGGCTGGGCGCGCATTTCTCGGTCACGGTGCGCATGAATGCCTCGATCCGCGCCGCGATCGGCTCGATCAGCGAAAATGATTGGACACCAATCAAATACACAGACGCGATCTGGGACGACGATGCCCGGTGCTGGATTTCCGATGCCGAGATCGCCCGCATCCGCTACACCGCGTTCACCGGCAAGCCGAAACGCTGTCAGGTCACCGCGTGGCTGATCGTGCGCCGGGTGCCGCGGCTGGGCACCGGTCACGCCCAGGGCCAGGGCGAACTGTTTGCCGCCTACCGGTTCCACGCGGTGTTCACCGACTCGCCGTTGCCGCTGGTCGACGCCGAGAAATGCCATCGGCAACACGCAGTGATCGAGCAGGTGATCGCGGATTTGAAGGGCTCGGCGCTGGCCCATTGTCCTTCGGGTGTGTTCGCGGCCAACGCTGCCTGGCTGCAGCTGGCGTGCCTGGCCTACAACCTCACCCGCGCCGCCGGCGCGATCGCCTCGCTGTTCCACGCCAAGGCCACCACCGCAACCATCCGCGCCGACCTAATCGATATCCCCGCCCGACTGGCTTGCTCAGGGCGCCCAGTCATCACACCACCGTGGACCGGCTCATCCGGCTCGGCGAGCTAACTATGCCGCATCCGAGAAGTTTGATGCTGTAACCGCCGCCCGGAGCGACGGATGATCTTCGGTAGATGAGTGGTGATGCTGGCGGTGTGGTTATGCCGGTGGCTCGCAAGCCGGATGGGTTCGTTAGGGCGGAGCCTGGGGAAAGGGGCTGCAGGCTGGCCCAGATCGTGCGACGTAGCAAGGCACCGATCCGGGTGCGTCGAGCGGTGATGGTGATGGCCTCGGCGCAGCCGGTCGATTCATCGCGAAGCTGATGCAGTGTCGGAATCGTATGTGCGGCAAGTGATCCACGATTCCAACGAGAAGGGGTTCGACGCTCTGGACCTGATATGGAGCGGGGGCAGGCCGATGAAGACCGATCAACCGATGCGTGATCGGATCTGTTAAGTTAGATCGCCTGGTGCTGCCCCCGCGACTTGGGCTGGCCGTTCGCTACATGGAGCCTGCTGAAATTGGCGGAAGTGTTAACGCGATCAGCCCGCGCGGTGGCTCACCCGTGTTGGCGTCGTTGTCAGTGCGGTAAGCACGGCCGGTGCGAGCAGGCGCAGGATGGTCCAGCGCCGTCGAGGGATCCGGATGCGGGCTCGGTGCTGGTCGACGCTGACCGGCGCTTTGGCGGCTTTGAAGTTCTTCCTCCACCGTCCAGCGACAGCCCTTGTGCTTTTGGTCATGACGCGGTGGCCTCGGGATTCGCGGGGCTGCGCTATGCGCGAGCCCCGCTCTGCCCGCTCATGGTGGAGACCGTGTGCGTTGGCGCGCGGTGTTCGGTGGGGTTGTTATTCGGGGATAGGTGCGCTGAGTGGGATGTTGACCCAGCTGGGGGCGTCGGGGTCCAGTCTCAGGTGTTCGGGTTTGAGCTGGCTGTCGGCGAGGATCGGTGTCGGTGGTAGTCCTTTCGGGAAGTTGCTGGCGTAGACGTCGACGCGGAGCCGATGCCCGGGTTGGAGGACGGCGTCGGTGGGAGTGAGTGCCACGTCGAGCGTGACCGGTTGTCCGGGGGTGACGGTTTGGCGGCGGTCGAGGGCGAGGTAGTAGGCCGGTTGGGTGTAGTCGCCATTGGCTGACTTCAGGCTGTTCGCATCGTCGATCGCGCGCAGGGAGGTGACGAGCTGGCCGCTGCTGATCTCGCGGGATCGGCCGTCGGGAGCGACGTCGTTGACAGTGGCGACCCAGTAGCCGTCGGTCGCGTCGAGCACCGTGTTGAGGTGCACGTTGATCGGCCCGGACAGGGTGGTCGGCGCGGTGACCCGGCCGCTGGTGAAGGCCAAGCCGTTGGTTTCCCAGATTCGTGAGTCCTCCGTGCAGGCGACGACGATCGATGTGGCGCCGGCCGAGATGCGGGCGGTATCACGCGAGCACAGGCTCATCACGCCGGGAGCGACGGTCAGATCACGCACACCGACCTGTTGCGCGGACCCCGCCAGGCCGCCGTCATTGAGCGCGTGCTGCGCTGTACCCGTCGAGCGATCGTTGAGGTACATGCGCCGGTACGTGGCTTCGGGCCGGGGGAACGACCTGTCGTTGGTCCAGCCGCCACCTTGTTGTTTGACGGTGAGGGGACTGTACCGGTCGATGCCGTTGTCGATTCCCTTGAGCCACTTGTCGAACCAGGCGCGTTGCAGCACGTCCAGCCGGGGCGGCATACCGGGATGCCCGAAGCCGGCGACACCTGCGCCAACGTGGTAGCCATCGCCCATGATGAGCTTCTTCTTCTCCAGTGGCAGTTGGGTGAGCTCGTCGAAAGTGCGGGTCGGGGTGGTGCCGAAGATGTCGAACCAGGCGCCGACAACGAAGGTCGGTGCGGTGATGTTGGCCAGGTCGGTGCGCAGCCCGCGCCGGAACGCCGAATTCGGATCGATGACCTCCCGGGTTTTCTCGTTGAACTGGTCGATCGACGTGGACCCGTAGGCGTTGGCTATCACATCGAGGAAGGTGGCCGGGTCGGCGAGCCGGTCTTTGAGCCATTGCAGTTGCTGGGCGGGATCGAAACGGCCCGCGATGACCGACTCGGCGTCCGGCACCATTTTCGACAGGTTGACCACGAGCAACCAGAAAGGCATGAACCCGACGCCGACTCCGCCGCCCGGGGCGACGATATCGGTCAGGATGTCAGCACTGGGCACATAGCTGAACACAGCCTTGAGCGCGGGCACGTTCTTGTCGGCGGCTTGCAGTGCGGTGATACCGGTGAACGAGTTGCCCATGGTGCCCACGTTGCCGTTGCTCCACGGCTGGGAGGTGATCCAGTCGATCACGTTCACGGTGTCGCGGCGTTCGCGGTCACCGAAGATCTGCCACTGGCCCTGCGAGGTACCGGTGCCCCTCAGATCGACCTGCACCAGCGTGTAGCCGGCCTTCGCCAGATCCCAGTCCTGCGCCGAGGCCTGGATTGCTCCGGAATCCAATTGCTGTGTCAGATCGGTGAGGCCGTCCAAACCACTGCCCGGGAGGTTGAACCGGGCCAGCCAGGGCAGCAGTACGCTCTCGACGCCGGGGATCTTCAGGATCGCCTGGGCGAGGTTCATAGTGATCTTGCCGTAGCCTTGCATCTGGAGAATGACCGGTCTTGGTGTGTCGGGACGACGACCGCCGGTTGCCGGGTGAATGATGTCGGCCTTGAGTACTGTCCCGTCGTCCATGGTGATCGGGACCGCCAGATCCGCACTGACATCGGGAAACGGCTGCGGGCCGTCGACCGCCGACGTCCACCGGGCCGCGAAATCACCGCCGTCGATTCCGGTGAATCCTGTTCCCGGATCCGCCGAGGCGAGCGGCGCCAGCGCCGGCGAACACATCACCGCCCCCACGATCGCCAGAGCCAGCCACTTTCTTCGCGCCCACATTCCCTCGCTGCCTTTCTCGCTCGTCACTCCCGCGCGGCAGGGGCCGTGACGGCGCCATGTCGGATACCGGTCGGTCTATCTACCGGCGAGTAGGGACTGTAACTCGCACCACATCGCGATGGCAAGATAGTGATGAGTCACTATCTTTCTTGCCTCGGCTTACCCTGGTCCTGTGGGAGACGCTGGATCCGAACGTACCGATACGCCCGCCGCCTGCCCTCCGGGCGGTCCGGTGCGGCGGACCCAACGCGAGCGACGCGAAGCGACGATCGCCCGGCTGCTCGATGCGAGCATCGCGACGATCGACGAAATCGGTTACGCCCGAACGTCGGTCAACGAGATCGCTGCGCGCGCTGGCCTGTCCTACGGGGCGCTGTTCCGGCATTTCGACTCGATGAGCGACTTCATGGCTGCCACCGCCCGTGAGACGGTCCGCCGCCATACCCGGCTCGTGGTCGCCCGCGTCCGCGAGGTGGCCGGGCACGACGGCCGCGGCACCCTCGAGACCACGCTGCAGGTGCTGCGGGAGCTGGCCGGCCATCCGACCCACACCGTCGTCCTGGAACTGACCAACGCCGCCCGCACCGACACCGCGCTACGCGAGCACATGCGGCGGACGATGACCGATGTCGCGCCCGAAATGATCGAGGCCGCACAACAACTCGTCGGCCATAACCTCGATCTCGCCCCCGGCGACTTCGCCACGCTCGTATTCATGATCGTCGACCTGTTCGACGCCGAAGCGTTCCAGCACCCCCTGCGAGAACAACACCCCGAGATCAACCAGCGACGTATACCCTTGCTGCTCAAAATGCTTGCGGCCCTGTCGCCCCAACCACAAGCAGGCTCGAACTCACTGATGGGGCCGTCCAGCACGTGATCGGACCAACACCCAGGGCGCTTACTGTATTTGTCGGCGAATACCGCCGAGAACACTCACAAACGACGCACAATCTTCGTGTGCAGCGGATCGCCGGATGTCCGCTGGCGATGCTGTTTCGAACGCCAGTTTGATCGTGACCGAGCAGACCGCTCCGGCTGGTACGGACCAGCATCATTGGGTTGTTCCCGGCTGTCAGGCCGGTGCCCTACATGGTCGCGGGTCGGACAGCTTGCAGTCCAGGGAGCCTGAAGATCTGCAAGGCCAGCCGGGACCGCCACACGCCGTCACGGTACGCGTAGGTCAAATGTCCGGCTATCCATGCGGCGATGCCTCCGAACAGCCGCGTCAGTAAGATCAGTGGACCGTGCCCGAGGTGCAACCACAGCCCGCCCACCCGGCGGTTGAACCCGCGAGCAGGAGCATCGCTGTCATCTGTTCAGCCTACGCACGGGCCCGCCGTGTCGGTGCGGTGCGATGGGACGATGCCGGGGTTCTCGTTGCGGACTACGTCATGGCGCGGGTGTTGTGAGTGGCTTGACGATCTCCACGAAGGGCGAGCTGAGGAACAGATCCCCGAAAGGTTCCGGCAGCGGTGGCAGTTCGCGGCCGTAGCGCTGCGCGAGGGCGAGGACGCTCACCGGGGTGGCTGTCCAGCCGCGAGTGCCGAACCAGTCCTCCGGATCGGCACGCTCATCGGTGTAGAACAGATCGCTCAGGCCGATCTCGGCTACCGGCGAGTTGCGCACGTGCTCGTCCGTGAACTTCGTGAGCTTCTCCAGATCCTGACCGCTCAGCGCGTCGAGGGCCACGCGGCTCCCGGGCGCTGAAAGCCGCTCGATCCGTTCGAACAACACGTTCTGTGCCGCGCCGGGCAGATACGGCAACAGGCCCTCCGCGGTCCAGGACGTGGGCACTGACGGATCGAATCCGGCGTTCAGCAGCGCGGCAGGCCAGTCGTCGCGCAGGTCCATCGCGATCGCACGCCGATCCGCGGCCGGCTCGGCATTGTTGTCGTCGAGGACCTGGCGCTTGAATTCGAGCACCTTGGGCTGATCGAGTCCGAACACGACAGTGCCCGCGGGCCAGGCCAGTCGATAGGCCCGCACATCCAGACCCGCGGCCAGGATAACCGCCTGGCGCATACCGGCCTCGGCGGCGGCGAGGAAATGATCGTCGCAGAACTTCGTGCGCAGGCCCATAATGCCCGAGGACAGGAACCACTCGTCCGAGGATCCGGGATCCTTGAGCAGGCGCCCCATCCCTTCATGACCGGACGCGGCGACGAACAGCGCGGCGTAGTCGTCGCGCACCAGCGCATCGGGCCGGGAGGTCTCCATAGCCCGGGCTGCGGCGGCACCGAGCGCGGTGGCACCCACGCTGCTGATGATGTCCCAGGTATCTCTCTCAGTACGCACGGCATTCCTCCGATAAGTAGAAAACCAGCTGTGATGCAACAGATAGTGAGCCGACCGTCCGTGACAACGGACACAGACATGACCTTACACCCGTTTACTAAATTTCGTCCAACTGGAATCAACCCAACCGGAATCACCCGGTGACACGCCGGGTCGACAGTGACGGCACCCTCGTGGCAATATTTCGGATACGGCTTGGATACTGCGCCATTCTTTCATGCCTACGTCTGGACAATTCATTTCTGTTGGTGACCACCCTTTGCGGAAGTCGGATCCATACCGAGAACCCCCTTGGACAAAGAACGCTCGGAGGCAGGCTATCGCCATCCAGGCTGCGATCAAAGGCGGATCGGCACAACACTTCGGGCTGGCCGGATTCTGCAAGCCCGCTCGCTGTGGACATCGCAGCTGACGACGCTCCGGCCTGTGCCACGACCCCCGAGCCGTCACCGCCAACTTTCAGCGACGGGTACCCCGACATAGACTTACCCACCGAAAAGGTGCTCCTGCAACTGCGCGATCCGAACCTTGACAACTCGAATTATCGCAGTTCATTCCTGATGCCATGTAAGGGGCGGGGTCTCCCGCTCCTGTGGCGTCTCGGCTGATGCTGGGGTGTCAGATTCCGCACAGTTTGTGGAGGCCCCTGGTGAACGAGGATGGCGGAAAGCAGTTCGTGGGTATTGATTTGCATCGTCGCCGGTCGGTGATCGTCCGACTGGACGAAGCCGGCAACCGGATCGGGGTGGTCAAGATCGCCAACGATCCGGCGGTGCTGACGGAACAGATCCGGCAGGCCGGTCCGGCGCCGGAGGTGGTGGTGGAAGCCTGTTACGGCTGGTATTGGGCGGTGGACACGCTCCGAGAGTGCGGTGCCACGGTGCATCTGGCGCATCCGTTGGGAGTCAAGGGATTTCAGCATCGGCGGGTGAAGAACGATGTGCGCGATGCCGCGGACCTGGCGGATCTGTTGCGGATGGGCCGGTTGCCCGAGGCGTGGATCGCGCCACCGCCGACCCGAGAGCTTCGGGAGTTGGTGCGTTACCGGGCCAAACTGGTGAACCTGCGGTCCGGGCTCAAGGCTCAGGTGCACGGCGTGCTGGCCAAGGCTGGAGTGCTCATCCCGGCCTCCGATCTGTTCGGGGTCCAGGGACGGGCCGGACTGGCCAAGGTCCGCCTGGACGAGGTCTACGCGCAGCGGGTGAGATCGCTGCTGGACTTGATCGATGTCCTCGACACCGAAGTCGACACGTTCACCACCCGGATCGCGGCCCGGCTCGACGGCCACCGTGGTTACCGAACGATCCAGCAGCTGCCCGGGATCGGCCCGGTGCTGGCGGCGGTGCTGGTGGCCGAGATCGGTGAGGTGGACAGGTTCCGGGGGCCCGCGCAGCTGTGTTCCTGGGCGGGGTTGACCCCACGCCACCGCGAATCCGACACCACCGTGCACCGCGGAAAGATCACCAAGCAGGGGTCCCGGTTGTTGCGGTGGGCGCTGGTGGAAGCCATTCAGGTCGGCGGCACCACCAAGATCCGCGCCGACCGCGACCGGATCGCCGACCGGCGCGGGCGCAACATCGCCAAGATCGCGGCGGCCCGCAAGCTGCTCATCCTCGTCTACTACGGCCTGCGCGACGGTGAGATCCGGGCGCTGGCCAGGAACGCGGGGTGAGCATCCCGGCCGCGGCATGCACGTGGTCGTCCCTCCTTCCGGCCCCCGTGACGGCGTGGTCGAATTTCTGATTGACCCTGTATGCCGCGTGTCGCAGAGCTCCACGCCCCACCCTGTCGCAGGCGAAGGAATGCACGACAGCCGGGACCACCCGGCCTGACGCGTCAACTCATCGACGACCTGGAGAACGACGACACAACAAACCGAATCACCGACCCCTCTCGCAACTTCCCTGCACCACCCGGGAAGGCGGTTACACGCGTCCCCACCACAAAACACACTGCGGGCAGCCAGCGGAAATAGTCACACGACCGCTTGACCGGCCCCGCCCTTTACAGGAATGTAAGGGGGCGGGGCCGGTCAAGTGGCCTCCCCGGAGGTGGTTTCCGCTGGCTGTCTGTGTTGTAGCCAGCCGCCACTTCCTGGGGTCACCGGCCGGTGCTCGATCAGATCAGTAGTCGCAGAGCTTGATCCAGTTGAAGTCGGTCTTGGGGTTGTTCAGGTCGTCGGAGTCGTGCCGCTTGTCCAGCAGGTACAGCCCGGCCCCTGACACGTACGGGACGGCCAGGTCGAAGTCCTTGGCGCGGTAGATCACCCACTTGGTGTGGCGGGCGCCGATGATCCGGGCGTGCTCCTCATCGCTCAGGAAACCGCCGAAGCTGAAGTCGTGGTCCTCGGATTCGACCGTGCCGTTCGAGGTGTAGGCGTACTGATAGGTGTGGGCGTAGAAGAACCCACGGCGATCCACTGTGCCCGAACAGGTTCCGGTCGCCGTATCGGTGGCTGCGCCGGAGTCGTCGTCGGCGGGCGAGGTGGGCGACGCGGTCCCGCCGGACGAGCCCGTACCGATATCGGCCTGGGCCGGAGCCACGGGCAGCATCGCGACGGCGACCAGCGCCGCGCCGACGACCAGACGAGAGACGAGTTTCACGGTGAGCAGGCCTTTCTCGAAAAATCCACGGCGCACGGTGTGCGCCGCTTGATTCATCGGTACCGGCCGTAACTTTGTGACCGATACGTCGTGGTGACGACCGCGTGGAGCCGGCGCAGGATCGCTGCGGCGATTACGGCCTGGGCTCGAGTAGAGGTGAGCGGGTTGATGTCTCGGGTGGTCGGGTGCTGGGCATCGGTCGAGCTCATACCTTCGACCGGGCGACAACCAATCCCGAGATGACATCCTCCACCGCCAGCCCGACGGACTTGAACACTGTCACTTCCCCGGCGGTCCGGCGTCCTTCGATGCGGCCCAGCAGAACGTTCCCTACCTCCCCGATGATCGACGAGCTGTCGATCAAACCTTCGTCGATCGGCACGCGGATATCTTCGGACTCGGCCAATACCGATTCGAGCGAGTCGACATAGACCCTCGACTCGGCTACTACGGCCGAAGTCGCCTCTCGATACTCCGGGAGAGAGCCCCCTATCAAATTCAGATGAGCGCCGTCGGTGAGGTCACCTCGATCGATCAAGGGCTCACGAGATGACGTGGCCGCGCAAATTATTTCGGCACCCCGCAGTGCCTCCGATGGGGTCTCCGAGGGAATCACGTCGATCGACAGACCGAAACGAGCCCAGTCCATGAAGTTGCGCAAGTTGGATTCGGATGGACTCCAGGCACGCACAGACCTCAAACGCCGAACATAGGACAGCGCCTCCAAGTGACTTCGCGCCTGGACGCCGCTACCCAATATCGCCAAACTGGTGGCGTCCCCACGGCTCAGCAGGCTCGTCGCTACGGCAGTCACCGCGGCGGTACGAATCGCGGTGACAGCCCCGGCGTCGATGATGCCGATCGGAAAACCACGATCATCGAACACTATGATCACGCCGATATGCAGCGGAAGGCTCGACCTCGAGTTTTCCGGCTTCAGTATCGTCGCCTTCAAGCCGAATCCGGACAGCTCGTCCCCTCCGGCGATATAGCACGGCATGGTGCCGAGAAGATCGGAACGGCCACGAGGGCGGGTTATGGTTCGAAGAGGCTGTTCCACTCGACCGCCCGAGAATCTTCGCATGGCTTCGGCCATCAGCGGGATAGCCTTCCACATGGGAAGGGCTCTCCGCACGGCCGCCGCGTCGAAAAAGGGGGGAGCCGCAACTCCGTTACGTGTGGTCAGCACGCAATGCCTTTCATGGTCGATACCGCCGCGAACCCGCACCCATGTTTCATGATCAGCCGATGACCGCGAATCGTCGGAAGCGAAGGATCTGAGCGCGACGGGAATTCTCCGCCCACCGCGCTCAGGTCTTATCGTCGGGTAAGTCTGCGGTCAGCTCAGCTGTGACCGGATGGCCGCGGCGGCGCTGACCGGGGCAAGGTCGACTCCCGTGCGGCGGCAGTATCCCAGTGCGTCCTGCTGAGCGCGGCGCAGCCTGACGAACCCGCCGAGCGACGGCAACAAGCCGTCCTCGGCCGCAATATGCCAGAACTCGTTCGTATCGTCATGGGGCAGCAGCGGGCACCAGAACGACAGCACGGCGCTGATGCGTCTTCCGGTCGTCACGGGCGTAACGGCGTGCCAGATCGCGCTTCCCCGGGTATACACCGTGTCGCCCATCGCGGTAAACGGCGCACGGAAAACCTGAGGGTGCGCCGCTGCGTCCGTGGTGATAGCGTTCTTCTCTTTTTGGAACCTGTCGCGGTGGCCCTGGTAGATGAGTAGTTCACCACCGGTGAATTCGGTGGGTTGCGCGAGCTGCATGACGAAGACATAGGTCATCCCGTCGTAATGCCACTTCGCTACCTGTGATTCTTCGACCTTGTTTATTCGGACCTTTTTGTCATCGAAGTAGTTGATGCATACGCCGGGGTTCACCAGCGGATGGGGGACGAGTGGGACGCCTGCGATCGCGGATACCCTGCACAGGAGTCCTTCGTCGTGCATCATCTCATTGATGAATCGAGACATGGATGTGGCATTTCGCACGCGGCGACTGACGATGTAATCGTCATCGGGTGCGCGGTCGGCGAGCGCCTCGCACACGGTGCGGAAAGCGGAGACTCCCTCGGTGGTCAGCAGCCGATGCGGCGCCGAATATGCCCATCGGTCTCGATATTTTCCGAGCGCGCTCATTTCACGCTCGCCATACCCGAAATCCTCCAATCGCAGGCGTGCCACGTCGAGGTCGACCGCAGTCTCGACGAAGCTGCTCTGCCACCGCGGTTCGGCCTCGGGCGGCAGCGGCGGTCTGTTCCACTCGCTCCTGCGCAGCGCACGACGCAGACGAATGAATCCGACGCGCCGAGCGCCTACCGAACCTTCCGGGGCACGTGCGTCTGCTTCCTTTTTCTTGATCATTTCTTCCCCCTTCGTGATGGGATTGATACACCGCCCGACAGCCTGAGTCGGCGCTCGTCCTGGGTTCCGGACATTCTCAGCCCGGTGAAGTCGTGGATCCTGGCCGACAGTTCCCCTGAATAGTGGGCCGCGGTCGGCCCCACCCCTATGCAGCGAATGCCGGCGGCCCGAGCGGACGCGAAGCCCGCCGGGGCGTCTTCGAAGACAACGCAATCCGCGGTCGGCGTATTCATTGTTCTCGCGGCGCGGAGATAGCACTCGGGTGCCGGTTTGCTGGCGGTGACATCCTCCGCGGACACGATGACATCGGGCGTCCTCAGTCCCGCCGCTTTCAACTTCAGCAGCGATATTTCGCGCAATCCGGAGGTGACAATCGCCCAGGGGCGTCCCGCGAGCGCATCGACGAAGCGGTCGGCGCCGGCGACCGGCAGCACCCGGCGGCAGCTGTCGATCTCCAGCTCGGTGATCAGCCCGACTTCGGTGTCCTCGTCGCGCTCGGGCACCATCGTGCGCACGATGTCCACCGTCCTTCGCCCGTGCGCGAGGCCCAGCACCTGGTGCACGGGGAGGCCGCGGCGAGCGGCCCATGCGGCGAGCGCGGTTCGGATGGCGGGCATGGAGTTCACCAGGACACCGTCGAGGTCCACGAGCACCGTGGAGCACTCCAGCGTGAACGACTGTCTCATCCGTCCCGTCCGTCCACCGAGATCAGGCAGATCAGCGAATGCCCGACGCCCAGTCCTTGCTGGGAACGGAACTCCAGGCTCCGCAGATCCTCGGCGAGGCAAATACGGAGTTCTGCACTCTTGCCGGTATTTCGTTCGGTGTCGGCACAGCGGCGGACGGAGGCGTTCCAGGAGGATGCGAAACTCGTGAAGAATCGACCTACATCGGCCGGGGCGTCGTAACGCGGAACCACAAAGAGAAGATCATCGAGATCGAAGGTCGTGTCCCCCTGGAACAAGCGATTGACCAGAGAACGATACGGACGCACCTCCGAACTGAAGGTGCCTGTCGCTGTGTGCCTGCCCACGCTGATCGATCGGTCGAAGAATTCGATCTTGTACGGTTTCACGGCGGATCGCTGCCCGGCCGCCGCTATTACAGCGGCCAATTCCTTGCCGGAGTAGAAGCTCATGTCCGCCCGCGGAGGACGATCGCCGCCGTGGAAGAACGTCATCTCGTAGGTCCATTGATCGAATGCCCAGTGCGGAGCCCATTCGATTGAATATCGGCCCAAGACATCCACGACGACCACGGATCGTGTCCGGTTCTTGACGATCGTGCGGAAGATGTCGGCCAGGACGGATTCGAGTTCGGACCGGCTGAGATGGGAGTACGGCACACCACTGGACAAATACAGCTCGGCGGGCCGGGCGGGGACCCCGTCCCGCACGTCGGCCAGCACAAAGCCGACCCCGGCTCGGCCGCGATGGGCGGCACGCGCGATATCGAGCATGCTCGGATCCACATCCAGGCCGAGGTACTCGACGACAGGAGGTATCGGACACACTTCGAGTGCGCCATCCAGCAAGCGCAGCGCATCACCCGTACCGCTGCCGATATCGATCACCCGGAGCTCGATGGGCGACATCGCACCGACCTCGTTCGCCGCTCTGGCGAAAATGCTCTGAGAGAAACGTTCTTCCCAATTCCTTTTCACCGCATCGCGGCGGGCGGGTGAAAGATAATGCGTTGCGGCCGCAGAATACAGCGTGCTGGTACTGGAATCGTCTTGTATCGCCATAGGCTCGGCCATAGCAGACTCCTGCCGTAGAAATTATTATAATATTTTCTCGAGCGAGTCGGGAGCTCGCTCCGATCGGTTACTCTACTGTTCCCGAATATTCAATAGTTCGCTTGCGGGATCATGCTCCGGGACCTTTTCCGGCTCGCTCTCCGGCTGTAGAGCCAGTAGCACGGAGAGCAGGCAGACGGCCATGCCGACAATGGCCAGTGGCGCGATTCTGTCGCCGAACATGAGAAGAGCCCACAGCGCGATGGTCGGCGGTGTCAGATAAATCAAGCTCGTCATCCTGGCAATGCTCATCCGTCGAACACCCAGCCAGTAGAAGCCATAACCACCGAAAATGGAAACCGCGAACCACCCCACCGCGAGCCAGAAGGTGCCGTCACCGGGCGGGGCTCCCTCGCCCGCGACCAGGCTGAGCACCGTGAAAAGGACGGCGCTGGCCACGCATTGCACGGTCAAACCGCCGGTCAGGTCCGTGTGCGCGCCTGCCCGTCGCTCGAGCATGGTGGCTGCGACCAGACCGGCCATGCCCGCGAACGGGAGGCCGAAGGCCCACCACGGAGCATCATGCGGCCGGCCGAGATCGCCCCCGACCACCAGGGCGACTCCGGCCAGGCCGACAATCAACCCGGCCCACTGCCGACGCGATACCTGTTCCCCGAGCACCGGACCTGCCACGGCCGAGGAGACGATGGGTTGTAGCGCCGCGATCAAGGCCACTGTCCCGGCGCCCACCCCCAGTTCTATTGCCTTGACCGTGCCGAGAGCTATGCCGCCCACACCGAGAATGCCGACGGCAATCTGTACCACAATGTCACGGGGGGACATCCTCGGAGTTCGACGGAACAGTTGCACGGCGACCAAGATGGCCGCCGCTATCACAAAGCGCCACATGAGGAGCGGATAGGTACCGGCCTCGTGAGCGCCCAGCCTGGCGCCGATGAAACCGGAACTCCACATGATGACGAAGCCGACGCTTATCCATACATTCACGCTGTAGATCCGCTTCACGGTTTTCTCCTGCCCGGGTCGGATCAATCCGTTTCAAAGGGGAATCGGTCGGCGAAGGCGGGGGTGAGCTGGTCCAACCACACCGCGGCCGGATCGTATTTCGCGAAGAACGGCCGGTTGACCAGCTCCGGATCGCGAGCCTGGATGAAATGTAGCTGGAAGACCTGGTCGCCGTTCACCTCCACCAGTCCGTCCACGCACACTTTGCCGGGGGTGGCCGACATCGACGGGCCGCGGACGGTCCGCGCCAGCCCGGAGACGTTCTTGTAGGCGTTCCGGAAGATTTCGTAGGCGCGGGTGAGCGGCACGGCGAAGTAGTCCCGCGGTCCGGTGTCTCGTTCCACGAACATGTAGTAGGGCACGGCACCGAGCCGAACCTGATTGCGCCACATCGTTTCCCAAATCCGAGGTTCGTCGTTGATCGACCGGATCAGCGGTGCTTGGGTGCGGATGGTGGCGCCGGTGCCGGTGATCCGGCGCATGGCCTCGGCCACCACCGGTGGCTCCAGCTCGCGTGGGTGGCTGAAGTGAGCCATGAAGGCGAGGTTCTTGCCGGCGGCGCGGACGCGCTCGAACAGTTGAAGCATGTCGTCGGCGTCCGGGTCGGTGACGAACTTCTGTGGCCAGTAGGCCAGGGATTTGGTGCCGATCCTGATCGACTCCAGCTGCTCCAGCCGCAGCAGCGGATCCACGTAACGACGCAGTACCGGCTCACTCATGATCATCGCGTCGCCGCCGGTGATGAGGACGCTGGTGACTTCCGGGTGCGCGGTCACGTAGCCGACCAGCCGATCCATGTTTCCACCGGCGATCTTGAGGTCGGGCTCGCCGACGAACTGCGCCCAGCGGAAGCAATACGTGCAGTAGGCGTGACACGTTTGGCCTCGGTCCGGGAAGAAGAGCACCGTCTCGCGGTACTTGTGCTGCATTCCAGGCAGGCGTTCGTCGTCCTGCTCGGGTACGTTGAGCTGCCGTTGCCCGGCCGGGTGCGGGTTGAGCCTCATGCGCACGGCATGCGCGGCGGCCTCGATATCCGGTCGAGGGGCTCTGGCGGTCAACAGATCCGCGATGACGGCGACGTCCTCGGCCGGCAACATGTCCGCCTGAGGGAAGACCAGCCGGTAGATCGGATCATCGGGCGCGGCAGACCAGTCGATGAGCTCGTCGACAACGTAACCGTTGGTGCGGAACGGCAGTACGGTCGCGACGGCTCTGACGGCGAGGCGCTCGGCCGCGGAGAGCCCGGCCCGCGAAGTCAGCTCGTCGAGGTGCCTGGTGGTGTAGGCCCGGAAACTCCGGACCGGCGGGTGGGTTGTCGCAGCGGTCACCGTGTCACCCCCCTCTCGTGGGTTTTGTTGCGGTTCAGTGGAATTGGTCATAGCCGAGCTTCAGGATCAGCGATATCGCCGTGCAGATCAGTACGGTGCGGACGAACGCGCCGCCCCGCCGCAGGGTCGTGATCGAGCCGAGCCGTGCGCCGACCGCACTGGCGATCGCCATTGCGAGACCGGCGCCCCACATCACATGGCCCTGCAGCGCGAAGACCGTGAGTGCCCCGGCGTTGGTGCCGGTATTGACGATCTTCGCCAGGGCGGAGCTGTGCAGGAAATCCGTGCCGACGATGCTCGCGAACGTCAGAACGAGGAAGGTTCCGGTCCCCGGGCCGAGGATGCCGTCGTAGAAACCGATGGCCACCCCGGCGACCGTGACCGCGAGGACAGCGCGTAGCGCGTGTCGCGGTACCGCCCGCTCGGTCGCCCCGAAACGACGCCGCAGCACGACGATCGCCAGCACCGCCGTCAGGACGATGAGAACCATCGGCCGCAGTACCGCCGAGGGCATGGCGCCCGCGCACGCCGCCCCGGCGGCCGCCGCGCCGATTCCGAGCAGGCCGGCCGTGCATGCGATGCGGCGGTCCGCCGCCAGGCGCCGGGTGTAGGTCAGCGCGGCCATCGACATGCCGGCCGCGGATGCCAGTTTGTTCGTTCCGAGAAGAGTGGCGACCGGTGCACCGGGAACCGCGATCATGAGTGCCGGAAGTTGTAGTAGCCCGCCGCCGCCCACAACGGAATCGACCCAGCCCGCGGCGAAGGCGGCGGTAGGCAGCAGAACCGCGACAGTGGCGAAATTCATTTGTGTTCGCTGTGTGCGGCGTTCACATCGTGGCAAGCCAGAATCTGGTCAGGTGGCGTGCCCGGTCGGAGTATTCCGACCGGGCGTGTAGCAGGCGGTGGTTATCCCATATCAGCAGGCCGTTCTCGGGAATGAGAATCCTTGTCCGGAATTTGTCGAACAACTCGCCGACCTGTTCGGCGAGGGCGGCTCCGCGCGCACCGATCGGGAGTTTCGCGTGGTCGGGCGCCGGACCGGTCAATATTGCCTCGTAACTGCCACTGGTCAACAGATTGAAACTGAATCGCAACAGTAGCCGGCCGTCTGCTTGCGTCTGGAACATCGGCGCCTCGGTGGACGACTCGTTTCGCCCGGGAAAGGCGATCGGTGTCGAGGCCATGAGGCTCAGTTCCGTCGGGGATAGCTGTTCTCGCAGCACCGCGCCGTCGAGCAGATCGGTGTGGCCACCGCCGAACCGGTCTTGCCGGTGGCAGAACAGGGCCAGGTAGCGGGGCGGTTCCGGGGCCCAGCCCGGTGCCTCGGTATGCGCTCGGATCGTATTCGTGCTGCGTGAATAGGACTGGTGATCGTATCCCGGCTGATAGGTGACATCGTGCCGGACTTTCCCGTCGTACTGCGGAATTATCGAACCCAGGGACTCGAGCAGCTGGACCGCTTCACCTTCGTCCCGGAGCTCGGTGACAAGAGCATGGCCGATATCTGCCAGCTCGGTCCGTAAGGCGTTTTCGTCATTGGCTCGCACGCTACCCCCCCGTTTACTCGAATAGGTGACGAGGCTCGAATTCTCAATGCCTGGGCCGCGTCGCTTTGAGTAAGGAGCGTATGATCGTGTGCCGGTAGGCGTCAAATGCGGAATTCGCATAGCTTATTCGCTGTGGACATGGGCTATGGTCCCGCGCTCGCGAGATTGGATACCGTCCGGTCGGAATATATATGCCATCGGAAATCGGGTCTGTATTTCCGATCTTCGCCGTCTAGTCTGGTGGTTGGCGTGCTAGGGGGGCGGAAATGGCATCTTCGGAGAGCAGAATTGAGGTTCGGCACCTGCGTGCCCTGGTCACCCTCGTGGAGCAGGGGAGTTTCACTCGCGCGTCGAACATGCTGTCCGTCAGTCAACCGGCATTGAGCCGGACGGTCGCACAACTCGAGCGACTGGTCGACGCTCGGCTGGTGGACAGATCCGGTTCTCAAGTGACCGTGACCGAGGCGGGAGCCCGGCTGTTGCCGTACGCACACCGGGTCCTGGCGACCGTTCAAGAGGCCGAGGACGCCGTCCGCGAACGGCGGACCGTGCTCCGGGTCGGCTTCACCTGGACCGCGGCGGGAGAGTACACGTCGGAAATCGTGCGGGAGTTCGAGGAGATGTGCCCGGGTGCGCACGTCGAACTCGTCCGCACCATGACGCCCCTGGCCGGCCTCGACGAGGGCGACACCCACCTCGCATTCCTACGGAGCGAGCCGTCCGACGAACGGGTTGCCAGCGTGTTGTTGCTTACCGAGCCCCGGGTGGCGGCATTGCCGGTCGGACACCCGTTGACGGACCGCGAAAGTCTTTCCCTGCGTGACCTGGCCGCCGAACCGCTCGTCGTCGGGGCCATAGGCACGACGACGACCGACCTGTGGGGGCATGCATCGAACAATCGGACGATCACCACGGCCCGGAATATCGACGAATGGCTCGAAGCTATCGCTGTGGGGCGGGGAGTGGGGGTAACACCGTTGTCTACCACCACATTTCATCTACACCCACACGTCCGTTTCCGGGTGCTGACGGATGCCCCACCGGTCCCCCTCGAACTTGTCTGGCTGCCCGGCGCCCATCACCCGTTCCGTGAGGCGTTCATCAGGATCGCGGTCGGTATCACCCGACGTGCGCGTGCATCGTCCGCGGCCGAAATGTCACCGGCATCCCCTTCGAGATCACCGGCCGATGCTCGACATCCCGGGACCACCGGCCTCGCGACGAGAAGGAGCCGCCGCCACAATCATTCACACTCGGCCTGACCCGGTGGTGGCGAAGTCGGTCACAGTGCGCCGACCGGTTGCCCGGTCACCAGGGCGGCGACCTCGGGCCACTTGTCGGCCAGCAGTTTGGCGAAGATGATGAATTGATATGCCTTGGGAAGCCAGGCGGGGACTCCGATGATGTGCTCGGCGAGGAATTTACGCGTGTAGGTGATCCGGGTCAGGCCGTCCATGTCCTGTGCAGCCGAGCGGCGGCTGCCGTGTCCGGACCGGACCAGCGGGTACTGAGCCGGTGGAATTCGGTTCGTAGCGTGTCGAGGGTCTCGCCGTGGGGTTGGCGGCGGATCAGATCGGCTGCCATCGCGACGAGTTCGCGTTCCAGCGGCGCGGGTAGGGCGCCGAGGAGGTCGCGGTCGTGTTGGGCGGCGGCCAATTCGGCTGCCTCGGCGTTGCGTCCTCGGCCGCCCAGTACGGTGGTGCGGGCCCGGGCCACGTGGTGCTGGGTGGGGTTGGCGGCCTGCTCTATCGGTCCTGTCATGGGTGCTCCGGTTCGGGTCAGATGCCGGCGGCGTTGGCGTAATGCAGTTGGTCTTCGCGGTATCCGCCTTGGCCCATACCGATTTCGGTGATGTCGTCGACGAATTCGATGGCTTTGATCCATTTGACCATCTTGTAGCCGAGCTGGTTTTCCAGCCGCAGCCGTAGTGGGGCGCCGTGCTCGATCGGTAGTGGCGCTCCGTTCATTTCCATTGCCAGCAGCGCCTGTGGTGCGCGGGCGATCGCGATGGGAACGGCCTCGTAGAAGTATCCGTATCGACCCTGCCCCTCGGTCAAACCCTTGTCGTCCATGGCGTAGAAGACCACGTGCGTGACCGAGTCCGTCGGGCGCACCAGTTCGATGAGGGCCGACAGGGGGACCCCGCCCCATTCGGCGATACTGTTCCAGCCCTGAATGCAATTGTGGTTGGTGATCTGTCGGGTCATACCCAGGCGGGCCAACTCACCGAGGGTGAGGGTCGTCGGGTTCGCGACCAGGCCGCCGACGGGCAGCCGATAACCCCGGAACGAGTCGGCCGCCAAGCGACGATAGTTCTCGTCCGGCGGCGGATAGCCGTTGACGCGATGGTATTCGGAGATATCGCGGCGGCGGTACCGTTGACGCGGTCGGCCCAGGACCGACAACGCATATTCGAGGCGGTGCACGCTGATGCCGAGCAGTCGCTGGGTGCCGCGGGGATGGCGTCGGCTGAGCACCGTGGCGAGGATGTGGATGATGATGATCGCGAGCAATGTCAACGATCCGACCACCGTCGCGAGGGTGCGGTCGGCATCCTCGGAGCCGAAGAAGATCTTGGCGAACTCCTTCGGAATGCCGTGCACGACAACCATGAACAGGTGCACCACCACGAACCCCGCCAGGGCGCACAGCCCGAGGAAATGAATGCTGCGGGCGCCCTGCTTCCCGCCGAACAGTCGCCCGTAGCGCGGATACCGCGCCAGTACCGCCGGTGACATCGCGGCCCCGGAGGCGATTTGGATCGGGCACAACACGAATACGACGGCGAAATAAGCAATTTTCTGAGCGGCGTCGAAGGGCTGCCCCGGAAGTTGCGGCGCCAGTTCGAAATGCAGATAGGTGCCGATATCGCGGACCGCCTCGGGCATAATGCTCCAGTGTTGCGGTACCAGATACTGCCAATACCCGGTGGCGAAGACCATGATGACGTAGACGAGCCCGGTGGCGACCCAGAACTGCACGGTCAGAAAATGCCAATGCCGCCCCAGGCCGAGATTCTTCCGCCCCGGCAGAGCGATGACCGGATGCCAGGACTCCTCCTCGTCCAGCGATACCCAGGGGCGCCGGGAGTCGCCGCCGAAAGTCTTGCGCGACAGGCGCAGCCACTCCCGGCCCGGTGGACAACCATCACTCCAATAGAACTTAGGCAGCGAGGACAATACCTCCAGGCCGGAGCGCATCAGCAACGTGACAAATAGGATGTTCAGGGCATGGGTGACGACGACGAACAACGGGAACTGCGGGACTTCGCTCACACGGGCCTCCCTACCGAGCCGGTCGTTTCAGCCCGGAACTACCCCTTGCCGCCGCCGCTATGCCCAGGTCAACCAGGAGACCGCGCGGTCCTCGCCGGGAGCCGCTACTGCTCGTCGGTGACTTCGATTCCGGTGACCGCCGATGGCCGTATTCGAATGATTCGGTGCTGCGCGCCCGGGAACCAGGGTTGGTACTGCCCCAGGTAACGAGCCGATTCATCGGTGTCGGTGACGGTTTCGCCGGTCCCGGTGACGATGACACACCAGCCGAGCCGACTCACCGGATCGATGGCATCGGCCTCATAGCGCACCACCGGGTTGTCGGGCAGCTGCGGGATGGCCAGACCGGCATGCACGATCACCTCATGGTCGCTCACGGAGTGCGCGACGAGGCGGATAGCCGGCAGCAAGGCGTTGTGTGTGAACATGATTCGGCCGAACCGCACGCTGTCGAGCAGTCGCCAGCACTCCTCGACAGGTAGTTGGTGAAGTTCACGAATATCCGATGTCGGCGGCCCGCTGCGGTTCATCGGCTGACCTCCTTCCTGACCTATGATCGCGCCTGCGCTAGGTCCACTCGATGTCGGCGGGCGGTACCGCACTGGTCGAGTCGGCCAACGATGATGTCGAAGCCCGTCGGCTGTCGGCTACCACCGGGACACCGGGATGTCAGAGCCTTGCGAGCGAGTGGCCAGCAACTGCTTGTCTTTCTCGCCCCCGTGCGGCTCTCGGCCTGCGCCCGACGGAAGAGATCGGCGAGTTCACTGTCGCCCTCGCGTTCGGCATCGGCGATGTTGTCCTCGGTTCCGGTGACCACGCCGTGTTCGACATCCTTACTCAAGGGCGATAGTCCTTGTCTCGCTGAGGCTTCGGTCTTACGGTGCGTGCGATCATGCGATTGCAACCCCGGCCTACCCTAGGAGGAGATGGATAAACGCCACCGGACGGTCGGGCGCGAGTAATCCGCCAGTTGCCAGGGCGGTGCCGGAGCAATGGTGACGATGCCGAATACCGGGCAGCTTCTCGCCCATTAGCAGCATGCCAGGGGAGTGCGCTCGCGAACTGTATGGTCGCTGCGGGTGGGCTCCCTCGGCACGGTGGGCGAGCAACCCAACCAGATCGTTCGCATCGCTCGCGTAATCGCTGCACTCGATGTCGGGCGACCGCCCGTATCCGCGGCGATCCATCACCACCAGTCGCCGCCGAGCGGCCAGAAGACGTTGCGCGGCAAAGCCGTACACCGAGTCGTCACCCGAGGTGACCATGCCATGAACGAAAATGGCCGACGGTGCCGAGGAACCTGTGATCAATCCGCGCCAGCAGACCCCAATGTCTGCGTCGACGATCTGCTGAATCCCCGGCGGGGTGGTCAGGCCGTGAACGACTCGCCGACGGGCCCGTCATGCGGGCACCAACCGGTCCCATCGGCTATCGAGCGACGACGGAATTGCCTTCCATGACAACAACTTGCGGCGTCTGGAGCCGCAGGACGTGATCAACGCCGGATTCCCCGATCCAGGCACTCGCTACTGGGTAACCCGCTCTACGAGCTCGGACTCAACTACGCCGACCCTTACACCGAATCCCTCCGGCCCGCCGGTTCGGCAGTACCCGAACCAGCGCACGCACATTGGCGTCGCCACCTCTCGGCCACCGACCGACACGACAGCGGGGGAACTGAATGTCGCGCGGACCTGGCCTGGTTCGTCAAGGCCGAACACGCACGCTTTGTGGGGCACCGTGAACGCGGCAGGCAGTGTGGCGGTCAGAGTGGTGACGCTTTGGAAATGTATGGCGGGCTTGCCGTGTGGTCGGGTGATTCGAAAACCACTGGCCGGTTGTATTTGCTGATCGTATGCTCCTTCGGTTTGCAGTGGTATGGGAGGAGAGCGGTGTGGTGGTCATTTGTGAGGAGGCGTGGCAGGGGTTGGCGGGGCGGATCGCGGGGCGGCTGGTGCGTCCCGGGGATCGCGGATATGACGAGGCGCGTGCCTTGCAGATTCGGGAATTCGATGCGGTCCGGCCCGCTGGGGTGGCCTATTGCCTGACGGTGGACGATGTGCGTGCGGCCGTGCTGTTCGCGCGCTCGCACGCACTTGCCGTGGCCGCGCGGTCCGGCGGGCACAGTTGTGCGGGCTACTCCACCACCGAGGGACTGGTTATCGATGTCAGTGGGATCGCCGGAGTGCGGTGCGAAGGGACGCTGATCCGAGCGGGAGCGGGGATTCAGGCCATCGATCTGCTCGCCGAAACCGCGCCGGGCGGTTGGGTGGTTCCCGCGGGCACCTGTGCCACCGTCGGGTTGGCCGGGCTCACGCTAGGCGGGGGTATCGGGATCGCGACCCGCAAGTACGGGCTGACGTGTGATCGGGTGCGGGAGATACAGGTGGTTCTCGCCGACGGCAGCGTGGTGACCTGCGACGACGAACGGCATGCCGACCTGTTCTGGGCGCTGCGCGGGTGTGGCGGCGGCAATCTGGGCATCGTCACCGAACTGGTGCTGCAGGCAGTTCCGGCGGCACCGGTCACCAGCTACAGCCTGAGCTGGGACTGGTCCGCCGCAGCGCGCGTGTGGGCCGCGTGGCAGCACTGGGCGCCGTCGGCACCCGACGACCTGGCGTCGAATGTGCGCTTCGCGCTGGAGCAGCCGGAAGCCGACGAGCAGCCGCACGTGCTGGTACTGGGGGCGTGGCTCGGCGACCCGGCGGAGCTACCGGCGCTGCTGGACGATCTACGACAGCGGGTCGGCCAGGAACCGGAGGCGGATTTCCTGCACACCGATTCCTACCACGACACGCTGCGCACGTGGATGGGATGCGCGGAACTCACTCGCGCACAGTCACATCGGGTCGGCACGAATCCCGAGGCGAGGCTGCCACGCGATGGATGGCATCGCGAGCGCGGGCACTTCGTCGCCGAACCCATCCCCGCCGAGGGCATCGACCAGATCCTGGCCGTGTTCGCCGACGGGCGAGCCGCGGATCAGATCCGCGCGCTCGACTTGGGTGCGATGGGCGGGGCGTGCAATCGAATCCCGTCGGACGCCACCGCTTTCGCGCACCGCGACCATCTGTACTACGCCGGTCTGGTGGTAGAGGCCCACGACGAGATCACCGACGACCTGCGCGCGAGCGGGTCCGCGTGGATCGACGCCTGCCAGCCGGTGCTGCGCCGGTGGTCCTCGCCGTACACGTATCAGAATCTACCGGACCCGACCCAGACCGACTGGCGCACAGCATATTACGGCGCAAACCGCCATCGATTGGCCGAGATCGCACGCCGCTACGACCCAGACGGCTTCTTCCACGGGCCGCAGCCGATCAGCGCGCCATAGCGGTACTGCATCTCCGCTGCCATGTCCGGCGCCGCGGATGGGAGTAGGTCGGGGCATCGTGGACAGTGACGCCGTGCTGAGCGATGTGGTTCGATATTGCTTGGGGTCCAACACTATTCGTGGCCCGTCCGCATCGTGAAGACCTGATGCACTCGTTTGTGCTCCCGCCGGGGCCGACCTCGATGGCGATGATCTGCTCATCGCCGAGCTTGTGCATACCGGGGTGCGGCGTCCACACGGAACTGACCGCTGGACGCCGTATCCCGACGCGTCATTTACTGGCAACGTGGTGGTCCCGCTCCGGAGATGCCGCTTCTCATGCTGGGCGGACGGGAAGGTGCGGGCTTCCGAAGATCAGCGCGTCGAGGTCCGCCTGGGTTGCGGGCCGACTACCAGTAGCGCACAGAGATGCCGACGAGTGGCTGTCGACGGTTGGGGCATGGCATCCGGCCATGAACATTGTGGGCCAGTGGGTCCACACCCCGTATTGCTATCGGCGCGTCGGTAGGTTGGTTCAGGCCAGTGCTGCGCGTGCGGAATGGGTCAATTCGACTGTTGCCGCGCGCAGTTGGTCGATGGAGTTCAGGGGCGTCGAGTATCCGACTCGGGTGCGGGCTATCCCGCGTGGGCAGTTCACTCGTAGGTCCAGGCCGTAGCGGTCGGCGCGTTCGCAGACCGCCTCGATGGCATCGGGGTAGCCGCCGAATGCTTGGACCATTGCCAGTAGTGCGTCGGCGTGATCGTCGTTGAGATGGGTGACCGCCCGCGCCGCCATCGGCACGATGGGATCGGGCGTGGCCGCCGCGTATTCGTCGGCTGAGGCCGAATCCATCCGGCCGTATCCGCCGACCCACCGAACTCGGCGCACTCGCAATATCCACAGGGCGAAATCGCTGTAGTCGATGTAATACTTGGCCGCGGGCACCGCCGCCAGGTGCGCGTCCCGCGCCGCGACTGCCTCCTGCCCGGATGGCCGTTCGACGACACCGGCGAGGGTAATTCTGACGCCTGCCAACGGGTCCGCGGGCAGATCCGGTGCAACGATGGCCACGCTGGCGCGCGGATCGTCGGTCAGATTGCGCCCATGCTCGGCCAACCGCGACACGCACAACACCGGCTGTCCGTCCAACAGCCCGTAGGTGATGAACGACGCCCACGGCGCGCCGTCCTCGCTCAAACTCGCCAGCGTCGCGGTATTGGTCGCGGCCGCAACGGTTCTGGCCTCCTCGGCCGCCGAAGGACGAACCGGATTGACGATCGGCGCGGTCGGCGCAGGCATCGACGGCGCATCGCCCGGATCCCCATGATCGAGAGTCATACCACCAGTCTTCCGCAAGCCCTGACGAAACGCCGCATACCGCTCGATTTCGCGGTCGACTTATTTCGATGCCCCGCTTCGGGTGAGGCGGCGACGGTCAGCCGCCCGCAAGGCGCTGTCAGACGGAAAAGCTTGTGGTTCAACCAATCTCCTCTACCGCGACCGGACCCAGGCAACGGACTCGCCGCAGAGCGTACTCCCGGCAGCGGTGAATCCGATGTGTCGAGCCAGCGATCCATGGGTGCCGAGTTGGGAACATCGGACAACCGAGATTACGGGGACGGGGTTCTCGGAGCCCGGGAAACTGTCGAAGGACGGTTCGAACCCGAGGCTTGACTTCAGGTGACACGCCCCCTGACTCGCATGCCCAACGGGTCCGTATTGCCGGGTCGAATAGCAGCAGATCGAGACCCTGGACTTTTTGAAGATACTCATCGATCGAGGGCTGCCGAAGGCCACCGGCTCCAAGAAGATCGCCGTGGTCGGGCCGGGTCGGTAGATCCATGTATGTTCACCGAAAGCCGTTGTGGCGCAGTGGTTTCATGTTACCGTTGGGACTTATCTGGTAGCTGGCCCGCCGGGCAGGGTGGAGGCCGCTTATGGCGCGGGCCGTTCCGTGTGGGTTTGATTCTGGTGTCGGCGTTTGTGGCGCGGTGGGGCGTCAGTCCTGACTCGAAGGAGGCTGCGGGTGAGTGGTATGGATATCGGATCTTCGGTGTCGGGCAATGGATCTCCTGAAGGCGTTACCCCTATTCCGCTGTTCGAGTTGGTCCAAGGTGGTTGGGCGGCAAAGACGTTGGCAGCGGCCGTGGATCTCGGTCTGTTCGGTGCGATGGAGCGTTGCGGTGGGCTGACCCGTGAGCAGGCCGTGACGAAGTTGAAGATCGCGGACCGGCCTGCGGATGTGCTGTTGACGGCATGTGCTTCCCTCGGGTTGTTGAACAAAGAGGGTGAGCGTTATGTGAATTCTCCGTTGTCGGCTGCTTTTCTGGTTGAGGGGCTGCCCTACTATTTCGGCGGGTTCATTCGTTACGCCGATCGTCGTGGGTATCCCGGCTGGCACGACCTTCCGACGGCACTGCGCACGAATAGGCCGACCACGTGGGACCCGGACGAACAGGCCAGCGTTTTCGACCAGGATGACGACCTTTTGCTGTCGATGTTCTGGGAAGCCATGCATTCCATGTCCAGCTTCACGGGGCGCGTGATGGCGCGCGCTCTGCCGGGGCTTGCGCAGCGGGAGGCTCTGCTGGATGTCGGTGGGGGATCAGGTGCCCTGGTGATCGAAGCGTGTAAAGCTGTACCGAATCTTCGGGCGGCGGTCTTCGATCTGCCGTTCGTATGTGAAATTGCCGAACGGAAAATTGCTGCATCTGGACTGGAAGAACGTGTCTCGACCGAGCCGGGAGACTTCCTCGCAGACAACTCTCTTCCGAGTGGATACGACACCATCAGTCTGTCGGCAGTGTTGCACGACTGGGACGAGGAAATCGGCCGGATGCTACTCCGGAAGTGTTTTCACGCTCTTCCATCGGGAGGCATGATTATCGTTTTGGAAGACCTGCTCGACGAGGACCGAACGGGACCCGCGCGTGCTGCATTGGTAGGGATGAACATGGTCGTCGAAACTCTCGGCGGCAGGAATTATTCGGCTGGTGAGTACAAGAGTTGGCTTACCGACACTGGATTTGTGGATATTGAACTGGTTGCTTGCGAGTCCGTGACAACAAACGGTATTCTCGTGGCTACTCGGCCATGAAGCACGCGATGCGGTCGTCGACTGCCGAGCGCAGACCGGGATGGTCGGCCGAGTCGGCGCGGGGTCGTAGCTGTGTGATGGCTGATCGGGTCTCCGCACCGGTTGCGGTCGCTATTCGAGCAGCTTAAGCTGCACCCGGTTACATGATCGGCGGTAGCTGGAAACGATCGACTTCTCGGCCGATGGCGTCTCGCCGCGAATCGGCTTCGGCGATGAAGGGCTAGGCGTGGTGACCGAGGATTGGTTTGCCGTTCGGCGGCTGCGGGATGGGGTTTATCTGATTGCTGAGCCGATGCATGTCAACAGTTACCTGATCGTTGGCTCGCGGCGGGCCGTTCTGTTCGATACCGGGTTGGGGGTGGCCAGCATTCGGCGATGTGTCGAGGCTGTCACCGGGCGGCCGGTGTCGGTGGTCAACAGTCATCATCATTTCGATCACGTCGGTGGTAACGCCGAATTCGATGAGGTGGCATTCCATCCGGACGGGATCGCGCTTCATCGCGCGGGGCCGCCGTCGCACTGGTTGCCGCGGTATCTCGAGGCGACCGCGCTGATGGAGGAGCAGTACCGCGCCTTCGAGGTGGTCGACCGGGCCTGGTTCAACGTTCTCGCCTCCGAGATGCGGATGCGCCCGTTCCCGGCCGATTTCGATCCCGGCCGATGGTCGGTGCGGGCCGTGGAGCCGACGCGGCTGCTGACCGACGGTTCGGAGATAGATCTCGGCGACCGCGCACTGCGCGTGGTGCACACGCCGGGGCATTCGATCGATTCGATCTGCCTGCTCGACGAGCGGAACCGACTGCTGTTCTCCGGCGACACCATCGGCACCGGATCCATGTACGCCCACCTCGCCACCGCGGATATCGAGACCTACGCGCGCACCGCCGACATGCTCGCGACCGATATCGCACCGCGGGTGGACGATATTCTGTGCGCGCACGGCGCCCGGTACCGGACCTATCCGGACGTGCTGGCCCGCATCGCCGACGCCTTCGACCTGCTGCTGCGCGGATCGCTGACGCTCGACGATCGCACCGACTGCTTCCTGGACCCGGTGCAGGCGGCGATCTTCGACGAGTTCAGCCTCTTCGTCCCGACCGGATTCCGCTGTTGCAAGCCCGCAACGGCCTGAACCGGGTGATGTGAGTCCATCCGGCGCCGCGGCTCGGCCGTCGGCTGCGCGGCGAAGCCGCTCAGCAATCCCTTGCTGGTAGGTAGCCGAACGCTTCATGATCGAACAATCCGTCCAGTCTCTCGAGGGAATTAGCCCGTTGCGCCCGCATTCCGAGCGGACAGTTCTCGGGTATGCGGTCTGTTTCGGCATACACCGGGCCGGATCGGGGGTCGATACAGGTCGACATTATCACGGATTGCTGGAGGTTAGCATTTTGTCGGAGCTTGATAAAGTACTATCATTCGTATAGCGGTTGCGGAATTCCTGATCGCCGGACAGGTGCCTGTCGAAAAATAGTTTCGAATCGCTCTGAAGCATTCGTCGTCGGAGGGTGCAGTTCCGAGTCGCTGCTCCGATAATAACGCGCCATGTCCTTCATTCTGCGTGCAAAGAAAAGAAGACAGAAATGACGACACTCACTGCGGCCGGTGCTTCCGCGTCACCGGAGCATCGGCCGGCGGAGATTCTCGCTCTTACCCGACGAATTGTGGAACCCCCGCTGCGTTCAGCGGTCGAGTCGATGCCGGAACCCTTGCGGCGTATGGCGAGCTACCACCTCGGATGGTGTGATGCACAAGGCGTACCGGTCCGCGCGAACGTGGGAAAACTCTTTCGACCGGCCCTGGCGATCTGTGCCTGTATCGCGTGCGGCGGAAAGCCCGAGTCGGCCGCGCCCGCGGCCGTCGCCGCCGAACTGGTCCACAATTTCACACTGATTCACGACGATGTGATGGACGGCGACCGGACTCGTCGGGGGCGATCGACGGTGTGGGCGCTGTGGGGGGTGTCGGACGCTGTGCTGCTGGGTGATGGTCTGCATGCATTGGCTGCCGAGGTGCTGGTCGCGCGGCTTGCCGACCCGGTGGTCGGGCCCGCGCTGGACCGTCTCGAATCGACGGTGATCGAGCTTTGCCGGGGACAGCACGAGGATTGCCTCGCCGCCGACAGTCGGCGCAGCCTCGCCGATTGCGAACGCACGGCGATGAGCAAGACCGGAGCCCTGATGGGGTGCGCATGCGCGCTCGGAGCATTGTGTGCGGGCGCTTCCGCCGAAATGGTGTCGTCCATGGATCGATTCGGCCGTGAGCTGGGAATGGCATTCCAGCTGACCGACGATCTCATCGGTATTTGGGGAGATCCGGCTATCAGCGGAAAACCCGCCGATGATCTCGCTCACAGGAAGTACACGATGCCTGTGGTGGCCGCGCTGCTGTCGGGTACGGCGGCAGCCGCGGAACTCGGTCTCCTCTATCGCGACCCCGCTCCGCTGTCGTCGGGTCGGGTCGCTCGAGCCGCCGAATTGATCGACGCCGCCGGGGGCCGTCGCTGGGCTCGTGAGCAGGCCGAACGCCGGACCGAGAGCGCCCTCCGCTGTCTGCCCGATGGCTCGGCGGCCGATGACCTGGCCGTGCTGGCGCGGCTGGTCGCTCGCCGCGATCTGTAAATCCCTCGCCACAGCTACTCGACCACAAGTATTCGCTCGGCACCGACCGGAGCGGCAATCCATTCACCGAAGAAGAGGCAATGCCATGACCGCACAGCCCGAAACCGCCTTCGACCAGCCCGATCTGCCCGCCGAGTCGGCGCCGCAGCTGTCGCTGAGTACCCGTGCCGCACGCAATCTGGCCACTACCGCCAAAACCCTGCCGCAGATGGCGGGCATCACCTCGCGGTGGCTGCTGCGTGAGCTGCCGTGGGTTTCGGTGGGCAGTGGCACGTACCGGGTGAACCGCCGACTCGCGTTCCGGCGTGGTCGAGGCCGGGTGTCGTTCGTCCAGACCGGTGCCGATGACATCCGGGTGATCCCGGAGTCGCTCACCGAGATTCCGATTCTGCGCGGCTACGGCGATATGGACGTGTTGAATCGGGCCGCGCAGTTGCTGACACCGCGTGAGTTCGCGGCCGGGGACCTGATCGTTGAAGAGGGACAGTCGGTGCAGGAGTTGTTCCTGGTCGCGCACGGTCGTCTGGAACGGATCACGACGGGTAGCTTCGGCGACGCCGAGTTGCTCGGAGTCTTGACCGACGGTGACCATCTCGGTGACGAGGCCCTCATGCAGACCGATCCGCTGTGGACGGCCAGCGTCCGCGCCGTCACCTCGGGAACACTGCTCGTTCTGCCCTGGCGGGAGTACACCCAGCTCGTGGCACAGTCGGCCAGTCTTCGCGATCACCTCACCGCATTCATGTCGGACGCGAACCGCCGCGTCAACTCCAAGGGGGAGGCCGTCATCGAACTCGCTTCGGGGCACCGGGGTGAGCCTCGGATCCCGAGCACATTCGTCGACTACGAGCTGACGCCGCGCGAATACGAATTGTCGTTGGCGCAGACGGTGCTTCGTGTGCACACGCGCGTGGCCGACCTGTTCAACGACCCGATGAACCAGGTCGAACAACAGTTGCGGCTGACGATCGAGGAGATTCGCGAGAAGCAGGAATGGGAGTTGGTCAACAACCGCGAATTCGGATTGCTGCACAATGCCGACTACGACCAGCGCATCGCCACCCACTCCGGGCCACCCACACCCGACGACATGGACGAGTTGCTGGCCATGCGGCGCGGCACCAATCTGCTGTTCGCGCATCCGAAAGCGATTGCGGCGTTCGCCCGTGAATGCAACCACCGTGGGCTCGTGCCGGAAACGGCCGACATGGGCGGGCGCCGCATGGTGTGCTGGCGTGGAGTGCCGTTGTTCCCGCTGCCCAAGATCCCGGTCAGCGACACCCAGACCTCGTCGATCATCGCCATGCGCACGGGCGAGGACAACCAGGGCGTGATCGGTTTGCGGCCCGCCCTCATTCCCGACCAGGTCGAGCCGGGCCTGAATGTCCGGTTCATGGGCGTCGACGAGCGCGCGATCATGTCGTACCTGGTCACCGCGTACTTCTCGGCAGCGATCCTGGTCCCCGACGCGATCGGGATCATGGAGCACGTCAATGTCGCCGCCCCACGCCGATAGCGATCGAATCCAGCAGGGGCACATGATGATCGAACATCGACGGCGCCTCGATCACCGGGCTACGCCGCTTGTCGATGAATGTGGGGACAGGCCATGACGATCGGGTCGGCTATGACCGCCACCGCTGTGCCGACCCGGCCCGAGTGTGCCTATGTCGTTCCCGCCCCGGTGTGCCGGACCCCCGCCCGTGTGAACCCCGAATACCCCATGATCTACGAGGACAACGCGGCCTGGGTCCGTCGGTTCGTCCCCTTCGATGGGGCGGAGGCCATGTCGCGGTTCTTCGAGCGGCGCTACGCACTGTTCGATTCGATGATCTATCCGACCGGCCTGCCCAGCCGTCTCGTGCATTCCTCGTGCA
Organism: Nocardia terpenica; assembly: GCF_013186535.1. Classification (NCBI taxonomy): domain Bacteria; kingdom Bacillati; phylum Actinomycetota; class Actinomycetes; order Mycobacteriales; family Nocardiaceae; genus Nocardia; species Nocardia terpenica. Next base: position 1,901,809 of record NZ_JABMCZ010000003.1, read on the forward strand.
TGACGTCCCTGATGTTCGAAGTGGACGACCTCGCGCTACGACAGCACGCGGCCTTCGGCGAGATCGCCGACGAATGGACCACCGGCCATCCCTACGGACCGGCGTTCGCCGACATCTGGTCCACGCTCGAAGACAATATGCCCGCAGGAGTCTTTCGCCGCTATCGACAGGGGTGGCGGGATTGCTTCCGCGGCATGCTCGCCGAGCGCGACTACATCGACCGGGGCGTGCTGCCCGACTTCGACACCTACCTCGAGATCCGGCAACTCAGTTTCGGATTCCGGCCGCTGCTGGCATGCGGTGAATACGTCCATGGGATCGAACTGTCACCGGCGATGGTCGCCGACCCCGACCTGGAGCACGCGCAGCGCGCGGCGGGAATGCACCTTCTTCTGGTCAACGATCTGATCTCCTTCCGCAAGGAGTACACCCACGGGGATCTCTTCAATGTCGTGGCCGTTCTGGTCCACACCCACAACCAGCGATTGCAGGCGGCCGTCGACATTACCGGCGAGCTCATCCGAGCCGCCGATGCGGAGCTGGCGGGTGCCTGCGCCACGCTGCTGCATCGCTACCCGCTGCTACCCGACCTGCACCTGTATGTGCGGACCTTGAATTCGTTGTGCGCGGGCAACCTGCGCTGGTCGTTGGAGACAACCCGATACCACGGATCCGGGTTCGGCTGGAACGGGCTGCGGCGCAGGACCGAAACAATCGGGCTCGATCCGAGCCGTCCGCGCGCATCCGAGACAGTGAGGCAGCCATGACCCTCGCAGATATCGTCACCCGTTCGCTGGGCACGGCGGCGGCCCGCAATCTGGCCACCACGACCAAGACGCCACCGCAGACGGCGGCCATTACCGAGCGCTGGCTACTCGACCGGTTACCGTGGGTCGAAGTCCCCGGCGGTACCTACCGCGTCAACCGCCGCCGGACCATACGTCACAGCGGTGGGCGCGTCGCCTTCGTGCGGTTCGGCGCCGACGATATCCGAGTCGTTCCCGAGTCCCTCACCGAAATACCGGTGTTGCGCGGCTACCGGAATACGGATGTGCTGAAGCAGCTCGCCGAACGGTGCCGTCCGCGTGCCGTGGTTGCGGGTGAGGTACTCGTCCGGGAGGGGCAGCCCGTCCAGTGTGCGCTGGCCGTCGTTCACGGACGTCTCGAACGGGTGGCGACCGACTCGTACGGGGGTTCTCATGTGCTCGGTATTCTCACCGACGGTGATCACCTGGGCGACGAGGCGCTCCTGCAATCGGAACCGACCTGGTCGGCGACGGTATACGCGCGTACCGCCGGCACCGTCGTCACCATACCCTGGGACGGATTTCTCGATATCTTCGACGCCAATGCCGATCTGCGTGAGCACATCACCGCCTTCATGACCAATGCCGCGCTGCGGGTCAACGACAAAGGTGAGGCCATTATCGATATCTCTTCCGGCCATCGTGGCGAGGCCGTGGTACCGGGGACCTTCGTCGATTACGACATCGGCTCGCGCGAATACGAGATATCGCTGACGCAATCGATTCTGCGTATCCACACCCGCGTGCAAGATCTGTACAACGATCCGATGGACCAGTTCGACGAGCAGTTGCGGCTGACCGTCGAGGAAATACGTGAACGCGGCGAGTGGGAGCTGATCAACAACCACGATTTCGGGCTGTTGCACAACGTCGACCAGGGCCAGCGCGTGTCCACGCGTTTCGGCCCACCGGCCCCGGACGACATCGATACGCTGCTGTCCCTGTGCCGGAACACCGATCTCGTGCTCGGCCATCCCCGCGCCATCGCGGCCTTGCATCGCGAATGCAACCGACGAGGGCTCAGGCCGCACACGGTTCGTGTTCGCGGCATACCGGTGACGGCATGGAACGGGGTCCCGCTCTTCCCGTGCCCGCACATTCCGATCACCGATACTCAGAGTTCATCGATCATCGCCCTGCGCACCGGTGTCGAGAATCAGGGTGTCGTCGGCCTGCATCGAACCGGATTACCCGACGAATACGACGCCGGGATCACCGTACGGTTCCTGGGTGTCGACGAGCACGCCATTTCCAGCTACCTGGTGACAGGTTATTACTCGGCCGCGGTATTGGTACCCGACGCCGTCGCACTGCTCGAACACGTCGATGTAGCACTCGTCTAGGAGATCTCATGTCATCGTCGTTCCCCGTCGCCTACCGACCCACCGGAATCGGCACCACCGCCGCCGATGTGGCGCGGCTGCTCGGTGTCAACGCCGTGCCGCCCACCGCCTACGACAACCCGGCGTCCGGCGTCGCCGCGCTGGCCAACGGGGTAGACACCGCACCCGGCGAAGCGAATCCGATTCCCACCGAGTTCGCTCGGCCGTTCCGGCGGCTGCTCGATATCCCCGCGCCGGGACCGGTGTTGCTCGACCGCGCCGACCGTCGATCCTCCGACGGTCCGACGGAAAGGGATTCGGCTCCCTCCGGTCGAACCTATATCGAATGGGAGTACCCCCGGTGGACCCCGCTCAGCCCCGATACAGACCGCGCCCGGCGCGCGAATATGGAGTGGGCGTATCGCACCGGAATGGTACACAGTGACAGCGCAAAACAGTGGTACGCGTCCTGGGACATGGCGAAAATGACAGGCTATCTGTATCCCTACGCGCGCGGTGAGCGCCTCGACCTCTGCACCGACGCCATGGCATTCTTCTTCCTCTTCGACGACCAATTCGACGGCGCCATGGGAAGAGACCCCGGACGGGCGGCGGCGATCTGCGAAGATCTCATCCGCATCGTTCACGATCCGGCCCGCACCCGCTCGGGCCCACCGCCGATAATCACCGCCTTCACCGATGTCTGGAACAGAACGATCGATCTCATGTCACCGGCTTGGCGCGCGCGGGCCGCCCACAATTGGGAGTACTATTTTTCCTCCTACCCGCACGAGGCCACGGACAGAATCCGGGGATCGATCCCGTCGATGGATCGCTTCTTGCATGTCCGGCGTGGCATGGGCGGCACCCGGACCGTTCTGGACTTTTGCGAGGTAGCGGGAGACTTCGAGGTGAACCCCGTTGCTTTCCATTCTCCCGAATTGGGCACGCAGCGCCGGATAATCGCCGATCTGCAATGCTTCTGCAACGACGTCCACTCGGTCGACAAAGAAGAACCGCGGGGCGACGTCGACAATCTGGTGCTCGTCGTCCAGAAAGAAAAGAGATGCACCAGGCTGGAAGCCTTCCGCCACGTGAGCGCCATATTCGATGAAAACATGAAGGAGTTCGACGAGGCGGGGGCGGACATGTACGACTCGCTGAGGTGGCTCCCGAGCGCCGACTTCGACAACGCGGTGCGCTATTACAAGGCATTGTTCACCACGGTGTGCGGCCACCATCGGTGGGAAATCGAGTCGCTGCGATTCGCCAACGCCAACACGGTTGTACCGGCCACCGAGAACGGATATCTCGAGGACCTGACGACGTCGAACTCGACCCCGTAATCGTGGTGACCCGATCTCGACTGCGTTCGCGATGCCGAGAGAGGTGAGGACATGGCATCAATCATCATTCGGGGCGAGGGATCGGTGCCTCGAACAGTTCGTACGGCCGCCGAGGCGTTTCGGGATTCGATCAGCGCACCCAACACGCGCCGGGCCTATGGAATTACGGTTATGAAGGTGGCCGAGCAGATCGATGGTCGCGGCGCGGTCGATCGGATCGGTCCGGGTCGCCTGCTGTCCACGGTCTCCGACGCCGAAGTCGGTGCCGCACTGGAGAGTCTGTGGGGGCAGGCCGCGTCGAGTACCTGGAATGCGCGCCTCGCGGCCGTACACACGTGGCTGAGCTGGTGCCGGGAGCGCGGTTGGGACGCTCCGGCCGTCCCGGCGGTTCCCAGGCGTCCCGCCCTGTCGGATTGCCGGAAGCGGGTCCGGTCCCGCAGAGCGATCGACCGGCTCATTGCCGACCGCAACGTTCACCTGCGGGAGAAGACGCTGTGGCGGATGCTGTACGAGACATGCGCTCACACGGAGGAATTGCTGCAGGTCAATATCGAAGATCTCGACCTGCGCGGGCGCCGCTGCCCGATCGTGTCCAGAGGCGCCGAATTCGTCTACTGGGACGTGGGTACCGCTCGACTGCTGCCGCCGCTCATCCGCAACCGCACCCGCGGGCCGCTGTTCGTCACCCATCGCAGATCCGGACCGGGCAAAGGCCGCAGCCATGACGACCTGTGCCCCGACACCGGGCTCGCTCGATTGTCCTACGACCAAGCTTGAGCATTATTGGATATCGCCACGGCGACCGACGGGTCCGGGACGGGCTGGAATCTGAGCGATTTCCGGCACTCCGGTCTGGCACACCTCGCCCGTGCCGGGGCCACCCTGGATGAGCTGATGGCCAAATCGCGGGCCACCCGTCCGGAGAACCTGCTCGCCTACTTCGACGGCCTTCCACCGCTGCTGGATCCGACCGGCTGATCGGGTCCGGCTCGGATGCATACCGGTGCGGGGTGCGGGGTAGTGCGCGGGTGTGGCAGCTATGCCACCGCAGGTAGGCATCTCGCCGGTTTCGAGTGGAGGAGGATCGATGGCTGAGTGGCGGTCGCGCACGGTGGTGATTACCGGGGCCAGTGGGGGGATCGGGCGGGCGGCGGCGCGGCGCTTTGCGCGGGAGGGGGCTTCGGTGGCGTTGCTGGCTCGGGGGCAGGCGGGGTTGGCGGCCGCGGCCGAGGAGGTTCGGGCGGCCGGGGGGCGGGCGTTGGCGGTGCGGACGGATGTGGCCGATTTCGAGGCCGTCGAGGCGGCGGCCGAGCGGGTCGAGGGCGAACTCGGGCCGATCGACGTGTGGGTGAATTCGGCGTTCACGTCGGTGTTCTCGCCGTTCGCCGAGATTACGGCGGAGGAGTTCCGGCGGGTTACCGAGGTGACCTATCTGGGTTCGGTGTACGGCACGATGGTGGCGCTGGCGCGGATGCGCGGGCGGGATCGGGGTGTGATCGTCCAGGTGGGTTCGGCATTGGGGGAGCGCGCGATTCCGTTGCAGTCGGCCTACTGTGGCGCCAAGCATGCGGTGAACGGGTTCGTGGAGGCGGTGCGGGTCGAGTTGTTGCACGATCGCAGTAACGTTCACATCACCGTGGTGCAGGCCCCCGCGGTGAACACGCCGCAGTTCTCGTGGGTGCTGTCGCGGCTGCCGAGGCACCCGCAGCCGGTGCCGCCGATCTACCAGCCCGAAATCCTCGCCGACGCCATCGAATTCGCGGCGGCGCACCCCCGGCGCAAGCAGTACTGGGTGGGGGCGAGCACGGTGGGCACGGTGCTGGCGCAGCGGCTGGCGCCCGCGGTGCTGGATCGGTATCTCGCCCGCACCGGGTATGACTCGCAGCAGACCGATGCCCGGAAGGTCGGCCGGGAGAACAATTTGTGGCGGCCCGTGGACCGCGCCGGGGGACCGGATTTCGGTGCGCATGGTGAGTTCGACGGGCAGGCGCACTGGCGCAGCCCGCAGATGTGGCTGGCCGAACGCGCCGAATCGCTCGCCGCTCGCCTGCGACGGCACTGAGAACCCCGAGACCTACGATTTCACCGCATCGGAGCATGCCGAAACACGATATGCCGCAGCCTTTTCCGATATCCGCATGCCGTGCCCGCGGTCGGACCGCGCGCCGTGTGGCGGCAGCACACCGTCGGCGACGCGGGGCGCGCCGTCCACCAGGGTCGGTTCGAGCCGGGCGTGGTCGATGAACCATTCCAGATGCCGGACATTCGGCACGGCGGCGGTGATCGGTGCGTGCAGGGCCGGTGCGCAGTGCGCGGACACGTCGCGGCCGTGGGCGGCCGCCAGGGCGGCGCACTCAAGGAATCCGCTGTAGCCGCCGCAGCGGGTCACATCCAGTTGCAGGCAGTCGACCACGTCGATCAGCGCGGCGGCATCGTAACGGCCGCAGATGTATTCACCGGCGGTGACGTCGCACCGCAGCGCCGCGCGGACCCGGTCCAGGCCGTGCGGGTCGTCGCTGGTGACCGGTTCCTCGAACCAGACCACGCCGCGGCGATCGAGCTCGGCGCCGACCCGGCGCGCCCGGCCGACCGTGTAGGCGCCGTTCGCGTCGACCATCAAACGGCCGCGGTCGCCGATCAATTCGATGGCCAGGGCGACGCGTTCGAGGTCGCGGTCGATCGCGCCGCCGCGATCCTGCCCGATCTTGATTTTCACCGCCTCGCACCCCGCGCCGCGCCACTGCGAAATCTGTTCCGCGAGTTCGTCATCGGCGAGATTGGTGAAACCACCCGAGCCGTACACCGGGGTGGCGGCCCGCGCGGCGCCGAGCAGGACCGGCAGCGGCACGCGCAGCAGCCGGGCCTTCAGGTCCCACAGGGCGATATCGACCGCGCTCAGCGCGTGCGCGACCACCGCGGTGGTGCCGATATTGCGGCACGCGCGTTGCAGTGCCGTGCGGCAGCCGGGAATGTCGAACGGCGAGCGCCCACGCAGGATGGGTGCGAGGTCGTGACCGATGACCTCGGCCGTCGCGGGACTGCTGTAGGTCCACCCCAGCCCGCGTTCATTACCGGCGGTCAGCTCGACGACCACCGCCGTCGTGGCGTCCCAGAGCAAGGTGCCGTCCGCTTCGGGACCCGGTGTGGGAAAACGATAGACGCTCACCGCGATCGGGTCGGCGATCGAGAGGTCCGTGGAAGTCATTGCGGCTCCTGGGGAGTGGTGTCGGCGAATCAGGCCAGGGCCGGGAGGATGTCCTTCTCGTAGGCGGCGAAGAAGCCGTCGAGATCGGGCCCGATCTGCTGGACGTAGACCTCGTCCACGCCGGCGTCGAGATAGCCGCGCAGGTGGGCGATGTGGCGCTCGGGGTCGGGTCCGCAGGCGAAGTGGTCGCGGGCGGACTCCTTGTCGATCAGGCTCGACGCGGCCTCGAAATCGGCTGGGCGGGGCAGGGTTTGGTTCAGCTGACCCGGGAGCAGTTCGTTGGCCCACAGGCGGTGGGCGATCTCGAGCCCGGCTTCCGCGTCGCGGTCCCAGCTGACCTTGGTGCCCGCCTGCACGGGTTTGGTGCCGCCGCCCGCGCCGCGGAAGGTGTCCACCAGCTGGCGGTCGGGCGCGACGGTGCAGTAGCCGTCGCCGATGCGTGCGGCCAATTCCGTTGCCTGCGGGCCGAATCCGGAGACGTAGATGGGCACGGGCCGCTGCGGCAGCGTGTAGATTCGAGCCTCCTGCACCCGGAAGTGCTTGCCGCGGTGGCTGATCGTGCCGCCGCGGTGCAGTCGCCGGATGAGGTGCACGGCCTCCTCGAGCATGTCGAGCCGCACGGCGGGCTCGGGCCACGGATCGCCGAGGACGTGCTCGTTGAGTGCCTCGCCGCTGCCGACACCGAGCACGAACCTGCCGTCCAGTTGCACGGCGGCGGTGGCGGCGGCCTGGGCGATGATCGCCGGATGGATGCGCACGGTCGGGCAGGTGACCGCCGTCGTCACCGGCAGGTCGGTGGCTTCCGACAGCGCGCCGATGGTGCCCCACACGAAGGGACTGTGCCCCTGCGCGTCGTGCCACGGGTGGAAGTGGTCGGAGATCCACAGCCGCTCGAACCCGGCCTGTTCCGCGCGCCGGGCCTGGTCGACGAGCTGCTTCGGATCGAACTGTTCGCTTGCGAGGAAGTATCCGATGCTGGCCATATCGGGCGCTTACCCGGGGTGCCGCGCGGTATGCGCGGATCTTGTCAGGCGGATCCCCGGGTGATCGCCTCGGCGAGCAGTTCGACCGCGTGCCGGGGATCGGCGGCGGGGTCGAGGTGGCGGATCTGGGTGCGGCAGCTGAAGCCGTCGGCGAGGACGCGGGTGCCCGGCGCGAGGCCGCGCACGGCGGGCATGAGCTGGTCCTCGGCGCAGGCGATCGACACCTCGTAGTGGCCCTGCTCGAATCCGAAATTGCCTGCCAGGCCGCAACATCCGGCGTCGAGCACGTCGATGTCGGCTCCGGTGGCCGACAGCAGGTCCCGATCGCGGTCGTAGCGCAGGATGGCGTGGTGGTGGCAGTGCGGCTGTACCAGTGCCGCGCCCTCGATGGGGGGTGGCGTCCAGTCGGGTGCGCGGTCGGCGAGCAGTTCGGCCAGGGTGCGGGTCTGCCCGGCCAGCCGGTGCGCGTCCTCGTCGCCGTGCAGGAGTTCGGGCAGGTCGGAGCGGAATACCGCGGCGCAGCTGGGTTCCAGGACGACGACGGGCGTCCCGGCGCGCAGCTGCGGTTCCAGCGTCCGCAGCGTGCGGCGCAGCACCCGCTTCGCGGTGGGGAGCTGGCCCGTCGAGATCCAGGTGAGCCCGCAGCACACGGCCCGCCCGGGCAGCTCCACCGTGAACCCGGCCGCCTCCAGCACCGTGACCGCCGCCCGCGCGATGCCGGGCTCGAAATTGTTGGTGAAGGTGTCCGGCCACAGCAGCACGGGCCCCCGCGATCCGGTGCCGGAACCTGTTGCGGGACGGAAGGTTTCGGTGAAGCGGGCGGAAGCGAACCGGGGCATTTCCCCGGCGCGGGTCGATGCCGCCCGCGCGGGCGATCAGGTGCCGCAGGCCCGGCGCGTGCGTCACCGCGTTCGCCAATGCCGCGACCGATGTGCCCAGTCGCGCCCACAGCGGAATCCAGCCCATCGAATAGTGCGCCAGCGGGCGCATCCGGTGCCGATAGTGGTGGGACAGGAACTCGGCCTTGTAGGTGGCCATGTCGACGTCGACCGGGCAGTCGCTGCGACATCCCTTGCAGGCCAGGCACAGATCCAGCGCATCGCGCACCTCGTCGGAGCGCCAGCCGTCGGTGATCACCTCGCCGTTCAGCATCTCGAACAGTATCCGGGCGCGGCCGCGGGTGGAGTGTTCCTCCTCGCGGGTGGCCCGGTAGCTCGGGCACATCACCCCGCCGCTGTCGCCGCGGCACTTGCCGACTCCGACGCAGCGGGCGGCGGCGGTGCTGAACCGGTGTGAATCCTCGGGAAAGGCGAAGTGCGTCACCGGTTCCCACGGCCGGTAGTCGACTCCCTGGCGCAGGTCGTGGTCGAGCGGATGCGGGTCGATCACCTTGCCCGGGTTCATGCGATTGCGCGGATCGAACAGTCGCTTCACCGCACCGAACGCCTCGATCACCCGGTCGCCGAACATGATCGGCAGCAGTTCGCCGCGGGACTGCCCGTCCCCGTGCTCGCCGGACAGCGATCCGCCGTAGCTCACCACCAGCCGCGCGCTCTCCTGCACGAATGCCCGGTAGTTCGCGATGCCGGTCGCGGTGCGCAGGTCGAACGGGATGCGGGTGTGCACGCAGCCGTGGCCGAAATGGCCGTAGAGCGAACTGGATTCGTAGTCGAAGCGCTGTAACAGCCGCTCGAAGTCGCGCAGATAGTCGCCCAGCCGATCGGGCGGGACGGCGGCATCCTCCCAGCCCTCGTGGGTTTCGGGTCCGTCGGGCGGATAGGCGGTGGCGCCGAGCCCGGCCTCGCGGGCGGCCCAGATCTCGGCCTCCCGCTCCGGATCGTCGAGCACGGTCGCGCTCGCTCCGGTGCGCGGGCAGACCTCCTCGATCATGGCCTGCGCCTTGCGGTCGGCGTCCTCGCGGGTGTCGGCGTCGAATTGCGTCATGAGCCAGGCGTTTCCGGCGGGTAGCTGCCGGATCGCGCCCTCGGCCAGGTGCAGGCTGTGTTCCAGCGCGACCAATCGGTGATCGAGGCCCTCCAGTGCCGCGGGGGTGTGTCGCAGGACCTGTGGGACCGCGTCGGCGGCGGTGTAGATGTCGTCGAAACCGAGGACCGCCATCGCCTTCGCCCCGGGCCGCCGTACCAGCTCGAGCTCCGCGCGCAGCACGGTCACCAGGGTGCTCTCGCTGCCGACCAGGAATTTGGCGAGGTCGAATCCGTTCTCCGGCAACAGCGAATCGAGGTTGTAGCCGGAAACCCGGCGCGGGATAGCCGGGTAGGTCTTGCGGATGTCCTCGGCGTAGCGGTCTCGGATCGTCCGGAGCCGGGCAACGAGTTCGGGCCCGCGCTCGTCGTCGGTGTCGATGGTGTCGCCGGGGCCGACCCAGGCGCGCAAGCCGTCGTGGGTCACGATCTCCAGCCGTCGCACCGCGTCGACGGTCTTGCCGTATGCCTGCGCGGTGGACCCGCAGGAGTTGTTGCCGATCATGCCGCCGATGGTGCAGCTGACATGGGTGGACGGTTTCGGGCCGACCAGCAGCCCGGTCGGGGACAGCTCGTCGTTGAGCCGGTCGAGGGCGATTCCCGGCTCGACCACCACGGTGGCGGCGGCCCGATCCACCGAGACCACCCGCGTGCAGTATTTGCTCCAGTCGATCACGACGCCCGCATTGCAGCACTGCCCGGCCAGGCTGGTGCCGCCCCCGCGCGACAGTACCGGCACGTCGTGGGCGCGGCACACCGCGACGGCGGTGGCCGCATCCTCCGGAGTGCGGGGTATCACGACCCCCAGCGGCACCGCCCGATAGTTCGAGGCATCGGTGGAATAGGTTGCGCGGCTGCCGGAATCGAAGCGAACCTCGCCGTCGACCTGTTCGGTCAGTTGGGTGCGCAGTGCCTCGAGGGGAAACGAGGTGCGAGGGGACTTGTGGTCGAGAGTCATCGGTGGCCCTTCTGTCGAGGATCGATCGCGGCCGGGCGGGTGGTTGGTGGGCGACTACCCGGTCGGTGGGCGGGCACACCCGTGGTTCGGTCGGTGTGGGTCGGGTAAGCGGCGGGCAAAGAGGACTCGATGTGGATAGGAGAAGGGGATGACGCAGCAGGTTGGTGATTACGTCTTACAGCGGCTTCGGGAGTGGGGTGTGGCCCGGGTGTTCGGGTATCCGGGTGATGGGATCAATGGTTTGGTCGCCGCGTTCGGGCGGGCTGGGGATGATCCGGTGTTTGTGCAGGCGCGGCATGAGGAGATGGCGGCGTTCGAGGCGGTCGGGTACGCCAAGTTCAGTGGTGAGGTCGGCGTGTGCACCGCCACGTCGGGGCCGGGGGCGATTCACCTGTTGAACGGCCTGTACGACGCGAAACTCGATCATGTGCCGGTGGTGGCGATCATCGGGCAGGTCGCGCGGTCGGCGATGGGGGGTAGTTATCAGCAGGAGGTGGATTTGCAGTCGTTGTACAAGGATGTGGCCAGCGACTACCTGGTCGAGGTGAACGTGGCTGCCCAGTTGCCGAATGCCTTGGATCGGGCGTTCCGGGTGGCGCGTGCCCGGTCCGCTCCGACGGCGGTGATCATTCCCGCCGACCTGCAAGAAGAGCCCTATGAGCCGCCGACGCACGAGTTCAAGCAGGTCCCCTCCAGCCCGCCCGCGGTGTTGGGGGCCGGGATCGTCGCCCCCCGCGCCGACGTGGAGGAGGCCGCCGCGATCGTGAACGCGGGCCGCCGGGTGGCGATCCTGGTCGGTCAGGGCGCGCGGGGTGCGGCGGGGGAGGTGGTGGAGGTGGCCGAGCGGGTCGGGGCGGGGGTGGCCAAGGCGCTGCTGGGTAAGGATGTGTTGCCGGATGATCTGCCGTTCGTGACGGGGGCGGTGGGGTTGTTGGGGACGCGGCCGAGTTATGAGTTGATGCGTGATTGCGACACGTTGTTGATCGTGGGTTCGAATTTCCCGTATTCGCAGTTTCTTCCGGAGTTCGGGCAGGCGCGGGCGGTGCAGATCGATATCGACGCGACCATGATCGGGATGCGGTACCCGGTCGAGGTGTGCCTGGTCGGTGATGCGAAAACCACCCTGGCGGAGTTGATTCCGTTGCTGGAACGCAAATCGGATACGACGTGGCGGGACACGGTCGTGGCGAATGTGGGGCGGTGGTGGGAGACGGTGGAGCGGCAGGCGATGCTGGGTGCGCGGCCGGTGAATCCGATGCGGGTGGTGTGGGAGTTGTCGCGGCGGATTCCGGAGGATGCGATCGTGACCGCGGATTCGGGGTCGGCGGCGAACTGGTACGCGCGCTGCTGGCGGGTGCGGGGCCGGATGCGGGGGTCGTTGTCGGGGACGTTGGCGACGATGGGGCCGGGGGTGCCCTACGCGATCGGCGCGAAGTTCGCCCACCCCGACCGCCCGGTCATCGCCCTGGTCGGGGACGGGGCCATGCAGATGAACGGTTTGGCCGAACTGCTCACCATCTCCCGGTATCGGGACCGGTGGGCCGATCCGCGGCTGGTGGTGTGTGTGTTCCACAATAATGATCTCAATCAGGTGACCTGGGAGTTGCGGTCGATGGGCGGGGCCCCGAAATTCGAACAGTCCCAATCCCTCCCGGACCTGTCCTACGCCGACGTCGCCCGCGTGTTCGGGTTGGGCGCGGTCGCGGTCGACGACCCCGACGACCTGGCGGGGGCGTGGCGGCAGGCGTTGTCGGCGGACCGGCCGACCGTGCTGGATGTGCGATGTGACCCGGAGGTGCCGCCCATCCCGCCCCACGCCAGTTGGGAACAAATGAAATCCACCGCCGAAGCAGTCCTGCGCGGCGACCCCAACGCCTGGCACCTGATCACCCAAGGCACCAAAACCAAAGCACAAGAATTCATCCCCCACCACGACAACTGAGACGAATACTGGACTGGCCCGGCGATAGAACGCCGGGCCAGCCCATGGGTCGAAGCTCAGGCCAGCTCGAGGGCCTGCTCGCGGAGGGATCGCAAGGTGTGGGACAGGATGCGGGAGACGTGCATCTGGGAGATGCCGAGCTGACGGCCGATCTGCGTCTGCGTCTTGGATTCGAAGAATCGCAGGTGCAGTATGGTGCGTTCGCGATCGGGCAGCGCCTCGATGAGGGGGCGGACGGCCATGGCGTTTTCGAGGAGCTCGTAGCAGGGCTCCTCGGTGGCGAGTGCGCCCGCCCGGGATGCCGCGCCCTTCGGGCCGTCGTCGTCGTGATCGATTGGCGTGTCGAAGGTTTCGGTACGGTAGCCGTTGGCGGCGATCAGTGCCTGATTGATGTCTTCGAGCGCGACGCCGAGTTCGGCGGCCAGATCGCGGCCGGTAGGCGCGCGGCCGAGTCGTTGGATGAGCAGGGGTGTGGTGGCGGCGATCTGCTGTTGGAGCTCCTTGAGCCGCCGGGGTACGCGCAGCGCCCAGCCGCGATCGCGGAAGTGCCTGCGGACCTCGCCGAGGACGGTGGGTACGGCGAAGGAGATGAAGGTGTGCCCGCGGCTGACCTCGAATCGGTCGACCGCGTACACGACGCCGATGCGGGCGACCTGTTCGAGGTCGTCGAAACTCTCGCCGCGGCCGCAGTAGCGGCGGGCGACGTGTTCGGCCAGCGGCAGGCAGCGGTGAATAATGTATTCGCGCAGCCTGTTTCGTTCCGGATCGGTCGGTTCGAGGCTGTCCAGCTTCTCGAACCACGGCTCCAGATCGTCGTAGGAGTCGTTCCCGCGGCGGGCGCGCATTGCTGGGCTCGTGACCGAACCCGCAAGGGTTGTCTGCGACGGTGTGTCGGCGAGAGGCGCCATGATTGTCAACTCCTTGATCCGAGGGTGGAGCGTGATGCCGCAGTCGCTCGCGGCTCTCGGAGTGTCAATGGCTCAACGGCGTTGTCGGGGCACTCGGTGGCTCGTCTTCGACGGCACCGTGCAGCGGTGCTGTCCTCCGGCCACGGACGCCACTACCGCCCCTGGCGGCTGCCTACGTGATCGGCCGGATACAAATCGGGTACCCGATCGTGTTCGTCTTAATCGACAGTGCCGGCATGCGCGGAGAAGGCCGAGGTCAGCGACCCCGCGCATAGTCGGAGCGGGCTCGGGTAGCCGCAGCACGGATGCCCCGGCCGGGGGTATCGGTACCGCACGAACTACAGGAGGGTTATCCGATGACCACCGCACGAGAGCTCATGTCGGCCGATGTGGTGTGCGCCCGCTCCAGCGACACCGTCTTGCAGGCTGCCCGCACGATGGCCGAGACCGGGGTCGGCGCCCTGCCGATCTGCGGTGAGGACGGCAAGCTGAAGGGCATGCTGACCGACCGCGACATCGTCGTGAAAGTTGTTGCGCAGCGCAATGATCCGATCGGTGTGATGGCGGGCGAACTGGCCGAGGGCGTGCCGTTCGTGGTCCAGGCCGGCGACGATGTCACCGAGGTGCTCACGGCCATGGCCGAGCACCGGGTGCGCCGCATCCCGGTGCTCGAGGACAAGAAGCTGGTGGGCATCATCGCGCAGGCCGATGTCGCGCGCGCACTCGGGCACGACAGCTCCGGCCGCGTCGTCGAGGCGGTCTCCGAGGACTAGTCGGTGATTATTTGCCGAGAGCGCGAGCGAGTTCGGCCTTGGTCATCGACGACCGACCCCTGATATTGCGCTGGCGGGCCTCGTTGTAGAGCTGGTCGCGGGTGGGGCCGTGTCGGCCGCTGTGCGATCGCAGGCCGCCGCGGCGTTGGGGAGACATATCCCGTACCGATGTGCGGCTCGCGGTCCGGGTCTGCCCGGCGCGGGCGCGGTTCTTGTTCACCGTGCGGGCGGCGATCTCCTTCGCGCGGCGGGTGCTTTCGCCGTGCCCCTTCGCCGAATCCTTGATGTGCTCGTACTGGCGTTCCTGCTTCTGGGTCCATTCCTCCCTGGGCATTTCACACCTCCCGAATAGCGGGTTGTACCGGACAGTGTCGGGCTACCCGTTCGACCGCCCCCGAATCACGAAGAAAACCGGTGGTTTGCTCCGGGCGCAGCAGGGCCGCCGAGCGAGATTCGCTCGGCGGCCCCACGCGGCGATCGTGCCGGGGTGTCGGCTATTGGTTGTGCTCGTGGCCGGACTGCCGCGCCTTGTTCACCTCGGCCTCGGCGCGGGCCTTCTCCGCCTCGGCCTCCTTTTGGGCGGCCTTTCGCTGATCTGCTGCCTTGTCCTGCTGTGCGCGTCCCTCGTCTTTGAGGTTCTCGTCGCCGGTGATGATGCCGGCGGCCTCCTTGGCCTTACCCTTCACGTCCTCGACGATGCCCTCTACTGCCTCGCGGGGACCGCTTTCGTGTTGGGACACAACAACCTCCGAACCAATCGGATACTGCGGACATCTTCGGCTTACCCGCGAATCGGCGAGGAATTCCGGCGGTGTCTGTGACCCGCGCCACTGCGGAGTAGATGCGCCCTCGCCGGGTATCCGCGGCTCAGGAGGTAGGAAATATGATTCCCCTGTTACTCGTTCTGCTGCTCGCCCTGGTGTTGCTCGGCGCGGGATTCGCGGTGAAGCTGCTGTGGTGGATAGCAATCGCCGTCTTCGTGGTCTGGCTGCTGGGGTTCGTTTTCCGCGCTGCCGGTGCCGACGGCGGCCGGGGACGCTGGTACCGCTGGTAATTCGGAGACGGCGTGGCCTATGTCAGTGCGGCAGCGAACCTTTCGGCGAGCATGAGTGTCGACAGGTTGGTATTGGCCCGTGGAATGGTCGGCATGGTCGAGGCGTCCACGACATGGAGTCCGTCGATCCCGCGCACGGCGCCCCGGCCGTCGGTCACGGCGGCCGGGTCGTCGTCGGGTCCCATCCGGCAGGTGCCGACCGGATGCTGAGCCGAAGTCCGGGCCCGCCTCCAGCAGCAGCACCGAGCGGTCGGGATTGACGGAGAGACGATCGGCCAGCACCCCGCCCGCCGAGCCTGCGCCAACGATGATCACGTCGTATCGCATGGTCGCACTGCCCTTTCCGTAGCGCTTGTTCGGTTTGTCGATCACGGCGGCTACCCCGTCCGGTACGGCCGAAACCAACCGTTACGCGGCCGGAGCTATGCGGGGTTCGGGTAGGGGTTGCACCGTTCCGCCCTTCTGCGGCAACGCCGTTCCCATATCCTCGATGTTGTGAGTGGCAGGCTGCCGGATCCCGGGTCGGTGGAGCGGGATGTGGTGGCCGTTCCGGCTCGGCGGCGGTCGTTGGTGACGTTGTTCGTCGGGGCGGTGTTGATGAATACCGGGGCGGTGGGGTTGTCCACGGTGGCAACGGTGTTCGTGGCGGAGCAGGCGGGGGCGGGGGCGAGTGGGCTGTCGAATGCGGCGCTGGTGTCGGGGACGGCGGCGGGGGCGCTCGCGACGTCTGCGCTGATGGCCGGGTACGGTCGCCGGGTCGGGCTGCTGGTCGTGTATTGCGTTGCGGGCGTGGGTGGGGTGGTCGCGGTCGCCGGTGTGCTGCGGTCGTCGCTGCCGGTGCTGCTGATCGGGGTGCTGGTGTTCGGTGGGGGATACGGGGCGACGCAATTGTCCCGGTATGTCGCGGCGGCGGTGCTGCCCGAGCATCGGCGCGGGTTCGGGGTGTCGCTGATCGTGTGGGCGGGGACGGTGGGGGCGGTGGCCGGGCCCGCCCTCATCGCCCCGGCCTCCGCGGTCGCCACGGGCGTGCGGTTGCCCGGCCTGTCCGGGCCGGTCGCGGTGTCGGCGCTGCTCGCCGTCGCGACCGTGGCGGTGACCGCGGCGTTGCCGCGCGCGGTGGGCCGGATCGAGGGGGAGCGGCCGGAGCGGTCGTCGCTGTGGTCGGCGCTGCGCGGCCGGGTGGTGCTGGTGCCGCTGGTCGCCATGGTCGCCGCGCAGGCGGTGATGGTGTCGGTGATGACGATGACGCCGGTGCAGATGCGTCATCTCGGCAGCGGGCTGGACGTGGTGGGCTGGGTGATCAGCGCGCACATGGCCGGAATGTACGCGCTCGCACCGGTGTCCGGCCGGATCGCCGACCGGTGGGGCGGCCGGGTCGCCATGACGGCCGGGCTCGCCGTGCAGCTGGTCGCGGCGGTCACCGTCGTGGCGGCGCCGAGCTCGTACCGGCTCTGGATGCCCATCGGGCTGTTTCTGGTGGGGTACGGCTGGAACCTGGTATTCGTCGGCGGCAGCGGCACACTCAGCCGCGACCTGCCGCCGGGTGAACGCGCTCGGTTGCAGGGCGGTGTCGACGCCGTGGTGTGGGCGAGTTCCGCGCTGGCCAGCCTGGTGGCCGGACAGTTGTTCGCCGCGGGCGGATTCCGGTTGGTGGCGGTGGTCGGCGCGGCGATCGCCGGGGTGGTGCCGCTGGCGGTCGTGCGCCGTCGTGCCGGGGGGTAGCGGTGCACCCGGCGTGTTCAGCTGGGGAGCACGAACATACCGCCGGACCCGATACCCCGATACACTGCACACTCTCGAGGTTCACGACGCTGATGATGGGGCGTTCGGTGGTCGATCACGGTGCAGCACAGTCGTATTCGGCCGCGCACGGCACAGGTCCGGGTGCGGCGGAGCCGATCGCCGTGGTGGGCATGGCGTGTCGGATGCCGGGCGGGGCCTCGACCCCCGAATCGTTCTGGCAATTCCTGCGCGGGGGCGGGGACGGCGTGGTCGAGGTGCCGAGGTCCCGGATGGAGCTTCCGGGCCCGCGCCGGGCCGGATTGCTCACCGGCATCGACGAATTCGATGCCGAGTTCTTCGGGATCTCGCCCCGGGAGGCCGCCTGCCTCGACCCGCGGCACCGGCTCCTGCTGGAGGTCACGTGGGAAGCGCTGGAACACGCGGGATGTCGCGCCGACCGATTGCCGGGTCGTCCGGTCGGCGTATTCGTCGGCGTCTCCCACGACGAGGGCGTCCGAATCCCGTCCGGGGCAACGGATCGGGTGTCCGCGCACGCGCTCACCGGCGGCGCGGCGTCGTTCGCGGCCGGTCGGCTCTCCTATCATCTCGGGCTGCGCGGGCCGTCGCTCGCGGTCGACACCGCGACCTCCTCCTCGCTGGTCGCCGTGCATCTGGCCGGTCAGAGCCTGCGCTGCGGGGAAACGGATCTCGCGCTGGCGGGCGGGGCCCATGTCCTGTTGTCCCCGTCCTGGTTCCGGGTGCTGTCGCGGGCGCGCATGCTGTCGCCGACCGGATGCTGCCGGGCGTTCGACGCGGCCGCCGACGGGTATGTGCGCGGCGAGGGGTGCGGCGTCGTCGTGCTCGAGCGGCTGTCCGACGCGAGGGCGAACGGCCATCGGATCTGGGCGGTGATCCGGGGTTCGGCGGTCAACTCCGACGGGCGCAGCCGCGGCATCACCGCACCCGACCCGGACGCGCAGGCCGACCTGATTCGCGCGGCATTGCGCGCCGCGGACCTGCCGCCGGAACGGATCGACTACGTGGAGGCGCACGGCACCGGCACGCCCACCGGCGATCCGGTGGAGTTGCGCGCGTTGCGCGCCGCGCTCGGCGCGGGCCGGGAGGGTCGGCCGCTGCCGGTCGGGTCGGTGAAGACCAATATCGGCCACCTGGAACCGGCGGCCGGGATCGCGGGCCTGATCAAGGCCGTGCTGTGCGTCGCGCACGGGGAGATCCCGCCGCACCTGCACCTGGACACCCTCCATTCCGCGGCCGGGACGGGCATTACGGTTCCCACCGAGCCGACCGCGCTCCCGCAGGGGGAGCGGCCCTCGGTCGTCGGCGTGAGCTCGTTCGGCGCCAGCGGCACCAATGCGCATGTGATCCTCGAAAGCGCCGGTGGCACAGCCGAATACGCGCCGACAGGGCCGGACCGTACCGCGCATGTGCTCGCCCTGTCGGCGAAATCGGCTGCCGCCCTGGCGAAGCTGGCCGACAGGTACTCGGCGCGGTTGTCGGCGCTGGACGAGAATCGGCTCGCGGACCTGTGTTTCACCGCGAATACCGGCCGGGCGGCGTTCGCGCACCGGGCGGCGTTCGCCGCGAGCACCGTCCGGGGCATGCGGGAACGCCTGGCTCGGCTGGATTCCCCGAATCGCCTGGGCGACCGCCCTTTTCCCGGCAACCCCACCGCGGGGCGCATCGTGTTCCTGTTCCCCGACCGGGATGCGGCCTATCCGGGCATGGGCCGCCAGCTGTTCGACACCGCGCCGCACTACCGGGAAACCCTGGACGAGGCCGACGAGGTGCTGCGGCCCCTGCTGAGCTGCCCGCTGCCGGAGGTGCTGAATCGGGACGACCTGCTGGCCCGGCCCCGGTACGCCCGGCCCGCCCTGTTCGCCGTGGAGTACGCGCTCGCCCGGCTGTGGCGGCAGTGGGGCGTGGAACCGGATGTGCTGCTCGGTCGCGGCATCGGTGAGCGGGTGGCCGCCTGCGTCCGGGGGGTGCTGGATTTTCCGACCGGCTTACGGCTGGCCGTCGAGGGTGGGCCGGGTGCCGGAAACAACGGCGTGCCAGGCGGATTCGCGGAGTCGGTGCGCGCGGCGTCATCGCAGGGGGCCGGTGTCTTCCTGGAGTTGGGGCCGAGCCCCACCCTGCTCGGCCCGGTCGGTGAGGCGGCGCCGGACGCGCTGCTGTTGCCGTCGCTGCGGCGGGGATCCGACGACTGGCAGGTGCTGGGCGAGAGCGTCGCCGCCCTGCACACCGCGGGCGCCGCGATCGACTGGCGCCGCTTCGACGAGGGCCGGGGGCGGCGTCTGGTGACCGCGCCGACCTATCCGTTCCGGCGCGACCGCCACGGCGAGGCGCGGCCCGAGGAGTCGGTCCCGCTACTGGGCCGACGGCTGCAATCCCCGTTACCCACCGCGCAATTCGAGTCGACGCTGGCACCGGCCGCGCACCGGGTGATCGACGAACAGGTGGTGGACGGCAGGCCGCTGGCCGGGGTCGGTGTCCACCTGGCCATGGCGGTGGCCGCGGCGCGGGAGTCGACCGGGACCACGGCGGTGACCATCCGGGACTACGAGCTGACCCGGGCGCTGTGGCTGGAACCGGACGACCGCAGGCGCGTCCAGTTCGTGCTCGAGCCGGACGGATCGTTCCAGCTGTATGCCGCGGCCGACCCCGCGGCCTGGGACCGACTCTGCCTGGGGCACATCGCTTCCGGAGCCGACCCGTCCACCGTGGATATCGCGGCAATCCGAGGCCGACTGACCGGCGAGCTCACCGCCGACGACCTGTACCGGCGACTGTGGCGACGCGCGATATACCTCGGCCCGGCGGCCCGCTGGGCCGACGACATCCGCTACGCCGACGGCGAGGCAATGGCCCGCCTCCGACCCCCCGAATCCACGGTATGGGACGGGACCACACCGCACCCCGGCCTGACGGAAGCAATGTTCCACACCATCCTCGGCTGCCTCCCCGACCACCCACCCATGGTCACCCGAATAGACCGCTTCACCTGGCACGGCCCCACCACCACCCAGCCCCTGTACTGCCACTGCCGAGTCGACCCATACGCCGAACCACCATATCCCCCAGCAACATTCACCCTCACGGACGCCACCGGCCGCATCATCGCCGAGGCCCACCGAGTGGAATTCCGCCCGCTATCACGCAACAGCCCCGTAGTCGTCCACAACCACGCGCCTCACGCCCGGAACACGCTCGCCGCCGAGCTGCCACCTGATACCGCAGACATCCGGGCGGTGCCTGCTGGGGTGGTGCCCGACGTGGCGAACACCGGGGCGATGCCCGATGCTGTGGAATCCCGTGTGGGGCCACGTAATAGCCCCGTCGTTCACGATCACGCGGCTCGCACCCGGAATGAGATTGTCGCCGAGCCGATGTCCGCCGGGGCGGTGTCTGATGCCACGGTCGCTGAGCCGATGCTTGATGCCGCAGACAACCGGGCGGTGCCTGTTGTGGCGGATGCCGGGGTGGTGCCTGTCGCGGCGGACATCCGGGTGGTGCCTGATGCGGTGACCGCCGGGGTGGTGCCCGTCGAGCCGGACAACCCGGTGGTGCCCGACGCGGCGACCACGGTGGTGCCCGATGGTGCGGACACTCATGTGGCGGGCACCGGGGCGGTGGTCGATACGCCGGAGACTGCGGTGTCGTGCAGCGATGTCGATTTGGTTCGGCGGGTGGTGTTTTCGACCTTGGCTCGGGTGTTGGGGGTGCGGGAGGGGGAGCTTGATGCGGGGGTGGCGTTGACCGATCTTGGGTTGGATTCGTGGATGGCGTTGGAGGCGCAGGATGCGTTGCGGGATGAGTTGGGGGTGGGGCCGCCGTTGGATGCGTTTCTCAATGCGTCCAGTATTACCGGGTTCATTGCCGATCTGATCGGGGCACCCGCGGCGGAGCAGCGTATTGCCGTGTCGTCTACTCCGGATGAAAACGCTCGTTACGATCCGTTTCCGCTCACCGACCTTCAGCACGCGTACCTGGTGGGGCGGTCGACGGCGTTCGAGCTCGGCGGGGTGTCGACCTACTCCTATGTCGAGGTCGATATCGTCGGGCTCGATCTGGATCGGCTGGCCTCGGCGCTGGGGGTGCTGGTGCGGCGCCACGATATGCTGCGCGCGGTCGTGGGGGCGGACGGTACCCAGCGGGTGCTGGCCGCGGTGCCCGAATTCATCGTGCGCACAGTCGATCTCGCCGAGCTGTCGGCATCGGATCGGGCCGGTGCGCTCGATCGGATCCGGGGCGAGCTGAAGAATCAGGTCCTCGACGCGGCCACCTGGCCGCTGTTCGATGTCCGGGCCACCCGCCTCGATGCGCGCACCACCCGGCTGCACATCGGTCTCGATGCGCTGGTCGTGGACGGGTGGAGCGCGGCGCTGCTGTTCCGGGAATGGGCGACGGTCTATCGGGAGGGTGCGCGGGCGCTGCCGGAGCTGTCGCTGACCTTCCGCGACTATCTCACCGCGCTGGGGGAGCGGCGCAGCGAACAGCGGCGCGCCGAGGCCGAGCGGTACTGGCGCGAGCGCATTGCCGAATTGCCCGAGGCGCCACGGCTTCCGCTCGCCACCAACCCGGCCGATCTGGGCGTTCCCGAGTTCACCCACCACACCACGACACTGTCCACCACCGAGTGGTCCGAGCTCCGTCGACTCGCCGGTGCGCACGGCGTCACCCCGTCCGCGGCGCTGTGCGCGGCGTACTCCTGGATCCTCTCCGCGTGGAGCGGCACGAGCGCCTTCACCCTCAATGTGATGTTCTCCAACCGGGTGATGCTGCACGAGCAGGTGGATGCCGTCGTCGGAAACTTCAGCACCACAACCCTGCTCGCGGTCGGCCTGGCCGACGAGACCTTCGCCCGCCTCGCCGAACGGATCCAGGGCCGACTGTGGGCGGACCTGGAGCACGGCGATATGTCCGGCGTCGAGGTGCTGCGCGAGATCAACCGAGCGCGCGGAAATATTGTCGGCGCCAGCATGCCGGTGGTGTTCGCCAGCATGGTCAACTTCGCGAGCCGGGATGCCGCGGGCGGCATGACCGGCATGGTGCACCACCTGCTCGGGCTCGGCGAGAGCGCCACCGAGGCGTACAGCTGCGTCCGCACACCCCAGGTGTGGCTGGACCACCAGGTCATCGAGGAGGCCGGTGCCCTGGTCGTCAACTGGGACGTGGTCACCGGCCTGTTCCCGGACGGCATGATCGAGATCATGTTCGGCGCCTACGTGGGACTGCTGCGCGCCCTCGCCGCCGACGAATCCGCCTGGCAGCGGCCCGCGCCGATCCTGGTGCCCGAGGCCGACCTCGAGGCCCGCCGATCGGCCAATGCCACCGGGGAACCCGTGGGTCCCGGCCTGCTGCACGGGCCGTTCCTCGAACGGGCCGGGGAGAATCCGCACGCCC
The DNA here is from genome assembly GCF_013186535.1 of Nocardia terpenica. Lineage (NCBI taxonomy): Bacteria > Bacillati > Actinomycetota > Actinomycetes > Mycobacteriales > Nocardiaceae > Nocardia > Nocardia terpenica. The sequence continues at coordinate 1,924,234 of NZ_JABMCZ010000003.1, forward strand.
CCGCCGTGGTTTCGGCGGAGCAGACCCTCAGCTACGGCGAGCTCGACCGGCGATCGGCGACACTCGCGCGGCGGCTGTGGGATCGGGGCGTCGGCAGGGGAGCGCTCGTGGCCGTGGTGCTCGACAAGGGCGCGCGGCAGGTGGTCGCCGTGCTCGGAATACTCAGGGCGGGTGCGGGTTACGTGCCGGTCGACCCCGACGTACCGGCCGAGCGATTGCGGGTGCTGCTGGCCGAATCGGGCGTCGCCGCGATCGTGACCCAGCGGGAGGTCGAACGGCGCACCCGGTGGCCGGTCGGCTGGGACCGGCTCTGTATCGACGAAATCGACTCGGACGGAACGGATCACGAGCCCCCGCCGGAGTGCGACGCCGAGCCGGACGACCTCGCGTACGTGATCTTCACCTCCGGTTCCACCGGAACACCCAAGGGCGTGATGATCGAACACCGCGCGGCCCGCAATACCGTGCTCGACATCAACGAGCGGTTCGGCATCGGCCCGGCGGACCGGGTACTCGGACTGTCCGCGTTGAACTTCGACCTGTCCGTCTACGACATCTTCGGCACGCTGGCGGCGGGCGCGACACTGGTGCTGCCCGAACCGGCCGCGCACCGGGAACCGGCCCGCTGGGCCGATCTCGTCGCCGCGCACGCGATCACGGTGTGGAACAGCGTGCCCGCGCTGATGGAGATGTTCGTCGACCACCTGGCGGCGCGGGAACATCCGCCGATGCCGTTGCGCGTGGTGCTGCTCAGCGGCGACTGGATCCCGGTGACCCTGCCGACACGCATCCGAAAGCTGGCCCCCGACATCGTGATCTGCGGTCTCGGCGGCGCGACGGAGGCCGCGATCTGGTCGATCCACCACCGCATCGACGGCGTCGACCCGGCCCGGACATCGATCCCCTACGGAAAACCGTTGCGCAACCAGCGATTCCACGTGCTCGACGAGGCGTGGCGCCCGTGCCCGACCTGGGTTCCCGGCGAGCTCTACATCGCGGGCGCCGGGCTCGCCCGCGGCTATCTCGGCGACGAGGCCAAGACCAAGGCCGGCTTCGTCCGGCACCCGACCACCGACGAAAGGCTGTACCGCACCGGGGATCTCGGGCGCTATCTGCCCGACGGCGCCATCGAATTCCTCGGGCGGCGCGACACCCAGGTCAAGATCAACGGGTATCGGGTGGAGCTCGGTGAGGTCGAGGCCGCGCTGCTGCGCGACCCCCGGGTCCGCGCCGCGGCGGCCGCCGTCGTCGGCGACGGGCAGGACCGGCGATTGGCCGCCTATGCCGTGCCCGCCGCCGCGGTGACGCCCGACGAGCTGACCGCGGCGCTGCGGGCGCGGCTGCCCGACTACCTGGTGCCCCGGCACATCGTCCTGCTCGACGCACTTCCGTTGGGCCGCAATGGAAAACTGGATCGCGCCGCACTGCCCCGGGCCGAATTCACTCCGCCCGCCCCGGCCGTGCCGGTGGCGCCGCGCGACGAGATCGAACGCACCCTGGCCGACATCTGGACCGAGTTCTTCCCCGGCCGGGACTTCGGCATGGACACCACCTTCTTCGCCCTGGGCGGAAATTCGCTGCTCGCGGTGCGCCTGATGGCCCGCATCGCCGCGCAGCTGGGCCCGTCGCTGCCGCTGTCGGTCCTGTTCGGGCACCCCACCATCGCCAGTCTGGCCGACGTCGTGCGGGAGGGGCGGGCGCGGCGTGCCGCGCTGGTGCCGATCAGCGAAACCGGTTCGGCCACACCGTGGGTGCTGGCGCATCCGGTCGGCGGGGACGTGCTCTGCTACTCCGGCCTGGCCGCGCTGCTGGGCCCCGGCCGGCCGGTGTACGCGCTCCAGACGCCCGACACCGACGAGCCCCTGACCACCATCGCGGAACTGGCCGCGCACTACATCGACGCGCTCGACACCGCGCTCCCACGCGGCCGGTACCGGCTCGGCGGCTGGTCCATGGGCGGCATGATCGCGCTGGAGATGGCGGCGCGAATGTCCCTGCGGGGCACCGAGATCGAGTCCGTCGCCCTGATCGACGTGCTGGAACCGCCGACTCCCCGGCACGCGGCCGTCCCCGAGGATGCCACCCTGCTGTCCTGGTTCGCCCGGGACCTGGCGGGTCTCGCCGGGATCGAGTGGAGCCCGGCCCCCGCGGAGCTGCGCTCCCTGGCCGACCTGTACGACCGGGCGCGCGCCGCGGGCGTCCTGCCCCCCGACGTGGACGCGGACACCCTGTCCGCCATAGTCACCCGCTTCTCCCGCAACACCCGCGCGCTGCTGACCTACCGGGCGCCCACCTACGCGGGCACCGTCCGCTTCTACCGCGCGGCCCGGGGAGCGACCCCCGCGACCGCCGCCGCGTGGCTGGCCCGCTGCACGGGAGACGCCCGCATCATCGACCTCCCCGGCGACCACTACGGCATCGTCCGCCCGCCCCATGTCGACGCCCTCGCCGCGGCGCTGCGGTCGGACCCGGAGTAAACGCGTCACCTCCGGCGTTGCACGACAACACATTACGACGGTTCCATTCATGGGAGGGCACGGGAGCCGATGAGCCTTCGTCAGTACGAGTACGCGCTGGCCGTTGCCGAGCAGGGCTCGGTGACGGCGGCGGCGGAGCTGCTGCACGTCGCGCAACCCTCGGTGTCCCAGCAGATTCGCGCCCTGGAGCGGGAACTCGGCGTGGCGCTGTTCGCCCGCACGCCGACCGGGCTGGTGCCCACCGTGGTCGGGCGCGCGTTCCTGCGGGAGGCGCAGGTCGCGGTGAGCGCGTCGCGGCGGGCGCGGGCGACCGCGCGGGCCGCCGCCGACGAGCTGGTGGGCGAGCTGCTGGTCGCGGCCCAGATGGGTCTGGGCACCCGGCAATTGCCGTGTGCGCTGGCCGCGCTGCGCCGCCGCTTCCCGCGGCTGGAGGTCACCGTCTTCGAGGAGCCGAACCCGGCCGAGCTGGAGCGGCTGGGGCGCCGGGGCGTGCTGGACCTCGTCCTGGTGGCGACCCCGTGCGAGGAGGGCGCGGCCGAGGCCCATCACCTCGGCGACGAGGAGTTCGTCGTGGTGCTGGGCGCCGGGCACCGGCTGCTCGCCGCGGATCGGGTCGAGCTGGGCGAGCTGGCGGGGGAGCCGTGGGTGCGGTTCGACCGCGACAGCGCGCTCGACGGCGTGCTGCGAGACGTGCTGCGGGACAATGCCTTGACCCCGACCACGGCCGCCCGCGTGTCCCAGGCGGCGACGGCCGTGCGCTGGGCCTCCCACGGGCTGGGGGTGACGCTGGTCCCGGCCTCCGCGGTGCCCCACGGATACGAGCACCTGGCGCGCCCGGTGTTCCCGGTCGTGTCCCAGCCCGTCGTCGCCGCGGTCCGCCGCGACCCGGGCCCGGCGGAGACGGCCCTGCTCGAACTCCTGCGCCAACAGACCTGGCACAGATGACCGTCACCCCCTGGGGAATTCGCCGCCGTCCACGACGAGATTGCTCCCGGACATCCAGCCCGCCCGCTCGGACACGAGGAACAGCACCGCGTGGGCGATGTCCTCGGGCCGACCATCGCGCCCCAGCGGCGGCACGGTGGCGGCGATCCGGCCCGGCGTCGCGTCCAGGCGCGCCCACTCCTCGCGCGCCGCCTCGCTGCCGGGGGTGGCGGTCCTGCCGGGAGTCACGGTATTGACCCGAATTCCGAACGGGGCCAACTCCGATGCCAGTCCCCGGCTGTAGTTCTCCAGCGCCGCCTTCGCGGCCGTGTAGTGCAGAAACGGCGCGACCGGGACGGGCACCGCGGCCGAGGACACGTGCACGACCGTTCCCGAACGCCGCTCCCGCATCCCCGGTGTCAGCAGCGAGTCCAGCCGCACCGACGCCAGAAAATTCAGATCCAGCGCCTCCTGCCACTCCGCATCGGGAATCGCCGAGGACCCCGAGAACGGCCGCGCCCCACCCGCATTGTGAACCACGATGTCCACCCCGCCGAACGCCTCCTCGACCGCCGCGGCAACCGCCGCCGCCCCGTCCCGCGTCCGCGCATCGGCCGCCACGAAGACGACACCCTCCGGCACCGCCGTCGTCCGGGCCCTGGCGGTCGTGATCACCTCGGCACCCGCATCCAGGAATTCCCGCACAATGGCCGCCCCGATTCCGCGCGAACCCCCCGTGACCAATGCCCGCTTTCCCGCGAGTTCCCCGGCCTTATTTCCGATCGTGGCCATGCCACCGGTCCTTTCGTATTCGTCTGTTCGACAAAAAGACGGTACGTCCGAAAAAGAGCGAGAGGCAAAGACCGAATAACAGTAGGCGCTATAGGGAATTCCTATACGGCACTACCAATACCGATGTTGTTTACCGTCGGTGTCGGTGATGAAGATGACGCCGTCGGTGCGGTCCACGGCTGCCGGGGCGAGTGGAATGTGGCCGGGCACAATCGGTTTGCCTGTGCCGAGGGATGGGGGGAGGGTGGCGCGTAGGGCCGGGGCCGGGAACAGGGTGCGGCGGGTGGTCGCTTCGGACAGCAGGTGTTGGAGGGTGCCCGGGTTGCTGTCGGGGCTGGCGTCGGTTGCCAGGAATAGGTAGCGGTCACCGAGGGTGAGTTCGACGAGCGCGCCCGCGTTCGCCCAATTCGCTTGGCTGCCAACCGGCTGCGCGCGTTGAAGATGCTCGTTGTGCGCGAATACCAGGGTGGGGCCGCGGTGTTGCTCCCGGGCAATGATTGCGAGCAGGTTCTCGGCCATCATCTCCGCGCGCAGACTGCCCAGGGTCGCGATGCGGTCGGGTGCGGAGCTGGCCATGGCCGCGTGATAGCGCAGCAGGCCCTGGGCGGTGCGGGCGTGCGCGGCGGCGTGGTCGTAGCCGGTCGGGTCGGCGGCGCGCAGGTCGGGCGCGGCGCGGCGCAGGGCGCTGGCGAGGTCGTCGGCGATGAGGCGCAGGGCGCGGGCGCGGTCGGAGTCGCCGAGGGAGGCCGCCGGGTCGCGGGCGGCCGCCTCGTTCGCCCAGTCCGCGTCCTCGCCCAGCAGTGTGTCGAGATCGCGGACCGACTCGGGCCGCAGCGCATTCGGCAGATAGTTCTCGACCCGGGACAGCGCCCGTCGCGGGCTCGGCGCACTATAGATTTCGGTCGGCGCATCGAAGCCATGGCAGCGAATTCGTTCCGACGGTGCGCGATCGGCGTTGTACGCGCGAAGCCATTCCACGAGTTCGCGATTGCCCGGCACCGCGCCGAACCCGTGGCTGAACCCGGTCGCGAGCACCGTCTCGATCTCCGCCGCCGCCCCGGCCACGTAGTCGTCGACCACGGACGCGGCCAGGGCATCGGTCTCCAGCGCGATCGACCGGTAGCCCCGGTCGACCAGGTGACCGAGAATGTCGTTGCGCAGCAACGGAAATGCCGCGATCCCGTGGGTCGGCTCGCCGAGGGCCAGCAGGACCGGCGGCTCGGTCCGCGCGGCGAGCAGGTCATCGAGCGCACGGGCCAGACTGGCCGGGTCGTCGAGTTGTCGGCCGATTCCACGCAGTGCTGCGACAGTGGACATGAACATTTCCCTTTCCGGAAGAACCGACTTCGACGATATCGTTGAAGAATCGAGTAAAACTTCCGCGATGTTCACCTGTCGCCAATGACGCAAAGTCTCAACCGGAGCCGAAGTGTGGGGCACCGCCCTCGCGCAGATACTCCGGTAGGGAATCGCGCAGGGCGAACAGCTTCGTCGGCTGCTCGTCGGCGAGAAAATCCAGGATCATCCGGTTGACGAGTCCGGGCTTCTCGAGGGGTACGACGTGCGAGGAGCCGGGAATGACGGCGAGTTGCGCGTCGGGGATGGCCCTGCTCATCGCCGCGCTGTGCTCGACGGTCACCCCGTCCTCGTCACCCTGCATGAGCAGGGTGGGCGCCTGGATCCGGGCGAGGTCGCAGACGGCGATATTCGGCTCTTCCCGCCACATGCGCACCAGCTTGTCGTAGACGATCGGGAAATGGTCCGGGCCGTCCGGCGATGTCGTGTAGCTGTCGCGCAGGATCTCGGCCATGCGCGCGGACACCGGTTCCTCGAAAAGCTCACGGGTGAAAACCGTTGCGCCGTCGCGATTGGCGTAGGCGCCGATGGCGACGAGCTTGCGGACCAGGTCGGGCCGGTCCAGGGCGACCAGCAGCCCGACGATCCCGCCGTCGCTCCAGCCGACCAGATGCGCGGCCCCGATCCCGAGGGTGTCCAGGAATGCCGCCGTGTCCTCGGCCATGATCCGATAGCCGATCGGCCCGTCGACATCGGCGGTATGCCCGTGCCCGCGCCTTTCGGGCACATAGACCCGAAAGTGTTGCGACAACTCGGGAATCTGCCCGAGCCAGCTCTCCGCGCCGTTACCGCCGCCGTGCAGCAGGATAAGCGGCTCCCCCTCGCCATACACCTCGTAATAGGTGCGGACACCGCCCGCGGTCACATAGTCACTCATGAACGCACCCTGCCGCCGGATTCTTGCGCACCCCTTGCGCCTCGCTTGCGCGCCCGATCGCCCCTGTGGTCCTGGCGCGTCTCTCCTTGTGGTCCTGGCGCGTCTCCCCTTGTGGTCCTGGCGCGTCTCCCCTTGTGGTCCTGGCGCGTCTCCCCTTGTGGTCCCGGCGCGCCCCCCTGTGGTCCCGGCGCGTCTCCCCCTGTGGTCCCGGTGCGTCTCCCCCTGCGGTCCCGGCGTGCTTTTGGCCGGGACCACGCCACCGCTACGAAACCGCCTCCGTCCACGTAACCGGAAGCTCATGGACCCCATAGATATTCATATCGGTCCGCAGTCTCACCTCCTCGGCCGGGATGGCAAGCGCGAGGGTCGGGAAGCGGCGCAGCAGTCCGGTGAACCCGGCGCGCATCTCGATCCGGGCCAATTGCTGACCCAGGCACTGGTGGACGCCGTGACCGAAGGACACGTGACCGCGGGCCTTGCGAAAGATGTCGAGGGTGTCGGGGTTGTCGAAGCGGTAGGGGTCGTGGTTGGCGGCCAGCAGCGAGACCACGACGGTCGATCCCTTTCCTATTGTCTCGCCGCCGAGTTCGATGTCGTCGGTGGCGTAGCGGTAGAAGATATCCGCGATGGACAGATAGCGCAGGAGCTCTTCGACGGCGTCGGGCATCAGGTCCGGGTCGGCACGCAGCGCGGCCGCCTGATCGGGATGCTCCAGCAGCGCGAAGGTGCCCAGCGCCAGCATGTTCGCGGTGGTCTCGTGACCGGCGAGCAGCAGCAGGAACGCCATGCTGGTCAGTTCCTCGAGAGTGAGGTCGTCGTGGCGTGCCAGATCGGACAGGATGTCCTCACCGGGTGCGGCGCGTTTACTGGCGACCAGTTCGGCGAGGAAGGTGGTCAGCGCACCGTAGGCGGCCATCTTCTGCTCGAGCGTCTGGTCCTTGACCAGGAACTGGGCCGAGTTGGCCTGGAAGGTCTCCCGATCCTGGTAGGGCACGCCGAGCAGTTCGCAGATCACCAGCGACGGCACCGGCAGCGCGAACTCCCGGACCAGGTCGACCGGCGGGGTCAGCCGCGCCAGGTGATCGAGTTGCCGCTCGGCGATCTCGATAATGTGGTCCTCGAGCTGCCTCATGCGTTTGACGGTGAAGGCGCCGGTCAGCTTACGCCGCAACCGCGTATGGTCCGGCGGGTCCATGGCGATGAACAGGCCCGGCACCTGCGGCGACGGCTCGGTCGCCGCGGGCATGCCGGGAGTCTCGTAGGGGACGTGGATAATGCCCAGGTCCTGCCGGGAGCTGAACCGGGTATCGGCCAGCAGCCCGCGGACCGCCTCGTAACCGGTGACCAGCCAGCCCTCGTGGCCGTCGGGAAAGATCATCGGACTGACCGGGCGCACCGCACGCAATCGCGTGATCTCGCGCGGCGGATTGAACGGACCCGCGTTGCGCTCCATCGGAAGGCCGTGCGGGACAGGAACAGTGTCACTCATCGAATGTCCTCGGGCAGAGTCGATCGGTGGAAATACCGGAGAATCAGGCGGCGGTGGCGTGCCGAATAATGATGTTGCCGTACGCATTACGCGCATACACCTGCACGACGTCGCCATCGCCCGCCGCGCCGACCGGCTCCATCCGGTTCTGCACGGCGCCGTGCTGGGTGGTGGTTTCCAGTCGTGCCGCGCTGCCCGGGCGAATACCCACCTCCAGTTCGCCCGTGGAGGTCTCCAGGCGGAGCACCCCGCGCGCCGCCTCGCCGATGCGGATATCGCCCTTGGCGACCTTCGCGGTCACCGAACCGCTGGTGCGCTCGATATCGATGTCCCCGGCGGCGACCTCCAGCTCGCACTGGTCGAGTTCGCCGAGACCCACCACGCGGCCCACCCCGGCGCAGGCCGCCAGCCGGGAGCCGGTGGGCACCTCGATGGTCACCTCGATCGACGGATTGCCGCCGAACGGGCTGTAGGTGCGCCAGTCCTTCGGCGTCCGCACGGTCAGGGCGCCGGCGGCGAAATCGACCCGGGTCTGCTCGGCGGCACGCACATCCGCCTTCTTGGACGCGTCGGCGGGCCGGACCGCGACGACGGTGTCGGTGCGATCGGAGGCGATCACCGTGACCTCGCCGGAGAGCACATCAACGGTAATGGCGATCGGCTCCGGAGTCTGGAACGTGGGCATGACTTGTTCTCCTCGACAGTGTGATTCGGCTGGTGTGAATGCCCCTGCGGCGCTGTTCACACGGGATACTGTCGCCAGCCCGGCTGATACCGACCTGATACCGGTCTGATACGTGCCCTGACGCGGTGTTCTTCCTGGTCGGAGCCCGAATTGCCTGCCCGGCAAGGCGCCCGGAGCGGGCCACGGCAGAATGGTCGGGTGCAGATCGGGTTGCTTGGACCGCTCGACATCCGAGCAGACGACGGCGGAGTGATCGAGGTGCCGGGTGTCCGGTTACGGGCGCTGCTGATCGCCCTGGCGCTCGAACCCGATCGCGCGGTCCCGAAAGCGACGCTGGTCGACTGGATCTGGGGTGAGCAGCCGCCCGCCGATGCGGCGAATGCCTTGCAGGCGTTGGTCTCCCGGCTGCGGCGGGTGCTGCCGGACGGATCGCTCGACGGGCAGGCGGGGGGATACCGGCTCGCGGCGCCGCCCCGCGCCGTCGACGCCGTGCGCTTCGAACAGCTGCTGGACCAGGCCCGCGGCGGCGCCGACGCGCCTCGGGCCGAACTGCTGCGCGAGGCGCTGGGGCTGTGGCGCGGAACGTTCATGCAGGACATCGAGATACGCGACAGCGCGGCCGTCGACGCGGTGGCCACCCGGTTCGAGGGGCTGCGGCTGGCCGCGACGGAGGATCTGTACGAGGCGGAGATCCGCCTCGGCCGGGGGCCGGAGCTGGTCGCCGAGCTGACCGAGCTGGTGGCCCGGAATCCGGTGCGGGAGCGGCTCGTTGCCGCGCTGATGCGCGCGCTCGGCGGCGCGGGCCGCGGCGCCGAGGCGTTGGTCGTGTACCAGCGGACCCGGGAGGCGCTCGCCGACACGCTGGGCGTGGACCCCTCGGCGGAGCTGTCCGCGCTGCACGTCGCGCTGCTGCGCGGCGAGGTCGGCGCGCGCGACGACGACCGCAGGACGAACCTGCGCGCCGAATTGACCGGATTCGTCGGCGCCGCCGCCGATATCGCCGCCGTGCGCGGACTCATCGCCGACCATCGGCTCACCACCCTGACCGGGCCCGGCGGCTCGGGAAAGACCCGGCTGGCCACCGAAACCGCGCGGACCATGCTCGACGACCTGCCGGACGGGGCCTGGGTGGTGGAACTGGCGTCCGTCGGCGCGAGCGGTGACCCGGCGCAGGCGGCGCTCACCGCGCTCGGGCTGCGGGATTCGCTGCTCGGCGGCGCCCCGAACGCGGACCCGCTGGATCGGCTCGTCGCGGCGATCCGCGAGCGCGAGACGCTGCTGATCCTGGACAACTGCGAGCACGTGATCGAGGCCGCGGCCGCGTTCGCGCACCGGATCCTCGGGGAATGTCGGCGGCTGCGGATGCTGGCGACGAGCAGGGAACCGCTCGGCATTACGGGCGAGGCGATCTGGCGGGTCGAGCCGCTGGCGGTGCCCGCCGCGGACGCGGACCCCGGCCGGATCGAATCCTCCCCCGCCGTTCGGCTGCTGCGGGACCGGGCCGGTGCGGTGCGCACCGATCTCACCGCCGATGCCCACACCCTGGCGACCATGGCGCGCGTCTGCCGGGCGCTCGACGGGATTCCGCTGGCAATCGAATTGGCGGCGGCCCGCTTACGCACCATGTCCCTCGATCAGCTCGCCACCCGCCTCGACGATCGGTTCCGCCTGCTGACCGGCGGCAGCCGCACCGCGCTGCCGCGGCACCGGACGCTGCGCGCGGTGGTCGACTGGAGCTGGGAATTGCTCACCGACGCCGAACGGCTGGTGCTGCGCCGCCTCGCGGTGTTCTCCGGCGGCGCGAGTCTGGAAGCGGCCGAACAGGTTTGCGCGGGTGACACCGTCGAGGCGGGGGACGTGCTCGAGCTGCTGACCGCGCTGACCGAGAAATCGCTGCTGCTCCCCGCGGGCGGCGGCGGGCCGCGCTACCGCATGCTCGACACCATCGCGCAGTACGCCCGGGACCGGCTCGCGGAGGCGGGGGAGGCGGAGGCGGCCCGCCGGGCGCATCTCGCGTACTTCACCGGGCTCGCCGACACCGCCGAACCGCACCTGCGCCGCGCCGAGCAGCTGGAGTGGCTGGCCACGCTCGACGCCGAATACGACAATATCGCCGCCGCGATGCGGGGCGCGCTCGCCGCCGGGGAGGCGGCCGCGGCGATGCGGCTCGCGGCGGTCGCGGGATGGTACTGGTGGCTCAGCGGGCACAAGGTCGAGGGGATGGAGCTGCTCACCGCGGCCGCCGACCTGCCCGGCGAGGTGGACGACGAGACCCGGGCCGTGGTGTACGGGCTGGTCGCGCACTTCCTGACCACCGGGCCGGGCGACGACCACCAGGTGGCGGAATGGATTCGCAAGGCGTACCGGTTCGGTCGCCGCGGCCGGGCCCGCTACCCGTGGCTGGCGCTGGTCGACGCGCTGGAACGCATGCTGCGGGGGCCGGACGCGCTGCCGACCGCGTTCGAACCGCTGCTCACCCATGACGATCCCTGGGTGCGCGCGCTGGCCCGGTTGCAGATGGGCAGGTCGCGGATCTCGGTCGGCCGGTCGGGGCGGGAGGTGGACGCGTATCTCGAGACCGCGCTCGCCGAGTTCCGGGCCGTCGGCGAGCGGTGGGGAATGTCGTTCGCCATGACCGAACTGGGGAATCGGCTCGCCGAGCGCGGCGAATTCGCCGCCGCCTTCGAGCTTTTCGACGAGGCGGTGGCGGTGGTCACCGAGGTCGGCGCGATCGAGGACGTCTTCCTGCTGCGGGCCCGTCAGGCCCAGCTGTACTGGCTGCTGGGCGATGCGGACGCCAGCGCGGCCGCCATGGCCGAGTCGCAGCGCCACGCCGACCGCTCCGCCTGGCCGAACCAACTGGCCCAACTCGCCCTGACGAAGGCGGAACTGGCGCGCTGGCGCGGCGACATCGCGGAGGCGTACCGCGAGATCGACACCGCGACAACCATACTGGGCGACGGCGCCGAGCAGCCGTACATCGGCGCGGTGGTACACGACCTGCGCGGCTACCTCGTCGACGGCCTCGCCGAGGCGCGCGAGCATCGCGCCGCGGCCCTGCGGGCGGCATCCGCCACGGGATACGCACCCCTCCTCGCCCAGATCCTGGTCGGTATCGCCGATCTGGCGTTGCGCGCGGACCGGGACGAGCAGGCCGCGCGCCTGCTCGCGGCCGGTGCCGCGGTCCGCGGCCTGCCCGATCGCTCGCACCCGGATGTGTCCCGCATCGAGCATGCGGCGCGACATCGCCTCGGCGACAAACGATTCGCCGAGGCGACGGCCGAAGGTGCGCGGGCGAACTGGCACGAGCTGGCCGAGGCCACGCTGCGGGGCTAGAGCCCCAGCCGGTTCAACGCCGCCGCCGGATAGCGGTCGCCCGCGACGGCCGCGCCGGGTACCGCCTCGGCGAGTCGCCGGATATGCTCGGCGGTCAACTCCAGATCGGCCGCGGCCGCGTTCTGTTCGAGGTATTCGGCGCGCTTGGTGCCGGGGATGGCCACGATGTCCTCGCCCTGCGCCAGCAGCCACGCGAGTGCCGCTTGCGCCGGGGCGCAGCCGATTTCGGCGGCGACGCGGGTGACATCGTCGGCCAGGGCGAGGTTGGCCGCGACGTTCTCCCGGGCGAATCGGGGCCAGCGTCGGCGATTGTCCTGGTCGGTGAGCTGGTCCCGGGTATCCAGAAACGCGGCCCCCAACTCGACGGCACGGTCCAGCGTGCGCAGCGATTCACCCTCCTCGGCCGCACCGTAGGCGAGGGACATGCCCATGCACCCCAACCCGATAGCGGGCACCCTTGTCCCGACAGCCCCGAGCGTTCGGTATCGCATCGATCGTTCCCTCCCTCGGCAGACGACAGGACGATCCTCGCGCACGGCGGTCGGTCTCCCGTCGAGGCACACTGTGCGTGTGCGATATGTGATGCGGCAGCGCGTGTTGAGCCTCGGGCAGGACTACTGGGTGACCGACGACGCGGGGAACCGGGCCTTTCTCGTCGACGGGAAGGTGCTGGCGTTTCGCCGGACCTTCGAGCTGAAGGGGCCGCGGGGCGAGGTGTACGCGGTGGGGCGCAAGCGGCTGATCGCGCTGCGGGACACCATGGTCGTGCGGGTCGGCGGGGCGCATGCGGCGACGGTGCGCAAGAAGCTGTTCAGCCCGATTCGGCACAGCTTCACGATCGTGCTGGCCACCGGCGAGCGGTGGGAGGCGCGCGGTGACCTCATCGAGAAGAACTACACCCTCGAGGGACCGGGGGGAGTCGTCGCGCAGACCTCACGCAAGTGGTTCCGCATCCGCGACACGTACGGCGTGGAGATCTACCACCCGGATGTGCCGCTGGCATTGGCGATCGTGGTGTGCATCGACGAGCTGGTCGCCGCCGAGCGCGGCCGGGAATGACACGGCCTAGCCGTTCGTCCCGGCTGCGTCGGCGGTGGTGGGCATCGAGACCGCGGTGAGGTGTCGCTGCTCCGCCTGCGGTGCGCGCTGCCGTAGTGCCCGCGCGGCGAACCACAGCGCGCCGATCCCGATGGGGAATTCCAGGCAGATGGCCATCAGCAGCGATGTCGTGAATCCGCCGCTGGACAGCGAGGTTCCGATATCGAAGACGCCGTCGGCGAAGAACAGTCCGGCGCCGACGGCGGCGCTGAGCGCGGCGGTGGGGCTACGGCGTAAGAGCAGCAGCAGCGTCACCGCCGCGCTGATCGCCTCGGCGGTGTCGAGTCCGAGCCACAGCAGCGGCCAATGTCCCACCCGCACGGTCTGCGGGAGCGTGTAGTACAACCAGACGCACCACGGAATCAGCAGTACCGCAATGGCTCCGGCACCCGCCATGGCCCATCGGCGCGAGGGGGACAGCCCGGTCCAGCGGGTCGTGGTGGCGGCGTGTTCCGGGCAACTCAACATGTCTTTCAGTGTGGCTACCACGAATAGGTAAGTCAGCCAAGGATACCGACGAATCGGGGGTAGGGTTTTCCCTCCTCATATAGGTCCAGTATTGCCCGTTGCCCCAGGCTGAAGCCGGACCTGTTACCCGACAAGACCGGAGCCGCACGATGAAGTTTGGTCTGTTCTTCGAACTCCAAGAACCCAAGCCCTGGGTCGAAGGCGGCGCCCACCGCATCGCCAAGCAGACCATCGACCAGATCGAATTGGCCGACAAACTGGGTTTCGACTACGCGTGGATGGTGGAGCACCACTTCCTCGAGGAGTACAGCCACTCCTCCGCGCCGGAGGTGGTGCTCGCGGCGGCCAGCCAGCGCACCAAGCAGATCCGGCTCGGCCACGGGGTCATGGTCATCACGCCGAAGATCAACCATCCGGCGCGGGTGGCCGAACGCATCAGCATGCTCGACCTCATCTCCGACGGCCGAGTCGAATTCGGCTCCGGCGAGTCGTCCACCCCGGTCGAGCTGGGCGGCTTCGATGTCGAGTGGAACTCCAAACAGGCCGCGTGCGAGGAGTCGCTGGAGGCGATCATCCGCATGTTCGCCGAGCAGCCGTTCGCCGGTTTCCAGGGCGAATACGTCCGGATGCCGCCGCGCAACGTGCTGCCCAAACCGCTCCAGCGACCACACCCCCCGCTGTGGCGCTCGGCCTCCCGCCGAGACGGCATCGTCGAGGCCGCCAAGCGGGGTACGGGCGCGCTCACCCTGTCCTTCCTCGGCCCGGAGGAAGCCGGAAAGTGGGTCGACGACTATTACGCGACAATCGAATCCGAGGACTGCGTCCCCGTGGGGCGTTCGGTGAATCCGAACGTGGCCATGACCATGTACCTGATGGCGCACGAAGACGAGGCGGTAGCCAGGAGACAGGGCCTGGCCAGCCACGAGTTCTTCGCCAGGGCCGTCATCTACTACTACCGATACGGCCGCCCGATGCCCGGCCACACCAACCTGTGGCAGGACCTCGGCATCCCGGATGTGGAGGCGGGCATCGCCGAGCCCTCGGCCACCGCGGGCTCCGCGTTCGACGGCGTGGGCACCCCCGAACAGATCAAGGCCAACCTGCGCAAATACGAGGAAGTCGGCGTGGACCAGATCCTGCTGATCTGCCAAACCGGCAGAATCCCCCACGACCAGATCTGCGCCTCCCTGGAACTGTTCGCCCGCGAGGTCATGCCGGAATTCCACGAACGAGACGAGGCCCGCGAGAAAGCCAAGCTGACCCGACTGGCCCCGGCCATCGAAAAGGCGTTGAGCCGCAGACGAGTCCCCGTCCCGAAGATCGAGGACGGCTACCGCATCGAGCCGCCCCCGGGGCCTCGGACCAAGAAATGAGTACGTATGTGGATTCGATGGTGTTGCCCGACGATCAGGTGGTGACCGCGGAGCCGCCGCGGCGGCGCTGGAGCCCGGCCACCCGCGTGGCGTTCCGGTTCTGCTTCGTCTACTTTCTGTCGTTCTGCCTCAGCGTCGAACTGGTCACGGTGTGGTGGGGAGGATTCCTCACCAAGGATGCGGGTGAGCGCGTCATCGGGTGGGAGTCCCGGCAACTGAGCCCGATCGTCGCCTGGGTCGGCGCGCACGTGTTCGGGGTGCGATCGCAGTACCATCCCTCGCGCGGCGGCGACATCATGTACTACTGGGTGTGGGTGTTCTGCCTGCTCGTCCTGGCCGCGGTCGCCACCGTCGTCTGGTCGGTCCTGGACCGGCGGCGCGTGCGATATCCGGTGCTGCACACGTGGTTTCAGGTATTTCTGCGGATCTGCCTGGCGTCGCAGATGTTCTACTACGGCACGATCAAGGTGTTCCCGATCCAGATGCGGTTCGAGCTGGCCAGGATGGTCGAGCCGTGGGGCGATTTCAGTCCGATGAGCGTGCTGTGGCAGCAGGTCGCCTCGTCGCGGCCGTACGAGATGTCTTTGGGGGCAGCCGAAATCGTCGCCGGGCTGCTGCTGATCGTGCCGCGCGTCGCGCCGTTGGGTGCGGTGCTCAGCGCGGTGTCCATGCTGCAGGTGTTCCTGTTGAACCTGAGTTTCGATGTGCCGGTGAAGCTCTACGCGTTGCATCTGCTGCTGATCGCCGTCGTCCTGGCCGCGCCCCACCTGCGTCGACTCATGGAGGTGTTCGTCAGCGACCACCCGGTCGAACGGCCGCGCGAGCATGCGTTGTTCGGCACGGCGCGCGCCAACCGGATCGCGGTGGGAGCCCAAGTGCTGCTGGGGATCTGGATCCTGGCCGCGCTCGTGGACCGGGGCTGGACCATCACCAGGCAGGAGGAGCCGAGGTCGCCGCTGTACGGCATCTGGGACGTCGCGGAGTACTCCGTCGCCGGTCAGGAACTGCCGCCGCTGATCACGGACACGCAACGCTGGCGTCGCATCGTGTTCGACGACGTGCCCGCGCAGACGTCCGTGCAGTCGATGAACGACTCGTTGACCCGGTACCGCGCCGACGTCGATCAGGACCGGCACACCCTGAGCCTGACGGACCCGGGCAGTCACGCCCGACTCTGCGTGCTGACCTACACCAGGCCCCGGCCCGACCGTCTCACCCTGGACGGGCAACTCGACGGCCGACCCGTGCACATGGCTCTCGAACTGCTCGACCTACAGAAATTCCCGCAGCTCAGCCGGGGTTTCCACTGGGTGCAGGAAGATCAGTACAAGCATTAGCCGGGTGCGCGCCGCCCGTCGGTTCGCCGTGCAGGCTCGCGAGGCGAGGCTTGCACGGCGAATCGCTATGTCACAGGAGGTCTTTCACCAATCGTTCGAAGCACAATGCTGGAATGCGCTGTGTTCCAATGATTTTCCTGTAGGGTGAGGTCCAGCTCGGGAAAAGACACACGTTTCTTCTCGGCTGTGGCCGTGCGGGGAGGCAAGGCTGGTTACTGCCGCTGTCCGCTTCAGTTCACCCAAGGGGGCACCACATATGAGTCAGCGTCGACTTCGTTGGTACGGCCGCGCCGTGCTCGGTGAGATCACCTTGCCGCGCCCGTTCTCGGTTCAGGTCCTCTGCGATTCGATCGCCCGACAACGCCGCAGACGGCTCTATCTGCACCCGCTGTCCGAACAGTCCGGGGAGGGGGCGCCGTGCGGCATGTGGATCGCGACCGATGTCGCCGACCACATCTTCTACGAGCAGAAGACCAGCTCGTTTCATCAGGACCACATCATCCTCCACGAGATCGGGCATATCCTCTGCGGGCACAACGTCACTCGGCTCGTGGAACAGGAGTACCCGCTGCTCGCCGACGGCACGGCGGACGAGGTCCTCACCCGCCGGGCGCTGGCTCGAACCAGTTACACGACCCGGCAGGAACAAGAGGCCGAGATGGTGGCCAGCCTCATTCTGGAACGGGCCGCGACCGTCCAGGCGAACCCGGTGACCGGCTCGGAATGGCGGCTCGGCGCGGCGCTGGGGGCCATCGACCATGTATGAGAAGGTTCATCTGGTACTTCTCATTCTCTGTTCCGTCGTCGTATTGGCTCGTGTTTCCGCCGTATGGCATCCGCGGCAGCGCCCGCTCTGGCTCGCGCTGTTGATGCTGGGCCTGGGGCTGGCGATGATCCAGCCGCCGATGGCCCGGGGGTTTCGCCATCTGGTCGGCATCACGAACCTGGAGAGCCTGGCCTCGAGCCTGCTGGCGGTCGGAGTGGCCACGACGCTGTTCACGTTCGCGCTACAGACGTACCGGTCGAACGAATACCGATCCGCGCCCTTCCCGCGCTCGGTGTACGCGTGGGGCGTGCTCACGGCCGTGACGATGGCGATCACGTTCGCCATGGTCACGGTGCGGGCGATCCCCACCCGGGCCCGGTTCCTTCCGATGCCGGACACATTCACCGTGCACACGGTGTACTGGGTCACGTACCTGCTGTACATGATCGGCGTGACCACCTGGTCCGCGATATTGTTCTGCCGCTGCGTTCCTCGAATTCACACCCGGCTGTTACGCGCCGCGGTGCTGTCGTTGGCCATCGCCGAGTGCGCCTTCCTCGGGTTCCTCCTCACCCGTGTCGCGGCGATGTTCTCGTCGTCCGCCAAGATGCTGCCGCTGGGA
Source organism: Nocardia terpenica (assembly GCF_013186535.1). Lineage (NCBI taxonomy): Bacteria > Bacillati > Actinomycetota > Actinomycetes > Mycobacteriales > Nocardiaceae > Nocardia > Nocardia terpenica. The sequence continues at coordinate 1,941,834 of NZ_JABMCZ010000003.1, forward strand.
ATGTATGTGTCGGCCGTCCACTCCGTCGCCGTCATCGTCGGATGCTCCATCGCCGCCGTGCTGCCGATGAAGCGATCGGTGGCCAACTGGTGGCACTGCGCGCGGCTGTATCCGCTCTGGAGGGCGCTGTGCCACGCGCTGCCGCATATCACGCTGAACCCGCCGCGCCCGAGACTGATCGACGCGCTGACCCTGCACGACAGCCAACTGCGGCTGCACCGGCGGCTCATCGAGATCCGCGACGGCCTGCTGATCATGCACGACTGGATCACGCCCGAACACCTCGCCCGCATTCACGACGCCCTGCGCGCCGAGAGGCTGAGCGAGGACCGGCGAGAAGCCGCCGCGACCGCGTGCTGGCTCAGAATAGCGTTGCAGGCCAAGGAGATCGGGCGTGCCCGCAGCAAGAACTCGCTCGACCTCGTCCGCCGGGGCGGTGTCGATGCGCGGACCGAGCTGCGCTGGCTCCGCAAGGTCGCCGACGCCTGGCACTCGCCCCTCGTCGCCGACTGCGCCCGGGCGATCGCGGCCTCGCGGGACGGCTATGCGCTGGGGTCGACGGGGTGATCGAGCCTTTCTATCTCGCGGGCGCGCTCGACCATCTCGAGAATCGCCCGCTGGCTCTGCTCGGACAAGCCGTCGGACCGCAGCGCGATCATGCGGACACCGCGCGAGTTGAGCGCGGCGGCGAGTTCCATGTCCTCATCGGTCAATTCTTGGTCGAGAAAATAGGCCGGTGATTTACCGAAGAACTTCGCCAGCGCCTGCAGGCGCGGGCCGGTGGGGTTGCCGCGCTGTCCGGTGCGGAGCATCCAGAGATAGCCGGTGGATATTGCCAGGCCGGTCTGCTCCCGTATTTCCCTGGCGATCACCGCGTTGCCCGGGGGTTTCGGTAGGTGCTTCCAGCGTTCCTCGATCAGGGCGTTGAGCTTGGCGGCGAGGGGGCCAGGGTCGTCGGCGGGGATGCTCACGGGGAAGATCAGCTCCTTCGGCTCGACAGCTCGAGCGAGCTTACATTCACTGTATTGAACAGATTTGCCCGAGTCAATCCTTGCTTGTTCAAAGTAGTTGACAAGGAGTGCGGGGTCTGGCACCTTGACTCGTGGGGCTCCGGGTGTATCCGGCCCTGGGGGAGGAGTGCGGTTTCGGCATGTGGATTCGACAACAGCAGAGATTGATGGCCTCGAGCTATGGACTTGCAGGGAAATCCTCGATGAGCGCCGCGGAACCACTCCACCGACTGCCGTTCTGCTCGAACGTCGTCGAACTGCCGATCTCCGATGTCCTGCCGTCGGATTCGTCCCCGCGTACCGAGGGAGTGAGCGCGGGTCATGTCCGTATGCTGGCCGAATCGCTGACGGCGTTTCCGCCGATCGTGGTCTATCGCGACACCATGCAGGTCGTCGATGGCTGGCATCGGTTGCACGCGGCTCGACTTCGCGGTGATACGACCATTGCCGCCGTGTTTTTCGACGGCGGCCCCGCCGAGGCGTTCGTGCTGGCGGTGAAGCTCAATTCCACCCATGGGCTGCCGTTGTCGCTGGCCGACCGGAAGGCCGCCGCGTTCCGGATCCTGCTGTCGTATCCGGACTGGTCGAACCGGCGGGTGGCCGAGGTCGTGGGCCTGTCCGACAAGACGATCGCCGCCGTCCGGCGGGGGGCCGGTGCGGAAATTCCGCACCGGGCCGACGAGCGGGTGGGTCGCGACGGCGTCGCGTATCCGGTCAGGGCCGGGGAGGGGCGCCGCCGTGCGCTGGATTTCCTCGATGCCCACCCCGAGGCATCGGCGAGGGAAGTGGCGCTGGGATCCGGCACCTCGCTCACGACCGCCAAGAAGGTGCGACGCGAGGTTCGCGCGGGCCGCGCGCTCGCCGCCGCGGAGGAGGGGTCCGGGATTCCTCGGTCCCCCGTGCTCGCCGAGCAGCCGAGCGATCACGGCGGATCCAGGGATCCCGGGACCATCGTGCGGATTCTGCGTGCGGACCCGTCGCTGCGTTTCACCGAGCACGGGCGCAAGCTGCTGCGAATGCTGGACAGCGTTCCGGCCGATCCCCGGCTGTGGGAATCGATGGCGGAAAGCCTTCCGGGGCATTGCGCGATCCTGGTGGGAGAACTGGCCCGGCAGTATTCGCTCAGCTGGCAGCAACTCGCGGAGACATTGGCTCGCCGTGCGGGCTCGGATCGAATCCCCGGCCATTTTCCGCGCTGAGACTCCGGGCGCCGGACCGTTGCATCCCTGTCCGGACCAGTCGTCATCGTTATAAGATCTCAATAGTCGATTCGCACACCGATCGACAATTCGATGAGTGGTTGCTCGACACGATCGGCGGCCATGGGTGGTATGACGTGCTCGGGGGTGTGATGAGAATACCGAAATTACACGATCCCGCGTCCGTCGGAGAAGCGGGAATGTTATGAAGCTGAGAATCCTGGGTCCCGTGGTGGCCGCGCGAAACGATGGTGCACTGGCCCTGCCGGGACGGAAATTGCAGACAATGCTCGCGGCGCTGCTGCTCGCCCGCGGGCAGGTCCTTTCCGACGATCGGCTCAGCTTCCTGCTGTGGGGCTGGAATCCGCCGACGACGGTGGACGCGCAAATCTACACCTACATATCCCGGCTGCGGAAGCGCCTGAGTCCGGACGTCGATGTGATCCGCCAGCCCCCAGGCTACCGGATCGATACGAAGGACGCCTGGGTCGATCTGGAAATGTTCGAGCAGCTGACCGATCGGGGTCGTCGGCGGCTGGCCACCGGGCTGTTCGACGAGGCGTCGGAATTGCTGCGGGCGGCACTCGATCTCTGGCGCGGTTCGGCGCTCACCAATGCCACCGAGTATCTGACCGAAGCGGAATTGCCGGTATTGGAGGAAGCCTGGACCACGGCGACCGAATATCGCATCGACGCCGATTTGGCCCTCGGCCGCTATCGGACATCGATCCCGGAACTCATCGGCCTGGTCGGCCGCTTTCCGTTCCGGGAACGGTTTCGGGTACAGCTGATGGCGGCGATGTATCAGTCGGGTCGGCAGGTCGACGCGCTGGCCGTCTACGAAAAGGGACGCCTGCTCCTCGCCGAGGAACTGGGTGTCGATCCCGGCCCCGATCTGGTGCGCGCGTTCCACGCCGTGCTGGACGCCGATCCCGGACTCTTCCCGCTGCTCGCCCTGCCTTCCGAGCCGACATCGATCGCCCTGCGGAACCCGTGATCCGCGCCCGCGTTTCCGGCCGCGCGTTCGGTATATAGCTTCAGTATCGACCCGTGGCGCACGCTGATTACCGACCAACAGAAAACAACCAGTAATCATGGGGTTCATGTGTCGGTATCAGACCGGAGAAGACCAGTCGCTCTGGTAACCGGAGGATCGCGTGGCATCGGTCGGGCGGTGGTGAACCGCTTGGCCGCGGAGGGCTACGATATCGCCTTCGTTTACCGAGCCGATACCGACGCCGCCCGGGCCGTGGTCGACGAGGCCGCCGCGAAGGGCGCCGAGGTGGTGTGCCGCCAGCTGGATGTCACCGATTTCGAGCAGGTGCAGGAATTCGTCCGGCACGTCGAGCGCACCGCCGGGCCGATCGCCGCCGTCGTGAACAGCGCGGGCATCGTCAAGGACAGCCCGCTGGCGCTCATGGACAATCAGGACTGGCACGACGTTCTCCAGGTCAATCTGACCGGGCTCTACAATATTGCCCGCTGTGTGGTGCGCGGTTTCATGCGCCGCCGATCGGGCTCGCTGGTCACCATATCCTCCGTGGTCGGCGTGTACGGAAATTTCGCGCAGACCAACTATGCGGCGTCCAAGGCCGGGATGATCGGATTCACCAAGTCGTTCGCCAAGGAGATCGGCCGCTACGGCGCGCGGGCCAATGTCGTGGCCCCGGGTCTGATCGACACGGATATGAGTTCGGCGTTGACCACCGAACATGCCGAAAAGCTACTCGCCGGTGTCGTTCTGGGTCGACCGGGCACCGCCGACGAGGTCGCCGAGCTGGTCGCTTTTCTGGCCTCCGACCGCTCGTCGTATATCACCGGCCAGGTATTTCAGATCGATGGTGGAGTGACGCTGTGACTGCGAACGGAACGAGAATCAGCGGCCTGGGTTCTTACCGCCCCGTCCGGGCCGTGAAGAACGACGAATTGGCCGCCTGGGCCGGGGTGGATCCGGACTGGATCAAGAATGGCACCGGTATCGAGACGCGCTATCACGCCGGGCCGGACGAGGATATCGTGACCATGGCCGTCGCGGCGGGGCAGCGGGCCCTGGACGACGCGAAGGTGGCGCCGGACGAGGTCGATCTGGTCATTCTGACCACCTCGAGCAGGCGGCAGCTGATGCCCGCCGGGGCGCCGCAGGTCGCGACCGGGCTGGGCATTCCCGGGGCGGGCGCATTCGATCTCGGGGCGGTGTGTGCCGGATTCAGCTACGCGCTGTCGATGGCGTCCAATGCGGTCGCGGTGGGGCAGGCGCGCAATGCGCTGATCGCCTCCTCGGAGCGGCTGTCCGATCTGATCGATCCGGGCATTCGGGAGCCTTTCGTCATTTTCGGTGACGGCGCGGGCGCCGCCGTGGTCTCCGCGGCCGACCGGTGGGGTATCGGCCCGGTCAGCTGGGGCAGTGACGGATCGCGGGCGTCGGCGATCGAAACCGAGATCCGCGGCGACGGCGATCTGATCATGATGCAGGGCCAGGCCGTCTATCGCTGGGCCACGGGAAAAATGCCCGCGGTCGCCGCGCACGCCTGCGAGCTCGCCGGTGTCGGGCTCGACGAGATCGCCTGGTTCGTGCCGCATCAGGCCAATCTGCGCATCGTCGACATGCTCGCCAGCCAACTCGGTTTCGCCCCGACCCAGGTGGCGCGCGATGTCGTCGACACCGGGAATACGTCGTCGGCGACGATCCCGCTCGCGCTGCGGCGCCTGTACGAGAGCTCCGATGTCCGATCCGGAGACCTGGCGCTGCTGATCGGATTCGGATCGGGCCTGAGCCACGCGGCTCAGGTCGTCCGCCTGTAAGCATACGAGAATTTTCCGTCGGAAATCAGAAGGAATTGTCATCATGAACCGTGCCGAGGTTGTCGCCGAAATCTTCGCTCTCATCAAGCGATTCCTGCCCGAATACGAAGGCGGTAACGACGAATCGATCAGTTTCACCGCGGCCGGCGTCGACTCGCTGACCACCGTCGACCTGATCGTGGCCAGCGAGTCCAAGTTCGGTGTCGAGATTCCGGATACGGAACTGCCGAAGCTGACCACCGTCTCCGACCTGGCCGACTACGTCATGCAGCACGAAAGCGACGAATCCGGGGCCGCGTGATGTCCGGAAGCTCGTTCGAGGAGGCCGAAGACCTCCTCCGCACCGCCTACGAGAAGCTGAATGCGGACCCGGTCGGCGAACCCCTGACCGCGGCGGCGACGCACCTCGTTCGATGCGCGCTGGACGGAATGTCGCTGGTGAACCTATCCGAATCGACCCGGGCGCGGGAGATGCTGGGCTGCGCCCGGGCGGCCGTGACCACGGCGACGTACATGGTCCGGGAGGTCGACGGCCGGACCCGGCGCGGGGTGCGATGTGACTGACGGGATGCCACTACGAGAAATGCGGACCGGCGCACGTGCGCGGTTCGCTCGCATCGAAGGGCTCGGGGCCTACCGCCCGCGCCGGACGGTGACCAACGACGAGATCTGTGAGCGCATCGACTCCGATGACGAATGGATCAGGGCGCGTTCGGGAATCGTGACCAGGGGCCACGCCTCGGCGAAGGAGACCCTGGTCGAGATGGGCGCCTCGGCGGCACGCGCCGCCGTCGCCGACGCCGGGCTCGTGCCCGCCGATATCGACTGCGTGATCGTCACGACGCTGTCGTCGCTGCGGAACACCCCGTCCGTCTCCGCGGAGATAGCGCACGAATTGGGCCTGCGGGCCGGTGCGTTCGATGTCGGCGCCGCGTGCGCCGGGTTCAACTACGCGCTGACCATCGCGCGGGATCTGGTCCGCGGCGGCTCCGCGGGCCGGGTGCTGGTCGTCTCGGTCGAACGGCTGTCCGATCTCACCGATTTCGAGGACCGCACGACCGCGTTCCTGTTCGCCGACGGCGCGGGCGCGGTCGTGGTCGGGCCGTCGGCGACACCGGGAATCGGTGCGGTGGTGTGGGGTTCGGAAGGTTCCAAGAGCGAGGCGATCCGGCAGCACACCCGCTGGGACGCGCTGCGGGATCCGGACGCGTTGGCGCGACCCGGATTCCGCTTCCCGGCACTGTCCATGGTCGGCCAGGACGTCTACCGCTGGGCGACGAGCGCCATGGTCACGGTGGCCGGGCAGGCGATGGCCGAGGCCGGGGTCGCCGCCGACGATCTCGCGGCATTCGTTCCGCACCAGGCGAATCTGCGCATCACCGAGACCCTGGTGCGCGCCCTGGGGTTGCCCCGCTCGGTGGTCGTCGCCCGCGACATCGTGACCCAGGGCAATACCGGCTCGGCCTCGATCCCGCTGGCCATGGAGGCCTTGCGCGCGGACGGCGCGGTGTCGCCCGGAGACCTGGCGTTGATCATGGGCTACGGCGCCGGACTGGTGCACGCCGCGCAAGTGGTGGCAATCCCTTGACGGGCGACCGCATGTCGACGCGGCGGTGGTTCCGGCTGCCCGACCACTACGAGGTGGGCCGGGAGAAGATTCGCGAATTCGCGCGGGCCGTGCAGAACGACCATCCGGTGCATCGAGACGACGAGTGCGCCCGGAAACTCGGTTACCTCGGCGTGGTGGCGCCGCCGACCTTCACCGCGATCCTCACCGTCAACGGAATCCGAGCGGTGCTCAATACCGTGCTCCCCGACCGGGATCTGTCCCAGGTGCTGCATGCCGAGCAGACCTTCGAGATTCATCGCGCCGTCGTCGCGGGTGACCGGCTGCGCTGTGCGGTGCAGATAACGTCGATTCGTTCGCCCGCCGACACCGATTTCGTCGCACTGCGATTCGTCGTGACCGACCAGTCGGGCTACCTGGTCCGGGTCGAATCGACGACCCTCGCGATCCGGCGGGGAGAATCGGTGCGTCCGGATATAGCGCGGCTCGTCGACACCGTGGCCATGCGCGGCGATGGCGACCGGACACCATATTTGATTCCGATCACCGCCGCCGCGGACCTGCCGACCTCCGCCTCCGGCCCCTATCGGGGACCGGACGTCGACACGGTGCCGCGGGCCGACCGACTGGCCGTCGGCCAGGCGCTCCCGCCGCGGGCGGCCCGGCTCACCCGCGGGGACCTGGTGAATTACGCGGGCGTCTCCGGCGACCCGAACCCGATCCACTTCAGCGACGCCGCAGCGGAATTCGCCGGGCTGCCGACGGTCGTCGCGCACGGAATGCTGACCATGGGGGTGACCGCCGGATATCTGACCTCCTGGCTCGGCGACCCGACCGCCATCCGCACATTCGGCGTGCGATTCTCCCGCCCCGCCGAGATCCCCGCCCGCGCCGCGGCCGACCTCGAGCTGACCGGCCGCATCCGGGCGCTGGGCCCCGACACCGCCACCGTGGCCCTCGATGTGCGCGCGGCGGGGGAGCAGCTGTTCAGCCGGGCATTCGCCGAGGTCCAGCTCTCGGCCACGACATTCGAGTAAGTCATCGAGGAGATGAGCATGTTCAGTAGCGCCACAAACACATTCACCGCCAAGGTCGGCGTCTTCTGCGGCGCCCGGGCCGGGGTGTCCGACGACCACATCACGCTCGGCCACGACTTCGGGCTCGCGCTGGCCGCCCGCGGCGCCGGTCTCGTCTACGGCGCGGGCGGCACCGGGGTCATGCACGCCGTGGCCAGGGGCGTGTTCGACGGCGGCAGCGCCGTCACCGGCGTCGTCCCTCACGAGCTGCGCGAGCGTGAGAAATCCCTGGAGGTGCGGGGGGAGATCTTCGTGGTGAAGGATATGCACGCGCGAAAGGCGTTGATGTATCGGCTCTCCGACGCGTTCGCGGTGCTGCCCGGTGGTCTCGGCACGCTCGACGAGCTGATGGAGGTGGCCACCTGGAATCAGCTGCGGTTTCACTGCAAGCCGCTGGTGCTGGTCAACCGCGACGGCTTCTACGATCCGCTGATCGCCCTGTTGGACCACCTCGTCGGCGCGGGGTTCATCGGCGCGGAGGAGCGGGCGCTGATCCAGGACACCGACGACGTGGAGGATGCCCTGGATCTGCTGGGTTGCCGCCCGCGCTATTCGCCGGAGGAGAAGGCCAGCAATCTGGCCTTCTCCTCGTGATCCACCATGGACAACCGGTCGATGAGCTCGCCGGGATTGCGCACGGCCGCGTCGATCAGGGTCGTGTAGTGCCGGACCATCCGCTCGGCCGTGGCCCTGGTGAAGATCTCGCTGTTGAACTTCAGCCGTCCCCGGATCGTCTGCGGGGTCTGGTAGATCTCCAGCCCCAGGTCGAACTGGCCCTCCTGGTGTCGCAGGTCCAGATGTTCCAGCTGGTGGTCGCCGATCACGAAGCGCCCCTTGCCTTCCGCGATCGCGGCGAGCACCGGGTTGCTCCGGCCGGTGGCCATCAGCGTCATGAGCACCTGCACCAGCGGTGTTCTGCTGGGGTCGCGGGGCACGCCCAGGGCGCTGGGCAGCAGCGCGAACGGGTATCCGGCGTGTTCGGCGGATCGGGTGATCTGGTCGGCGAGCGCGGTGCCGAGCGCGGCAACGGTCAGGTCCGGCGCGGCCTCCGCCTTGATCGGCATGGTGTTCACGAAAGGCCCGATCACATGGGCGCTTCGGCGGCTGCGGGTACCGATGCCCGAGCCGAGGACGAATTCGCGCCGGCCGCTGCTGCGCTGTAGCAGGACGACGAGCGCCGCCAGCAGGTAGGAGAACGGCGTGACACCGCAGTCGCGGCAGACGGCCTTGAGATCGGTGACCAGCCGGTCGGGCAGCCGGAAGTCGACGGTGCCGCCGACCAGGCGGTACTCGGCCGGTCGCGGCAGATCGCCCGGCAGATCCAGCACCGGATCGACACCCTCGAGCAGAGCCGACCAGTGGCGGCGGGCGTTCGCGCCCGCGTCGGAGTCGAGCCACCGCCGTTGCGCGTGAACATGATCGGTGAACGAATGCTCGACCGGGGCCAGCGCGCGATCCGGCGCGAGCGCACCGGTGAACAGGTCTTCCACGAGCACGCCGACCGAATGGAAATCGCTCGCGATGTGATGCGTCGCCAGCACCACCATCGATTCCTCCGGGCCCCGGTCGATCAGCAAGCAGCGCAGCGGCAGTTCCCTATCGAGCGCGAAGGAGCGGTAGCCGAATTGCTGTGCCAGCTCGCGGGCCTGCTCGGCATTCAGCGTTGTCCCGTCGATGAATTCGGGCTCGATTGCCGCGGTCGCGCCGATCAGCCGGAAGGCGCCGGTTCGGTCGGCGTGGAAGGTGGACCGGAGCAGATCGTGCCGGGCCAGCAGCGTATCCATGCCGCGTCGCAGTTGTTCGATGCCGATTCCGGGGCGGACGATGAATCCCGCGAAGTGGTTGTACCCGATACCGTCGGGCGCCATCTTGTTGAGCAGCAGCATTGATTCCTGCTGGATGGTCAGAGGCGACGACTCGCCCATGGATCCCCCAATTGCAAATGAGCAGGTAAGGAGTTGCGAACCGATGTATGGTCCGGCTCCCTGTGTAGCACGGCGCGCCCCGGGATGGCTACCCGGACGGGGGCCGGTCGCGAGTATAGGGCGGATATATGAACCCGCACCAGACTGCGAGGGTAGACAAATCAGCAGGGACGAGGATTCTGATGGGTGTGAAACATGGGGGGATTCTCTCCACCATTGGCGAGACGCCTCTTGTCGAATTGGTCAAATTGTCGTCGGGACTCGATTTCCGCGTCTACGCGAAACTGGAGATGGCCAATCCGGGTGGCAGCATCAAGGACCGTTCCGCGCTGAGCATGCTGGCCGACCGGATCGCGTCCGGTGAGCTGGTGCCGGGCCGGTCCACCGTGGTGGAATCCAGTTCCGGCAACCTCGCCGTCGGGATCGCGCAGATCTGCCGCTATCACGGCATCCGATTCATCTGTGTCGTCGACGCGAAGACCAGCTCGCACAACATCGGCATGCTGCACGCCTACGGCGCCGAGGTGGAGATGGTGAATCGGCCGGGCGCCGATGGGGAGTACCTGCCCTCGCGCATCCGGCGGGTGCAGGAGATCGCCGACACGCTGCCCGGCGCGTACTGGCCCAATCAGTACGCCAACCTGCTCAACCCGCGCGCCCACGAGCAGACCATGCGGGAGATCGTGTCCGCGCTGGACGCGCCGGTCGACTATCTGTTCTCGGCGGTCAGCTCCTTCGGCACCCTGCGCGGCTGCGCCCAATACGTTGCCGCCCACTCGCTGTCGACGCGGCTGGTCGCGGTGGACGCGGTGGGCAGCCGCATCTTCGACGGGCAGCCCGCCGCGAAACGGCTGCTGCCCGGGCACGGCGCCGCCATTCGCCCCGCGCTGTTCGATCGGGACGCCGCGCACGAGGTCGTGCACGTGACCGACGGGGACTGCGTCCGCGCCTGCCGTCGGCTGGTCGCCACCGAGGCCATTCTGGCGGGCGCCTCCTCGGGGGCGGTGGTGGCCGCGCTGCTGCACAAGGCGCCGGAGATACCGGCCGGGTCCCGCTGCGTGCTGATTCTGGCCGACCGCGGGGACCGATATCTGCAGACCGTCTTCTCCGACGACTGGGTGGATCGGAATCTGAATCTGAATCTCGCGGGGGACAAGCAATTACAGGGCGCGCTCCCGAACTGAACGGAAAGGACAATCATGGCCGACGAAGACGATGGTCGTGAGTATCTGGTCGTGCTCAATCACGAGGAACAGTATTCGATCTGGTGGGCCGAGCGGGAGATCCCCGCCGGATGGCGCGCGGAGGGGACCCGTGGCCCCCGACAGGAATGTCTCGCCCATATCGCGAAGGTGTGGACCGATATGCGTCCGCTCAGCCTGCGGCAGCGCATGGCGGCGGCCGAATAACAGCGGCCGAACGATTCATCGGCCTCGGAAACGGTAGGGATCATGCTGCCAGGCTTGATAGACGAACAGGCTCGGCTGACGCCGGACGCCGTGGCGGTGGAAGCCGGTGACGAGCGGCTCACCTATCGCGAATTGATCGCGCGGGCCGATCAATTGGCGAATTTTCTGCACGCCCGCGGAATCGGCCCGGACGATCTGGTCGGCGTCTGCGTCGAACGCGGCCCGGACCTGGTGATCGCCCTGCTCGGGGTGTGGCGGGCGGGGGCCGGGTACGTGCCGCTCGACCCGGCGCACCCGGCCGACCGGCTGGACTTCATCCAGCGGGATACCGGCGTCGCGCTCACGCTGACCCAGTCCCGGCTCGCGCGCCTCGCGCACAACGCGGTGTCGGTGGACGACGCGTCGACCGGCATCGCCGAATTCCCGGCCGTTCGCGCGCTGCGGCACCAGGATGCGTCGAGCGCGGCGTACGCGATCTACACCTCCGGCTCGACCGGACAGCCCAAAGGCGTGCTCATCGACCACGAGGGCATCGCCAACCGGGTGCTGTGGACCGTTCGCCGCCACGGTCTCCGCGCCACCGACCGGGTCCTGCAGAAGACGCCGCTGAGTTTCGACGCGGCGGGGTGGGAGATCTTCGCGCCACTCGTGTCCGGCGGCACCGTCGTCCTCGCCCCGCCGGGCGCCGAGCGGGATCCGGCGGCGCTGGTGCGCGCCGTGCTCGACAGCGGCGCCACCGTGTTGCAGGGCGTCCCCTCGGTGCTGAGTCTGCTGGCGACCGAACCGGATTGGCAGCGCTGCACATCGCTGCGGCTGATCTTCTCGGCGGGGGAGCCGCTGCACGCGGAGCTGGCGCACCGGCTGCTGGACCCGCTGGGGCCGGGCGCCGAGCTGTGGAACACCTTCGGCCCCACCGAATGCTCGATCGATATCACCGCCCACCGCTTCGATCCCGCGCAGACCACCGGCCAGGTCCCCATCGGCCGTCCCCTCGACGGCATGCGGGTGCTGCTGCTCGACGCGGAGGGCGAGCTGGCCCCGATCGGCGTCCCCGGCGAGCTCTATGCGGGCGGGCCCGGCGTGGCGCGCGGGTACCTCGGTCGGTCGGCGCTCACCGCCGAACGATTCGTGCCCGACCCCTACGGTCCGGACGGCGCCCGGCTCTACCGCACCGGCGACCGGGCGCGGTGGCGGCCGGACGGCATCCTGGAATTCCTCGGCCGCCTCGACGACCAGGTCAAGGTTCGCGGCGTCCGGATCGAGCCGGGGGAGGTGGAGAGCGTCCTCACCGGGCATCCCGAGATTCGGCAGGCCGCGGTCGTCGCCAGCGCGGACCGGTCCGGCGTGCGGCAGCTCGTGGCGTATATCGTTGCCACGCGGGAGATCTCGGTCGGCGAGCTGCGCGCGTCGCTGCGCACCCGGCTGCCCGACTACCTGGTGCCCTCGGTGTTCGTGCCGCTGGCGGAGTTCCCGCGCACCGGCAGCGGCAAGCTCGACCGGGCGGCCCTGCCGGACCCCTGGTCCGCCGAGCACCGCATCCATCCCGACTACGTGGCCCCGCGGACGGCCGAGGAGCGCGTCGTCGCGGGCCTGTGGTCCGAACTGCTCGGCGTCGACCGGATCGGGGTGCACGACGACTTCTACCAGCGCGGCGGTTATTCGCTGCTGCTCAATCGCCTTGCGGGCCAACTGCACGACGCCTCGGGGCGGCACGTCGCGCTGACCGACCTGCTCGCCACCACGACCGTGGCGGGGCAGGCGGAACTGATCGCGGCGGGCGGCGACGAGACCTCCCCGGTGCGGCCCGTCGATCGCCGCGGCCCGCTGCCGCTGTCGTTCGGGCAGCAGCGCCTGTGGTTCCTGGACCGGATGGACCCGGCGAGCGCGGAATACGTGGTGCCGCTGCTGCTGCGGGTCCCGGCCGACACCGAGACCGGCCTGATCGAGCGGGCGCTGGCGGTGCTGGCCGGGCGGCACGAGGTGCTGCGCACCCGCTACCCCGTGCTCGACGGGCAGCCCCGGCAGATCATCGACCCCGACCCGGTTGTCGAACTGGCCGAGCGGCAGCTCGCCACCCGCGACGCGGTCGGGCGGCTGTTCGCCGAGGAATGCGCCCGGGGGTTCGACCTGGGCGCGGGGCCGGTGTGGCGGGCGCTGCTGGTGCGCACCCCCGGCCCGGAGCACCTGCTCATTCTGACCACCCATCACATCGCCTGCGACGGCTGGTCTTCGGCGCTGCTGGAACGCGAATTCGGGGTCGTCTGCGTGGCCCTGCGCGACGGGCGGCGGCCCGAGCTCGCGCCCGTGCCGGTGCAATACGCCGACTACGCGGTGTGGCAGCGCGATCGCCTCTCCGGCGATCTGCTGAATCGGCAACTGGCGCACTGGTGTTCGGTCCTGGACGGCATCGCACCGCTGGACCTGCCCACCGACCGGCCGCGCCCGGCGATCCGCGATGCGCGCGGCGGCGTGGTCGCCTTCACCGTCCCGGCCGACCTGGGGCGGGCCGTCACCGACCTGGGGCGGGCGGGCGGCGCCACCCCGTACATGACCCTGCTCACCGCCTTCGCCACCCTGCTGGCCCGCTACACCGGGCGCCGGGACATCCCCGTCGGCGCTCCGGTCGCCGGGCGGCTGCGTCCGGAAGTCGAAGGCGTCGTGGGTCTTTTCCTCAATACCCTGGTGATCCGGTGCGACCTGACCGGGGACCCCGGCTTCCGCGCGGCGCTGGAGCGGGTGCGCCGCACCGCGCTGGACGCCTTCGCCCACCAGGAGCTGCCGTTCGAGCGACTGGTCGAGGCGATGCAGCCCGAGCGCGATCTGTCCCGCACGCCGCTGTACCAGGTCATGTTCGATCTGCACGACGAGGGCTTCACCGCGCCCGTGGCCGACGGCTCGGAAATCGAAGTGCTGCAACAGGGCTGGCGGACGGCCAAGACGGACCTGATGCTGGTGATGCACCGCGACCCCGACGGCTCGCTGAGCGGTCTGCTGGAGTACGCCACCGCGCTGTTCGACCGGGAGACCGTCGAGCGAATGGCCCGGCATCTGCTCACGCTGCTGGAAAGCATTGCCGCCCGGCCGGATACGCCCGTATCGACCGTGGAGCTGCTGACCGCGGACGAACGCCGCCGGGCGCTGGTGGAATGGAACGACACCGCCGTGGCGTCCCGATCACCGAGTGTCCCGGAGCTTTTCCGGGCGCAGGCCCGCGCCACCCCGGACGCGGTCGCGGTCGTCGACGGCTCCGGAGCGAACCGGCTGACCTACGCCGAGCTGAACGCGCGCGCCGACCGCTACGCCCGCCGGTTGCGCGCCCTGGGGGTCGGGCCGGAGTCGGTGGTCGGCGTGCTGGTGGACCGCACACCCGATCTGCTCGCCTGCCTGATCGGGGTGTGGCGGGCCGGTGCCGCCTATCTGCCCCTCAACCCGGAGCTTCCCGCGGAGCGGCTCGGCTACATGCTCGGCGACGCGCGCGCCGCCGCGGTGATCACGCACGCCTCGCTGCGGGAATCGCTGGCCGGGGCGAGCGCCGCCACCGTGCTGCTCACCTCGGACGAGGACATCGAGACCGATTCGGGGACGGCGGAATTCGTGCCGTCCGGCGGCGACCTCGCCTATCTGATCTACACGTCCGGCTCCACCGGGCGGCCCAAGGGGGTCGAGGTCGAGCATCGTTCGCTGGCCAATCTCCTGCTCGCCCTGCGCGGCGACCTGGGCGCCGCGCCGGGCGACGTGTGGCTCGCGGTCACCTCGCTGTCGTTCGACATCTCCGGGCTGGAGCTGTTCCTCCCGCTGATCTCCGGCGGCCGGGTCGTGCTGGCCGGCGCCGAGCAGGCCCGGGACGGCCGGGCCCTGCTCGAGCTCGCCGACACGCACGGAGTCTCGCACGTGCAGGCCACGCCGTCCGGGTGGAAACTGCTGTTGCAGGCCGGATTCGACCGCCCGCAGACGGTCGCCCTGGTCGGCGGGGAGGCGCTGTCGGTCGACCTCGCCCGGCAGGTGCGGGCGCGGGTGCGCAGCCTCACCAACGTCTACGGCCCCACCGAGACCACCATCTGGTCGACGGCATGGGAGGTGCCGCCGGCGCCCGACCGGGTCGTGATCGGTCGGCCGCTGCGCAACACCACCGTCTATGTGCTCGACGAGGGCCTCGCCCCGGTGCCCGTCGGGGTTCCCGGGCAGTTGCACATCGGCGGCGGCGGACTCGCCCGCGGATACCACGGCCTGCCCGAACGCACCGCGGCGCAATTCATCCCGGACCCGTTCTCCCCGACCCCCGGCGCTCGCCTGTACCGCACCGGAGACCTCGTCCGGCAGCGGCCCGACGGCACGGTCGAATACCTCGACCGCATCGACGATCAGGTGAAGATCCGGGGCCACCGCATCGAACCCGGCGAGATCGCCCTGGTCCTGCGTGCTCATCCGGCCCTGCGCGACGCCCTCGTCGTCGCCGCACCGGTCGGGACGGAACGGCAGCTGGTCGCGTACTGCGTGCCCGCCGATCCGGCGCGGCCGCCGAGCCGCGCCGACCTCGCCGCGCACTGCCGCACCCGGTTGCCCGACTACATGATCCCGGCGGCCTTCGTCGCGCTCGACGAGTTCCCGCTCAACCCGAGCGGGAAGGTGGACCGAAAGGCATTGCCGCCCGTCGAGTTCGGGGATTCGCCCGCCGAGCACGTCGCCCTGCGGGGTCCCGTCCAGGAGCACCTCGCGCAGGTGTGGGGCGAACTGCTCGGGATTCGCGTCGACAGCGCACGATGCAACTTCTTCCACACCGGGGGGACCTCCCTGCTCGCGGCTCGACTGGTCACCGAGATCCAGGAGTCCTTCGCGCTCGACCTGCCGCTGCGCGCGGTGTTCGAGCGGCCCACCCTCGCCGAACTGGCGGACCTGGTGGAGACCGAGATCCGAGCGGAGATCGCCCTGCTCGACGACGCCGAGATCGCGGCGTACACGAATCAGATCAAGGAGCAGACCCCGTCATGACGATTGGTGATGTCCAGGGCCGGGACCTCCGCGAGGAGCTGTTGCGGCGGCGGCTGTCCGGCCGCGCCCGCACCGGTGGCGCCGACGGCGCGCGCCACCGGCCGGAGATCGGCCCCGCGGCACGGGACGGGGACCTGCCGCTGTCGTTCGGGCAGCAGCAGATGTGGTTCCTGCACCGGTGGGCCCCGGAAAGCCCCGAATACCTCATGCCGCTGGCCCTGCGGCTGCGCGGGCCGCTGCGCCCCGACGCGCTGGGCCGGGCGTTCACCGCGATGATCCGGCGGCACGAAATCCTGCGCACCCGTTACCGTTTGGACGGGGACGTGCCCGTGCAGGTGATCGGCGCGGCCGACACCGCACCGGCCGTGGACGCGGTGGATCTCACCGAACTTCCTCCCGGGGAACGGGAGTCGGTGGCGATGTCGCTGCTGGAGCGGGAGTCGGCGACCCCGTTCGATCTGGAGCGCGAGGCCCCGATCCGGGCCCGGCTGATCCGCCTCGGCGACGAGGATCACCTGCTCGTCGTGGTCGTGCACCACATCGCGGGCGACGACGGTTCCACGGAGGTCTTCGCCCGGGAACTGGCCGCGCTGTACCGGTCGGGCGGCGACGCGGCGACCGCCGACCTGCCGCCGATGCCGGTGCAGTACGCCGACTACGCGGTCTGGCAGCGGACCCGCCAGCAGGCGGCCTCGGCGCGCGATGTGGCCTACTGGCGGCGGCATTTGGACGGGCTGGCCCCGCTGGAACTGCCCGCCGATCGGCCCCGGCCCGCGCTGCGGGACTGGCACGGGGCGACGGTCCCGTTCACGGTGGCGGCCCCCGTCGCCGAGGCGCTGCGCGCGCTCGCCCGGGACCGCGACACCACCCTGTTCGCCGTGCTGCTCACCGCGTTTCAGATTCTGCTGTCCCGGCACACCGGCGTCACGGATCTGGCCGTGGGCACCCCCGTCACCGCGCGCACCCGCGCCGAGGTCCGCGACCTGATCGGCTACCTGGTCGATTCCCTGGTGCTGCGCGCCCGCTGGTCGGGAGATCCGTCGTTCACCGACCTGCTCGCGGCGACCCGGACGACGCTGCTGGACGCGCTGGAACACCGGGACGTGTCGTTCGCCCAGCTGGTCGACGAGCTCGCGCCCGATCGCGACCTCACCCGGACGCCGCTGTTCCAGGTGGCCTTCGCCATGCACGAGTCCGCCGGTCCCGGCGTCGACCTTCCGGGCGTGGCGGTGGAACGCGTCGAAATCCCGTGGACCGTCGCCAAATTCGATCTCACCTGCCACCTGGAGGAGCGGGCCGACGGATCGTTGCGCGGCATCGTCGAATACGCCACGGCGCTGTTCGACCCCGACACCGCGCGGCGGTTCGCGGGCCGATACGTCCGGCTGCTGGAGGATGTCGCGGCCGCGCCGGACACCCGGGTCTCCGCGGTCGCGCTGCTCGAGCCCGCCGAACTCGCCCTGCTCACCGCGGGTGGACGGGTGCCGTCGACGGCGGAGGCGCCGCCGCCGAGCGCCTGCGTGCACGACCTGTTCGCCGCGCAGGCCGCCGCGACGCCCGACGCGATCGCGGTGGTGTTCGAGGGCGCGAGCCGCACCTACGCGGAGCTCGACGCGCACGCCAACCGGCTCGCCCGGGTGCTGCGCGAGCGCGGGGCGGGCCCGGAGTCCCTCGTCGGTGTCTGTCTGGAGCCGGGGCCGGACCTGGTGGCCACGCTGCTCGCGGTGCTGAAATCCGGTGCGGCGTACCTACCGCTGGACCCCGCGCATCCGGCCGAACGGCTCGGGTGGGCGCTGTCGGACGCCGGGGCCCGGATCGTGGTCACCGAATCCGCGCACGCGGCAACGATATCCGAGGCGGCGGCCGGGGGAACCGGCGCACGCTCCTCGCTGTCGCTGGTGCTGCTCGACCGCGACCGCACGGCGATCGCCGCGATGCCCGCCACCGCTCCGGAAAGCCGCACGGCCCCGGACAATCTCGCCTACGTCATCTACACCTCGGGTTCCACCGGCAAGCCCAAGGGCGTCGGGGTCACCCATGCCAATGTGGTCCGCCTGTTCTCCTCCGCTCGAGGCCATTTCGCGTTCGGTCCGCGGGACGTGTGGACGCTGTTCCACTCCTACGCCTTCGATTTCTCCGTCTGGGAGCTGTGGGGCGCGCTGCTGCACGGCGGCCGCCTGGTGGTCGTGGGCACGGCGGTCTCGCGCTCGCCCGAGGAATTCCTCGATCTGCTGGTGGCGCAGCGGGTCACCGTCCTCAACCAGACGCCGTCGGCGTTTCGCGCCCTGGCCGACGCCGCCCGCCGCGACGATCCCCGGCTGCGCCGCCTCGCCCTGCGCACGGTGATCTTCGGCGGCGAGCACCTCGACGTCCGCGACCTGCGACCCTGGATCGCCCGGCTCGGCGTGGACCGCCCGGAACTGATCAACATGTACGGGATCACCGAGACCACGGTGCACGTCACCCACCGCCGAATCACCGCGGCGGACACCGGATTCGCCTCGAATTCGGTCGGCCGCCCGCTGCCGGACCTGCGCGGCTACGTCCTCGACGGGTACGGCAATCCCGCCCCGATCGGGGTGCCGGGGGAGATCCACGTCGGCGGGCCCGGACTGACCCGCGGCTACCTCGGCCGCCGCGACCTGACCGCCGAACGCTTCGTCCCCGACCCGTTCGGCCCGCCGGGCGGTCGGCTCTACCGCACCGGCGACCTCGGCCGGGTCCGCCCGGACGGCGAGCTCGAGCACCTCGGGCGGATCGACAGCCAGGTGAAGGTCCGCGGCTATCGCATCGAACTCGGCGAGATCCAGGCCACGCTCGCCGCCCACCCGCGGCTGCGGGACGCGGTCGTGATCGTCCGGGAGGACACCCCCGGCATCAAGGAACTGGTCGCGTATGTCATTCGCGCCGAGGACGATTCGGCGGCGCTGCCCGGCCCCGAGCCCGCCGAGCTGAAGGACTGGGCCGCCCGGTCCCTGCCGGTCTACATGGTCCCGTCGGCCTTCGTCACCGTCGACCGCTTCCCGCTGACCACCAGCGGGAAGCTGGACTGGCGGCTGCTGCCCGCGCCGGGCCGGGCGGCCGACCGCGCGGTCCGCGACTACCGTGCCCCGGGCACGCCCGACGAGGCGACGCTGGCCGAGATCTGGGGAACGACACTGGGTCTGGACCGGGTCGGCGTCGACGACGACTTCTTCGATCTCGGCGGCGACTCGATCAAGGCGGTCGTGCTGGTCGGAGCCGTCCGGGCCACCGGTTTCGACGTCACCGTGCGCGACGTGTTCCGGGTGCGGACGGTGGCGCGGCTGGCCGAACTGGTTGCGGGACAGGCCACCTCCCTGGTGGAGGAGCCCACCGTGGCGCCCTTCGCCCTGGTGACCGCGGCCGACGCGGCCCGCGTCCGCGGGGCGGACATCACCGACGCCTACCCGCTGTCGCAGGTGCAGGCCGGGATGGTCTTCGAGATGCTCAGCAGCGCCGACCACACCTATCACAACGTCACCGCGTTCAAAATCACCGACGATCAACCCTTTTCGCTGCCCGCCCTGCGCGCCGCGGCGGCCGTGGTCGTCGGCAGGCACGAGGTGCTGCGGACCTCCATCGACCTGTTCGACTACACCGAGCCGCTGCAACTGGTGCACCGCACGGCCGAGATGTCGGTCGGCATGGCGGATCTGCGCCATCTCGACGACGAGGCGCAGCGGCGGGCGGTCCGCGCCCACATCGAGCGGGAACGAGCGACCCCGTTCGACCTGGGCACGCCGCCGCTGCTGCGGGTGTTCGCGCAGCTCACCGGCGAGACCGACTGGTGGCTGGCCATCACCGAATGCCACGCCATCCTCGAAGGCTGGAGCTACCACTCGCTGCTGATGGAGCTGATCCGCTGCTACCGCGCGCTGCGGTCGGGCGCCACGCCCGTGGCCGCGCCGATGCCCGCGGTGCGTTACGCCGACTACGTCGCGGCCGAGCGGGCGGCGCTCGCCTCGGCCGAGGACCGCGACTACTGGCGCCGCACCGTCGGCGGGGCCACGAAGTTCGAACTCCCGTCCGGCTGGGGCGATTCCGCCGCACCCCGGGAGATGTATCAGGTCCCCGTCCCCTTCCACGACCTCGAGGACGGGCTGCGGGCGCTGGCCGCCGCGGCCGAGGTGCCGTTGAAGAGCGTGATCCATGCCGCGCATCTCAAGGTCCTGGCCATGCTCCACACCGGCGCGGACACCTTCTTCGCGGGCCTGGTCTGCGACACCCGCCCCGAACGGCTCGGCGCGGACCGGGTCTACGGCATGTACCTCAACACCGTGCCCTTCGCCTTCCGGGCGTCCGCGCCCACCTGGCGGGAACTGGCCCGGCAGGTCTTCGCGCGGGAGGTGGAGCTCTGGCCGCACCGGCGCTTCCCGCTGTCGGCCATGCAGAACGAATTCGCCGGTGGCCGACGGCTGGTGGACGTCTTCTTCAACTACCTCGACTTCCACATGGTCGACCGGGAACTGGTCGACTACGCGATGAGCGTGGACAACAGCCCCAACGAGTTCCCGCTCTCCGCGGCCACCCAGGACGGTCACGTCGTGCTGACCACGAATACGGCCACCGTCGCCCGCCCGCACGGGGACCGGCTCGGCGCGATGTACCGGGCGGTGCTGGAGGCCATGGCCGCCGCGCCCGACGGCGACGCCGTCGCCGCCTATCTCCCGGCCGGAGAACGCGAACGGCTGCTCACCGTGTGGAACGACACCGCCGCGCCGCGCCGGATCGCCTGCGTGCAGGAGCTTTTCGCGGACCGGGCGGCGACGACGCCCGACGCGGTGGCGCTGACGTTCGCCGGAACCCGAACGACCTACGCGGAACTCGATGCCCGCGCCAACCGGTACGCGCGGCTGCTGCGCGAACGCGGCGTCGGCCCCGAACGGGTGGTGGGTGTGCTGGTCGACCGTGGCCCGGAGCTGGTCGCGTGCCTGCTCGGCGTGTGGAAGGCGGGCGGGGCCTACGTTCCGCTCGACCACACCTATCCCGCCGAACGACTGGGCTACATGCTCACCGACGCGGGCGCGACAACCGTTGTCACGCAGAGCAGTTACGCGGACCTGCTGGCCGGGGTCGGCCCGTCCGACCGGGTGCTGGTGGACGATGACCGCGCGCTGATCGACGCGCAGTCCGCCGCGCCGCTGCCGCCCGCCGCCCACGTGGACAACCTCGCCTACGTCATCTACACCTCCGGCTCCACCGGGCGGCCGAAGGGCGTGCTGGTTCCCCATCGCGGGCTGGTCAACTACCTGTGGTGGTGCGTCGAGGGTTACGCCGCGCGCGGTTCCGGTGGCGCGCCGCTGTTCTCGTCGATCGCCTTCGACATGGTGGTTCCCGACCTCTACACCCCGCTGATCATGGGCGAGGCGGTCCACCTGCTGCCGCAGCACTTCGAGGTCGGCGACCTGGGCCGGTTGCTGGTGGAATCGGGCCCCTACCGCTTCGTCAAGATGACGCCCGGCCACCTCGACCTGCTCGCCGCGCAGCTGTCCGCCGACCAGGCGCAGTCGCTGGCCCCGCTGCTCGCGGTCGGCGCCGACGCCTTCCCCCGGCGCACGCTCGAGCGCTGGCGGGCGATCGGCGGATCCACGGTCCTGCTCAACGAATACGGGCCGACGGAGATCTCGGTGGCCAACTGCACCTACGAGATCGAGCGCGTCGAGGACGGGGAGCTCGTCCCGATCGGGCGGCCGATTCCCAACACCACCATGTACGTGCTCGCCGACACCATGGAGCCGGTCCCCATCGGCGCCCTGGGCGAGCTGTACATCGGCGGCGCGGGCGTGGTGCGCGGCTACGCCAACATGCCGGACGTGACCGCCGACCGATTCGTTCCGGACCCGTTCGGAGCCCCGGGTTCTCGGCTCTATCGCACCGGCGACCTGTGCCGGGTCCGCCCGGACGGCAATGTCGACTTCGTCGATCGGGTCGACCATCAGGTCAAGGTCCGCGGCTACCGGATCGAGGCGGGCGAGATCCAGACCGTGCTCACCGACCATCCGGGCGTCCGCGACGCACTGGTGGTGCCGCGCCGATTGGCCGACGGTGACAAGCAACTCGTCGCCTACTGCGTCGCCGACGGCGACGGGCTGCCCGGCCGCGACGAACTGATCGCCCACTGCCGGCGCACCCTGCCCGAGTACATGCTCCCGACGCTGTTCGTCGAGCTGGACCGGATTCCGCTCAACCAGAACGGAAAGGTGGACCGCCACGCGCTGCCCGCGCCGGACCCGGCGAGTCTCGCCGCGCGGCGCGAGCACGTCGCGCCCCGCACCCGCACCGAGGCGCTCATCGCCGCGCTGTGGGGCCGGGTGCTCGGCATCGACGGCGTCGGCGTCCACCACGACTTCTTCGACCTCGGCGGGCACTCGCTGCTCATGCTGCGCGTGGTGGCCAAGGCCGCCGATCTGGGCCTGACCCTGTCCACCGCGGACATCGTGGAGTGCCGGACGGTGGCCGAGCTGGCCGCCCGGGTGGACCGGGCGGGCACCGGCGCCAAATCCCTTGTCCGGCTGAGCGACACCGGGTCGGGCGCCCCGCTGTTCTGCGTGCATCCCGTCGGCGGCAGCATCCACTGGTTCCGGCCGCTCGCCGAACGGATCGGCGCGCGGCGCCCGGTCGCGGCCTTCGCGGCCCGGCCGCTGCGGGCGGAGTCCGGCCCGCCGACGGTGGAGGCGTTGGCCGCCGAGTACCTGGCGGAACTGCGCGACACCCCGCTCGACGGTCCCGTGCACCTGCTCGCCTGGTCCTCGGGGGCGACGGTCGCGTGGGAGATGGCCCGGCAACTGCTCGAGCGGGGCGAGCCCGAACCGGTTCTGACGCTTGTCGATCCGGCCGTCGACCGCCCCGGCGGGACCGGCGCCGCGGACGACCGGTTCTTCGCCGAGGCCGAGGCGCTGTTCGCCGCCCGCGCCGCGAGCGAGGGCGAGTCCCGGGCCCACGCGGAGCGCAAGCTGATCACGCTGCTGAGCCGTGCCGGGGTGGCCGCCCGCCCCGACCTGCTCGACGAACTGGCGGCCACCACGACCACCTGGCGCCTGCTCGACCGCGGCATGTCGGCCTACCGCTATCGGCCGCTGCCCCTGCGCATCCGGCTGCTGGCCACCGACGAATGCGCCACCGGCGACCACTCCGTCACCGGCGGCCACGGCTACGCCGCGTACCTGGACCGCTGGCGATCCCTCGCCCGGCACGGGGTGCGGGCCGAGCGGATCCCCGGTGACCACCAGGGCGTCTTCGACCCGTCCCGGGTCGACGCCCTGCTTGCCCACCTCACCGGAACAGGGAGCTGAAACACATGGCACCACCGCAGATTTCGAGCCGGAGACTCCTCCTGGACCTGGCCGAGCTCGCCACCTTCGGGCGGCGGCCCGACGGCGGCATCGACCGCGTCGCCGGATCCGCCGCCGACCTCGCCTCCCGGGTCTGGCTCCGGGAGCGGATCGAGGCGTCCGGGCTGTTCGGCTGGACCGACGCCACCGGCAACGTCTTCGGCCGCCGCGCCGACGGCGGCGGCCCCTGGCTGCTCGCCGGATCCCACACCGACACCGTGCCCGGCGGGGGTTACCTGGACGGCGCCTACGGCGTCATCGCGGCCCTCGAGGTGCTGCGCGCGCTGCACGAGGCCGACCACCCGGCGGCGAACACGCTGGAGATCGTGAGCTTCTGGGACGAGGAAGGAGCGCTGGCCACCTCCGCGGGCGGCCTGGTGGGCTCCACCGCCCTCTGCGCGGGCGACCACATCGACGACATCACCGGCTATCTGGAACTGCACATCGAGCAGGGTCCCCGGATGGAGGCCGCGGGGCTCGAACTCGCGGCGGTGAGCGGAATCGTCGGCGTGGCACGCTATTCCGTGATCGTGCAGGGTGTCGCCAACCACGGCGGGACCACCCCCATGCTGGGTCGGGCCGACGCGGGACAGGCGGCCGTCAAGGCGGCGGCCCGGATCATCGACCTGGTCACCGCCGTCGATCCGGATATGGTCGCCAACCTCGGCTACATCGAATTCCAGCCCGGCGCACCGAATGTGATCCCGGGCCGGGCCGAGTTCGTCGTGGAATTCCGGGCCGGCGCCGAGCAGACCCTGGTGACCGCCCGCGACCGGTTGGAACAGCTGGTGCGGCACTGCGCCGAGGCCGAGAATTGTTCGGCCACCGTGGAACGCATCTCCTACAAGCCGGTGGCCTGCTTCGATCCCGCGCTGTGCGACGCCGTCGAGGGCTCCCTGCGGGCGGTCGCGCCCGCCGTCGGCCGGCTGCTCAGCTACGCGGGCCACGACGCCAGCGTGCTCAGCAGGCACGTGCCCACCGCGATGATCTTCGTGCCGAGCGCCGGGGGCATCAGCCACGCCCCGGCCGAGTACACCCCCGAACCGCTGCTGGTGCAGGGCGCGCAGGCGCTGCTGCGCAGCGTTCTCGCCGTGCACGCGAACGCGCTGGCGATCCGGCAGCACCAATAGATCCGAAATGTCGCTTCCGCGAAGCCATTTGCGGTCCACCCGGGCGCGCGACCCCGTTTGATACCCGCGGGGGCCGAGGTATGGTGATCTTCACAAGGGCTCACCTGGTGTGCTGCCCGTCGGATCGTGGGGTAGGGGGGCTATGAAGCAATCGTCGGCCATTCTCGCAACGGCGGCCTGCTGCGCGGTCGTGCCGTTCGCGGCGGCGTGCACCGATCTGGGCCCGGCGCTCAACCACACCGCCGACGACACCTCGGTGTCGGGCAGCCCGGCCGTGATCGAGATCCACAACGGCGCCGGAGCGGTCCGGGTCACGCCGGGCAACGCCGTGCACGTGCACCGGGAGATCGCCTACCACTCCCAGGTACCGCAATCCCCGCCCACCCACGCCGACGGAGCCCTCGTGCTCAGCGCCGAATGCGACAGCTGCCGTATCGATTACGAGATCACCGCGCCCGCCGCCACGAAGATCGATGTCGAGGGCGGCGCCGGTGCGGTGGACATCGAGGGCGTCGCCCAGGTGACCTACCACGGCGGTTCCGGTGCGGTGACGATCAAGCAGATCGCGGGCCCGGTCGACGCGCAGAGCGGTTCCGGCGGCGTGACCATCAGCGACGCCTCGTCCACGGTCTCCGCGGTCACCAAGTCGGGCGGTATCGGCATCGACCTGACGGCCCCGCCGACCAGGCTGAGCGCGCGCAGCGGCTCCGGCCACGTCTCGGTCACCGTCCCCGCGCACCCCTACCGGGTCGAGGCGCACACCGACAGCGGGTCGATCCACGGCAAGATCCCCAACACCCCCGGCGCCGCGGACGCGCTGACGGTCGGCTCGGGCTCCGGCGACATCGATCTCGCAACGTCCTGAAGGTATTTCGAACAGAGAGAAGGGTGGGACCGCGGATGCGATCGGTTCCGAAGTCCGTCGGCGTTCCCGACGCCGTCGGCCGCGGCATCGGCGCCGCAGTTCGGTTGAACCGGCTCGAGCGGGTGTACGGCACGGGAGACGGGGTGGTTGCCGCGCTGCGCGGCGTCACGCTCGATCTGCCGAGGCAGGCGCTGACGGTGGTCATGGGTCCGTCGGGCTCGGGGAAGAGCACGCTGCTGCACTGCGCGGCCGGACTGGACAAGCCGTCGGCCGGAACCGTCCACCTCGGCGACCGCGACCTGACCGGGATGTCGGAGGCCGAGCTGACCGTCCTGCGCCGGGAGCAGATCGGATTCGTCTTCCAGTCCTTCAATCTCATTCCGTCGCTCACCGCGGCGCAGAATGTGGCGCTGCCGCTGCGCCTGGCCGGGACCAAGGTGGAACGCGGCCGCGTGGAGCAGGCGCTGGACCTGGTGGGCCTCGGCGATCGGGCGGGCCGCCTGCCCGCCGAGCTGTCGGGCGGTCAGCAGCAGCGGGTGGCGCTCGCCCGCGCGCTCATCACCCGGCCGCAGGTGATCTTCGGCGACGAGCCGACCGGCGCGCTGGACACCGCCAACGCCCGCCGCGTGCTGGAGCTGCTGCGCCGATCGGTGGACGAGTGGACCCAGACGGTCATCATGGTCACCCACGATCCGGTGGCCGCGTCCTTCGCCGACTCCGTGGTCTTCCTCGCCGACGGACTGGTGGCCGACATCATCACCAGGCCGACCGCCGAGCTCGTCGCGAAGCGGATGACCGAGCTGGAGCGGGTGCGTTGAACCGACTGTGGAACACCGTGCGCCGACGCAAGGCGGCGCTGGTGGCGCTGTTCTTCGCCGCGGCCCTGGTCGCGGTGTGCGGGGTGCTGCTGCAGACCGGTGTGGCGGGATCGGTTGCGCCCGAACGGTATGCGGGGGCGCCGATCGTCGTCACCGGCGATCAGCACGTGCACTGGACGCAGTACCACAAGGGCGCGGCCCGGCAGCGGTCCAAGGACCTGCCCGATCGGGCGTGGGTGAGCGACGACGTCGCCGCCCGCCTCGCCGCCGTGCCCGGCGTGACCCGCGTGGTCTCCGAACTCACCTTCCCCGTGAGCATCGTCCGGGACGGACAGGTGGTCGGCGGCCCGGCGGTGTCGGGACACGAATGGGATTCGGCCGCACTGACTCCCATGACGCTGGGCACCGGCGCAGCGCCGTCCGGTCCCGAGGACGTCGTCGTGGACGCGGGCACCGCGGCCCGCGACGGTCTGCGCGTCGGCGACAAGGTCCGGGTGCTGGCGGGTGACGGTCCCGGGGTCTACACGGTCACCGGCATCACCGATCACGCGCTGCGGCAGGGCCTGTTCTATTTCTCCACCGCCGAGGCGCGTCGCCTGGCGGGCCACGCCGGTCGGGTGGCGGCGATCGGCGTCTGGCCGGGCTCCGCCGAATCCGCGGTGCGGCAGGCGCTTCGGGACGCGCCCGTGAGCGTGCAGACCGGCGACGGTCGCGGCACCCAGGAATTCCCCTTCGCCTCCGACTACCGGGTGAAGCTGATCAGCATGGGCGCCACCGCCGGCGGCACCGCCCTGGGAATCGCGCTGGTGGTCGTGGTCGGTACCTTCACCCTCGCCACCCAGCAGCGTCTTCGCGAGATCGCCCTGCTGCGGGCCGTCGGGGCGACTCCCCGGCAGGTTCGCGCCATGGTCGGGCGCGAGGCGATCGGGCTGGGCGCGGCGGCCGGTGTCGCCGGTGCGGTGGTCGGGACGGTGCTGGCCGGGCTGTCCCGGCAGTGGCTGGTCGACTCCGGCATCATTCCGGCCACGCTTCGCCTGTCGCTCGGTCCGATTCCCGCCGTCGTCGCGGTGGTGACCACGCTGGCCGCGGCCTGGTGCGCCGCCGTGGTGGCGGCGTGGCGCACCAGCCGGATCCATCCGGTCGAGGGGTTGCGCGAAGTGGCGCTGTCGTCCCGGGGCACGGCATGGTGGGCGAAGACGGCGGGCGTGATCGCGATCGTCGGATTCGCCGGGGTACTGCTGACATTGGTGCTCGCGCACACCCAGAAGGCCGGCCTGCCGGTCAGCATGGGCGGCGTGCTGGTCCCGGCGATCGCCGCCGGATTCCTGTCCGTGCCGCTCGCCCGCCTCGCCGTCGCCCTCACCTCGGCGAGCGCGCGATTCTCCCGCGTCAGCGGATACCTCGCCGCCGCCGCGGGACGATTCGATCTGCGCCGTCTCGCAGCGGGATTCGCGCCGCTCATCCTGGCCGTATCCGTGACCTGCACCGCGCTGTCGCTGTCCCCGACGCTGGCCGGGGCGGCCGAGGTGCAGGCCCGCGACGGCATTCTCGCCGACTACACCGTCTCCGGGCAGGCGGGAGTGCCCTCGTCCCTGGCCGCCGCGCTGCGGTCGGCGCCGGGCGTGGCCGCGACCACCGAGGTGGTCGACGGCAGCGGGTTCCTCGGCGGAGACAGGTACTCGTTGCAGGGGGTGACCCCGGCCGGTCTGAGCACGATGATCGATCCGCAGATCTACGAGGGCTCGCTGACGGCGATGGCCGCCGACACCGTCGCGGTGAGCGACAACGCCGCCGACGGCGCGCACGCGCAGGTGGGCTCCGACCTGAAGGTCACCCTCGCCGACGGCGGAGCGGCCACCCTGCGCGTGGTGGCGCTCTACCATCGGAATCTGGGTTTCGGAGACCTGATGGTGCCGCGCGATCTGCTTGCGGCCCATGCCGATACGCAGCTCGACGCCGCGATCCTGGTCAAGGGCGGCGACCGCGCCCGGATCGAGGCGGCCGTGGCCGCGTACCCGGGGGTCGCCATCACGCACAACGCCACGACACCGACGCAGCTGCGCAACAATCAGGCGCTCAACACCCTCGTCGTCGGTCTGGTGATCGCGTTCACCGGCATCGCCGTGGTCAATACCTTCGCCATGGCGACGTTCCAGCGCCGCCGGGAACTGGCCGCGCTGCGCCTCATCGGCATGAGCCGCTCCCGAATCCTGGTCATGCTCGGATGGGAAGCCGGTGCGGTGGGCCTGGTCTCGGTGATCGCCGGAACCCTCGTCACCCTGCTCACGCTGTCGGCGTTCAGCAAGGGCATCGCGGGCTCGGTGGCCCCGACGATCGACGCCACCACCTACCTGGTGACCATCGTGGCGACCGTCGCCACGGCCTGCCTGTCGACCATGATCCCCGCCTGGCTGCTGTGCCGCTCCCGCGCGGTCGAGGCTATCGCCGTGCGCGAGTAGCGCTTACGCGCCGTCGTATCCCAGCAGGTCCGTCACCGTCGACGGCGCGACCCCGGAGCGCAGCAGCGTCATCGCGGCGGTGTGGCGCAGGGTGTGCGACGACACGCGTTCGGCCCGCAGTGTCGGGCTGGTGCGCGCGGCCGTGGCCGCGTGCCGGGCGATCAGCTGCTCGACCGCGGCCGGGCCGAGCGGTTCGCCGGAGCGGGTGCAGAAGATCGGGTCGGGGTCGGCTCCGCCGCGTTCGGCCAGCCAGAGGCTCAGCGCGGCACCGGTTGTCGCCGTCAGAGGGACGGTCCGGGGCTCGTGGTCCACTCCGTCGCAGCACAGGTGCGGGTCGGTGTCCAGGTGCGCGTCCCGGCGGCGCAGCCCGACCAGCTCGCACGCGCGCAGCCCGGTGTGCACGGCCAGCAGCAGCAGGGTGTGGTCGCGGCGGCCGATCCAGGTGGACAGGTCCGGCGCGGCCAGCAGCGCACCGGTCTCCTCGTCGGTCAGGATGCGGACGCCGGTGTGGCGGGTCGGTTCGAGCATGGCCATGACAGAGCTCCTTGCATAGTGGGATACGTACTGCTACAAGCCATTACGGTGCCGTGGGCACCGCACGCCGAGGCCGGGTCAGTGGATGCCTATGCCGCCGGATTCGGTTCTGACCGTGATGGTGTTCGCGGCGTAGCGGTTACTGGGGACATCGATGACCGGGGTGCCGGATCTGCTGGTGGCGTCGATGTAGTAGTCGGCCTTCGGGAGGGTCAGGTCGACCCGCCCGGCGGTGGTGGTCGCCGACACCGTGGTGGGGGCGGCGGCGAAGCTCGCCCGGATCTCGCCGCTGCCGGTGGTGGCGGTGAGCCGGGCCGCGCGGCTGTCGTGCACGGCGATTCGGCCGCTGGCGGTGTGTAATTCGACCGGGTTCGCCGCCCCGGTGACCTCGAGGGAGCCGGACAGGGTGCGCGCGGTGAGCGGTCCGGTGAGGCCGGTCGCGGTGATGCGGCCCGACGCGGTGCGGGCCTGGACCTCGAGGGCCGCGGGCAGCGTGACGGTCAGGCGCAGCGAGCACGCGTTGCGGCAGCCGCCGGTGACGGTGGTGACCGAGTCCGCGGTGGCCGCCGTCAACGTGTCCGGTGCCACCGTGTAGGCGTAGTCACCGGTGGCGGTGACGTGCACCGACCCGTCCGTCCCGGACCGCAGGATGATGTCGGTGGCCTGGCCTTCCACGCGCAGGAGGCTGCCCGCGGCGACGGTGGCGCTCGCGGAGAACGGCTTTCGCGGGAGAACGTGCTCGACGACCACGGAGACGCCGCTGCCGACCACGAGGACGAACACCGCCAGGCCGACGAACAGGAACCAGCGACGACCCCGTGGCGTCATTCGAATACCCCCAGATAATGCAGCACGGCGAGGACACGGCGGTTGTCACCGTCCTCGGCCGGCAGCCCCAGCTTGGTGAAGATATTGCGGATGTGCTTCTCCACCGCCGCCGCGCCGATGACCAGCTCGGTGGAGATGCCCGCATTGGAGCGCCCTTCCGCCATCGCCGCCAGCACCTGACGCTCCCGGGCCGACAGCGTCGCCAGCGGGTCCTGCTTGCGGCTGCGGGCCAGAAGTTGTTTGACCACTTCGGGATCCAGCACGGTTTCGCCGCGATGCACCCGGGCCAGCGCGTCGACGAAGTCGTCGACCTCCGACACCCGGTCCTTGAGCAGGTATCCCAGACCGCCGCCGTCGGGGGCGCCGCGGGACTTGTCGGCGCCGATGAGATCGACCGCGTAGCGTTCCTCGACATACTGGGACAGCACCAGCACACCCACCCCGGGCCAGCTCGAGCGGATCGCCAGGGCCGCGCGCAGGCCCTCGTCGACGAAGGTCGGCGGCATGCGCACGTCGACGACGCAGACGTCGGGACGGTCGTCGGCGAGCGCGGCCAGCAGGGCATCGCCGTCGCCGACGGTGGCGGCCACCTCGATTCCGTTCTCCCGCAACAGGGCCGCGATGCCCTCCCGGAGCAGCGCCGAATCCTCGGCGATCATCACTCGCATGCAAACTCCACTTCGACGACCGTGGGGCCACCGGCGGGGCTGACGAGGCGAAGACGCCCGTCGACCCCGGCGACCCGGTCGGTCAGACCGCGTAACCCGCTGCCGTGCGCGGGATTCGCGCCACCGACACCGTTGTCGGTGACCTTAACGGTGAGCCGATCGCCGGTGCGGGTGATCGCCACCCACGCGCGCTCGGCCCGAGAGTGCTTGGCGACGTTGGTCAATGCCTCGGTCACCACGAAGTAGGCGATGCTCTCCACCGTGATCGATGGGCGCGGCACCACCCGCACGTCGACCGTGACCGGAATCGGGCACTGGGCGGCCACCGCGGACAGCGCGGCGTCCAGGCCCCGATCGGTCAGCACCGGGGGGTGCAGGCCGCGGGTGAGGTTGCGCAGCTCCGTAATCGCCTCGTTCGCGGTGCGTTTGGCGTCCTCGACCAGGTCGCGGGTCTCGAGATCGCCCGCCTTCTTCAGCCGGGCGCTGATTCGGCCCAGCATGATGGACAGCGCGACCAGGCGCTGCTGCGCGCCGTCGTGCAGGTCGCGTTCGATGCGCCGCCGCTCGGCCTCGGCCGCCTCGACGGTCGCCGCCCGGGTGCGCTGCAGGTGTTCGACGCGCTGGGTCAGCGCGGTGTGCGGGGAGGGGGCCAGCAGCGCGGCGGCGAGGGCATTGTCCAGCGCGAGCAGCATTCTCATCACCGGCGGCGCCGCCACGATGCCGACCGCCAGCGTCGCCACCGTTATCGCGATCGCCACGCCGATGCCGCCGACCGCGTGCGGGTCGGCCACCGGCAGCAGCAGCACCGCCAGCGGTACCGACCAGATGATCAGCGTGCCCGCCAGGGTCAGCGCCGCCACCGGCACCAGCAGAACGAAGTAGGCGATGTGGCGCCACAGCGTGCGGTCGGTGACCAGTCGCCGGGCGGCCTGGGTGATCGGGCCGGACAGGTCCGGACGGGGCGGGGCCGGGATGTCGCGACCGCCGACGGCGGCGAACCGGGCGCGCTCGAACGCCGCCAGCCCGTACAGCGTCCAGCGGGCCGCGGGCACCATCGGAATCCCGAGGCCGACGGGCACCAGGATCATCGACACCCCGAACGCCGTCACCGCCAGCACACCCAGCACGGCGACCAGGCCGTCGACGGCCACGTGCGCGCAGGCCGACCACAGCGTCGCCGACCGCCAGGGCCGCAGCAGACGAACCGGGATCGAGGTCGCGGAGTCCCTCGTCGTCATAGCTCTGGCCAACTCAGCATGTCTTCCAGTGTGGCGATCCGGGGCGGGTAGGTCAGCCAAGGATACCGACGGATCGGGGGTAGGGTTTTCCCTCCTTCCGCCGTCCCGCCGCTACAGGGAGTCGTTCCGGGGCAACGGGTTTCACTCGGCCGGGGTCACGAGGCGAGGAAGTCGTCCACCCGTACCCCCACCCCCGCGCGCTCCGCCCGCTCGCGCACGAACTCCGCCAGCGCGATATCCAGCACCCCCAACCCGAACGGTGAGTACACCACATGTCGTCCCTGCTCCCGCTGGATCTGTGCCGTCCCCCGCAGCACCCCCCCGATCTGCGCGGCCACGAAATCCCGGTTCCCCGTGCGCTGTTCGGCCAGATGCAGCGACGTCCCCTCGCGGCACACGTGATCGGTGTCGTCCACGACGTTGACCGCGTCGAGGATGGTGGCCACGGTCAGGTCGCGCAGCGAGATGTGCAGGACCGTGCTGCCGGGTGGGCAGGGGGACAGGTCCAGGTGGGGTTCGGCCGCGGTGGTGGCCAGCGACAGCAGCGGGTGGGCGGCGAGGGCCTCGTCGAGGGTGGCCGCCACCGCGGTTCGCACCTTCGGTACGACGTCGACGCAGGTGCGCGCGAATGCCTGGGCGCGCACCGGATCCCGGTCGTAGAGCGTGGCTCGCTCCAGGCCGGGGAGGGCGGCCGCGAGGAAGCGCAGGATCTCCCGGTTGATCACGCCGCAGCCGACGAGCGTCACCCCGGTGGGCGGCTCCGGGTCGGTGAGCACACGCGCGGCGAGGGCGGCGCTGGCCGCGGTGCGCTTGGCGGAGATCACCGAGCCCTCCAGCAGCGCTGTGGGGTGGCCGTTCTCGACGGAGTTGAGCACGATCGACGCGCTGGCCCGCTCCTGCCCGTCCGCCACATTGCCCGGGAAGGACGCGATCCATTTCATTCCCGCGATCGGCGCGGCCCCGCCCCGGTAGGCGGGCAGCCCGATAATGCGGTCGCGCCGGTGCCGCTCCTCCGGGAAGCGCAGGAACGTCGAATGCGGCAGCGCCGTGCTGCCCGCGTCGTGGAGCCGGTACGCCTCGGCGACAAGGTCGATGATCTCCGGTTCCCGGTCCTGCAGGGTCTCCGCCACGTCGGATCGACGAAGGATCAGCATGCCTGTTCGTTCCTCTCGATAGCCGGTTGCGACCGGACCATCGATGGCCCGGCCCGCTGCCGACCCTGCCCCCGCCGCCTATACCGCGTCTGTAAATAGAAATCCGATAGGGCCGCCCCCGACCCTGGAGGCCAGCACGAGCGAGACGGAAATGCCGCAGACAAGGAGCACACCGTGGCCATCCGCCATCTCATCTCCCTCGACGACCTCACCGATGCCGACCTGCGTGCCATCGTGTCCCGCGGCGCCGGATTCTCCTCGGGCACAGCGATTCCCGGCCGTCCGCTGGCGGGAACCGTGGCGGGCGTCTACTTCCGCAAGACCTCCACCCGCACCCGGACCGCCTTCTCCGCCGGTGCGCTGCGGCTCGGCGCGCAGATCATCGCCTACGGCGGCGCGGATCTACAGATCAACACGGGGGAGACCAGCGAGGACACCGGCCGCGTCTTCTCCCGGATGCTCGACGCGCTGGTGGCCCGGACCGCCGCGGACCCGGCCGAACTGCGGGCCTGGGCGGCCCAGGACCGCATGTCGGTGGTGAACGCGATGAGCGCGGACGAGCACCCCACCCAGGGCCTGACCGATCTCACCACGCTGCTGCGGCATTTCGGCCGGATCGAGGGGCTGCGGGTGCTCTACCTCGGCGAGGGCAACAACACCGCCGCCGCGCTCGCCCTGGGCCTGACCCGCTTCCCGGGCACCGAACTGGAACTGCGCACGCCGAAGGGTTACGGGCTCACCGACGACATTCGCTGGCGGGCCGCGGCCCACGCCGCCGCGCACGGATCGGTGCTGCACGAGCGGCACGACATGGCCGACCTCCCCGCCGATGTCGACGTCGTCTACACCACGCGCTGGCAGACCACCGGCACCAGCAAACCCGATCCCGACTGGCGGCGGGTGTTCGCGCCGTTCCAGGTCACCGACGCCCTGTGGGAGGGCAGCCCCAAGGCGGTGTTCCTGCACGACCTGCCCGCGCACCGCGGCGAGGAGGTGACCGCCGGGGTGCTCGACGGCCCGCACAGCATCGCCTTCGATCAGGCCGAGAACAAGATGCACAGCGCGATGGCGGTGCTGGAGTGGTGCCGGGTCGGCGTCGTCGCGGACGAGGCCGACGGCCCCCGATGAGTCTGCTGGACGAGTCCGCGCCGGATGCGGTGCGCGCCACCGAGATTCCGCTGCGCCGCAACCGCGATTTCCTGCTGCTGTGGATCGGCGCGGGCGTCTCGATGCTCGGCCTGCGCGCGAGCGTGGTCGCCTACCCGCTGCTCATGCTGTGGTACGGCAACAGTCCCATCGGCGCGGGACTGGTCGGATTCGCCGTCCTGCTCCCGCAATTGGTGGTGCAGCTGCCCGCGGGCGCGCTGGTCGATCGCTGGGACCGGCGGCGGCTGCTGATCGGCTGCGATATCGCCGGGCTGCTGGCCATGGGCGCGGTGGTGGTCATGCTGGCCGCGGGCCGGTTGTGGTTGCCCGCGCTGATGGTGGCGGCGTTCATCGATGGTTCGGCGGGGGTGTGCTACCGGCTGGGCGAGCGGGCGGCCATCGGCCATATCGTGCCGCCGCCGCAGCTGCCGCAGGCGTTGGGGCAGAACGAGGCTCGCAGCCAGGCGGCGGGTCTGCTGGGCCAGCCGACGGGCAGCGGACTGTTCACGCTGGGCTCCTGGGTGCCGTTCGGCTTCACCGCCGGATCTCATCTCCTCGCCCTGGTGACCCTGCTGTTCATTCGCAAGAACCTGCAGGGCCGGCGCGGCGCGGCGACGCGGAATATCCGGGCCGAGGTGATCGAGGGGATGCGGTGGGTGTGGCGGCAGCGGTTCCTGCGGACCGCGGTCGGGCTGATCGCCGGGAGCAATCTGCTGTTCCAGATTCTCGTCCTGACCATGTCGCTCACCGTCAAGGAGCACGGCGGTTCGCCGTTGTCGGTCGGTCTCATCGGTCTGGTGGGTGGGCTGGGCGGCATGGCGGGGGCGCTGGCCGGGGCGCGGGTGGTCGAGCGGGTGCGGTTGTTCACCGTGATCGCCGGGGCGCTGGTGGTGTGGACGGTGCTGATGACGCCGGTCGCGCTCGTGAGCGCGCCGCTGGTGCTCGGATTGCTCATGGCGGGAACGGGTTTCGCCGGGGCGCTGATGAATGTGGTGGTCGGGGTGCGCCAGTTGCGGATCACGCCCGATGCCCTCCAGGGACGCGTGAACAGCGTGTTCTCCTTGTTGTCCTTCGGTATGTCGTCGGCGGGCGCGTTCGTCGGCGGTGTGCTGCTGAGCGCGATCGGCACCCGGGCCACGGCCGTGTCCATCGCCGCGGCGATGGGTGTGCTCGCGCTGATCGCCGTTGTCGCCCCCGCCATGCGCGAGGACACCCTCGCGGAGTCACGGCAAGACCTTGACCCCGCGCACGGCGCGTAACTCGCCCAGCAGTGCCGAACTCACCGTCACCGGGTACTCGTCGACCGCGAGTGTGGTGCGCCGCTGCTGATAACACAGAATCAGCCGCACCGGTGTCGTGCCGCGGTGAGACCGCAATGCCGACTTCAGTTCCAGCACGCTGTCCCGGTCGGTGTGCACGGCATTGATCTCCAGCATCAGTGGCGGCTGCTGTTCGCCTCGTTCGACCGGGCCGATGTCCACCGGTGCGAGGTGCGTGCCGAATACCGCCATTCTGTCCTCTCGCCAGTTGACTCGTCCCTCGACCACGATCACCGCGTCGACCGCCAGTTCCGCCGCGAAGACGGCGTAGCTCTTCGGGAAGAACAGCACCTCGATCGAGGCGTCCAGGTCCTCGAGGACGGCGATGGCCCAGCTCTCGCCCTTCTTGTTCACCCGGCGCTCGAGCGCGGAGACGATGCCCGCGAGGGTGATCGTGCCCTCGCGCGGCGGATCGGCCAGGATGGCCGCGATCGGTTTCGGCGCCTTCGCGCGCAGCAGGTGATTCGCTCCGTCGAGCGGATGACCGGACACGTAGAGCCCCAGCATTTCTCGCTCCAGCCCGAGCAGTTGCCGCCGCGGCCATTCCTCGCCGTCGAAGCGCAGGTGGCTCAGCGGCGAGGCGTCGCCGGTGGTCTCCTCGGTGCCGTCACCGCCGAACAGATCGAACTGCCCCATCGCCTGCTGGCGTTTGAGCCCCGTGACCGCGTCCACGGCCTCCTCGTGCACGCCGATCAGCGCCCTGCGGGAATGCCCGAACGAATCGAACGCGCCCGCCTTGATCAGCGATTCCAGCACCCGCTTGTTACAGCAGACCAGCTCGGATTTCTCGACGAAGTCGGCGAACGAGGCGTATTTCCCCTTGCGGTCGCGGGTTTCGATGATCGACTCGACCACATTGGCCCCCACATTGCGAATTCCGCCGAGCCCGAACCGAATATCGTTGCCGACGGCGGAGAACCGCAGCGCGGATTCGTTCACATCGGGCGGCAGCACCCTGATCCCGAGCTGTCGGCACTCGGCCAGATACACCGCCGATTTGTCCTTGTTGTCGGCAACGGAGGTGAGCAGCGCCGCCATGTACTCGGCCTGGTAGTTCGCCTTCAGATACGCGGTCCAGTACCCGACCAGCGCGTAGCCAGCGGCATGCGACTTGTTGAACGCGTACCCCGCGAACGGCAGCACCGTATCCCACAGCGCCCGAATGGATTCGTCGGAGAAGCCGTTGTCCCGCATGCCCGCGCGGAAACTCTCGAACTCCTTCGCCAGCACCTCCGGCTTCTTCTTCCCCATGGCCCGGCGCAGCACATCGGCGCGGCCCATGGAAAATCCCGCGACCCGCTGCGCGATCTGCATGATCTGCTCCTGGTACACGACCAGGCCGTAGGTCTCGGCGAGAATGTCGTGCAGCGGCTGCGCCAGCTCGGGGTGAATGGGTTCGATCGGCTGCCGCCCGTTCTTGCGATCGGCGTAGTTGTTGTGCGTATTCATCGCCATCGGCCCCGGCCGGTACAGGGCATTGACGGCGACGATGTCCTCGAATCCGGTCGGCACCAGCCGCCGCAGCAGATCGCGCATGGCGCCGCCGTCGAGCTGGAACACGCCGAGACTCTCACCGCGCCCGAGCAATTCGTAGGTCTTCGGGTCGGCGGTCCCCAGCGAATCGAGATCGATCCGCTCGCCGCGATTGGCCGCGATATTGTCGATGGCGTCGCCGATCACGGTGAGGTTGCGCAGGCCCAGGAAATCCATCTTCAACAGGCCGATGGCCTCGCACGACGGATAATCCCAGCCGGTGATCATCGCCCCGTCCTCGCGCCGCCACAGCGGAATCACCTCGCGCAGCGGCTCCGACGACATGATCACCGCGCAGGCATGCACGCCCGCATTGCGGATCAGTCCCTCCAGCCCGCGGGCGGTCTCGAAAATGGTGGACACATCCCGGTCGGACTCGAGCAGCGACCGCACCTCCGCCGCCTCCGGATATCGCTCGTGGGCCGGATCGACAATGCCGGACAGCGGAATGTCCTTGGCGGCCACCGGCGGCGGCAGCGCCTTGGAAATCCGGTCGGCGAGGGCGAAACCCGGCTGCCCGAAATGCACCCGCGCGGCATCCTTGATCGCCGCCTTGGTCTTGATCCTGCCGAAGGTGATCACCTGCGCGACCCGATCCGCGCCGTACTTCTCGGTCGCGTAGCGCACCATCTCGCCGCGCCGCCGATCGTCGAAGTCCATATCGATATCGGGCATGGACACCCGCTCGGGATTCAGGAATCGCTCGAACAGCAACCCGTGCTCGAGGGGATCCAGGTTCGTGATCCCCAGCGCGTACGCCACCAGCGACCCGGCCGCCGATCCGCGGCCGGGGCCGACCCGAATGCCTTCCGCGCGGGCATGATTCATCAGATCCGCGGTAATGAGGAAGTACGCGGGAAATCCCATCTGCACGATGATCCCGATCTCGAATTCGGCCCGACGCCGATACTCCTCCGACACCCCGTCCGGCAGCCGCCATTCCAGGCCGCGCACGACCTGCTCCCGGAACCACGAATTCACGTCGTGGCCCTCCGGCGCCTGGTAGACCGGCATCCGGTCGCGATGCCGCCACACCTCGTCGTAGGGCTCGATCCGCTCCGCGATCAGCAGTGTCGTATCCGCCGCCCCGGGCACCTCCCGGTCCCAGTAGTCGCGCATCTCCGCGGCCGACCGCAGGTGGTAGCCGTCGCCGTCGAATTTGAAACGCGTTGGGTCGCTGAGGGTTTTCCCCGCCTGCACACACAGCAGGGCGGCATGGGCCTCGGCCTGATCCTTGCCGACGTAATGCGAGTCGTTCGTCGCCACCGGCGGCAGCCGCAGCTTGGCGCCGATCTCGAGCAGCCCCTCCCGGACCGACCGCTCGATGGGCAGACCGTGATCCATCAGCTCCACGAAGAAGTTGTCCGCTCCGAAGATGTCGCGATAGTCCGCGGCCGCCTGAAGGGCCTCGGCGCGCTGCCCCAGCCGCAGCCGGGTCTGTACCTCACCGGACGGACATCCGGTGGTGGCGATGATTCCCTCGGCGTGCTCGGCGATCAGCTCCCGATCCATCCGGGGCTTGCGGTAATACCCCTCCATGCTGGCCAGCGACGACAGCGTGAACAGATTGCGCAGCCCCCGGGCATCGCGCGCGAGCATCGTCATGTGCGTGTACGCGCCGCCACCGGACACATCGCCGCCCACGCTCTCCCCTTCGGAGCCGCGCTGACCGCCGCGACCCCAGAACACGGGTTTCTTGTGCAGGCGGCTGCCGGGCGCGAGATA
Organism: Nocardia terpenica; assembly: GCF_013186535.1. Lineage (NCBI taxonomy): Bacteria > Bacillati > Actinomycetota > Actinomycetes > Mycobacteriales > Nocardiaceae > Nocardia > Nocardia terpenica. The sequence goes on from NZ_JABMCZ010000003.1 coordinate 1,980,580, forward strand.
CGCCTCGATGCCGATGATCGGCGTGATCCCGGTTTTCCTGGCGACCTGGTAGAACTCGTCGGCCCCGAACATGTTCCCGTGGTCGGTCATCGCGACCGCGCTCATCCCGAGCCGGGCCGCCTCGTCGAACAGCGGCCCGATCTTCGCCGCACCGTCCAGCATCGAATACTCGGTGTGCACATGCAGGTGGACGAACGACGACATCGGGGCCTCCAGCGAGACGTATTCGGGCTCGGACCGCCTCATTCGAGCCGAGCGCGCGGGTCGGATCAAACAATCGACACGCGTGCCCGCACAACCGAAAGTTGTTGTCGCTGACCGCGCCTCAGCGCGTCCTCAGCTACTCGCCCCGATGATCTTCGCGACCGGTCGACCCCGTCAGCGCAACCGCTCCAACTGGGACGCGATGTGCTGCAACGTCTCTCGCGGGCTCTGCCCGTTCAGCTCCTCGATGTGCAGGAGCAGTAGACCCGCCAGATTCTGTAGGCCGATCGCCAGATAGACCGGGGCATTGCGGTGTTCGCTCAATAGGGTCGCGAGTCGTTCGCGGTGGAAGTCGGCATGGTCCCCGGGCTCGTCGTCACCGATCGTCCATGCCGTCATAGCTTCGATCGCCTTGCGCGTCGCGTCCAGCGGCTCCTGCATACCGGCAACGGTAATGCTTCAGAACGGATCCGGGGCCGGTAATCGATTTGCTACGCCGATGCAGGACCCGTGGGTATCGTGCGTCTTGTCGCCCGATCCGAGCCGATCTACTATCTACGTCCGTTAATAGTAAATGCCGAGTGGTATCTGCCGTCATGGATGGAGCGCGCATGAGACGCAGGGTGTGGTCGATCGTGGTGGCCGGATTATCGATCGTGTCCACGGTCGGCGTGGGCGGCTGCGGCGGCGAGTCGTCGGCGCCGGACAAGGCCCCCATGATCGTCGCGCATCGGGGCGGCACGGGCGACATGCCCGAGAACACCCTCGCCGCGATCGACTCCGCGCTGCGGAATCACGCCGACGCGATCTGGCTGTCCGTGCAGGCCAGCGCCGACGGCGAGGCGGTGCTCTACCGCCCACAGGACCTGAGCGCGCAAACCGACGGCAACGGCCCGGTCGCGGCGAAACCGGCGGCCGAACTCGCCCGGCTCAATGCCGGATACGCCTTCGTCGACGGCAACGGCAATCATCCCTACCGCGACCGCCCGACACCGATCCCGACCCTGCGCGAGGCGCTCGCCGCGATCCCGGCCCCCGTGCCGATCTTCTTGGACCTCAAGCAATTACCGCCCGATCCCGTGGTCTCCGCCACCGCCCGGACGCTGCGCGAGACCGGGAATCTCGACCGCGCCACCATCTATTCCACCTCCGGCGACGTCATCGCCGCCGCGGCCGCCCAGGGCCTGCACGTCGCCGAGAGCCGCGACAAGACCCGGCAGCGGCTGCTCGACGTCGCGCTGCGGCACGCCTGCGACCGCGCCGCCGCCCGGCCACAGACCTGGATCGCCCTCGAGCTGCACCTGAAAGTCGCTGTGACGGAAAAGGTTACGCTCGGCAGCGCCACCACCGACACCGAGGCCCAACTGTGGGACCCCGAATCGGTGCGATGCCTGCGCTCGGACGGCAACGCCAAACTCATGGCCATCGGCGTCGCGACAAAGGCCGACTACGACACCGCCCGCCAACTCGGCATCGACGCCGTCCTGGTCGACTCACCCGCCACCGCACAGACCTGGCGCTGACCGGGCCGATTACTCCGGCAGCTCGTGGGCCTGGGCCACGAGGTCGTAGAACACCCAGATCCCGCCCTTCTGGTAGGAGTCCGGCGCCTCGGAGCCGCCGAGGAACGGGTACGGCGTCGCGATGTAGACCTCGTCCTCGCCGAGTGGTCCCAGTCGCCGCCGGATCTCGGCCACGTGCGGCGGTTGCAGCACGTAGGTCACCACATGCGGATCGAACAGCACCTCGGACACGAAGTCGGTGATCTCGGCGAACGGCCCGTACGCCTTCACCCCCGGGCTGTAGGGATCGAACACCCCGTACTCCCCGGTCCGGCCGCTCATCAGGAACGCGTGCCCCAGATCCGAGTAGCCGACGACGGTGTCGAACCGCGCCAGCCGCTCGGCCCACGCGGGCATCATCGTGTCGATCCGCTGCGGCCGGATCATCCGGAAGGGAACGCTGCTCACGGTTGCTCGATGTTAGTTTGTGATCGGAAATATCGAACGGGTGCGTCCTCCAGGGAGTTCCATGTACGCGAAATCGATGGTTGTCGTCGCGCTCGTGGCCAGTGTGGCGCTCGCGGTCGCGGGCTGCGGGTCGTCGCGATCCGGGTCGGGTGTCACCGCCGCCGCGACCGCCACGCCGGTCGCCGTCGCCCCGTCGACTACCCCTGTCCGGCAAGGCGATTCGGCGACGAGCGCGCCGGTGGGCAACCACGATCTGTGCTTCGACACCACCTCCGCCCTCGCGAACACCGCCGTGCGGAGCCTGGGCCCGCCGCCGGTCGGCGGCGCGTGGAAGGTGGCGGGCGGCAGCACCGATCCGGCCTCGGCGGGCTGCGAGGGCGTGCTGTCCTATCTGGTCGTGGACTGGAACGGCATCCACCCGGGCACCCACGTGCTGTTCTTCGCCGACGGCGCCTACCTCGGCACCGCGACCGCCAAACCCTTCCCGTACACGGAAGTCCTTGGCAAGACCCGCGATACGGTGTCGGTGCGGTACCGCTGGGCCGAGGCCGACGACCCGCTGTGCTGCCCGAAGGGCGGTCCGAGCACGGTGACCTTCACCCTGTCCGGGAACACGGTGCGGCCCGACGGCCGGTTCCCGCCGAACTAGGCCGCGGGCGGGACGAGATCGGAAGGAACTGGTAACGGCCATGGGGTCCAGGCACATCGGTGTGGTGGGGGCGGGAGTCGTCGGGCTGAGCGTGGCGCACGATCTGGCGCTGCGCGGACACACGGTCACCGTGGTGGCCGACCGGAGCGCGCTGGACAGCGTGTCCGGGGTCGCCGCGGCGGTGTGGTTCCCGTATCGCAGCGGCGAGTCGCCGTCGCTCATGCGGTGGCTGGTGCGGTCCCGGGAGCGGTTCGAGGAGATCGCCTCCGACCCGGAGGCCGGGGTCGACCTGCGCGCGGGCACGGTGGTGGAGCGCGCCGGGGGAGTGGACCGGTCGTGGACACGGGCGGTCCCCGACCATCGCGAGCTGACACCGGACGAGCTGCCGCCCGGCGCGGTGGCCGGGGTGCGGGCGCTGGTCCCGGTGGTGTCGATGGGGCAGTACCTGCCGTGGCTGCGGGAGCGCTGCCGCGCCCTCGGGGTCCGCTTCGTCGAATGCACGGTGGGTTCGGTCGACGAGCTCGCCGGTGAATGCGAGATCGGCGTCGTGGCAGCGGGATTGGGCTCGGGCCCACTGCTGAAGGACGATTCGATGTACCCGGTCCGCGGCCAGGTCGTGCGCCTCGCCAATCCCGGTCTCACCGAATGGATCACCGACGAGGACCACCCCGGCGGCCTCACCTACGTCGTCCCCCGCCGCGACGACGTGGTCTGCGGCGGCACCGCCCAACCAGGTTCCTGGAACACCGATCTCGACCCCGACACCGAGAAATCCATTCTCCGCCGCGCCATCTCCCTGGTCCCCCAACTAGCCGACCAGCCCATCCTCTCCCGAGCCACCGGCCTCCGCCCCGCCCGCGACACCCTCCGCCTAGAACCCGTAAACGGCCACGCCCTCCCCCTGATAGCCTGCTACGGCCACGGCGGCGCAGGCGTAACCCTCTCCTGGGGCTGCGCCGAATCCGTAACCAACCTGACCGACGAACTTTAGGCCCACCCCACCGGCCACGATCCCGCCCGCCGTTCTCGGTCATTTCGGCCGCCGTTCTCCGTCATCCCGGCGTGCTTTTGGCCGGGATCACCCCCGCAACTCCCGCACCACATCCTCTCCGCTGGGCGCATGCTCCGGATCCAGCAGCCACTGCATCATCAGCCCGCCCAGCAACGCGAGCGGCACCGAACCCCCCATCCTCTCCCGTGCCTCGCGCTGCCCCGCCGCCAGATGCTCCCGCACCGCCGGTGATCGTTCGGCCTGCACTACCGCCTCCAACTGCGCCACCCACAGCGCCCGATGCGTGGTGAAGCTGTCGATCAGCGCCTGCCAGCCCTGCGCCGAATCCCGGTCGGGGGCCCGCCCGGCCAGCTCCGCGCCGAGCTCGTCGACCGCCGCCACCAGCGCCTGCGTGAGCAGCGCCTCGCGCGAGCCGAAGTGATACCCGATCGCGGCGTGGCTGACCCCGGCCGCCGCCGCGATATCGCGCACGGTCGTGCGGGCCCAGCCGCGCTCGATCAGGCACTGCTTGGCCCCGGCCAGTAGATCCTCGCGATTTCCCACGTCGAGCAGCATATCCGAGAATTTGACCAAATGGTTTGACCAAATGGACAAGACCGGCCTACGGTCGTCCCCATGTCGAAGACGAAGGTCCTGATCTCCGGTGCGAGCGTCGCCGGGCCCGCCCTGGCTCACTTCCTGCATCGCGGCGGCTGCGAGGTCACCGTGGTCGAGCGCGCTCCCGAGCCGCGCGACAGCGGTTACGCCGTCGATTTTCGCGGTGAGGCTCTAGATGTCCTGGCGGATCTGGGCATCCTCGAGGAGGTCCGCGCGCACGAGACGGCCATGCGGGACACCCTCCTGCTGGACGAGACCGGTGCCGAGGTCGGTCGCCTGCCCGCCACCGCATTCGCCGGTGAGCTCGAGGTGCCGAAGCGGGAGCTGACCCGAATCCTGCACGCGCGCACCGCGAACGATATCGACTACCGCTTCGGCGACGCGGTGACCGTGCTGGCGCAAGACGATTCGGGTGTCTCGGTCGAATTCGACAGCGGCCGATCCGATCGCTTCGACCTGGTGTTCGGCGCGGACGGCCTGTACTCGGGGATCCGGCGGCTGGCCTTCGGCCCGCATGCCGACGCGGTGCACCACCTCGGCCTGTCCGGCGCCGGGTTCACCACCGACAACTTCCTCGGCCTCGATCATCGCGGAATCCTGCAGCGCGCCAACGGTACCGCCGTCTACCTGTTCAGCGCCGCGGACCCGGCCCGCCTCACCGTCAGCCTGACCTTCGCCACCCCGTCCGCCGACCTGGACCGCCGCGACCGCGCGGACCAGGAGGAGGCCCTCCGCTCCGCCTTCGCCGAGCACGGCTGGGAAGCCCCCCGCCTGCTGCGAGCGATGGCCGACGCCGACGACTTCTACTTCGCCTCCACCTGTCAGGTCCACCTCCCCACCTGGTCCCGCGGCCGCGTCGCCCTCCTCGGCGACGCCGCCTACTGCGCCGCCCCCACCAGCGGCGCTGGCACCTCCCAGGCCCTCATCGGCGCCCGCACCCTGTCCCGAGAACTCCTGACCCCCAACACCACCCACACCACCGCATTCACCACCTACGAATCCACCCTGCGCCCCTACATCACCGAAAACCAGATCACCGGCCGCACAGCCACTCTCGCCTTCGGCGGAACGACGGCCTAAACGCCTGTCACCCCGTCATCCGCCTGCCCATGGTCCCGGCATGCTTTTGGCCGGGACCCGTCGCCGCGCGTATTCCACGCCCCCGGCGGCAACCAGCGCGAGGGTCAGCCAGATGTAAGCATTGTGGTAGAACACCCCCATTCCGCCCCATGACGGATAGCCGAGGATGCTGGCGGTCGGCGGGTCGATCAGGGCCAGAACGCCGCCCGAGGCGACTATCGCGGCCACGCCCAGGCCCAGGGCGGTGCCGACCGATCGGCGGCGACAGGTCAGGTCGGTCAGGTAGATCAGCAGCGGTGCGAGCCAGACCCAGTGGTGGACCCAGCTGTATGGTGACACCGTCGTGGTGGCCAGGCCGCACAGGACCACGGCGGGGAGCTCGCGGCCGGTCAGCGACAGTTGCCGGGCTACCAGCAGGCAGGCCGCCGCGACGACGAGAACGCTTGCCAGCCACAGCACTTGGTGTGCGCCCCCGACGCCGATGGTGCGGGCCACCATTCCCCGCAGCGATTCGTTCCCCGGATTCTGCGGAACCCCCACGCGCGCAGGGTCGGCGAACGCGCCGCTCCAGAAGGTCGCCGAATCCTTCGGCAGCACAGCGAATCCGAGGACCATCGTCGCGGCGAGCGAGCCGATCGCCGTCCACATGGCCCGGTATCGCCGCGTGATCAGCAGGTACACGATGAACAGCGCGGGCGTCAGCTTGATCCCGGCCGCGATGCCCGTCAACGCGCCTTTCCAGCGTGACGAGTCGGGCAGCGCCATATCGGCCAGCACCAGCAACAGCAGCAGAATATTGACCTGTCCGAACGCCATGGTCTCCCGAATCGGCTCGCACCACATCAGCAGCCCGGATATCGGCAGGGTGAGCACCGCGAGCCGCACATCCCGCCGGAATCCGAGCAGTGACAGCGCCGCCCATACCGACGCGGCCAGCATCGCGGCATTACCCACCGCCCCGACGACGGTGAACACGTCCCCGCGCAGCGCCGCCAGCGGCACGAACAGCAGCGCCGCGAACGGCGTATAGACGAACTCCCACACCCCGCGCGTATTGCCCAGCAGCGGAGTGTCGTATACCGAAATCCCGTCCAGCACCCGGTTTCCCGCGATCTGATAGACGCTCAGATCCTTCAGGTGCAGCAGCACCTCCAGCTGATCGAGCACCTGGTGGACGTAGTATCCGCCCGCGACCGCGCCCAGCACCAGAATCGTCCAGAATGCGACGGGACCGACCGTGCGGCGCTGCGGCGAAATCCGCTCCGCGGGAGCGGCCGCCGGGTCCGCGATCGTCGACGACAACACCATTCGCCCCACCGTAGTGGTAACGGGCGCGGCACGTACAAGCGGAACGAACAACCCCTATTTCGATACGCCTTTGCTACCAAGGAAATACGGACACGACCGGGCAAACAAGGCAGACTCGGAGGTACTCGAGAGTTGACGTTTCATCCCGTGGGAAACGGGTACCGCCGCTGCGTCGGCTCTGGGTCGACGCGGCACTTCCGGAGGAGAGTACGGTGAGTGGCAAACGTGACACCGCGCACGTTCAGGAGATCGCAGCGATCATCCGCGAGCAGCACGAGTCGGCGGTGGTCAGTTGGCCCGAACCCAGCCCCCTGGCCGGATGGTGGGAGCAGGTGATGCACGACTCCGCGGTATCCGCCGGCGACCCGACCTAGCGCGGGTCAGCCCGGCGTGATCGGCCGGACCCGGGTGGCTTCGACGCCGTTGCGCCCGAACGACCGCACGAACGTGACGGCCTGCCCCGCCACGAGCGTCCGGTAGCCCGGCAGCTCGATATTGCTGAATTCCACGAAGACCGGAATCGATCTCCGATCGACCGGCGCGATGAAGCCGAACCCCTTGGCCGCGTCGAACCACACGACCGTCCCATACGATTCCGTTTGCTGTGCGGTCGTCGTCTTGGCCATGGGCGATCACGTTCCCTTCCTCCCTAGTCGGCTACCCGATTCGGCGAAAGCCAATCAGGCCCACGGGTCGGTTCGGGGTACCCCCTTGCCCCTCCCGGCACTTGCTACTACATTCAGTAGTACTAGGTCCGTGAAGGTCAGGGGCACCCTATGGATTCGTCCGTCGGCCGCGACGCCGATGCCCAACGCCCGCCCGCCGACCGGCTGCCGGGCGGCGCGATCAACCCCGTTGTGCGACAGGGCAATCGCGTTCGACGGCCGATGGGCCCACACGCGGATTTCGTACACTCCCTGCTGCACTACTTCGGCCGCTCCGACTGGCGCGGCGCCCCCCGCCTACTGGGCACGATCGGAAACGACGAAATCCTCACCTACATCGAGGGTTACGCCGCCTGGGAGCCGAACCGCCACCGCGAGATCCGAACCGACGAAAGCCTGGCCGCGGTCGCGAAACTCACCCGAGAGTTCCACGACCTCACCGCGGGCCACCCCCTCGCCGGGTCCGAGGAGGTCGTCTGCCACAACGACCTGTCCCCGGCCAACACCATCTACACCCGCGGCGCATCCGGCCTCGCCCCCATCGCCTTCATCGACTGGGACCTGGCCGCCCCCGGCCCGCGAATCCACGACATCGCCCACTTGTGCTGGCAATACCTCGATCTCGGCCCCACCCACACCGACCTTGTCGGCACCGCCCGCCGCATCCGCCTGATCTGCGACGCCTACGGCCTCCCGACAGCGGCCCGCACCGATCTCCTCGACACCATCCTCTGGTGGCAGCACCGCAGCCGCCGCGGCATCGAGTCAGGCGCCGAAGCGGGCAATACGGCCCTCCAAAACCTCTGCGCCGCAGGCATACCCGACCGGATACGCGCCGCCCACACCTGGGTGACGGACAACTATCCCCAACTTCAGCACCTGATCACCTCGGCCTGAGCGGCACCTACTCCGGAAGATGTACCAACCCGTGCTGCGCAATGGTCGCCAGCAGCCGCCCGTCCCGCGAGAACAGCGATGCCCGCGTAGTGGCAAGTCCCCCACCCAGATACGGGCTGTCCTGTACCAGCGCCACCCACTCGTCCGCCCGTCCCGGGTCGTGCCACCACATGGCGTGGTCCAGGCTGGCGGTGACCACGCCGTCCTGGGCCCAGGCCGCGCCGTGGCGGCGCAGGGCGGGTTCCAGCAGCGTGTAGTCGCAGACGTAGGCGAGGGCCAGGCGGTGTACGGCCGGGTCGTCGGGGAGTGGCCGGAATGCCTTGAGCCACACCGCCTGCCGGGCCTGGCGCGGTTCGGCGGGTTCGGTGTACACCGGCGGGTCTACGTGGCGCAGGTCGAAATGCCGGTCGTGGGCCCAGTATTCGGTGTCGCGCACCGCGGTGCCCGCCACCGCCTCCGCGGAGGTGGGCAGCGATTCCGGGTCGGGCAGGTCGGGCATCGCCATCGCGTGCCGCGCCGGGGTGTCGGCGGGCACATGGCAGGAGACGAAGCCCTGGAAGGTCACTCGCTCGCCCTGCCGCCCGACGACCGAGCGGGCCGAGAAGTTCCGCCCGTCCCGCACCCGCGTCACGTCGTAGCTGCTGTGCTCGCGAACATCGGCCGCGCGCAGGAAGAATCCGTGGAACGAGTGCAGCACCCGGTCGTCGTCGACGGTCGCCACCGCCGCGGCCAGCGCGTGCGCCAGCGTCTCGCCGCCGTACGCGCGCCCGGACGGAATCGGCTGATGGGCGGCATCGAAGGAGTCCGGCCGGGTCGCACGCACCTGTAGCCACTCCAGCAGGGAGGTCGCCGTGCTCATGCGCGCCGGTATCCCACCAGGGCCGAATCATCTACATCGGGCAGATTGACGACGATATTGTCCGGCGTGCGGCAGGTCAGCCACACCAGCTCCTCGGTGGTGCTCATATTCACCTCGACGTGCGGCAGGTACGGCGGCACGAACACGAAATCGCCCTCGGCCATGTCCAAATACTCCCGGTAGTTCTCGCCGAAGTAGATGCGCGCGATCCCCTTCAGTACATACCCACCGGTCTCGGCCTCGCCGTGGTGATGCGGCAGCGAGCGATAGCCGGGCTCGTTGCTCACCTTCCCGTACCAGATCCGCGTGGCGGGCGTGTGCTGCGGGCTCACCCCGGAAACCCGTACCGCACCGCCGGATTGGGCCGTATCCCCGTATTCCTCCCCGGCCCGGGTGACCACCGGCACCACGCGGGTATTGGTCTCACTGCTCATGGCTTGTCCTTTCCGTCTCGAAAGTCGTCGGGGGAGTGAACGATTCGATGGCGCGGCACAGGAACCACGGCCGAATATCTCGTGCCGTTGACGACAGTTACGTTAACACCATACGGTGATCCGGACCACCCTTTCGCCGGAACCGACATCGAGACGAGGCGCCATGGCCGTCGAACGCATCAATCCCCCCACCCTCGCCAAGCCCTCCGGCTTCGCCCACGCCACCCGCCACCGCGACACCATCCACCTGGCGGGCCAAACCGCCCTCACCAAGGAGGGCGCCATTGTCGAAGGCGGCATCGTCCCCCAATTCCGCCAAGCCCTCTCCAACCTCCTCACCGCCCTGGAAGCCGCAGGCGGCCGCCCCGAAAACCTCCTCAGCGTCACCATCTACCTACTCGACATCCCCGACTACCAGTCCCACGGCAAAGAAATCCGCACCATCTGGTCCGAACTGGTCGGCAAGGACTACCCCGCCATGGTCGGCGTCGGCGTCACCGCCCTATGGCAACCGGAGGCCCTGATCGAAATCCAGGCCGTCGCCGCCCTGGACGCCGAATAGCGGCCAACCCCAGCCATTTTCGCCACCCGTCCTGCCCGTCCGCCCCGTCCGGCCCATCAGTCTTCCTGTCGTGCTCGCCTGGATTCCGGCGTGCTTTTGGCCGGAATCCAGGCGAGCACGACAGGACCCCCGTCCCCGGCGCCCCCTACTCCTCCCCGCGAATAACCCCACGCGCATGCCGCCCCGCAGGCTGGGCCAACGCCCGATTCAACTTCGTGAACAGCCGTTCCGCCGCCAGCCCGTTCCACTGCGCGGGCAGCAACTCCACCGGCAACCCCGGGTCCAGATACGGCAGTCGCCGCCACTCGGTCAGCATCGGCACGTAGGCCGCGAATGCCTTCTGTCGGTCGGCGGCCAGCGCGTCGACGGCGTCGAGCGCGGCTCGGTACCTGTCTACGAATGCTGCGTACAGGTGCGTCAATTCCCCGAAGTCCCACCAGGTTTCGACGGCCTCCCGGGTCGGCCGCACGCCGACGTGCACCCCTTCGAACAACTCCACATACTCGGCCAGCCCCCGCCGCTCCAGCACCCCGCGCACCTCGTCGGTCATGTGCCCGGGCGCGATCCACACCCCGGGGCTCACCGTCCCGAATCCCAGCCGGGTCAGCGAGCTGCGCAGGGCGTGGCGCTTGTCGCGCTCGGATTCGGGGACCGAGAACACCAGCATCAGCCAGCCGTCGTCGGACGCGGCCCGCCGCCGGTGGAAGATGCGGGTGTCGCCCTCGGCCAGCACCTGCATCGCCGCCGGTGAAAGCTCGTATCCCGCAACGCCATTGCGGCGCACGCTGGTCAAAATATTGCGCCGCTTGAGCCGCGACACCGACGATCGCACCGCCGGTCCCTCCACCCCGATCTCGGCCATCAGCCGCACCAGCGCCGACACCGCGAGCCAGTTGCCCTCCGCGCGGGCGTAGAGCCCGAACAGCGTCACGATCAACTCGCGCGGCTGCGCCTCCTGCCCCTCCGGCAGCACCTCGCCGAGATCCGTCATGGACTCAGCGTACGGCTGGCGTCCCAGTTCCCGATTCCCTGGCGCGCCCGGTGCCACCGGTGTTAAATAGATATGTCGTCTACACGACGGCCGTCACGTATAAGCAATAAACGCTGGGAGCCGTCTCTTCCCCAGCCCGCCGAAAGAGCTGCACCCCATGCTCACCGCCTCCGCGCATACGGACACCTTCTGCCGGGACAACCTCCCGCCCGAGGCCGACTGGCCCGAATTTGTCTTCGATCTGCCGTCCCTCCGATACCCCGAGCGCCTCAACTGCGCGACCGCCCTGCTCGACGCGGCCGCCGCAACGCACGGCAGGGACCGCCCCTGCCTGCACTCCGAGGCGGACACCTGGACCTACGGCGATCTGCTCGACCGCGCGAACCGCATCGCGCACGTGCTGACCGCCGACTTCGGCCTGGTCCCCGGCAATCGTGTCCTGCTGCGCGCCCCCAATACCGCATGGCTGGCGGCGTGCTGGTTCGGCGTGGTGAAGGCGGGCGGCGTGGTGGTGACGACCATGCCGCTGCTGCGCCCGATGGAACTGTCGAAACTCGTTGCGCTGACCCGCCCTTCGCTGGCGCTGTGCGACCACCGGCTGCTCGGCGACCTGTCCGCGGCCGCACCCGAGCTCCGCATCGTTCCCGTGGGCGGCGCGTCGGCCACCGATCTCGCCGCGCTGTCGGCGACCAAACCCGTTGTCTTCGACGATGTTCCGACCGCGGCCGACGACGTGGTCATGCTGGCCCCGACCTCGGGCACCACCGGCGTGCCGAAGGCGACCATGCACTTCCACCGCGATGTGCTCGCCATCGCCGACACCTTCTCCGCAGGGGTGCTGGCCCCGCGACCGGACGATATCTTCACCGGCACACCGCCTTTGGCGTTCACCTTCGGCCTGGGCGGGCTGCTGATCTTCCCGATCCGCGTCGGCGCGTCGACGGTATTACTGGAGCGCCCCGACCCGGCCGCCTTGGTCGACGCCATCGACCGATACTCGGCCACCGTCCTGTTCACCGCGCCGACCGCCTACAAGGCGCTGCTGGAGCGCGACGACCTGCATCGCGTGAAGTCGTTGCGGCGCTGCGTCTCCGCGGGCGAGCACCTGCCGCAGGCGGTGTACTCGACCTTCCACGAGCGCACCGGCGTGCGGATCATCAACGGTATCGGCGGCACCGAAATGCTGCACGTGTTCATCTCCGCCGCCGACGACGATATCCGGCCCGGCTCGACCGGCCGCGCCGCCCCCGGATTCCGCGCCGAAATCCAGGACGAGGACGGCCATCCCGTGCCCGACGGCACCCCGGGGCTGCTGGCGGTCAAGGGCCCCACCGGATGTCGCTACCTGGCCGACCCGCGCCAGCGCGACTACGTCCGCAATGGCTGGAACCTCACCGGCGACACCTACACCCGCGACCCCGACGGCTACTTCTGGTACCACGCCCGCAGCGACGACATGATCGTCTCCTCCGGCTACAACATCGCCGCTCCCGAGGTCGAGGGCGTGCTCGACCTGCACCCGGATGTGGTGGAGAGCGCGGTGATCGGCGTTCCGGATGCCGATCGCGGCACGATCGTGCACGCCGCGGTGGTGCTGCGGGCGGGGGTGACCGGGGACGGCGACAAGGTGGGTGAGTTGCAGGATTTCGTGAAAAGGCTTGCCGCGCCTTACAAGTATCCGCGGAGTGTCGAGTTTGTGGATGAGTTGCCGCGTAATGCGACGGGGAAGTTGCAAAGGTTCAGGTTGCGGGAGCGGTGGAAGGCCCCGGCCAAAAGCGTGCCGGGGCCAGTGGGTGCAGGCGGTGTGCCGGGGCCAGGGAATGCTGACGTTCGAGAAGTGTGAGAGTTTATGCGTATTGCTGTGATTGGTGGAGGCCCGGCGGGGCTGTACTTCTCTGCCCTTATGAAACAGCTCGATCCGGGGCACGAGATTACGATCTGGGAGCGGAATGCCCCGGATGACACGTTCGGGTTCGGGGTCGTGTTCTCCGATGAAACCCTCGGTGGCATAGAGCATGCCGACGAGGGCGTCTACCGTGCCATGTCGGATCGGTTCGCGCGCTGGAGCGATATCGATATCCACTATCGCGGCGAGGTGCGCACCTCCGGGGGGCAGGGGTTCGCGGCCATGAGCCGGAAGGAACTGCTGCACATCCTGCAACAGCGCTGCCTCGACCTCGGCGTGACGATTCATTTCCGCACGCCCGCACCCGATGTCGACGAGCTTGCGGCCGCCCACGATCTCGTCCTCGCCGCCGACGGGCTCAACTCCGCCGTGCGCGCTCGCCACGCCGACGTCTTCCGCCCGAGCCTGGATCGCCGCCGCAACAAGTATATGTGGCTGGGCACCGATCGGGTGTTCGAGGCATTCGAATTCTTCGTCCGGCACACCCCGCACGGCGTCATGCAGGTGCACGCCTACCCCTACAGCGCCGAGGCCAGCACCTTCATTGTCGAGATGCACGAATCGGTCTGGCGGGCAGCGGGTTTCCCGGCCTTCGCCGACCGCGAGTTCGCGCCGGGCGAGAACGACGACAAGTCCATCGCCCTGCTGAGCGAGCTGTTCGCCGCCGAACTGGACGGACATGCCCTGCTGGGCAACAACTCCCGCTGGATCGAGTTCACCACCGTCCGCAACGAGCGGTGGCGGCACGGGAATACGGTCCTGATCGGCGATGCCGCCCACACCGCGCACTTCTCGATCGGCTCGGGCACCAAACTGGCCATGGAGGACGCCCTCGCCCTCGCCGCCTGCCTGCACGAGAACGATTCCGTGACAGCGGGATTGGACGCGTACGAGGCCGAGCGGCGGCCGGTGGTCGAGTCGGTGCAGCGCGCGGCGCAGGCCAGCCTGGAGTGGTTCGAGAACATTCGCCACTACACCGGCCAGCATCCGGACCAGTTCGCCTTCAACCTGCTGACCCGCAGCCGTCGCATTACCTACGACAACCTGCGGCTGCGCGACGAGGGCTTCGTCGAGGCGATGGACGGCTGGTACCTGTCCGCCCAGCACGAGACCGGCGACCCCCGCCCGCCGATGTTCTATCCCTTGCGGCTCAAGGGCGTCGAGCTCCCGAACCGCATTCTGGTCTCGCCGATGGACATGTACTGCGCCGTCGACGGCGTCCCCACCGACTTCCACCTGGTGCACCTCGGCGGCAAGGCGCTGGGCGGCGCGGGCCTGGTGATGACGGAGATGGTGTGCGTCTCGCCGGAGGGCCGGATCACCCCCGGCTGCGCGGGGATCTACACCTCGGAACAAGAGCAATCCTGGTCCCGCATAGTCGATTTCGTCCATTCCCAGTCTCGCGCCAAGATCGGCATACAGCTCGGCCATTCCGGCCGCAAGGGCGCGACCAAGGTCATGTGGGAGGGCATGGACGATCCGCTGGACAGCGGCGGCTGGGAAACGGTGGCCCCCTCGGCCATTCCGTACGGCCCCGGCAGCCGCACCCCGCGCGAGATCACCCGCCCCGAAATGGACGAGATCACCGCCCAATTCGTGCGCGCCGCCGAAGCCGCGGCCCGCGCCGGATTCGACCTGCTCGAATTGCACTGCGCCCACGGCTATCTGCTGTCGTCGTTCCTGTCCCCGCTGTCGAACCGGCGCACCGACGAATTCGGCGGCCCCCTGGCGAACCGGCTCCGCTTCCCGCTGCGGGTATTCGACGCCATCAACCAGGTGTGGCCCGCCGATCGCCCACTGTCCGTGCGCATTTCGGCCACCGACTGGGCCGAGGGCGGCAATACCGTCGACGACGCCGTGACCATCGCCCGCGCCTTCGCCGACCACGGCGTCGACGTCCTGCACATCTCCTCCGGGCAGGTCGTCAAGGACGAGCGCCCCGCCTTCGGCCGCAGCTACCAAACCCCCTTCGCCGACCGAATCCGCCAGGAGATCGGAGCCCCCCGCAATATAGCCGTGGTAGCGGTAGGCGCGATCTCCTCCTACGACGACGTCAACTCCATCCTCCTGTCCGGCCGCGCCGACCTGGTAGCCATCGGCAGAGCCCACCTCTGGAACCCCCACTGGACCCTCCACGCCGCCGCCGACCAGAACCACCCCATCGACTGGCCCACCCCCTACCGAGCAGGCAACCGCAAACCCCCCACCGGCCGCACCGACGGCCCACCCCCACGCCTCCAATTGATCCGCACCGCAACCACTCCAGAACCTTCCCGCCGCTGGACCCCATAACCCACCGCCCCCACCTGCCATCAGTCTCCCCCCTGATCCCAGCGTGCTCACCCCCTGATCCCGGCGTGCTCACCCCCTGATCCCGGCGTGCTTTTGGCCGGGATCCTCCGCAAGATCCCGGCCAAAAGCACGCCGGGATCAGAGGTTATCTGGGCGCGGGATCACTGGTGATCTGGGTGGGATCACCAGTGCCCAGAATCCCGGACCGGTACCCTCTGAACATGTGTATAGCCTGCTCAGGCATGCTGGCCATGACCTCCGGGAGTGCGCCGCCCGACGCCTTCCCCGCCGGGGCGCCCCAACCCGGCTGGCTCGGCACCGCCCCGGTCGGTGCGACGATCACGTGGACCGGGTGCGCGGGCTTCGTCTTCGCCGCCGGTAATACGCGAATCGCGTTCGACCCGTTCGTCAGTAATCCCGGCCTGATCGCCACGTTATTGCGACCGGCGAAGCCGGATTCGACCCGGATCCGCCGAACATTCACCGGCATTGCGGCCGCCTTCGTCGGCCACTCGCACTACGACCACGCGATGGATGTCGCCGAGATCGCCCGCGCAACCCCCGAAACGGTGATACACGGCAGCGAGACGACGGCGGAACTCTGCCGCCGCCAAGGGATTCCAGACAATCAGCTGAAGGTGGTAGCCGATGGCGAGCGGGTGACGGTCGGCCCGTTCACCATCGAGGCCGTAGCGTCGCGCCACGGCGTAGTGCCCCTCGTCTCCCGCTTCGAGCCCGCCGGAATGCCCCCGAAGGGCATGCCCCGCAGCCCGATCCGCTGGCCGAAGGGCGACGTCTTCGCCTACCGCCTCGAGTTCGCGGGCCTGACCATCCACCTCCACACGAGCGCCGGATTCGACAACGACGCCTTCGCCCGCCAACAACCGGCCGACATCGTCATCCCCTGCCTGGCCGCCCGAGCCGCCACCCCGAGGTATTTCGAACGCCTCGGCGAACAACTACGCCCGAAGATCCTCATCCCCTGCCACCACGACAACTTCTTACGCTCCCTCGATACACCCCCGAAACCCGTACCCCAACTGGACTGGCCGGGTTTCCTCACCGACATCGATAGGTTGAACAACGCCTACGGCACCAAACTCGTCCAACTCCCACGCGGCGTCGCGGTTCCATTCTGACCGGCACCACGATCGACGCCGATCAAGGCGTGAGCCACAACCGCTCACACGGGAGCCGCTTCGGTGGATGTGGTTGGGGGACCGCCCCGATGGTGACCGAGAGCGCAGGGTGATGGCTGTTGCGCCACGCGCGGAGGAAGTTGGTCGCCGCCGCCGGGCAGACGAGGAAGGCGAACGGCAAGTCCGCGTACATGATCCGGACACAAATATCCGGCTCTGTCGACGTCACCTCACGACCCCAGTCTGCCGTAGTCGAATGCATGCGCCGCCAACACATTCCGGCCGAGCCTGGTGATCTCGTACCGGCCCGGTCGCGCTCCGGTCGTGATCAGGCCCCTGTCGGCGAGGTTCGCTACGGCTTGGCGGGTCTTCCAAGTCGTGAGGCTGGCGGCGATCTTGATCTGCCGCTCGGTGAGCATGCCACCGCAGTTCAGCACCCGCAGGACACGCGCCTGAGCTATCGAAAGTCTTCCGTGTTGCTGAGACATGGCGATAAGGTTGCGCGCGTCGGATAGGGCGTGAGGTCTCTGTCGGTGGGTCTGTATGAGTAGAGGCGAACGCCCAGCATGATTCCCGGGAGCCACCTAGGCTGTGTCTCGAGCTGAGAAACAGCAGGTGCACCGGTTGAGAGAGCAGGGGGCACGGATGCCGAGCAAGGCGAATCTCAGCGGAACCACACTGCGGCGTCGGCAGGTCGGCCGAGCACTGCGGGACGGGCGGCAGGAACTGCGCCTAACGCTCGATCAGGTCGCGGACGTCACCAGGATCAGCCGATCGACGTTGAGCCGGATCGAACTCGGGCAGTACGAGAAGGTCAGAGACATGGAAGTGGAGTACCTCGGGCGGTACTACGGCCTGCCGGAGGCTCGCATCAAGTATCTGAAATCTCTTGTCTGCAAGGACGAGACGAAGGTCTGGTATCAGGACTACCGGCAGCTGATCGTCCCAGGTTTCGGCACCTACCTCGAGTTGGAGTCCTTCGCAACGGACTTCAAGTTCTATCAGCCGATAGTGATTCCTGGCCTGCTCCAGACCGAGCCCTACGCCCGAACCTTGGAGCAGATTCATCGTGCGGGCGGCCCGATCGAAGAGATCAACGCGGCTGTGGAACTTCGGATGCAGCGGACCAAACTTCTCACACGGGCGCACATGCCGGTCCGAGCGGAGTTTCTGCTCCAGGAAAACACGCTGTATACCCTCGTCGGGTCTCCCGCGATCATGCGCGCTCAGCTGCTGCACATAGCCGATCTGAGTACGCGCGACAACATTACGGTCCGTGTCGTTCCGTTCACGGCTGGCCTCCCGACCGGAAGCGTGACACCGCCCCATATCCTCCTGGACTTCCCGGAGAACGAGCCATCCATCGTCTACACCGAAGCCGGTATCGGCGCAATGGTCTTCGAGGACACCGAGGACGTAGAGCGCTTTCGGGCGTTCCATGAAACCCTCCGTCGCGCGGCACTGGAAGAACAGCCGAGCAGAGATCGGATCAGAAAAATAGCAGGGAGATACAAGCAGTGATCGTTGACCTATCCGGAGCACATTGGTTCAAGTCGTCGTACAGTGCCGGTGGAAGCGAATGCGTCGAAATAGCCTGGCTCCCAACAGCCTACGTGGGCGTTCGGGACTCCAAGGACCCCACCGCCCCGGCTCTCGTCTTCGCCCCCGCCGAGTGGGACGCTTTCACTACAGCCATGCAAGACGGTGAATTCAACGGTCCGCGATAGCGCACCCGTTGCCCTATGCGACACGCCCGAATGTGTTGGTAGGCAAGGGATTTTGCTAGCGTGTCGGTGTGGGGGCGGATATAATTCGAATATGCTTTCGAAATCCGATGCCATTGTAGACCCCTCCGTGGAGGCGGCACTATGTGCATTGGAGGCCGGAGCGGGCCAAGTGTCGAAAGTGCGCACCGATGCATTATCGAACCGAGATCGACTGACCATGCTGCGACGGGTCGAAACGGTGCTGCGAGCCCTCCCCGCCGTCGGCCTGGAACTAGTGTCACAGATGAACGAACAATGGGACACAAGCGATTTTTCCACCAACAACCTGGTCGATACCCTCGCCGACGGATTGCGGATCACCCCCGCCGAGGCACGCGCCCGCTGGCGAGCCGCAGACGACCTGGCCCATCACACCAGCTTTACCGGCGAAGTCCTCCCCCCACCTTTGCCCGCCACCGCGCAGGCGCAGGCCGAGGGCGCAATCGGCCCGGCGCACGTAAAAATTGTGCGTGACACCATAAACCACCTGCCCTGCACCGTCGACGCCGGTACGAAGGCACAGGCCGAGGCCGAACTGGCCGACCACGCCACCCGCCTGCGGCCCGACCAGTTGCGCAAGGTGGCCGACAAGCTCGAGGCTTTGATCAACCCCGACGGTACCTTCAACGATGCCGACCGCGCGCGGCGTCGCTCGTTCACCCTGGGCCGTCAAGGCCCGGACCTCATGAGCAAATGCACGCTGGTCGCGGACCCGGAGCTGCGCGCCTACCTCGAGGCCGTCCTCGCCAAGTATGCCAAGCCGGGCGTCTGCAATCCTGATGACGAGAAGCCTTGTGTAGAAGGCGATCCCGGCCAGGACGCTGAGCTACGCGATCCACGTAGTGCCGCGCAGCGCCAGCACGACGCGCTGAAAACCATACTGCGCGACAGCATTGCGTCCGGGCGTCTTGGTCAGCATCGTGGACTGCCGGTCACGGTCATCGTATCGATGACACTGCGCGAGTTGGAAAGTGCCGTCACCGCAGTCGATCCCGAATGTGGGGGCATTGACATGTCCGGGCCGCCCGTCGCAACCGGCGGCGGGGCCATGATCCCGATTCGCGATGCACTGCGCCTAGCGTCGCACGCCCACCACTACCTGGCGGTCTTCGACAACCATACCGGCCGCCCCCTCTACCTGGGCCGCAGCAAGCGAATCGCCACCGCCGACCAGCGCATTGTCCTGCATGCCCGCGACATCGGCTGCACCTACCCCGGGTGTACCAAACCCGGATACCTCTGCCAAACCCATCATCGCACCGAATGGTCCGACGGCGGCCCCACCGACGCCGACCAACTAACCTTCGTCTGCGAACCCCACCACCGCACAATTGGTACCACCCCCACCGACTGGCGCACAACCACTCCCCACCCCGGCCACCCCAAAGCAGGCCGCACCCACTGGATCCCACCATCCCACATAGACCCCGCCCAACACCCCCGGATGAACCATTACCACCACCCGGGCGAATACCTGGCGCCCGCACCACAATCCGACACCCCCTGCCCAGGCCGCACGGGCTCGAGTCACCGCGCTACGCTGAAACAGCCGAGCGGAGCTCGGATCAGAGAGACGGCAGGGAGATCCAAGCTGTGATTGCTGATCTGTCCGGGGCGCATTGGTTCGAGTCGTCGCACAGCGGCGATGGAAACGAATGCGTCGAAATAGCCTGGCTCCGAACGAACCGCGTAGGTGTCCGCGACTCTAAGGGGGCGTCCGAGAATAAGTTGCGGTCGCTGACCCGCGTCGTTCGAGGCAGCGGGACCGCCACCAAGTTCGAACCAGCTACTTATTCTCGGACGACCCCTAAGAACCCCAGCGGCCCCGCCCTCGTCTTCGCCGCCGTCGAATGGGATGCCTTCACCGCCGCCATGCAGGACGGCGAATTCAACCACCCCCGGTAGCACACCAGTCCGTGGCTTCGATTCAGCCATCCCTCAGCTGCTTGCGAAACTCCTTCCGCCACTGGGGATCCTGGCGCAGGACCACGACCAAGCCCAGGGCGTCGCGGACCGGCAGGGTGAGCGCGTCGGTCAGGGCGCGGGCGGCCATGGCGCGGTCCTGCCAGACGAACTGGTCGTCGGGGTCGGGGTGGATCGCCCGGGTCTCGGCGTGCACGCGGCGCAGCCGCAGGCCGAGGGCGGAGTCGTCGCTGACGCCCGGGCGGTCCTCCGCGCTCAGCAGGGGTAGTGCGTCGGTGACCTCGGGGTAGCTGTCGAGTCCGGTCTCGGCGGCCAGGGCCGACATCTGGGTGGCGAGTACGCGGCGCAGGCGCTCGGGCGGCGCGGCGTCGACCAGGGAGGCGAACCGGTCGGGCACGGGTACCCGGGAGTTGTTGTCCGGCAGCAGGGGAAGGATTCGCGCGCTGTCGAGTTCCCCGCCGAGGCCGGGTGGTGGCAGGGGGATGCCGCAGCCGCGCACGACCGCGGCACACACCGCCAGCAGTCGTTCTCGGTGCTGCTCGGGTGTGAGCTTCTGATCGGGCGTCGGCACACCGCTGACCACGCACTGCCGGTCCGGATCCCAACGCGCCGCCCATTCGTCGTGCGGCGGCAGACCGGGGAAGACCTCGAACGGGTCGCGGGCGCCGTCGGGCAGGACGGCGGATCGGGTGTCGTACCTCGTCACCAATTCGCCGTTGTCGAAAAGGGATACCGAGGTCGTGCCGGTCTCGTTCCCATAGCTGACGGAGACCGTGCGGGTGCCACGGGACACCCGTCGCAGCACCTCGTCGCGCGTGCCCTCGAAGCCGTAGAGACCTTCCTCGCTGCCGAATGCCCAACCGTCGTGGGTTCCCGCGCGGACCACCGGCAGTAGCGCGCCACGGTTCTGCCGCTGGTTCGGCCCTGCTGCCTCCTTCCGCAACCGTGGGCGGTGGGTCTCGGGCAATGCGCCGAACCGGCGCAGTAGCTCGGCCTCGTCCAGGCCCTGCGCGAAGGTCAGGCAGAAATCGTCGTATCCCTTCGGCCAGGTCTTCTTCGGGGCGGCGTGGGAGGTCGTCCGGCGTGGCGTGGCAATGACCGGGTCGGCAGTGGCGAGCAGGGACCGGGGCTCGGGTCGTGGTTCGCGAACGAACTCCCACAGCAGCATTCCGTCGTCGATGACAGGCGCATACGAAAGTCCCACCGTCATAACGGTTCCGCCCTCCAGGGCGTCGGCGACCTCCTCCAAAAAGGCTGCGAGGCTTCCCCATTCCCCGAAGCTCGCGCCCTCGCCCTCCACTTGGTTGCCCACCGCGCCGAACGACTCACCTCGACGGCAGTCGACGACCAGCGTGTCCACACTGACGTTGCGGGCGAAGGTGACGAAGTCCTCGCCCATCATCCGGCCCGAGGAGAGGATCTCGGCGAGGGAGTAGGGCCGATAGCCGGGAAAGCTGAAACTCCCCTCCCCGGAGGAGATTCCGTCGTGGTGCCGGAGATACGCGACCAGATCCGCGGGGAACTTCACCCTCAGCTCGGCGGCTGCGGCACTGACAGCCTCCTGTGAGGCTGGCGGGCGCAGCGATGCGAAGGTGCGCGGCGCGTGCGCGGACAGCCAGGAGTCGATCCGTCGCCAGGACTCCATCACGGCAGGACGGCGGTGGTGTCGCCGGTGCGGGTGACGGCGATCATAGCGAATCACTCCTTCTACCAATGGGTTCCTTCGGAGTGGAACAGTCGCATGCGCGGATCGCATACCTCAAGGCCCCGGCTCCGGTGCCTTGACACGCGGAATGACCTGTGAACCCATCGTTTCCACCATGGGCTGCTGCTGGGTGGCGCAGTGGATGCCCCCGCCGCCCTCGGCGAGGGTGTCGATGTAGACCGGCACCACCTCCCGGCCCGGGTAGCAGTCCGCGAGCAGTCCGGCGGCGCGGCGGTCGGCGGTGCGGTCGCCGAAGGCCGGGACGAGGACCGCGCCATTGAGGACGTAGTAGTTGACGTAGGAGGGAAGGAAATCCGCTCCCCGATTGCCGACCTTGTCCCCATCCGGTTCCACCACGTCGATCACCTCGAGGCGGTGCCCGTCGGCGTCGGTGACGGCCGTCAGGATCTCGCGGTCCCTGCGGTACAACCGGATTCGGTCCACCCCCGCACCGCGACCGGGCTTGTTCAGCAGCACCACGCCCGGCCGTGCGAAGCGGGCCATGGTGTCGACGTGGCAGTCGGTGATGTCGATGCCCGCAATCCCCGGCAACCAGAGCACCTTTCGCACGCCGAGCACCGCACACAGGTCCGCCTCGACCTGCTCGCAGGTCCGGCCCGGATTGCGGTTGTCGTTGACGACGGCGCTCTCGGTCACCAAAAGTGTTCCCGCCCCGTCGCATTCGAGATTGCCGCCCTCGGTCACCAGCGTGGTCTCGATGCGGGGCAGACCATAATGGGCGAGCACCCGCCGGGCGACCCGGGCGTCCCGGGCGTGAATCTGTTTGCGGCCCCACCCGTTGAAGTTGGTGTCCACTCCGGCGAGCCCGGCCTCGGTGACCACGAAGGTGGGGCCGGTGTCGCGCACCCACAGGTCGTCCACCGGGACCGCCAGCACCTCGACCCGCGGCCCGCAGGCGTGCCGGACCTCCTCGACGTGCGCCTCGCAGGCGAGCATGACCACGGGCTCGTAGCGCGAGATGACCTCGGCCAGTCCGGCCACGTCTCGGCGCACCTGTGCCAGATCCGCGCGCCAGACCCGGCGACGCGCGGGCCACGCCATGAAAGTCCGGGCGTGCGGGTGGTTTTCGTCCGGCATGCGCACCCCGGGCGGTCCGAGGGCGCGGCGGGGCTCAGGGGGGACGGGTGAGTAGGCCCGCATCAGGCTACCTCCAGTGGTGCGAAGATCTTGTGGTGCCGCCGTTTCCAGGCGACCCAGGTGGGCGACGGATATCGGCGTGGCCCGTACCGGTGTGCGCGATCCAGGGCGGGCAGCAGGCCGCCGTCGGCGGTGAAGAGGCGGTCGCGCGGCCAGCAGGAGCGGCGGAATGCCCAACCGCGACCGGGTATTTCGATCAGGTATCGGTTGGCCTGGTGGGGTGAGATGTCGTAGGGAAGCCGCTCGAGGGCGGTGCGGTGCGGTTCGCCGACCGAGGTGGTGAGGTAGTGGTCGTGCCACGACGCGATCGCCCGCAGCTCGACCGCGCTGGGACGGGCGGCGGCGGGGTCGGGGAGTACGACCGCGCTGATGTAGCAGAACGTCAATACCGTGTCGCGCACCAGCGGAATTCGCAGCCGCTCGGCGAGGTCGTCACGGCACGCCAGATCGGGGAGGAAGGGTCGGTAGTCGTAGCTCATGCTGAATTCCCTTGTGCCGTGGTCAGTCCCGAGGCGTGACGGCGGCCAGCTCCCGGTAGACCGGATCGGAATCCAACAGGGCCGAGTGCGACCCCACCGACCGCACCCCGCCCGCGTCCAGCAGGACCACCTGATCGGCCTCGGCGGCCACCGAGAACCGATGGGTGACGGCCAGCACGACCCGGCTCAGCGCCTGGTGCGCAACGGAATCCAGCAGCGTGCGCTCGCTGACCACGTCCAGCTGCGAGGTGGCCTCGTCCAGCAGCAGCACGTCCGCACCGCGCAGCAGGGCCCGCGCCACGGCCAGCCGCTGCCGCTGACCGCCCGAGATCGCCACCCCGCGTTCGCCGACCGGCGTGTGCACCCCGTCCGACAGCGAGGCGATCCACCCGTCCAGGGCGACGGCGCGCAGCGCGCCCCGCATGTCGACGGCGTCCGGATCCGGGACGCCGTACAGGATCGCGTCCCGGATGGTGTCCCCGAGCAGGGGAGCTTCCTGCTGGACGTAGGCGAGTCGCCGACGCAGCTCGTCGCGATCCCACTCGCGCACGTCGATGTCGTTGAGCAGCACCCGGCCCCGGTCCACGTCGACGAACCGTTCGATCAGGCTGAGCAGTGTCGTCTTACCGGTGCCCGAGGATCCGACCAGGACCGTGAGACCCCGCTCGGCCACGAAGCTCACGTCCCGCAGCACGGGCCGATCGCGGTAGCCGAACCAGACGCCGTCGAACCGCACCCGCGGCGCCCGCTCGTCGCCGCGGGGCTGCCCCGCGGCGCGGGTCTTGGTCGGCATCTCCGCCGCCTCCACCGGCAACGCGTGCAGCGCCTCGATCCGCCGCACGGCGGCGAGGCCCTCGGCGACCTCGACCACCGCGAACGACAGCGTATCGATCGGCTCCCGCAGGAACGTCACATAGAGCAGGAACGCCACCAGATCGCCGACACCGATACTGCCGGTGGCCATTCGGGCGCCGCCGAACGCCAGCACCGCGAGGAAGGTGACGTCCACCGAGGCGGCGGCGATCATCTCCAGGACCGCCTCGGCCCGCACCGCGCGGCGGCCCGCCCGGAACGCGGCCTCGGCCTCGGCGCAGGTGCGGTCCGCCTCGGCCCGCTCGGTGCCGGACGCCTTGACCGTGCGGAACGCGATCAGCGCCCGGTGCAGGAACGAGGTCATGGCGGCGACCCGTTCCTGCCCCTGCTCGGTCGCCTCGCCGACGCGGCGCCCGGCCACCTTCTCACCGAGCGTGGTGATGGCCAGCACCACCACGACAACGGCGAGCATCGGCAGGTCGATCGTGCCCATCAGAACCAGCGCCGCGGCCACCGCGAGGGGAGCGGTGGCGGCGTGCACGAGGGCGCCGCCGACCGTGTCCTCCAACAGGGTGGTGTCGCTGCCCACCCGGGACAGGAAGTCGCCGACCGGTCGCCGCTCGACGGTGTCCACGCTGGTGCCCAGTACCCGCCGCACCAACCGGCTGCGCAGGTCGGTCACCAGCCGCAGGGCGCCGCGACCGAGCAGGAACGTGCAGACGCCGGACAGCGCCACCGCGACGACGGCCAGCCCGCACAGCACCAACAATGGCCGCAGCAGGCTGCCTCCGATCGTCAGTTGGTCGAGCACCCACCGGGCGATCAGCGGCTGGGACAGCGCGGCGGCCTCGGCGATCAGTTCCAGCGTCATCATCACGGCGAGAAAGCCGCGCATGCTCCGCACGTAGCTCCACAGGACGCGCAGCGATCCGCTCGACCCGTCCGCGTGGTCCCTGATGTCGGTCACGGTCAACCCCTCGATTCACGCTGCGGGATCACAGCAACGGGAACGTGTAGGAGTACCTGTTGAGGTGCATCACCATGCAGGACAGCAACGCGCCGCCCTTGTGGTATTCGCTCAGGTTCACCAGGGTCAGTTCGAAGGCGAGTTCGTTGGCGATGTCCTCCAGTTCCCGGTTCTTGGCCAGCTCCTCGCTGTAGTCCTTGCTGCCCGCCTTGAGATCGTGGATGTGGGAGGCGTTGATGATGGTGTTGTGCAGGCGAACCGAGTTGCACAGCCCGGAGTAGGCGGCGTCCGCGGAGACCTCGATGATGTCGGTGTACTTCTCCAGTTCCTCGATCTCCTCGTCCTCGAACATCTCCGTGCACACCAGCGTCTGCTCCCGGGTGATGGGGAATACCGAGCAGTCCAGGTGGTAGAGATACGGATCGGTCTCGGCGAGCTTGACGATCTTCATGTCGAAGGTGCGTTCCATCCAGTCGTAGGTCTCGCGCTCGGAGCGCAGCCCGTAGCCGCCGACATACACGTTGTCGTGCAGATGCTTCAGCTCCGCCTCGCCCTCGAACTTCGTCTCCGGAACGTGGACCTGATAGCCCATCGACTCGAAGAACACCCGGCCGACCTCGGTCTCGCCGACCCGCGGCGGGGAGGTGAAATTCGACAGCACAACGGTTTTGCGGTCCGGCAGGTGCTCGAGCACGATGCCGAGGTTGGCGGTGAAGACCAGATCCTGGAGTCCGGTCGTTCGCGGCGTCGGCAACAGGTAGACCAGTCCCTCGGCGGCGAGATAGCTGTACAGGTCGAGGAACTGCACCATTGCCTTGCGCGCGTTGGGTTCTCGTTCGGCCCCGGTCAGCTCCTCCATCCAGATGTTGTTGGCCACGTCGGTGGAGAACGAGAACGGCGGATTGAGCAGGTACGCGGGCCGGTCCAGTTGCGTCGCGTTGATCGGCTGGACCGCGGGGGCGGGGGCTGTGGTGGTCATGACGGGTTCTCCTCGGTTGATTGGGTCTTGGCGCAGATGCGCACCAGTGGGTCGATGCCACCCTCGACGTGGTCGCCGACCTGCCACAGCGGCGCGAAGGTGTGGGTGTGCGACAGCGGAATGATCAGGTCCACCTGTGAGCCGTAACGGATTTGGGAGAATCGTTGACCCTGCTGGACCGGCTGGTTCTGCTTGAGCTCGAACGGGGTGATCGAGTCCACGTCGTAGTCGGCGATCTGGAGGATGTAGTAGGGCTGGTGGAGTTCCGGGACGTCGACACGGTTCACCATGCGCTGGTTCTGATGCAGGTACTCGGCCTCGTCGGTGGAGATCCGCAGCTGCTCGAGGATCGCCTTCTCGATCTCGAGCATGGGGCGGTTCTCGGTGTCGAGGGGCTCGAACTCGCGGTAGGACAGGCGCCCCGAGTACGGAATCCGGTTGATGTGGACGTCGTAGAACGTCATGAAGATGCCGATGACGAGACTGGTCCGGTCGTAGGAGTCGTCGCGCAGGGCCTCCCGCAGCGAGTACGGCCTGCCCTTGATGTCGACCAGGCTCTCGGTCGGTGCCACCACGCTCTGATAGACGACTATTCCGTCGGCCGGTGAGAAGAAGTACGAGGAGTCGACGTAGTCCGGTCGGCTCGGGTCGCGGAAGAAGTGATATTGGGACAGCCAGGAGATGGACTTCCCCTGCATTTCGCGTAGGTCCGTCGCTATCCATTCTTTCATGGTTTTGGACATGTTTCAGCACCCTCATTTTCCTATGCGGGACGGCCGAAAACACTCGGCCCTCTCGTGAACGGAGTGATACCCAGTGGGGGGAATATTTATTAATAAATATGCCGCTTATGCTTGCGGCACTGGTCGGTCGCTACGACTACGCGTCTCCGATCGTGGTTGAGTGCCAAAGGCACACACCTTCGATGCCAGTGCGGGAATTATGTTGCGACACATCGACTCTCGCGCTGGCAAGTCACCCGATACGTACGATACCACCGCATTTCGCCGAGAATGAGAACCCGGTGGCGATTGCGCGAAACAGCGCATAGGGGTTTCCGGCGGATCCGGGTCCGGATTCGTTGCATTACGCACAATCTCCCGGATATGCGCGCTCTCAGGGATTTCACAGCGCCCGCACGGGAAACCGGTGCTTGTCGGAAATCCGCCAATTCCGGCAGAACCACCGAATGGTGTGATGTGATCGGCGGATTCCAACTAGGCGGGATCGTCATCGCGTCCCCGGCTGGGCGCCAACTCGGGCCCGAGGACGTCCGGCTCCGGCGTCGACAACGCCAGGCGCAGGAAATACGCGGCGGGCGGGGAGGGTGCGGCGTCGCGTCGCCACACCACCGCGGTCTCGACCGCGGGGACATGCCGGGCCAGCGGCGCCAGCGTCACCGCGGGCCCGCACAGCGTTCGCAGCGAGGCGGGCACCACCGAGACGCCGAGCCCCGCCCCCACCATCGCCACCACCGTCGACAGCTGCGCGACCTCCCGCAGCGCCGGATCGATTGCCGCACTTCGGCAGATCTCGATCAGATGCCGATGCAGCCCGCCCCACGCCCCCGGCGCGGGCGCGAAGAATTGCTCGTCGGCCAGGTCCGCGGGGTCGATCCGCTCGCCGCGCCGCGCCAGCGCTCGCGGCAGCAGGGCGAGCAGCGGCTCGCGGTGGATCACCGCGAAATCCAGTTGCGGTTCGCGCACCGGCATCGCCGCGGGCGGCGGCAGCGCGACGATGCCGAGTTCGTTGCGGCGCAACCGAACCGAGTCGAGCACCGCCTCGCCCGCCGCCTCCGCGTAGTCCAGCGCCACCCGCGGCCGCGCCCGCCGATACCGCGCGAGCAGTCCCGGCAGCACCCCCCAGCCGGAGTCGAAGGCCAGCGCCAGCCGCCCGGCCCGCCCGTCGCCCAGGTGGCGCACCGATTCCGCGACGCCGTCGATATCGGCGAGCACGCGGCGCGCGTGCAGCAGCAGATGCCGCCCGGCGTCGGTGAGGTCGACCCCGCGCCGGTGCCGGTGCAGCAGCCGCACCCCCAATTCCTGCTCCAGCCGGGCGATCTGGGCGGTCAGGGGCGGCTGGGTCAGATGCAGCCGCGCCGCGGCCCGGGTGAGCGACCGCTCCTCGGCCACGGTCACGAAATACCGGAGCTGCCGCAGATCCATACCTCATGGTATGGCTGTGCCAGCAAATACGTATTGGACATATACCTACCGGTGCGACACTGTCGACACAGTGGTGTGGGTCACGGAGGTGGATGGGTGCGGGAGTTCGGTTACGAGGCGCTACCCGGTCGCATCGTCTTCGGTCCCGGCGTGAGCCGTTCGAGGCTGCCCGCCGAGATCGAACGCCTGGGCGCGACCCGGCTGCTGGTGGTGACCAGCCCCGATCGGCAGCGGCACGCCGCCGACCTGCTGGACGCGCTGTCGGACCGGATCGCCGCGGTATTCACCGGCGTGCGCCCGCACGTCCCCGCCGAGGTGGCCCGCGCCGCCCGCGAGCGCGCGGCCGCGGCGAACGCCGACGCCGTGCTGAGCATCGGCGGCGGTTCCACCACCGGAACCGCCAAGGCGATCGCCCGCGGCACCGGGCTGCCCATCGTCGCCGTGCCCACCACGTACGCGGGCTCGGAGGTCACCCCCGTCTGGGGCATGACCGAGGACGGCCGCAAGCAGACCGGTACCGATCCGCGGGTGCTGCCCCGCGTCGTCGTCTACGATCCCGATCTGGTGCGCTCCCTGCCCGAAAAGCTGGCCGCCGCAAGCGGTTTGAACGCCATGGCGCACTGCGTCGAGGCGTTCTGGGCGCCGGGCCGCAATCCGATCAGCGCCCTCGCCGCCGAGGAGGGCGTGCGCGCACTGGGATCCGGCCTGCGCGCCCTCGCCGACTCGGCCGATGCCGCCGAAAGCCTGCTCTACGGTGCGTATCTGGCGGGCTCGGCGTTCGCGGTGGCCGGTTCGGGCCTGCACCACAAGATCTGTCACGTGCTGGGCGGCGCGTACGACCTGCCGCACGCGCGGACCCACGCCATCGTGCTGCCGCACGTGCTGGCCTTCAACGCCTCCGGCGCGCCGGAGGCCGTCGCCCGCATCGGCCGCGCGCTCGGCGACGCCGAACCCGTTGCGGCCCTGCGTGATCTGGCGAAGCGGCTCGGCATTCCCGCCGGTCTGCGCGATCTCGGCGTCACCCGCGCCCAACTCGACGACGTGGCCGACCGCATCGCGGCCGTGGTCCCGCCGGACAACCCCGTCCCCGCCGACGCCACCGCCGTGCGCGCCCTGCTCGCCGCCGCCTGGTCCGGCACCCCCGAGGAGAACTCATGACCGATCGGCCCACCCGGGAACGGCTCGTCACCGACGAGGTCGTGGCCAGCTTCGCCGACACCCCGTCGCCCCGGCTGCGCGAGGTGCTGCAGAGCCTCGTCCGGCACCTGCACGGCTTCGCCCGCGAGGTCCGGCTCACCGAATCCGACTGGGAGCAGGGCATCGAATTCCTCACCCGCGCCGGACATCTCACCACCGACAAGCGGCAGGAGTTCATCCTGCTGTCCGATGTGCTCGGCCTGTCGATGCTCACCGTCGCCATCAATGCCGCCGAGGACGACCGGGCCACCGAAGCCACGGTGTTCGGGCCGTTCTTCGTCGACGGCGCACCCGAGGTCCCGCTCGGCGGCGATATCGCGCACGGCGCGAAGGGTGAGCCCTGCTACGTCGACGGCGTCATCCGTTCCACCTCCGGCGATTCCGTGCCCGGCGCGCGAATCGACGTGTGGGAGGCCGACTCCGACGGCTTTTACGACGTTCAGTACGAGGGCGATCGCAGCGCGGGGCGCGGGTGGCTGCGCTCGGGGGCGGCGGGGGAGTACCGGTTCTGGTCGGTGCTGCCGTCGTCGTATCCGATCCCGCACGACGGACCGGTCGGCGACCTGCTGCGGGCCGCCGAGCGCAGCCCGATGCGCCCGGCGCACCTGCACTTCCGGGTCACCGCGCCCGGCTACCGCACGCTCGTCACGCACATCTTCGTGGCCGGAGACCCGCACCTGAAGGACGACGCGGTCTTCGGCGTCAAGGACAGCCTCATCGTCGAGGCCACCCGGTACCCGGCCGGGACCGCGCCCGACGGCACCGGGCGCGACCGGCCCTACTACCGCATGCACTTCGACATCGTGCTCGCCCCGCAGGAGCATCGACCATGACCACACCCGACCGCGATACCGAAACCGATGTGCTGATCGTCGGCAGCGGCCCCGCCGGTGGCGCGGCCGCGCTGGCGCTGGCGACCCTCGGCGTCGACCACCTGGTGCTGACCAAGTACCGGTGGACGGCCAACACCCCCCGCGCGCACATCACCAATCAGCGCACCATGGAGATCTTCCGCGACCTGGGTATCGAGGAGGATGTGCGGGTGCAGGCCACGCCGCATCATCTGATGGGCCAGACCGTGTTCTGCACCAGCCTCACCGGGGACGAGCTCGGCCGGGTGCGCGCGTGGGGCACCCATCCGGCGCGCGAATCCGATTACGTGCAGGCCAGTCCCGTGCTCAACTGCGATATTCCGCAGACCCTGCTGGAGCCGATCATCATCGGGCACGCGGCGTCTCGCGGCAGCCGCATCCGGTTCGACACCGAGTATCTGGGCCTCACCCAGGACGCCGACGGCGTCGACGTGCGGGTGCGCGACCGGATCACGGGGGCCGAATCCACCGTGCGCGCCCGGTATGTCATCGGCGCGGACGGTGGGCGCAGCACGGTGGCCGACGATATCGGGCTGCCGTTCGAGGGCCGGATGGATATCGCCGGGAGCATGAATATCGTGTTCCACGCGGATCTTTCGCACCTGGTGGAGCACCGGCCCAGCGTCCTGTACTGGATCTTGCAGCCCGGCGCGGATGTCGGCGGGATCGGGCTCGGGCTGATTCGCATGGTGCGGCCGTGGAACGAGTGGCTGATCGTGTGGGGTTACGACATCGCCCAGCCGCCACCGGAGGTCGACGACGAGGCCGCCACCCGCATCGTGCACCAGCTCATCGGCGACGACACCGTGCCGGTCACCATTCGCTCGACCTCGCTGTGGGGCAACAACAAGATGTACGCGACCGCCTACCGGGCGGGCCGGGTGTTCTGCGCGGGCGACGCCGTGCACCGGCATCCGCCGTCGAACGGCCTCGGCTCCAATACCTCGATCCAGGACGCCTACAACCTGGCGTGGAAGCTCGCCTATGTGCTGAAGGGGACCGCGGGCGAGGGGCTGCTGGACACCTACGAGGCCGAGCGGGTGCCGATCGGACGCCAGATCGTGTTGCGCGCCAACAAGAGCATCGAGGAGTTCGGGGCCATCTTCCGGGCGCTCGGCATCGATGACACCACCGACCCGGAGACCATGCGGGCGGCCATCGCCGAACGCCTCGACAACACTCCCGCCGCCGCCCGCAAGCGCCGTGACCTGCGTGCGGCGTTGGAGCTGAAGGACTACGAATTCAATGCGCACGGTGTGGAATTGGGGCAGCGCTACTCCTCCACCGCGGTAGTGCCCGACGGCACCGCCGAACCCGAGTACACCCGGGACCCCGAGCTGTACTTCCACCCGACCACTCACCCGGGGGCGCGGCTGCCCCATGCCTGGCTCGGCACCGCCTCCGGCCACCGCGTCAGCACCCACGATCTGTGCGGGCACGGCGGATTCGCCCTGCTCACCGGCATTTCCGGCGAGCCGTGGCGCGAGGCCGCCGCCATGGTGGCCGACAAACTGGGAATCCCCCTCGCCGCCCACATCATCGGCCCCGGCCGCACCCACACCGACCTCTACGACGACTGGGCGCGCCTGCGGGACATCGAGGAGGACGGCTGCGTCCTGGTCCGCCCCGACCTCCACATCGCCTGGCGGGCAGGAAGTTTGCCCGCCGACCCGGGGCGGGCCCTGCTGGAGGCGCTCAGTTCGGTGCTGTCCGTGTCGGTCTAGCGAGGTCCCGGCCAAAAGCATGCCGGGACCAAGAGACGTTCCGGCATGCTGATCTTCTTATGCCCCGGCATGCTGGTCTTCTTATGCCCCGGCATGCTGGTCTTCTTATGCCCCGGCATGTTGGTTTTCTTATGCCCCGGCATGTTGGTTTTCTTATGCCCCGGCATGTTGGTTTTCTTATGCCCCGGCATGTTGGTTTTCTTATGTTCCCGGCATGCTTTTGGCCGGGATCCCCGACTCCAAATTCCCGGACGTGGCACCCGTAATCAACCCCACCAGCCGGTCCCCGTCAACCTCGTCGATCCGGTGCGCCGCGACCGATCTCCCGCGTCGCAGCACCACCACCCCGTCGCAGATCCGCATGACCTGCGCCAGGTCGTGGCTGATGATCAGTACCGTGATGCCCCGGTCGCGCAGGCCGCGGACCAGTTTCTCCACCGCGGCGGTCTCGCGGACGCCGAGGGCGGCGGTGGGCTCGTCCATGATGACCATGGCCTTGCCCCAGGCGACGGCGCGGGCGATGGCGATGCTCTGGCGCTGCCCGCCGCTCATCCGGCGCACCGTCGCCCGCACCGAGGGCACGTCGACATCCAGATCGCGCAGGATCTCCCCGCTGCGCGCGATCATGGCGCGGCGGTTGACGATTCCGAACGGGTACACCAGCTCCCGGTTGAGGAACAGGTTCTGCCACACCGCCAGATCGTCGATGAGCGCGAGATCCTGGTACACGGTCTCGATGCCCATCCGGCGGGCGTCCTCCGGCGAGCGCAGCCGGATCTGCTCGCCCCGGAACAGGATTCGCCCCGAATCCGGCGGCTGCACCCCGGTCAGGCAGCGGACCAGCGTCGACTTGCCCGCGCCGTTGTCGCCGACCAGCGCGGTGACCTCGCCCTCGGGAATGGTGATCGAGACCGAGTCCAGCGCGCGGACCGAATCGAAGGACTTGGTGAGCTCGTGTGCCTCCAGCAGAGGCGTCGAAGTTCCTGGCATCGCACTACTTTCGGAATCGGGAGATGGCGGCGGCCAGCAGCAGCACCGCCCCGACCGCGATCGGCTGGTAGTACTGCGAGATGCCGAGAATGGTGAACCCGTTGATCAGCGAGGTGAAAAGCACCGCCCCGCACACGGTTCCGAGTACCGACGCCTTGCCGCCGCTCAGCGACGACCCGCCCAGCACCACCGCCGCGATCGAACTCAGCAGGTAGGTGGTCTGCAACGACGGATCCGCACCGCCGTTGCGCGCCACCAGCATCACCCCGGCGACCCCGCACAGCAGCCCGGACAGGCAGTACGCGAGCAGCCGGATCCGGTCGACCGCGATACCGGTGTCCCGCGCCGCCTCCAACCGGCCGCCGGTCGCCAGCAGATGCGTGCCCACCCGGGTGCGGAAGATGATGCCCGCCACGATGAGCGCGGCCACCAGCGCCAGCAGCCAGAACCACCGCACCGGCCCGATGCCGTCGAGCGCGAGCCGTTGCAGGAAGCGGGAATTCACCGCGACGGTATTGCCGTGCGTGAGCAGCAGCGTGAATCCGCTGACCACACTGAGCGATCCGAGCGTGACCACGAAGTCGGTCATGTGCAGCCGCCCCACCAGCACGCCGTTGACGAAGCCGACCGCGAGCCCGCCCAGCACCGCCACCACGATGCCGACGCCGACCGAATACCCGTGGCTGGTCGTATAACCCAGCAGCGCCGCCGCCCACGGCAGGTTCGCGCCCACCGACAGGTCGATGCCGCCCACCACGACCGCGAACTGCTGCCCCAGCGCCAGCACGGTGAGAATCGTGGACGCCACCAGCAGATCGCCGATGTTGTCGACGGTCAGGAAGTTCGGGGTGGCGACGAAGAACGCCACCCACAGCACGACCAGCGCGATCGGGGCCGCGAATTCCGCTGTCTTGGCGATGATCTCGGGCCGACCCGCCCGATTGTCAACCGCTGCCGTCACTTGGTCAGCAATCCTTCCAGCGGGCTGTCGAACGGGACGATCGGCCGCGGGAACGCGGAGATCTGCTGCTCGACATTGTCTTTACCGATGAACGCGATGGGGGAGACCACCCGATCCGGAAGCTTCTTGCCCCGATGCAGCGCCAGGCAGCCCTGCACCGCGAGCTGTCCCTCCGCATAGGGATATTGGGTGACCGTGCCGTACAGGGTGCCCGCCTTGACCGCGTCCAGCGCGCCCTGGATGCCGTCCACCGAGATCACCTTGATCTGCCCGGTCCGGCCCGCGTTCTTGATCGCCTGTGCCGCACCGAGACCCATGGTGTCGTTGGCGGCGAAGATGCCGGTGATGTCCGGATGTGCCTTCAGCAGCGCCTCGGTCACCTGCAAGCCCTTGTCCTGCTCGTAGTCGGCGGGGGTGCGCTGCACGATGTCCAGCTTCCCGGCGACGGTCTCGCTGAAGCCCTGATCGCGGTTGATGCCGTTCTGCTCGCCCGCGATCCCTTGCAGCACGGCGACTTTCCCGGTGCCGCCGAGCGCCTCCAGCATCTTCTGCCCGGCCATCCGCCCGGCGTCGAGATTGTCCGAGCCGATGAAGCTCGCGTAGGAGACCCCGGCCTGCTGCGACGCCTTCGGATCGATCTGGGTGTCCAGGTCGAGAATCGGAATGTTCTTGCGCGCCACCGTCGTCAGCGGCGTGATCACATTGGTGGCGTTCACCGGGACGACGCCGAAACAGTCGTGCCCCTGCGCGGCCATCGTCGAGATCTGCGCGTTCTCGCCGTCCGCGTCGGTCTCGGACTGCCCGGCCTGCACTGTGACCCGCACGCCGAGCCGCGCGGCCTCCGCGACCGCGCCGTCGCGCAGCGCGGCCCAGTACGGATTGGTGAAATTGCGGGTGGCGATGGCGATGGTGAAGCCCCCGGACCCGGAGTGGTCGCCGCGACCGCAGCCGGCGGTGAGGGTGACGAGCGCGCTCACCAGAACCAGCGGTGCCAGGGCGCGGCGGAGTGGAACCTGCATGCGTATTCGACCTATCTGCCTCGAGATCAACTCGTGTTGTCAACACGTGTTGATGTGTAGTCTGTGACCCGAATCACGAGCTGTCAAGGGCAAGGAGATCTCGATGGCAGTCACGCGCGCCGATGTGGCACGGCTGGCCGGTACCTCGCCCGCGCTGGTCAGCTACGTGCTCAATGGCGGCCCGCGGCGGGTGGCGCCCGCGACGCGGGCCCGCATCGAGGCCGCCATCGCCGAGCTCGGGTACCGGCCCAATGTGTCGGCGCGCAGCCTGCGGATGAATCGCGGGCACGCGCTGGGCATGGTGATTCCCGACGGCGCGAATCCGTTCTTCGCCGAGCTGGCCGCCGGTATCGAGCTGGCGGCCTTCGCCCGCGGCTATCCGCTGTTCATCGGGAACGCCGCCGGGGACGAGGAGCGCGAGCGCGCCTACGTGCGCAGCTTCATCGATCGCAGAGTCGAAGGGCTGCTGGCGATTTCGTCGTCCTGGGGGACCGGCATCGCGGATGCCTGCGAGGCGGCGGAGATGGTCCTGGTGGCGGTGGACCGCGTCATCGATCCGCGGCGGTGCGCGCATGTGCTGTGCGATTCGGTGGCCGGGGCGCGGGCGGCGGTGGCCCACCTCGTCGAGCACGGCCACCGCGAGATCGCCTGCCTGAGCGGGCCGCACGTGTCGACCGCCGAGGACCGCGTGCTCGGCTACCGCGATGCCCTGGCGGAGGCGGGATTGCCCGAGGGGCGGATCGTGCGCACGGATTTCGGCGGGGCCGCCGGGTATCACGCGCTGCGCGAGCTGCTGCACGGAACACCCCACCCGACAGCGGTTTTCGTCACCAGCGACCTCCAGGCGATGGGCATGCTGCGCGCCGCCTACGATGCGGGCCTGCGCGTCCCCGACGATCTGGCCGTCATCGCCTTCGACGGCATCGAATACGCCCGCTACACCCGCCCCGGCCTGACCACCATGACCCAACCCACCCGCCGCATGGGCGAACTCGCCGTCGACCTGCTGCTGGAACAGATCGACAGCCATACCTCGCGGCCCGGGGTGGTGCGGCTGTCGGCCGAGCTGAAGACCCGCGGGTCGTGCGGTTGCTCCGACGAGTTCTGAGCGTGCGCTACCTCACACCGATTTCGCGCTTGCGCTCAAGCCGACTGTAGGTCATAGCGTTTCGCGGGTGGTCCCTGTGGAACAACCCCGTCGCCGCGACGGCGATCTGCTGCTGACCGGCCGGGCCCGGTATCTCGACGATCTCGAGCCGCCGGGCACCTGTCACGTCGCGGTGCTGCGCAGCCCGCATCCGCACGCGCGGATTCGCGCCGTCGCGCCCGAGGCGGCCCGGCGCTGTCGGGGCGTGCGGGCGGTGGTGACGGGGGCGGAGGCGCTGTCGCTGGCGGGGCCGCTGCCGCATTTCTTCGATCCGGCCGGGGTGGGCGGGAAGACCGCGGAATTCCGGGTGCTGGCCGTGGATCGGGTGCGGTACGTGGGTGATCCGGTGGCGGCGGTGGTCGCGGGATCGCGGGCCGAGGCGGAAGCGGCCTGCGCGGCGATCGAGGTCGACTACGAGATCCTGCCCGCGGTGGTCGACCTCGACGAGGCGCTGGCCGAGGGCGCGCCGCGACCGTTCGACGACTGGGACGACAATGTGCTGCTCCGCCTCCCGTACGCGACGGGTGACGCGGCCGCGGCGCTGGCCCGCTCCCCGCGGGTGCTGTCGGACACCTTCCATATCCAGCGCTATCAGGCCGCGCCGCTGGAACCCCGTGGCTACCTGGCGGAGTGGGCGGACGACGGTCGGCTCAGCCTGCACGCCTCCACGCAGAATCCGCATCTGCTGCGGACGAATCTCGCGATCGTCTTCGCGCTGCCGGAGGACCGGATTCGCGTCGTCGCCACCCGGCTCGGCGGCGGTTTCGGGCACAAGTTCAACGGTTACGCCGAGGAGGCGCTGGTGTGCCTGCTGAGCAGGATGATCGGCGCGCCGGTGAAGTGGGTGGAGTCGCGCGAGGAGGCGATGCTGATCGGCGCGCGGGAATTCACCGTCGACCTGACCGCCGGATTCGACGACGACGGCCGCATTCTCGCGCTGCGCGGCCGGATCGTGGGCAATATCGGCAGCCTGACGCCGTGGGCGGGCTGGTGCATGGCCTTTCCGGCCGGTGCGACCCTGCCCGGACCGTATCTGGTGCCCGACTGCGCGATGGAATCGGTTGCGGTGGTGACCAATAAGGCGCCCTGGAACGGTGCCCGCGGCTACGGCAAGGAGGCCCCGACCCTGGCGCTGGAGCGCTTGGTCGACCGCATCGCCGAACACCTCGGCCTGGACCCGGTGACCGTGCGCATGCGCAATTTCGTTCCCCCGCAGGCATTTCCGTACTGGAGCATGGCGAAGCGGCTCGACAGCGGCGACTATCCGGGCGCGCTGGCGAAGGTGCTGGAACTGGCCGACTACGACGAACTGCGCGCACGGCAGCGTGCGGCGCGCGAGGCGGGCCGCCTGCTCGGTGTCGGGGTCGCCTTCGAACTCACCCCGGAGGGCGGCGATTTCGCGGGCAGCTTCGCCCGCGGCTACGACACTTCGACCGTGCGCGTGAGCCCGACCGGCGCGGTCACGGTGCTGACCGGTGTCACCAGCCCCGGCACGGGCAACGAGACCAGTATCGCGGCGCTGGTGGCCCGCGAGTTCGGCCTGCCCGCCGCGGCGGTGTCGGTGGTGCAGGGCGATACCGACAGCTGCCCACACGGATGTGCCGACCATCGTGCTGGGGCACCAGACCACGCCGTCGCCGTTCACCCTGCTCGGCACCAAGGGGGCGGGGGAGAGCGGGGTCGGTGGCGCGGTCGCGTGCGTGGCCAATGCGGTCAACGACGCCCTGCGGCCGCTGGGCGCGCGGGTGCATCGGATGCCGTTGAGCGCCCCGAATGTGCTGCGCGCCATCGCGTCCGGGGTGCTCGCATGATCCGCGCCGCGCTGCGCTATCACCGGCCCGGCACCGTGTCCGCCGCGGCGGAGCTGCTCGGCGAGCGCGGCGGCGAGGCGGTGGTGCTCGGCGGCGGCACCATGCTGCTGCCGATGATGCAGCGCGCCGAGATCGCCGCCCGGGACGTGATCGACCTGCGCGGGCTGGAATTGGCCACCGTGGCCGACCATGGCGGGCGGCTCGAGATCGGCGCGATGTGCACGTACAACGAGTTACTCGAATGCGCGGCGGTGGCTCGGTATGCGCCCCTGCTGACGCTGGCGGCGTCCGGTATTACCGGCGGCGAACAGATCCGTAATCTCGGAACCCTCGGCGGCTCGGCCTGTTTCGCCAATCCGGCGTCGGATATGCCCGCCGTGCTGGTGGCGCTCGGGGCGACCCTGCGGGTCTACGGGGCGGCGGGATACCGGGAGATCGCCGCCGCCGATTTCTTCCGCGACGCCTTCGCCTCCGCGCTCGCGCCCGGTGAATTCCTCGTCGCGATTCTGGTGCCGCACAGCGCCGATTGGTACGGCTATCGCAAGCTGAAGCTGAGCGCGGGGAGCTGGCCGATCGTGACCGCCGCGGCCCTCGGCGATCCCGCGGGCGGATGGCTCGAGGTCACCGTCGGTGCGGCGCAGGCGATTCCGGTCCGCATCGACCTGAGCGTGCTGCTGGGCAGCGACGGCCGCGTCGATGTCGGCGAGATCGATGCCCTGGTCCGCGACCGAATCGAGGACCCCTGGACCGATGTGCTCGCCGACGGTGCCTACCGCCGCGATGTTGCCGGAGCGGTGGCCCGGCGAGCCGTCACCGACCTGATCGAAGGACCGACCGCATGACGAGCCCCGACGAGATCCCACCCGGCCGCACAATCACGCTGCGCGTCAACGGGACCGAGCACACCGTCGAGATCGAGGATCGGGACCTGCTGGTCGATGTGATCCGCCGCCGGTTGCGGCTGACCGGTACACATCTCGGCTGCCGCAACGGCGACTGCGGGTCGTGCACGATCACGCTGAACGGCCGGATCGTGAAGTCCTGCTTGCTCTTCGCGGCCAGCGTCGACGGTGCCGAGATCACCACCATCGAGGGTTTCGCCGGGGATCGGGAGCTGGATCCGATTCAGGAGGCGTTCTGGGCCGAGGACGGATTCCAGTGCGGCTACTGCCTTCCCGGCCAGCTGTTCGCCGCCCGGCAGCTGCTCGACCGCGACCCCGACCCGGACGAGAAGGCGATTCGCGCCGCCCTGAGCGGAAATATCTGCCGCTGCACGGGGTACGTGAACATGGTGAAGGCCGTGCGGGCGGCCGCCGAACGGCGGCGGGCGTGAAGGAGAGCGCGATGCACAAGCGGACGGTGCCGGTCCTGGTGATCGGCGCGGGGCCGGTCGGCCTGTCCACGGGACTGTTCCTGGCGCACTGGGGCGTTCCGGCGCTGGTGGCCGAGAAACGACCCGCCATCTCCGATATCCCGCGCGCCAGCTCGAGCCTGCGCACGCTGGAGTTGTTCCGGCTCATCGGCCTCGGCGAGGCGGTGGCGCGGGTGGGCTGGCGGGGCGGGCCGCCCATGCGCACCGTCTTCAAGGACACCGCGCTCGGCGCCACCCTGCACCGGGGCGGGCTACCCCCGCGCTACGAGCGGTTCCTGCGGGAGTGCAGCCCGATCGATGCGCGCCTGATCATCACCCACGACCAAGTGCAGCGGCTGGCGCTGACCGAATCCCGGCGCAAGGGCGCGGAGGTCCGATTCGGGCTCGAGCTGCTGGGGCTGGAACACGATGCCGACGGGGTGCGGGCGCTGCTCGTCGACCGCGGGACCGGCGCGCACTGGCAGATTACCGCCGACTACGTGATCGGAGCCGATGGGGCGAACAGCACGGTGCGGCAGGCGCTGGGCATCACCATGCCCGACCGGGAGCCGATCGCGCCGCTGCACACCGTGTTCTTCCGCGCCGATCTCGGTTCCGCACTGCGGGATTGGGGCACGCACATGTGTTTCGTGCGCAACGACGCGGTGTATGCGACGGTCATGTCGAAGAACGGCCGCGACCAATGGTCCTCGCACATCATGGATTACCCGGGCAAGCCGGAGGGCGCGGTCCCGCTGACCAAGGCCGAGGCCGCCGAATTGGTCCGTGCCGCACTCGGAGACGACACGATCCCGCTCGAGGTGCATGCCGTCAATGGCTGGGAGGCGGCCGTCGGCATGGCGTCCTCGTTCCGGCAGGGGCGGATCTTCCTCGTCGGCGACGCCGCCCACGTGCAGAGCTCCGCGGGCGGGCTGGGCATGAACACCGGCATCCAGGACGGGCACAACCTGGCGTGGAAGATCGGCGCGGTGCGCGGCGGCCGGTTCGCCCCCGCCCTGCTGGACACCTACGAGCCCGAAAGGCGGGCGGCGGCAACGGCTTCGCTGGCCCTGTCGCGCGGCATGCACCACGGCTACCGGCGGCTCGACGGCGACCCGAACGCACTCTACGACCGCATCGCCGCCGACTACCTGCGCGCCATGCTGTGCTACGGCTACACCACCGCCCCCGCCCCCGACGTCCTCGACCCCACCGTCCGCCCCGGCTACCGCTTCCCGCACCGCTGGGTCATCGACAAGATCTCCACCCTGGACCTGATCGGCTCCCGCTGGACCCTCCTCACCGGCGACGACCCCGAAAAATGGCGCACGGCAACCGAATCCCTGGGCCTTCCCCTGCCGGTCGGCCACCTCGACGACCTGGATCAGACGGTCCTGGTCCGTCCGGACGGGTTCGTCGCCTGGGCCGGGTCCGACGAGGATTCGCTGCGAGCAGCACTCGCTCCACTGCTCAAGTAACCCACCCGCAGGTAACCCACCAGATCCCGGCGTGCTTTTGGCCGGGATCTCACGTGAGATCCCGGCCAAAAGCACGCCGGGATCATGGGCCTACTGCTCCGGCGCGAGCACCGTCCCATTGGCCGCCCAGACGCGAATCGCTTCTGCCGGGCAGGATTCCGCCGCACCTATCACGGCATCGTCGGGTTCGGCGTATTCGTGGATGGCGCTGGACTTTCCGTCCACGAGGGCGAAATGGGCCGGTGCGGTGCCGGTGCACATGCCCGAGCCGATGCAGCTGCCTCGGTCTACCTCGATACGCCATTTGTCTTCTGCCACAGAACTTCTCCTCACCAGCTCACCGGGAGGGACTTGGGGCCGCGGACGAGCAGGCCCGTCTTCCACGGCACCTCCTCGAGCGGCACCGCGAGGCGCAGCGTCGGGAACCGGTGCAGCAGGGTGCCCAGCGCCACCTGTAGCTCCACCCGGGCCAGCTGTGCGCCCAGGCAGTGGTGGACGCCGTGGCCGAAGGCCATGTGCGGGTTGTTCTCCCGGGTGAGGACCAGCTCCTCGGAGCGGTCGAAGATGCGCTCGTCGCGATTGGCGGCCTGGGTGTTGACGAACACCGACTCCCCGGCCCGCACGGTGACACCGCTCAGCACAACGTCTTCCATGGCCACCCGGGCGAATCCGCCGCCCGATCCGAGCTGCACGTACCGCAGCAGCTCCTCCACCGCCCCCGGCACCAGATCCGGTCGCGCCCGCAGCAACTCCCACTGATCCCGTTGGGTGAGCAGCAGATAGGTGAAGTTCGCGATCTGGTTGGCCGTGGTCTCGTGGCCCGCGATGAGCAGCCCGACACCGAGGCTGACCAGCTCCGGCTCGGTGAGCCGGTCCTCGTTGTCGCGCGCGGCGACCAGGGCGCCGAGCAGGTCGTCGGTCGGCTCGGCCCGGCGCTGCGCGATCAACTCGGCGAGGTAGTCCTCCAGATGCACACGCGCGGTGTCGATCTCCTCGCGGTTGTAGGCGGTGGTCGACAGCACGGCATCGGAGAAGTCGCGGAACCGGTGCTGATCCCGCGTCGGCACGCCGAGCATTTCGCAGATCACGGTGACCGGCAACGGCAGCGCCAGGCCCTGCACGAGATCGGCGGGCGGACCGGCGTTTTCGATCGCGTCGAGGCGCTCGTTCACGATTGCCTGTGCGCGCGGGCGCAATTGCTCCACCCGGCGGCCGGTGAACGCCTTCGCGACCAGCCGGCGTACCCTGCTGTGCTCGGGCGGATCCATGCTCAACAGCCCGTCGGGCGGCGTCGGGCGCGGCGAGGTACGCGGAATGTCCTCGCGGTCCACGGTCACCGCGCGGCTGAACCGCGGATCGGCGAGCACGAGCTTGGCATCCTCGTAGCGGGTGACCAGCCAGCCGTCCCCGCCGTAGGGCAGCCGTATCCGGCTGACCGGTTCCTCCCGGCGCAGGCGGGCGTAGATCGGATCCATGTCGAGGCGGATCGGTTCGCCGAACGGATAGTGGCGCACCTCGGTATGCACGGTCATGCGAGCTCCCTTCCCGAACGCCGAGCGGTGTAAGCAGGCGCTTACAAGGTTCAAATGTAAGGGAGGTCACAACACCGCGTCAACGGCCGAATACCCCTATGCCGGTGGGAATTTCGGGTCGATCCGCTCCAGCAGCACCCGGGCCGCGCTCAGCACATGATCGGCTACCGCCGCGGGTTCGGCGCTCGCCAGGGGTTCGCGGCGATGCACCCATCGCATCAGCCCGATTCCCAGCAGCCAGGCCAGCAGCAACTCGGCGCGCAGTTCCGCATCGTCGGCGTCGGTGAGCGAGGACAGCGCGCGGATGTATTCGTCGCCCAGTTCGCGGCGGATGGCGGAGGTGCCCTCGTCGTGCCCGCTCGAGCGCAGCGCGGCCTGGAGCCAACGCCCCTGTGCGGCAATGTCGGACGGCTCCAGCGAGCGGCCCAGCAGGCGGCTCAGCAGGGCGTCGGCCGGGCCCTCCTCGATGAGGATCCGGCCCTGATCGGCGATCGCGGCGCGGAACAGTTCGTCCTTGTTGCCGAAGTAGCGGAACAGCAGCGCCTGGTTCACCCCGGCGCGCGCCGCGATATCGCGGACCGTCGCGCGCTCGTATCCGCGCTCGGCGAACAGCTCCTTGGCGGCCGCCAGCACCGCGGCCCTGGTGGCGGCCGCATCCCGCTTCCGTCCCGCCGCTTCGTTCTCGCTCGACATGCATCCTCCGTGCCCGACAC
Source organism: Nocardia terpenica (assembly GCF_013186535.1). Classification (NCBI taxonomy): domain Bacteria; kingdom Bacillati; phylum Actinomycetota; class Actinomycetes; order Mycobacteriales; family Nocardiaceae; genus Nocardia; species Nocardia terpenica. The sequence goes on from NZ_JABMCZ010000003.1 coordinate 2,023,895, forward strand.
CCGGAACAAGCAGCGTAAAGGCAGGGCCGGGCTACAGGGTCGGCCGGTCCCGCGACACCGTCCCGTGCCACGCATCGGTCTGCTGTGCCCCCGTCGGCCAGGAGGTCTCGCTGTAGAGCGAGAGCGCGGCCGAATTCACCGTGGTCGCATTCCCGCACCGCGGACTCTCCAGTACCCCGGTGTCGGACAGGGTGATATGGACGGCGTCGATGGTCTGAGCGGCCCAGAAGCCGAAACTGTTGTCCCAGTGCCGCTTCACGTCGACATCTCGCATGGTCACACCGAAGCGGGTCGCGGGCTGAGTGACCACGGTCGCCTTCCCGTCCTGCACGGTGACGGTGACCCCCAACCGATCATCCGGATGCGCGACATCCCCCGCATGCACGCCGGGCCGCTCGAGAACCCCCGTATACGAGGCCCCCTGGCCGCCCCCTTCCCAATCCACCACCTGCGCCCCACACGAATCGCCCTCGGCCCACGCCTGTCCCATCCCGACCAGGCCGATCCCACCCCACAGCACCGCAACCACCAGCACCCGCCCGATCGCAGACGTCCCCATGCTCTCCCTTTCCGCACCCAACCACCCCGCACAGACATGATCCGCGCCATCGACCCATATCGGTGGTACATCTGCCGCCGTGTCGCCCCCGGCGCCTACGCTCGAGGCGTGATCGCCTGTTACCTGCCCGATCCCGCGACCCCGGGCCTGTTTCATCCGACCGAGCTCACCCGGGGGCCGTGGTCGCCGGATGCGCAGCACGGGGGAGCGCCGTCGGCTCTGCTGGGGTACGTCATCGAACAGCACGAGCCGCGGCCGGGGTTCCGGGTGGCGCGGATAACGATCGATATGCTTGGGCCGGTGCCGCTTTCGCCCTTGCGGGCGCAGGCGCGCGTGGTCCGGGCCGAGGCGCGGGTGGCCCGGCCGGGGCGGGAGGTCGAGGTGGTCGAGGCCACGCTCGATTCGGATCGGGGGCCGGTGGTCCGGGCCACCGCCTGGCGGTTGCGGCGGGCCGAGCCGGAATTGCCGATACCGGCGGAGGTGCTGCCGACCGGCACCCGGCCCGGTCCCGACACCGTGACACCCGGTCCGCAGCACCGCTTTCCGAGCGATCGGGCGGTGGGGTTTCACAGCGGCGTCGAATATCGTTTCGTGTCGGGCGCATTCCTGAGTCCGGGCCCGGCCGTCTGTTGGATTCGGTTGCGGCAGCCGATCGTGGCGGGCGTCGCGCCCAGCCCCCTGCAGCGGGCCCTGGCGGCCGCCGACTTCGGCAATGGCGTCAGTTCCGTTCTGCCTTGGGACGGATACTTTTTCATCAATACCGACCTCACCGTGACCCTGCATCGCGACCCGGTCGGCGAGTGGGTATGCCTGGACGCCATGACCGCGCCCGATCCCAGCGGCATCGGTTCGGCCGAGTCACGCCTGTTCGACGAGCGGGGACCGATCGGGCGTGGTACCCAGACCCTGCTGCTCGGCACCCGCTGACCGCGGTCAGCCGATCGGCAGTGCGCTCAGGATCGGGCCGTAGCCCCAATTCAGCAGGCGCACAGCGTCGTTCGCGGCGGCCGCGTCGTCGTCCGGTGAGCTGTGCAGGACGACGCCGATCAGGGGCTGGCCCGCGCGGATCGCCTCGAACAGCAGGCAGGTTCCGGCGGCGTCGGTGGATCCGGTCTTGATGCCCGCGGTGCCGGGGTAGTCGTGCAGCAGCAGGTTCGTGGTCTGCCAGACATGCTCGCGATGGGCCGGACCGGCGGGCAGGTGATAGGTCTGCGAGCGGACGATGTCACGGAACACCGGCAGGCTCATCGCGCGCAGGCCGAGGGTTACCAGGTCCGCCGGGGTGGAGTAGGTGGAGTAGTCGGTGGGGTTCGGCAGCCCGCTGGGATCGGTGAAATGTGTTCCCGCCAAGCCCAATTGGTGCGCGGTGTCGTTCATGGCGGCGATGAAACCGGCCTGGCCGGGCCCGTATGCCTCGGCGAGGGTGTAGGCGGCATCGCAGCCGGACGGGAGCATCATCGCGTACAGCAGTTGCCGCGCGGTAAGCACCTCTCCGGGAACCAGACCCGCGGTGCTCGCGCCGTACCTGCTGTTGTAGTCGATGATTCCCGGCGGCACCGTGACGGCCCGATCGAGATCTCCGGCATTGATCACGACCAGCGCGGTCATCACCTTCGTAATGCTGCCGATCGGAGCCGGAGTATCCGCCTGCCGCGACCACCGTGGCGCGCCGGTGTTCCCGTCGGCCAACTCCGCCTCGGGCGCCTGCACGCCGTCCGGCTCGGGCGACGGCCAGAACGGCAGCTGAACATGCGACCCGCCCGCGACGGGAGCGGCGGTGGCCTGACCGGCCGCCACGACCAGCATCCCCGCGACGGCTACCTGCAACAACAGGGCAAATGCTCGCATCGCCACATTGTGCCGCCCACCCGCCCCGAACAGCGGGATTTCATGTCGTCATCGTTTCCGCGGCCCGCAGCGGCGATGATTGCTGGTATGCCCGCACTGCCGGATTGGTCGCCCGATGACATCGACCCGAATGTTCCCAGCTCGGCCCGCATGTACGACTACGTGCTGGGTGGATTCGCCAACTTCGAGGTCGATCGCAAGTTGGCGGAGTGGGTCATGGCCACCATGCCGGAGGTCGTCCAGGGCGCTCGCCGCAATCGCGCGTTCCTGCGCCGCCTGGTCACCTTCCTCGTCGAGGAGGCGGGCATCGATCAGTTCCTCGATCTCGGCTCGGGCGTTCCGACGGTGGGAAACGTGCACGAGATCGCGCAGCGGCTGCGGCCCGACGCGCGGGTCGCCTATGTCGACATCGATCCGGTCGCGGTGGCGGCCAGCCGGGATCTGTTGGCGGACAATCCCATAGCCACGGCCGTGCGCGCCGATCTGACCGACGTCGAGGCGATCCTCGCCGATCCGGAGATCGTCGCGCTGCTCGACCTCACCCGGCCGGTGGCCGTGCTGATGGTGTCGGTGCTGCACTTCGTTCCCGAATCGGCGGACCCGGACGGGGTGATCGCCCGGCTACGCGCGGCCATGGCGCCGGGCAGCTACCTGGCCATCTCGCATTTCAGCCATGGCAGCCGGGAGGGCGACGCGGACCGGATCGTCGCCATGTCGCGCCAGACGCCTACCACCACGACACCGCGCACCCGCGATCGGATCGAGGCCCTGTTCCGCGGTTTCACCCTGCTGCCTCCCGGTGTCGTCGACGTATCCCGGTGGCGGCCGGACGACGACGAGACGGACCCGGACGAGTTCTCGGGCTGGTACGGCGGCGTGGGCGTACGCGCTTGATGCGTGTGCGAAAAGGTGCGTGCACGCAATTTTAAGTCGTTCCGGAGCGTTCGGCGATGGCGTCGGTCTACTGTTGCGGCGGCTGCGCGAGCGGGGAGTTCAGTTTGTTGATCAGCCACCGGTTTCCGGACTTCTCCAGCCACATCACCATCGACAGCTGTCCCGGCTCGGGCTTGCCCTGGGTGCCGACGCTGGTGATCGTCTGGCCGATGACCACGATCGCCTCGGCCGAGTGGGCATCGCCGCTGCGAATGGCGCACTGGGTGTCGGTGACATGGGAATTCACCTGGCCCTGTTTCAACACGTCTCGTAAATCCCCGGTGGTGGATTCGAACTGCTTCTTCCAGTCGCCCGTGGCCCCGCTCGATACCGCCGCGAAATATGCGTCCAGATTTTTCGCATCGTAATTCGCCAGGATCGGGGCATAGGCGCAGGCTGCCAGCCGGGCCTCCTCCCGTGCATCCAGCAGGTCCCTGCTGTGCCGGTCCTGAAAATAGAAGTACACGTTGCTGCCGATCAGCGCTGCGGCCGCCACGATCACTCCCGCAGCAACCGCCAACCCGCGTCGCCCTAATCGGCGCAGCCTGCCCTTCGAATCATCCACTACATCAACGGCATCCGACTGCGCATCGGACTCATCGGCTTCTATCGTCGTGTCGCTCATGGCATTCCACTCCTATCGCCCAGGAATCGGATCGGACAGTTCATTTCCCGTCACCCCCGGCGGCGCGGTCGTCCCGTTGTCGGGAACGTCCGGCCGCGGCGCATCGGCGGCGCCCCGCACCTGTAATGCCGGATCGTCGGTGACGCAGTAGTTGTAGAGCCGAACCCGCGTATCGCTGGTCCGTACCGTCGGGACCACGGGAATCGTGTTGTAGTCGCAGGTCGGCCGGGGCCAGATGTCGACCAGGGTGTGGTAACTCCCGTCGTGGGCCGGAATGCCCAGCGCCCGTGAGCCTTCGCGCAGCGCGGGGAACAGGGCCTCGATGGCGGGCTGGCGCAGCTTGGCGGCCTTGGTGATGGCGACGAAGTTGGTGACCAGATCCGTGAGCGGGTCCTGATTGCGGGTCACGAAGTCCCCGAACAGCGCCAGCTGGCCCGGCCCCCGCTCGAGCAGCTGCCGCACCTCCTGATCGGCCGCGGTCGCCTGCTGGAACAGCGCGGTACCGGCGGCGGTCAACTTCCCCAGGTCCGGCTGGGCGTGCGCGGTGGTACCGGCGATCACCTCCAGGTTCTCCAGCAGCTGCCGCGTCTGCGGCAGCAGATCGGTCAGGCCCGACATGGCCCGGCTGATCCCGGAAATCATGTCGCGCAACCGATCCGGGCCACCGGCGAGCGCCCTGTCCAGCTCGTCGATGATCACGTCGAGCCGCTGCGGATTCAGCCCGCCGATCAACCCGCTCATATCGCTCAGCACCGACTGCACGCTGACCGGGCTGCTGGTGCGCGACCGATCCACCACCGCGCCGTCGCCGAGATACGGTCCCGAGTCCGAGTCGGGCCGGAAGTCCAGATACTGCTCCCCGGCGGCCGACAGCCGCCCCACGGCCACCGTCCCGCCCACGGGAATCCGTGCGCTGTCGCCGATTTCGGCGATCGCGGCGACACCGTCCCCGGACACCCGCACCTCGCGCACCCGCCCGACCCGCGTGCCCCGGAAGGTGACGTCGTTGCCGGGCAGCAGCCCACCGGAGGAGGCGAATTCCACCGTGACGGTGTAGGTGTGGCGGAACGGGGAGAAGCGCAGCACCGACCCGCCCAGATATCCGGCCCCCACCAGCAGCACCACGATCAGCCCGATATTGGCGACGGCGATCCGATGCCGAACCACCCACCGCCACAGCGGCGGATTCATCGCCCACCCCCGGGCGGCGGTGGCTGCGGCGGGCTCACCAGCCGCCCGAACACCTTCGCCAGCACCTGCGCGAGGCTGCCGACGAAGGCCGGTACGTCGCCCGGTTCCGGCGGCCTGCTGCCGTGCGGATCGGTGAGCGCCCCGATATCGAGATACGACAGCGTGGCCGCCACCGCCAGCGCCGGTCCCTTCAGGCTGGCCATCATGCCCGGATACACCCGGTGGATCCCGTCCAGCGTCCCGCCCAGATTGTCGCCCATCCGCGTGAATCCGGACATCAGCTGCTCGATGCTGTCGAACAGGTGCAGGAACTGCGGCCCGGTGGTGTCGGTGAAGTCGCCGAGCGCCGCCATCGTCAGCGACACCTTGTGCAGTAGGTCCACGATCCGCTGATTGTTCTCCTGCGTCAGGCCCAGCAGCTGCGGGAAGGTGTCGGCCGCCGCCCCCAGTTCCGTTTTGCGCCTGGCCAATTCGCCCGACAGCGCGTTCAAACCGGACAGGGTGCTGTCGATGTCGCCGGTCCGGTCGTTCAATGCCGTGATCACGTCGGTCATCTCGGTGATCAGGTGCGCGAGTTCCGGTGCGCGACCGGCGAACATCGAATTCAGCTGCGTGGTGAGCTGCGCCGCCTGATTCAGCCCGCCGCCGTTCACCAGCATCGAGACCGACATCATCAGCTGCTCGACCGAGGCGGCCGTGGCGGTGTGCCCGACGTCGATGGTGTCGCCCGGCCGAAGCGGTTGTCCCGCTTCCTGATTCGACGGCAGCGTGACCGCCACGAACACATCGCCCAGTGGCGTGGCCTGGCGCAGCTCCGCGGTCGTGCCGCGCGGCAACCGGATATCGTCGCGGATCCGCATTTCCACGTCGGCGAGGAAATCGGTGGTGGTGATCCGGGTGACGGTGCCGATCTCGGTGCCGCCGATCGTGACGTGCGCGTGGTCGGGCAGGTTCAGCGCGTCCCGGAACACGGCGTGCAGCGGGTATCCGGGGCCGCCGATCCCAGGTTTGGGCATCGGCAGCGTATCCACCGTGACCGCGCAGCCCGCCGTGCTCACCAGCACCGCCGCCAGGGTGGCGGTGAGAGTCGTTGCCGCCCTGCGCCTGCCGCTCATTTCCGCCCCTCGATGCCGAGCAGCGCGGCGGTGAGCCCGAAGTCGGGCCCCATGTCGGCGATCTTGCCGGTGCGGCAGCCGTCCAGGCGCAGCATCACCCGCTCGCAGAAGGTCGACAGCGCCTCGCCGTCGAGAATCGTCTTGTCGAACAGCCCGTGCAGGCGCAGCGCACCGGCCTCCCGGCTGGTGGCATTGGACAGGTTTTGGAACAGCAGCGGCGTCACATCGGTGATCTCGGTGAGATTGCGGGCATTCGCGCGCATCTGCGCGGTGATGGCGACGAAGCGTTGCAGCGCTCCCGCCAGCTGATCCCTGTTCTGCCCCACCAGGGTTGCGGTGTCGGTGACGAACGCGTCGAGCTGGGTGAGCACCGCTTGCAGGCCGGGCGCCTGCGCCCCCAGGAGGTCGACCAGCTGCGTGAGCCGCCCGCTGAAATCCCTGACGGTCTGGTCGTTGTCGGCGATGATCTGGGTGATCTCGTTGAGTTTCACCACCGCGTCGGAGATCTGATCCTTGTTGGCGAGGGTGGTGCGGAATGCCGACGACAGCGAGTCCAGCGTCTCGCGCAGCCGATCGCCGTTGCCGTTCAGCAGCGGGAACAGCACTCGGCTGGCCATCGGCCCGGTCTGGTTGTCGCCCTTCAGCGCCGCGCCGAGCTGATCGAAGGTTTGCAGGATGCGATCCAGCTCGACGGGAGTCCTGGTGCGCGGCAACGGAATATGGGAACCGTCGGTCATGCTCGGCCCGGTTCCGGAGTAGGCGGGGAACAATTCGACATGACGATTGGTGATCAGCTGCGGATTCACCAGCGCCGCCATGGCATCGGGCGCGATCTTCACCCCGGCGTCGAGCAGCATGGTCACCTGCACATAGCTGCCCTTGGCCTCGATCGTGTCGACCTTCCCGACGGGTACGCCCAGCACATCGACCTCGTTCCCGGCATACAACCCGGCCACATTCTCGAAATCCGCGCTGAGGTGCAGATGGTCGCCGAGGTACTGGCCGGGCAGCGCGGTCATGCTCGCGGGCAGCAGCCCACATCCGGTGGCCAGTGCGGTAATCCAGCACAGCGAAATAAGTTTCAGCAGTCGACGAATGGTCATCAGTTGCACCCCTGGACCGCTCGCGCGAAGCACAGCCAGTTGTCCGGGAAGATCCACGGGGCCCACACATCGCCGTACGGGCCGTTGCCGATCGCATTGGTGAACTGCCGCACCGCGACCGGCATGGTCTGGTACAGCCGGTCGAGGTTGTCCTTGTTCTTGGTCAGGCCCTCGGACATGGTGTTCAGGTCGGCGATGAGCGGGGACAGCCGGTCCTTGTTCTGCAATCCCATGTCCTGCAACAGCTTCGACAGCTGCGCCACATTGTCGAGCAGCTGCTTCAGCAGGGTCTCCCGCTGCTGCACCGCGTCGCCGATCGCGGCGCCCCGGGTCAACAGCAGCAGCACACTGTTGCGATTGTCCGACGCCAGTGTCGCCACCTGGTCCATGTTCTTCAGCAGGCTGTCGACCTCGTCGCGGCGGTCGTCGATCACCTTGGCCAGCGCGCCGATGCTGTTGAGCGCCTGCACCGCGAGCTGCGGCGAATCACCCATCTGCCGGTCGAGCGTGTCCAGCGCCGCGCGCAGCTTGCCCGGGTCGATGCGCTCGATCCGCTCGAAGGAGTTCTTGTACTGCGGATCCTGGATCACCTTGCCCAGGTTGTAGGGGACCTCGGTGTGGTCGAGGCGAATAGTGTTGTCCGGCAGTCCCTTTCCATTGCCGGGCGTCAGATCGACATGCAGCCGACCGAGAATCGTGGACAGTTTGATCGCCGCCCGCGCGTCCGGGCCCAGGCGCAGATCGCGGCGCACCGCGAAATCCGCCACCACCCTGGGGCCGTCGAGCCGGACGGCCCGCACCGTGCCCACCTCGATCCCGGACACGTCGACCGTCGCGCCCGCGCGCAGCCCGGCGGCCTGCGCGAACTCGGCGTGCATCGTCTTGTCGCCCACCCGAGCCTGGACGAGCACGCTGGACCCGGCCAGCAGCACCACCACGAATCCGGCCGCGAACACACCCAGCCGCAGCGGCCGATTGCGCAGGAACCCGGGCACTCTCACCGGCACACCTCCGATTGCGAATTCCCGCCGACCTGGGAGAACAGCCCCGGCGGCAGCAGCACACCCCACAGCGACACATCCAGGCGGCAGATGTAGGCATTGCCGTACGCGCCGTAGCTGGTCATGCGGGCGACACCATTGAGCATGGCGGGCAATTCGACCGCCGCCCGGTCCATCGACGCCCCGTTGGCCAGCAGCAGCGCCACCCCGCTCGAGGCATCGGCCTGCGCCTGCACCAGGTTCGGCTGCACGGCCGCAAGGAGATTCAGCAGCGAGCCGGTCGAGGTGGAGACCCGGTCGACGGAGCTCTTCAGCGACTCGCCCTGCGCGTACAGGCCGTCGGTCAGCGAACGCGCCTGGGTGATCAGGGTTTCCAGCTCGGTGCCGCGATGCGCGAGACCGCCGATCACGCTGCTGAGATTGGACACCACATCGCCGAGGATCTTGTCGCGCTGCCCGAAGGTGTCCGCGAGCCGGGCGGCCTGGGTGATGAGCGCCGCGAGCGACACCTGATTACCCTGCAACGCCTGAATCAGCGTCTCGGACAGGGAATTGATCTGATCGGGTTGCAGCACCGAGAACAGCGGCTCGAACCCGGACAGCAGCGCCGACACATCGAACGACGGCTCGGTGCGCTCCAGCGGAATCTGCGCCCCCGCCGCGACCACCTGCCCGGCATCGGCCCCGGGCACCAGCGCGACATACCGCTGCCCGATGAGGTTCTGATACCGCACCAGCGCCTTCGTCGTGGTCGTGAAGTGCTGATCCGCCCGGATCCGAAAATCCACGCGCGCTTTGTAATCCCCCGCAAAATCGATCCTGTCGACCCGCCCGACCCGCACCCCCGCCATCCGCACGTCATCCCCGACCCGCAGCCCCAGCACATCGGAGAAGATCGCCGAATACGAATCCGTCCGGCCCGGCGCCGACCGTTGCAACGTGGACCAGATGGCATACGTGAGCACCACCGCCACCACTGAGAAGAGCGCGAACCCGATGCGGGCCTTCATCTCCCACCCCCGGTGTTCCCGGTATGCGCCCCGGTGTTCCCGGCCTGCGCCCCGGTGTCCCCGGCCTGCTCGCCCCCATTGTTCCCGGCCTGCTCGCCCCCAGTGTTCCCGGCATGCTTTTGGCCGGGATCCGCCCCCTGCAACATCAACTGCGGCGGATAGACCTGTGGCGGAGCACTATTCGGCACACTCCCCCCACCACACCGCGGCCCGTACAGATCCCCGTAATGCGGACAATCCTTGGCCGTGTACTGCTGAAACGGCGTGAACGACACATCCATGGTCCACAACATCTGCCCGGAGGGCCCGAAGCGGAAGGTCTCGGCCAATCGGTGCAGCGCGGCATCGAGATTGGCGGCGGTATCGGGAATGGCGCTCGGGTCCTTCGCCAACCCGCCGAACAGCTGATCCAGCCCGGCCACCAGGAACTTCCCCGAGTCCGGATTGCGGGCGAACAGGCTGTTGACGGCGTCGATCGTGCTGGTGCCGTTGGTGAGCAGCGTCTCCAGCTGCGCGCGGTGGTCGTTCAGGGTGCGGGCGGTGGTCACCGAATCCGAGAGCACCCCAACAAGTTCCGGCGCGGATTGGCTCAATGCGGTAGCGGCCCGGCCCAGATTGCCGAGCAGGTCGCCGATGCCGGGAATCGCATGCACCTGGGTGAGCCAGGTATCCAGCCGCTCGATCGTCGAACCCGGCACGCGCGCCGACGGATCCAGCGCCGCCGACAGGGTGGCCAGCACCCGCCCGAGCTTCTCCGGCTGGATATTCGCGAGCACGGTCCGCAGAATGTTCAGCGTCGTCTGCAACTGCACGGTTCCGGCGCCGGTGTCCTCCGCGATCACCGTCCCGGCCTGCAATGTCCCGGTCGATGGGCCGTTGTCGACCAGTTCCACGGCGGTGACACCGAAGATATTGTTCGGAATCACCCGCGCCCGCACATTCGACGGAATCGCCCCCACCACAGCGGGTTTGATATCCAGCGAAGCCCGCTGCCGCTCGCCCTTCGCGACCACCTGCACGCCCTCGACCGAACCCACCACCATGCCCCGGAACTTCACATCCGCATGCCCCGGCAGGCCGTCCCCGGTGGAGGTCAGCTCCGCGCTCACGATCACCTTGTCCTCGAAACGACCCGTGTAGCGCAGCGCGAGCAGATACAGCAGCAGCGCCAGCACGCACAGCATCGCCAGCCCGGCGAGGGTGAGTCGGCGGGCGCTCGGGCCGCGGCCACTGGGATCGAGTATCACCGCCGCTCCTATCCCGAGATCCGGAAGCCGGGATCGATCCCCCAGATCGCCAGCGTGAGAAACAGATTCGTGAACACCATGACGACGATCACCATTTTGATCGCGCGACCCGCCGCCATACCCACCCCCTCCGGACCGCCCGCCGCGGTGAATCCGTGATAGCACTGGATGAACGACGAAAGCAGCACGAACACAACCACTTTGAGCAGCGAATAGAACACGTCCGGCCCGAGCAGGAACTGGAAGAAGTAGTGGTCGTAGGTCCCGGCGGAGGTGCCCCCGAGGAACAGCACGATCACCTTCGTCGCGAGATACGCCGCCGACAGCCCGACCGTGTACAGCGGCACGATCGTCAGCGTCGCCGCGATCATCCGGGTGCTCACCAGATACGGAAGCGGCCGGATGGCAAGCGATTCCAGCGCATCGATCTCCTCCGAGATCCGCATCGCCCCCAGCTGCGCGGTGAATCGGCACCCGGCCTGAATGGCGAACGCCAGCGTGGCCAGGATCGGGGCCAGCTCGCGGGTGGTGGCGAAGCCGGAGATGGCGCCGGTGAGCGGGTTCATCGTCAGCAGATTCAGCGCCGTGTACGACTCCATCCCGACGATGATCCCGCCGAACGCGCACAGCACCAGCACCACGCCGACCGTGCCGCCGCCCACCACCAGCGAGCCGTTGCCCCAGCCGATATCGGCCACCAGCCGCGCCACTTCCTTGCGATAGTGCCGCAGCGCGAACGGTATCGCCCCGACCGCCTGGAAGAAGGTGATGGCCTGATGCCCCAGCCGCCGATTGGCCCGCACCGGCACCGCGACCACCCCGGCGGCCACCCGCACCGGTCGCAGCGCCGGGGGAGTGTAGGTGCTGCTCATCGCTCACACCACCTTCGTCGGGAAGAACGTGTTGTACAGCTGGGTGAGCCCGATATTGGTGGCGAACAGCAGCAGCGCCGAACTCACCACCGCCGAGTTCACCGCATTCGCCACCCCGCCGGGACCGCCGCGCGCGTGTAAGCCGGTGTCGCAGCAGATGATCGCGGTCAGCGCACCGAAGATCGCGGCCTTCACCAGCGCCACACCGAGATCGCCCGCCACCGCGAACGACGCGAACGACCCGATGAACGACCCCGGCGTGCCGTGCTGGGCATACACATTGAACAGATACGCCGTCGCGAAACCCACGAAAACGACGAAGCCGCACAGCAGGACGCTCACCAGCACCGCCGCCGCGAGCCGGGGCGTCACCAGCCGCCGCACCGGATCCACGCCCATCACCCGCATGGCGTCGATCTCCTCGCGGATGGTGCGCGAGCCCAGATCCGCGCAGATCGCCGACCCCACCGCGCCCGCGATCATCAGCGCCGACACCAGCGGCGCGCCCTGGCGGATGATCCCCAGCCCGGCCACCGCGCCGATGAAAGTCGTCGCGCCGACCTGATTCACGAGGGCTCCGACCTGAATGGACACCACCACCGCGATCGGAATCGCCACGAACACCGTGGGCGCGGCGGAGACGTTCGCCATGAACGCGCACTGCTTCACGAACTCCTGGAACGGGAATCGCCGCCGCGCCATCGACAGCAGCAACTGCGCGAACGCCTCCCGGCCCAGCAGCACCTGCCGCCCGAGCGTTTCCAGCGACCGCTGCGGATGACGCCGCCACAGCCCCGACACGGCGGCGGTGATCCTGGCCAGCTCGCCCGGCTCGGTCGCGGTCACGACGGCACCGCCACCGAGGTGGTCAGCCAATGGTTCAGCAGCACAAGCAATCCCGCCAGCACGGCGATCCCGGCGGCCAGCGTCGCCAGCACCGCGACCCAGAGGCCGTAGCGGAGAACGGGATGCACCGGTATCCGCCCACCGAGGACCTTCACCCCGATCACCAGGATGTCGATGAGCCACACCAGCGCCATCACGTCATGCACACATTCGAGAAGGTGAGCACGGGCCAGCACACGATCGAACCGAGGAACGAGATCGGCACATCGATGCCGTGCAGGTGCCGCAGGTGCGCGGTGTGGGTGAGCGTCCAGACCACACCGATCAGGCCGTAGGGGATCGCGAGAATGATCAGCGTCCCCAGGAACTCCGAGACCTTCATCTCGTAGCCCAGGAACCTGTCCAGCATTCGCAGCATGCCGAGCCACCTCCTTCCCGCGCCGAGGTGTGTGCCACGTCACGTTCGAGCGTCTTGGGCTGAGAGCGTATGTTATCGACCATTCTCAGCGCAAGAGTGATTGACCAGCAGAAGAACGCGAGTTAAGTTGATGGTCATTCACACTCTGTCCAAGGAGTCGGCCATGTCGGTACCGACCGCCGAGCAGACCCGCATCCGCATCCCGGCGATCCATCGCACGGCGACCAAGCGCCCGCCGCGGCTGTCGGACGCGCTCGATTTCTGGCAGTTCGCCGGGGCCGCCGCGAACGTCGCCATGCAGATGGCGCGCCCCGGCGTGGGCCACGGCGTCGTCGACAGCGGGGTCGAATCCGGCGCGCTGATGGTGCACCCGTGGAAGCGGCTGCGCACCACCGCCTCGTACCTGGCCGTCGCCATCCTGGGCACCGAGGAGGACAAGCGCGCGTTCCGGGAGGCGGTGAATGTGGCCCACCGCCAGGTCAAGTCGGAGCCGGGCGCGCCGGTCCGCTACAACGCCTTCGACCGCGACCTGCAACTGTGGGTGGCGGCCTGCCTCTACATCGGCTTCGAGGACTCCTACCAGCTACTGCACGGCAAGATGAATCCCGAACAGGCCGAGGCGTTCTACGCCACCGCGGCACCCCTCGGCACCACCCTCCAGGTGCCCGCGACCCTGTGGCCCGCCACCCGCGCCGACTTCGACGCCTACTGGAACGAGGCCGCGGCGCAGGCGATCCCCGACGACAAGGTCCGCGCCTACCTCGACGACCTGCTGCACCTGCGCATGATCCACTGGTCCCTGCGCATCCTGTTCGGCGGCCTGCTCCGCTTCCTCACCGCCGGTTTCCTCGGCCCCTGGTTCCGCGACCACATGAACGTCCCCTGGACCCCCACCGACCAGCGCCGCTTCGAAAACCTGTTCCTCTTCGTAGGTTTCGTGAACCGCTTCATCCCCCGCTTCCTCCGCTTCGCCCCCACCCACTACCTGATTCGCGATGTGCGCCGCCGCATCCGAAACAACAGGCCCCTGATCTGATTCGGCCACGGCGATTTACGGAAAGTTTGCCGCCACGCCGCGCAGGTGATTGCAACCGCGGCCGTCGTTCCCCAGGCTTAGCGCCCATGTCCGCCGCATGCCCCGCTTGCTCCTGGCCCTCGCCGATGCCGGTGTCCAAACACGGCTCGATCCGCTATTTGCGCTGTGTGTGCGGCACCTGGTTGGTCGCGCACACGGGCGGGGTGAGCATGGTGGCCGACCGGGTGAAATGCACCGAGACCGCACCCAGCGACCACCTCGAACTCATTCCGCTGCCGGAAGACTGACGCTACAACCCCATCCCCTGCGCCAGGGACGGCCAGGACTTCATGAAGGCGTCCTGCCAGTAGCCCCAGGAGTGGGTTCCGGTGGGGGTGAAATCGTAGGTGGCGGGGATGCCGAGTTGGTCGAGGCGGGTTTGGAGGTTGTGGGAGCAGGCGTTGGCGCCTGCTTCGATGAGGCCGCCGACCACGATCTCGTTCGCCAGTGCGGCCGGGCCGGGGGTGATGAGGAACGGGCTGTCGAGGGTGTCGTGCGGGCCGGGGAGGCCGGTGCCGGAGGAGATGAAAAGGTTGATTCCGCGGAGCTTTTCGGCATTCGCGTAGGGATCGTTGATGACCCATTCGGGATCGGTGTCGGGGCCCCACATATTGAGCGGGTCGCCCTGGCCGTACACCTCGACGATGGTCTTCACCACCCGCTTGCCCAGCGGGTCGCTGGTCTGCGCGCAGCCGCTGTAGGAGGCGACGCTGCGATACAGGTCGGGCTTGGCCGTCGCCAGGGACAGCACCGAGGTTCCGGCCATCGACAGGCCCGCGATGGCATTGTTGCCGCTGGTGCCCAGCGCACCGTCGACCAGCGGCGGCAGTTCCTCGGTGAAGAAGGTGGTCCACTTGTTGCGGCCCAGCACCGGATCGTCTTTGATCCAGTCGGTGTAATAACTCCACGCCCCGCCGATCGGCTGAATCACATTGACGTTCTGCTTCTCCAGGAACGGCACCACATCGGTATTGCGTTGCCAGGTGGCCAGATCCTCGCCGCCCCCGCCGCCGTTGAGCAGATACAGCACCGGCCGCGGCGCGGAGGTGTCGGCGGGCCGCTGCACGTCGACGGTGATGTCCTGCGCCATGGCCGCCGAATAGACGCGCAGCGTGATATGCCGGTCGTTGCGGATGTAGAAGTGACTGATCTTCGACCCGTCGGCCGAAACCGGCGATGCGAGCAACTGTTTGGCGGCCATGATCGGATCGGTGGTCTGCGCGGCGCCGGTACCGATCCCGGTCGTTACCGACAAGCCCGTGAGCACCGCGGTTGCCGCCGCAGCCGCGATCGTTCGCATCGTCGACCGACGCCCCAACACCAGACCCCTCTTCCTCGAACACAATTCGCCAGCGATTCCGAGGAATCATCGGCAGGCCCACCCGAGGCGTTACCGCTTCCTGGGTCCCGTCATTTCGGCGTGCTCTTGGCCGGAATCGACCGGGCGCGGAGGTGGGCGCGCTCGCCCTGTTTGCCGAACAGGCTGAGGAATTCGACGGGCCGGGCGTCGGCCGGGCCGAACCAGTGCGGCAGGCGGGTGTCGAATTCGGCTGCCTCGCCGGGCTTCAGGATCAGGTCGTGGTCGCCGAGGATCAGGCGGAGGCGGCCGTTGAGGACGTACAGCCACTCGTAGCCCTCGTGGGTGCGGGGGTCGGGGTCGCCGCGGCGGCCGTCGGCGGGGATGACGATCTTGAATGCCTGGACGCCGCCCGCGCGGCGGGTCAGGGGCAGCATCGTCATGCCGTGCGCGGCGAGCGGGCGCAGGTGCACGCGCGGGTCGCCGGTGAAGGGGGCGTCGACGAGCTCGTCGAGGGTGACGCCGTGCGCCCGGGCCAGGGGGAGCAGCTGCTCCAGCGTCGGCCGCCGCCCGCCCGACTCCAGCCGGGACAGGGTGCTGACCGAGATGCCGGTCGCCGCCGACAGCTCGGCGAGCGTGGTCTCGCGCTGTCGGCGCAGCTCCCGGAGGCGGGGGCCGACGGCGTCCAATGCCGTACCGATCTCGTCGTCCATGCATCTACTTTGCCAGAGTGGCAAGTAGGTTTGCCACCGTAGCGGATGGGCGGCATGGTCGTCGGCAGGAGGTGGTCGTGACCCTGGCCGACGGCCGCGCCACCCGTGCGCGCCGCCTGCTGGTCGCCACCGGGCTGGTGGACGCGCTGCCGGAAATCCCTGGCCTGCACGCACGTTGGGGCCGCGACGTGCTGCACTGCCCCTACTGCCACGGCTGGGAGGCGCGCGATCGGCCCATCGGCATCATCGGCGCGTCCCCGATGGCGGTGCACGGGGCCCTGCTGTGGCGGCAGTGGAGCGACGACATCGTGTACTTCCCGCGCCACCTGGACGCGCCGACCGGCGAACAGGCGGAACAGCTTGCGGCGCGGGGCATTCGGGTGGTCACCGGCGAGGTGGCCGTGGTCGAGACCGACGCCGACCGGCTGACGGGGGTGCGCATGGGCGACGGCACGATCGTCGCCCGCGAGGTGCTGGCCGTCCCGTCCCGCATGCTCGCCCGTGCCGAGGCGCTCGCGCCCCTGGGCCTGAAGGCGGTCGAACACCCCAGCGGCACAGGCGAACACGTCCCCGCCGACCCCACCGGCCGCACCGAGGCGCCCGGCATCTGGGTCGCGGGCAACATCACCGACCTGTCCGCCCAGGTGGGTGGCGCGGCCGCGGCGGGGGCCTTCGCGGGGGCGCAGATCAACCTCGATCTGCTCGCCGAGGACACTCGGCGAGCCGTCACCGCCGACCGATCTTAGGGGTCGATTCGTCCATTTCGCCGGAACGAACCAAACCGGGCATTCGTCCATCTACCATGGGTGTGAAGCAAATCCGTTGGGGCAGTGGGTATTTCGTGTGCCCAACGGCATGTGGGACGACCAGGAGGGGCCATGGTACTCAGGATGGTTCTGCTCGCCGCGGCCGCCGTGCTGATCCTCCCCGGCGCGCCCGCGGCCGCGGCGGCACCGGCCGGGCCCGTCGTAGCCGACGGCGAGGCCCAGCCGGTGTTCGATCCCGCCGATGTGGTTCGGCAGGATCTGTGGGTGCGTGCGCCGGTGGACAGCGACGGGGCGGGCAAGGACGACGAGGTGCACATCCAGGTGGTGCGCCCGGCGCAGGCCACCGGGAAGCTTCCGGTTGTCTACCAGGCCAGTCCGTACTTCTCCGGCGGTAATCCGGTCACCAATCACACCGTGGACGTCGAGCTCTACGTGCCCGGCGGGCCCGAGGCGCGCCAGGCGCTGCCGCCCGGCCCGGTGCGCGACGACCGGACCGCCGACGAGCTCGCGGTGAACGGCATCACCCTGTCCGCGGGCCGCATCAGCTGGCAGTACGAGGACTTCTTCCTGTCCCGCGGCTTCGCCGTCATGTACGGCGAATCGCTGGGCACGGGCAAGTCCACCGGCTGCCCGACCTCCGGCGGCCGCAACGAGACCATCGGCGCGCGGGCCCCGATCGACTGGCTCAACGGCCGCGCCACCGCACGCGACGAACAGGGCAACCCGGTCGTAGCCGATTGGGCCACAGGCAAAGTCGCCATGATGGGCGTGTCCTACAACGGCACCCTGCCCAATGCCGTGGCCGCCACCGGCGTGCCCGGCCTGGAGGCGATCGTGCCCATCGGCGCGATCAGCAACTGGTACGACTACTACCGCGCGGCCGGGGCGGTCGTCGCCCCCGGCACCTACCAGGGCGAGGACCTCGACATTCTCGCCAAATACGTTTACACCCGCGACGATCGGGACGTCTGCACACCGGAGATCGACCGGATCGAGCAGCGCGAGGACCGCCTCACCGGCGACTACAGCCCGTTCTGGGACGAGCGCAACTACCTGAACGGCGTCGGCGACGTACACGCCGCCGTGCTGGCCGTGCACGGCCTCAACGACTTCAACGTCAAGACCCGCAATGTCGCGCAGTGGTACGAGGCGCTGGCGAAACGAGGTGTGCCGCACAAGATCTGGCTGCACCAGTCCGGTCACGTCGACCCGATCGGCCTGCGCAGGGACGAATGGCTGCGCACCGTCGACCGCTGGTTCGCCAAGTACCTGCTGGGTGTCGACAACGGCATCGACAGGGAGCCCAAGGCCACCATCCAGCGCGAGGACCTGTCCTGGGTGGACGAGCCCGACTGGCCCGCGCCCGGCACCGCCGACGCGACCGCGGTGCTGCGGCCCGGCGGCAATACCGCGGGCGGGCTCGCCCCGGCCGACACCTTCCGCGGCGGCGACCCCGTCACCGAATCCCTCGACGACGACGCCACCATCCTCGCCGCCGACCTCGTCGCCGCGCCCGATTCGCCGAATCGGCTGGCCTACTACTCCCAACCCACCGCGGCCGATCTGCGGGTCAGCGGCGCGGTACGCGTCGACTTCCGGATGTCGTTCAAGCGCCCGGCGGCGAATGTGACCGCGCTGCTGGTGGATCGGGCGCCCGACGGCACCGCCCGGATCGTCACCCGGGGCTGGGTGGACCCGCAGAATCGTGACTCGATCAGCGAGACCACCCCGATCACCCCGGGCGACGAATACCGGGTCGGGTTGTCGATGGAGCCGCACGACTATGTGCTCGCGTCCGGACATCAACTGGGCGTGGTGATTGTGTCCAGCGACAACGAATTCACCCTGCTCCCCAAGCCCGGCCCCGGCTTCACCGTCGACCTGACCGGCACCCGGGTCACCTTCCCGGTGGTCGGCGGCCAGGCCGCCCTGGATGCCGCGATCGGATGATCAGCGCAGGCCCGGGCCCCAGACGTCGGTGACGGCGGCGGCGCCGCCCGCATTGGCCAGCGCCGGAAGGCCGTAGGCGTCCTCGATGGTGCGCAGCACCGAGTAGTGGTTGATCTGCTCGTCGTACTGGCCGGTGTGCACGTTCGCGCCGTAGAAGATGGTCGGTATGCGGTTGACGTCGGTGCCCTCGTCCTCGTCGAAGGTGATGACGAGCAGGCTGTTGTTGGCCTTGGCCCAGTCGGCGTATCCGGCCAGATTCTGCTGCAACCAGGTGTCGCCGGTGGCGACGGGGCAGTCGTGGATGTCGTTGCACATGTTCGGGCTCACGAACGAGACCGTCGGCAGCTGGGAGAAGTCGCTCGGGAAGGCGG
This sequence comes from Nocardia terpenica, assembly GCF_013186535.1. Lineage (NCBI taxonomy): Bacteria > Bacillati > Actinomycetota > Actinomycetes > Mycobacteriales > Nocardiaceae > Nocardia > Nocardia terpenica. Next base: position 2,042,836 of record NZ_JABMCZ010000003.1, read on the forward strand.
AGTAGGGCTGGTTCGCCTCGGCCGGGACATTGTCGAAGTTCACCCAGCCGTTGTGCTTGCGCCGATACAGCCCGTTGGCGCCGCTGCAACCGGTGTATCCGGCGTTCGGCATCGACTCGGAGTAGCCCACGAACTTCCGGCCCGAGGTGATCAGCTGGTTGCCGAGATTGTCCACGCCGGTGAAGTCGTTCGGGCAGCTGTCGTCGGTGACGCCCTGCGTATCACCGGAGAACAGGGCGATGTAGTTGGGTTCGCTGGGATGGGTGATGGCATGCGAATCGGTGAACAGCGCACCGCCGTTCGCGAGCCGGTTGAAGGTCGGAGCATCGGAACTGCCGATGATGTTGTCGTATCCCTGGTTCTCGAACATCACCAGGACGATGTGATCGAACGTCGGCACGGCGGCCGCGGCGGCGGTGGTCGGCACCGCCGCCGTGGCCGCGGCCAGGGCTGTCGCCCCGGCCAAGACGGATAAGACTCGACGTACTCCGGAGATTCCACGCATGGGTATTCCTCGCGATCACGGCGGGACTGTGGCTGCGGCCAGACTGCCCTCGGCCGCGGCCCGGGTGCAGCCCAGCATGTATCGCGAGGATGAGCAGCAAGTGACGCTCAGACGAATACCGTCCTGAAATGCTCCGCCCATCGGGGTACGCCGCCGATAGGGGTTGTGCGAACGGTCAGTTCGGAGGATTCTTCGGCTCCGGCAGTCCGAGTAGTGCGCAGGCATTGCCGCTGGCGATCTTGCGCCGATCGGATTCGCTGATCGGGGTGTTCTCGATCCACCGCGCGGCGAGTTCGGTATCGGCGTACGGATAGTCGACGGAGAACAGCACATGGTCCGCGCCGACCGTGGTGAGCGCGTTGAGCAGCGCCTGATCGGAGAAATTGCCGCTGGTGGTGAGCCAGATATTGTCCGAGAAGTACTCGGGCAGAGTCCGTTCGATGCGTTTGCCGAACGGATTGAGATCGAAATTGTACTGGGTGCGCCACAGCAGCGCCGGTAGTCCCTCGCCGAGATGGCCGAGGATCAGTTTCAGCCGTGGGTGCCGGTCGAAGACGCCGCCGAAGATCAGGCGTAGCACATGGGTCGCCGTCTCCGGCCCGAAACCCCAGGTGGCGCCGAGTAATTCGGGATGCCCGTCGATGGCGCCCCAGCCGGGTAGCGCCGGGCGCGGGTGCAGGTACAGCGGAACATCCAATTCGGTGACGGCCGCGAGAAACTCGTCGAACTGCGGCTCGTCGAGATATGCCCCGCGCTCGGGCGACCCCACAGTGGTGTACCCGTTGATCATGACGCCCTTGAATCCGAGTTCGCCGATGCCGCGCCGCAACTCGGCGATCGCGCGCGCCGGGTCTTGCAGCGCCACGGCCGCGAATCCGGAATACCGGTCCGGGTTCCGCGCGATCTCCCGGGCGAGGAGATCGTTGGCTCGCTCGGCCTCGTCGGTGGCCTCGCGGGGGTCGAGGATGGCCTGGATTCCCGGTGCGGTCAGCGACAGCACCGCGTGCTGAACCCCGCCCGCGTCCATGGTTTTCAGCCGCGCCTCGCCGAAGTCGGCCAGTCGCTCCAAGCGGGGCCGATAGAACTCGGGAGTCAGCCCCGCTTGCGCGCAAATCTGCTGAAACTTCCGCTCATCGGCCAGGATTCGAGCGACCTCGTCCGGCTGATGAAACGCCTCTTCCACCGCGATCTTCGGTAGTGCCATGAATGCTCCTTCGCCGAGCGGACCCGACGTCCGCAAAAGGGAACCGGCCAGTTCCATTCCTACCAGCGAAGGGTCGATCGGTCACGTAAGGACCTCGAGGACAACGGGTTTCACATGGTTTCCAGCTATGGATTTGCTAGTCGCACACGGGTACCCCCCGCCCCCGGGGGGACTAGTAATAAGAACGGATGGGAGGACGGAGAGGTTGTGGCGGCGACCAGCGCGCCTTCCGTTTCGATGGGGCGCAGTATCGCCACCTGCCGCGAGCCGACATGGGTACCGATGAACACTCTTGCTACCTTGCTTCCTTTTCCCTGCCCGTGGATCGGGCCTCGATCGAGGCTCTTGCCTCGCACTGTGATTCGGGGCCGAGGGTGGGAAGGATGTGTGCCGATTCGGCGGATTCGTCGGCTACAGAGGCTGATTTCGTGTTGTCGTCATGATCGTTTCGGGGTGGGTGTGAGTCCGGTTGCGGTGAGGCAGCCGTCGATCAGGTTGGGGTGGTAGCCGATGCGGTGCAGGTCGCTGCGCACGATGCGCATGAGGTGGTCGGGGTCGGTGATGATGCGGTTGGCCAGCCGGCCTCGCCGCAGTAGTGACCAGATGCCTTCGGTCGGATTCAGATCGGGCGCGTAGGCGGGCAGTTGGTAGACAGTGAGCCAGTCGTGGCCGGTGACGAATCGGCGCATGCCGGCGGTGAGGTGGGTGTTGAGGTTGTCCCAGCAGACCACGATCGGCCCGCCGAGTTGCCGGTGGGCGGCGATGAGCAGGTCCCGGTAGTCGGTCCAGGCGAAGCTCTTCCTGCCCGAACTATTTCGGTCGTGCCGATACGGTCGCCAGATCAGCCGGGACCGATGGCCGGGCTTGTAGCAGGTCAGCGCGGCGATCGATATCCGGCGGGTGGTTCGGCCCCGGACCCGCACGATCGGGGTGTGCCCGCGTGGCGCCCAGGTCCGTGCGGTCGGCGGCGTCATCGTGAACCCGGCTTCGTCTTCGAACACGACCCAGGCTCCGAGCGCCGCCGCGGCGGTTTTACGTGCGGCCACACGTCCTTCACCCACGTCGCGACCGCCGCGTCGTCGCGTTCGACCGCCCGGCGGGCAGGTTGCTGACGGCTCCACCCGTGCCGGTGCAACAACAACGACACCCCCTTGATCGTGTAGGAGATGTGGAACCGGCGCCCGATCACGGTCTTGATCCTGGCCAGAGTCCATTTCTGGTCCGGCCAGCCGTGCTCGGCCGGGCCCTTGGCCAGCTCGTGTTCGAGTACCTGGAACTGTTCGTCGGACAGCAACGGCAGCGACGCGGGGCCCTTGGACCGCAACGCTTCCCGCCCCGCCGATCCCCACGCCTGGCGCCACCGTTGCACCGACCGCACGCTGACTCGCAGCCGGTGGGCGATCACCGCATTGTCCTCGCCCCGGGCGAAAGCGTCCGCGGCTTCCAGCCGCAACCGCTCCCGCAACATCCGTCGCTCGGCGGTCAGCCCACCGCCTTGCGGATACCGCACCCACCAGATGTACCCCACCCACCAGCCACGGCCGTCAAGCCCAGCGACAACACGAATTCAGCCGCTGTAGCCGTCGGCGGAGCAATCGGGCGCTTGCGTGTTGCGGCGGAGCACCCACAGCTCGAGCCGGTCCAGGCTGCCGCTGCACACGAGGGCGCCCGCGGGGTCGAACAGATTCCAGCCGTAGGGTGGATTCGGCTCGCGTTCAACCCGATACCCCTCGCCCGCCTTACCGGCGATGGCGTCGGCCCAGATGCGAATGGATTCGGGATCGCTGGTGCGCCGTCGCCCGTCGGCCTCGGCTTTCCTGGTCATATGCCCACTCCGCAACCGGTCCCGCGTTCCGGTGAAACCGCGTCTGTAAGCTCAAATGTATTGTGCACTACCATGATTCCGATCCGATGGTGCTCGTTCGATCGCCACGTTACCTCGGGTCGTATGCGGCGCCAATCCGCACCGGCGATGGTGACGAATTCGTATTGATGCGTTGAAGGTTGGGGCGCAGCGGAATACGGAGAAGGGAGCGAGGATTCGTGGAGGAACAGCGGGATGGGCGTCGGGTGTCCAAGAAGTTCGCGGTGGTGCTCGTGCTGGGGTTGATCGCGCTGCTGATGGGCGGGAAGGCGGCGCGGCGCGACGGGATTCCTACTTCGTAAGGTCCTGACGGGCAGTCGATCGCGTGCGAGGTCGCCCGGGCGTCCGGCGGCGGGCAGGCGTCAGCAGGGGCGCAGGGCGACCTCCAGGAAGGCGTCGAAGACGGCGGTCAGGGCGGGTGTCGTCGGCGCGGCGGTGAATGCGGCCAGTCGCTCGGGGAGGGGTTCCGGGAGGGACGGGGCGAGGCCGCGGGCCACGCTCCGCAGGTGCAGCAGTTGTGCGTGCGTGGCGTCGGCGGCCGCGTTCCGGAATGCCGTCAGATCGGCGGCGGTCAGGTCGGGCGCGCGCTCGAAGACGCCGAGCAGATCGCGCGCCACGTCCGGGGGCAGCACGGTGAGCATTTCGGTTGCCGCGGGCAAGATCTCATTGACACACATGCCCGTCAGGCTAGAACCGGCGCGGAGGACTTGCACGGGCACTGCCGCGCAACACTTTGCGCGATCAATATCGAATCGAAAATTTATCTATCCGACCGTTCGGTTCATTCTCCGATGACCATGTCGCGCAGCACCGTGACCTGCCGACCGCCCCCGGATGCCCGGATGGTGCTCGTTTCGGGCGCCCACATGACAACGACCGCTCACGAATCTGATCGGCATGAAAGCTTTCCGAACTCTGAGCTATCCGCTACGGCCGGATCGCCGATCATGCCATCATTTATTCGGTTGTCCAATTCGTGGTAGCGAATCCGCGCAGCTGCCGACGGGACTTCCGCTCGTACAACGGTTCTCGATTCCCGTGTGCCCGCCCCGGCGGGATGTGTTCGCGCGGGATCGGGCAGTGGATGTCGTGGTGGACGATGCGCGTGGAAAAGCTTGGCCAGCAACGCCATTCCGGTTGCGCGAGGTAACCGATCAACCGTCACCCCAAGGGAGGAACCCCATGTGGACGACGAAATATTCGGCGTTGGTCGCGTCGGTCGCGAGTGTGGTGATCGGCGCGTCGACGGCGTTGGGGATAACCCACGCCGCGCCTGTCCACACCACCGCTCCGGCGGCCGCGACAACCGGCGGTATCAAGGTCGCCTACTACGATCAATGGTCGGTCTACGAGAATGCCTTCTACCTCAAACAGGTGGATAGCGAGGGCATTGCCGACAAGCTCGACTACATGATGTACGACTTCGAGAACATCGACCCGGTCAATCTCACCTGCTTCGAGGCCACCAAGGCCGCCGACCAGAACGAGAACGATCCGAATGCCGGTGACGGAGCCGGGGATTCGTTCGCCGACTACGGAAAGACCTTCGACGCGAGCACCAGCGTCGACGGCACCGCCGACGCCTACAACGATCCCATCGTCGGAAACTTCAAGCAGCTCAAGGAGCTCAAGGCCAAGCATCCGAACCTGAAGGTGCTGCTGTCCATCGGCGGCTGGACCTATTCGAAGTACTTCTCCGACGTCTCCGCCAGCGATGCGGCCCGGAAGAAGTTCGTGTCCTCCTGCATCGACATGTTCTTCAAGGGAAACCTGCCCTCGCAGAACGGATACGGCGGGCCGGGCACCGGCGCGGGCATCTTCGACGGCGTCGACCTGGACTGGGAGTACCCGGGCGGCGGCGGGCATCTCGGCAATCACTCGAGCCCGAACGACAAGGCGAATTTCACCGCGCTGGCAGCGGAATTCCGCTCCGAGCTGGACGCGCAGGGCCAGGCCGACAACAAGCACTACGCGCTGACCGCGGCGCTGTCGGCCGGGCAGGACAAGATTCGCAACTACGAGACCGACAAGCTGGGCCAGTACCTGGATTTCGGGAATGTCATGACCTATGACATGCACGGCGGCTGGGAAGCGACCGGCCCCACCAACTTCCAGGACCCCATCTACAGCCGCCCGGACGATCCGATGACTCCGGTGGCGCCGGGCAACGCGAAGTACAACATCGACGAGGCGGTCACCGCGTGGACCACGGGGGACGGCTCGTACGGGATTCCCGGCGGGTTCCCGGCCAATAAGCTGACGGTCGGATTCCCGTTCTACTACCGCGGTTGGACGGGAGTGCAGGCGGGGAGCAACCACGGTCTGTTCCAACCCGCTTCGGGACCGGCGCCCGGTGCGCCGCTGTCCGGGAATGTGGCGGGCATCCGAATGTACAAGGAGCTCAGCGGGGTTGTCGACAATCCGTCGGATACGTTCTACGACAGCACGGCTCAGGGCGCGTACTTCTACGACGGCACGAACTGGTGGGGCGGTGATTCGCCGCAGTCCATCCAGGCCAAGTCGGATTACCTGCACTGCAAGGGGCTCGGCGGCGCGATGATGTACTCGCTGGAGGACCTGGATCCGGGGACCACGCTGTTCAACGACGTGGTCAACGATGTGAACGGCGGGCCGTCGTCGGGTTGCACGACTCCGCCGACCACCACGCCCACCACGCCTCCGACGACGACACCGCCGACCACCACCACGACCGCCCCGCCGACCACGACGACCACCGCCCCGCCCACGACGACCCCGCCGAGCAATACCGGCCTGGCCAACGGGGATTTCGAGACGGGTGCGCTGACGCCGTGGACCTGTGACGGCAACCTCGGTTCGGTCGTCACGAATCCGGTGCGCGGCGGCAAGTACGCGCTGGCGGGTGCGGCGAGTTCGAGCGACAACGCCCAGTGCTCGCAGCAGGTGACCGTCCGGCCCAACCACACCTACACCCTGTCGGCGTGGGTGAACGGCAACTACGTCTACCTCGGCGTGAACAACACCGGCACCACCGACGCCTCCACCTGGTCGGCGACCACCAACGGTGCGTACCAGCAGGTTTCGACCAAGTTCAGCACGGGCGCCTCGACCACCACCGTGACCGTCTGGGTCCACGGCTGGTACGGCCAGGGCACCTATTACGTAGATGACGTGACGCTCACGTAGCGTCTCGATGAGGGCAAAAGGTGGGCCTCGCTCGATGGGGCCCACCTTTTGGTGTCAGTCCACGAAGGTGGCCGATGTGCGGCGGCGGCGGTCGACGGTCACCGCGAAGACATCGGGGCGGGCGTAGTGGCCGGTGGGGTCGAAATTCTGGCGTTCGCGCAGGACCGCGGCCGGGTCGATATCGGCGACGACCAGGCGCTCCTCGCCGACCACCGGCTCGATGAGCCAGCTGCCGTCCGGGGCGGCGATGGCCGAGCCGCCGTCGTAACCGGCCGGGGTGTCGAGCAGTTGCAGCTCGTCGTGGAGCGGGAAATCGGGAGGCACGTCGGCATAGTCGAGGACCGCGCTGGCGGCCAGGGAGTACACCCGGCCCTCCAGGGCGACGAACCTGGTGATGTCGGCGGTATTGCGGGTCGAGCCCGGCCAGACGGAGATGTGCAGCGTCTCGCCGTCGGCGTACAGGGCGTGGCGGGCCTGCGGCATCCAGTTCTCCCAGCAGGACAGGCCCCCGGCCCGGAACCCGCCGACCTCGTGCGTGCGCAGCCCGTGCCCGTCGCCGATGCCCCAGACCATGCGCTCCTCGTGGGTCGGCATCAGCTTGCGGTGCGTACTCACCACGCCGCGAACGGGATCGATGGCCACCAGCGTGCAATACACCGTGCCGCGAACCCGCTCGGTGATGCCGAGGTAGCAGAACACCCCGAGATCGGCGACCGCCTCCCGCACGGTGGCCAGGTGCGGGCCGTCGAGGGTGACCGCGGCCTCCGAATAGTATGCGTAAGCGGCCTTTTGGACCGGATCGTCGAACCGCGCGCCGCCGGTCGGGGCCAGCCAGATCGGATATCCGGACAGGAATGTCTCCGGAAACGCGATGAGGTCCACCGCATTGGCCGCCGCCCGGGTCAGCCAGTCGACGACGATCTTCGTCCCGGCCACGGGATCCAGCCAGGCCGGGCGAGCCTGCGCGGCAGCGATTCGCATGCCCCCAATGGTAGGACGACTTCGGTCCGCGTGTTCGGGTGTGGCGCAACGTATATCGCCGAGGCCCGAACGTGACATCGTGTCGGTGCCGCGTCCTATCATCGACATTCGTGACGTCTCTTGGTGATCGACCGAATTCCGCCGTCGTTTCCCGAGGCGGTCATCCGGCACACGAATCTGTACTGGCAGCACACGAGTGCCCCCGGCCGAATCGCGGCGGCCATCGCCACCGACGACATCGAATTCCCGAGCTGAGGGTGCGGGGGCGATTTCCGTCCGCGCCCGTGGCCTGGCGGCGTGGTTCTCCCGCCAGGTTGCGGGCGAGTGCCGAGCTTACTGGGGAGTGACGTTCTCGGCCTGCGGGCCCTTCGGGCCCTGGGCCACGTCGAAGGTCACCTGCTGGCCCTCTTCCAGGGAGCGGAAGCCCGCCGACTGGACGGCGGAGTAGTGCACGAAGACGTCGGGGCCACCGCCGTCCTGGGCGATGAAGCCGAATCCCTTTTCGGCGTTGAACCACTTCACGGTTCCGGTGGCCATGCTGTTCTCCTCGGTTGTCGACGTTCGGACGAATCCGTCCCGGCTCGGTCGATTCCCCGAATCCCGGACGAGAGTGAACTGTATAGCGTCGCCGAGGCGATCAGCGCGAGGACCGGACGTGCCGGTGGGTATCAGGCACATTGCGGGGCTGTTGACGGATTGGCAAAGTTGCTTTGTGGGCGTGGCAAACGGTGGGCACAGTGAACCTATGACTGATGAGGTCGATGCCGTGGTAGGGGCGGTGGGAGCCCGGTTGCGGGAGTTGCGGTGTCGCAGTGGGGCGACGTTGACCGCGGTGGCGGAGAGCACCGGGATCGCGGTCAGTACCTTGTCGCGGCTGGAGTCGGGGCAGCGGACGCCCGGGTTGGGGCAGCTGCTGCGGCTGGCGAGGGTTTATCGGGTGCCGCTCGATGAGCTTGTGGGTGGTCCGGCCAGGGGGATTCGCGGGTCTATCCGCAGCCGTTCGTGCGCAACGGGATGACCGTGGTGCCGTTGACGCGCAATCCCGGTGGGCTACAGGTGTTCAAGCAGGTTCTTCCCGGCGGCCCGAACAGCGTCGAACCCAAGCCCACCTCCCATGACGGGTACCACTGGCTGTACGTCCTCAGCGGGCGGCTGCGCGCGGTGCTCGGTGATCGAGAGCTCGTTCTCGCCGCGGGCGAGGTCGCCGAGTTCGATACCCACCTGCCGCACTGGTTCGGCAATGCCGACGTGCGCCCGGTGGAGCTCCTGAGCATCCTCGGTCCCCAGGGCGAGCGCTTCCGCCTCCGGGCCCGCTACCGACCCGCCCGGACGACCGTTGCGCCCTAGCCGTGGTGGATCATGGCCCTCCTCGGGTCAGTTGTCGGGTGGCCCCCAGTGGCCGTCGTCGAGTCCGTAGGCGTAGGTGGGGCGTTCGAGGGCGGCGCTGGTTCGGAACGGGGTGCCGTGGTCGTCGATGCGGAGGGTGCCGTGGCGGGTGCCGCTCGACCATTCGAGCTCCAGGTACCAGCCGACATCGTGCGAGTGGGTCTGTGCGACCACGACCAGTTGCTGGGGGTCGGATTTGCTTGCCTTGTAAGGGAAGTTCGGGAGGCCGTCCCGGACGGTCATGGCGGGTTGTGCGGAGTCGAGGTTCGCGTCGAAGGTCACCACATCGACCGGACCGCCGCCGCAGCCGCCGATTCCGCGATACGCCATCGCGAAATTGTTCCACGGCAACGGCGCCGCGGTCCGCACCGCGCGAACATGCAGTGCCTGAAGGACGATGGTGTCGTCGCCGGTGCCCTGCACGGTCAGCTCGACCCGCTGCCTGTCGGCGGACACCGCGCCCAGCGCACCGGCCCAGCCCGCCGCATCCTGTTCGCGCGGGGGTGGCGGCACCTGGGCGGGCGGGCGATCGACGAGATAGTGCGGGGTACAGGGATCTTCCCAGGTGTACGGGCGCACGGTCACCGACAGCGGTGCGTCGGTGCCGACGGGAGCGGCGGCCGTGGCGCGTGACCTGCCCTGGGCGGCACCGGGTTTCAGCGCGACCACGAGGCCGGTGACGAACAGGACCGCCGCGAGCACGGCGGCCGCGAGCATCGGCACTCGGTATCGGCGCGGTCCGGGGCGGGCGGGTCGGGTCTCGGCGGTGATGCCCTGGGTAGCGGTCTTCTCGGTCGAAGGCCGGGATACGTCGCCCCCCGCGAGCTGATTCGTGCGCTGTGCCTCCGCTTTTCGGGTTCGGGCCAGGTTCGCCAGTTCCCAGCGGCGGCGGAGTTCGGTCTGCTCGGCGGGGGTTGCGCGGCATACCTGGGCGAAGCGGTCGACCGCGGTGGGGTCGGCGGGGACGGCGTCGCCGTTGCAATAGCGGTGCACCGTGGAGGTACTCGTGTGCAGGCGCTTGGCCAGGATTCCGTAGCTGAGACCGCTGCGTTGCTTGACCTCGCGCAGGAGGGCGGCGAGTTCGGCCGCCTCACTGCCGTTCACGGCCACCCGCTCGCCCGCTCGTTCCGGCCGACTCGACGCACACTCCGCCCACGGAGCGGATATTACCGACCGGTCACCCGTGCGGGGTCGGCGGCCGGAATGCCAAGGCGCCGTTCCACATCGGGCGGTGTTCCCGCAGCTCGGAAGGGGGTGGAACGTTCCCGCGTCCCGTTGTGGCCGTTCCACGTTGCCGCCGACGAACCGGAATGGACAGGCTCTCGGTCGTACCCCTTCGGAAAGGACAGTGATGATCCACCGCACCTGCACCGCCGCCGCCCTGGCCGCCGCGACCGTGGCCCTCACCGCGACCGCCGCGGGCGCCTCGCCCGACGGCTCCGTCACCAAGACCGATGCCTGCATGCCCGCGAACACGACGGTGACGGTCCAGAACGTCGAGCGCCCGATCAACCATCTGGTCCTCAGCGTCACCAATCGCGGCGAATCACCGTGCACCGCTTACTACTACCCGCGGCTGCGTTTCGACGGCTCCGTCCCCGCGTCGGTGGTCGGTGACAGCAGCCCGCAGGCGGCGGTCACCCTGGCGCGCGGTGAGACCGCCTACGCCGCGATCGTCACCTCCGCCGCCGACGACCCACGGGTCACCCCGGCGAGCACCGTCGAGGTCACCTTCGTCGACACCGACAACAGCAACGACGACGGTTACCCTACGACGGTCGCCCTGCCGGACGGGACCGAGATCGGTCCCGCCGCGGCCGTGACCTACTGGGAAAGCGATCTGTCGTCCGCGCTCGGGTTCTGAACGGTCACGGTAGTTTCGTCGGAGCCGTCAAGAAAGGACGACCACATGCGAAGTGCCACTGCCGTCTGCGCGATCGCCGCCGCCGCGCTACTGTCCGGCTGCAACGCCGACAACCAGCCCGCGCCGCCCACGCCCTCGACCTCGGCGAGCCAGCCCGCGCCGCCCACGCACCCGACGTCGGCGAGCCAGCCCAGCCCCGCGAGCCGACCGAGCGCCGCGGGTCAGCCGAGCGCCGCGAATCGGGCGGTGCCGGACGTGCGGGGCGAGCGCCCCGTCCCGGCAATACAGATGCTCGAACAGGCGGGCCTGCGCGGCAATGTCCAGGGCGGCACGGGCCGCGGCCCGAACGGCGGACAATGCATGGTCACCAGCGAGGACCCCGCACCGGGCACATCCGTCCCGGCGGGCACCACGGTCACCCTGCACACCGGCGAAGCGTCGGGACCGGGCCCAGAAGGGTCGGCCTGCTGACGACCTGAGCCCGTCAGCACACGTCCCCCTCGTGATCCCGGCATGCTTTTGGCCGGGATCTCCTGCAACAGGACAGATTCCGGCCCGGTGACCGGAACCGATGAACTCGAATGAGGCCGTGCGCGAGGCGGTTACGCCGTCGCGGCGAGTGACGTTACGTCGTAGGCGGGGTGGTAGCCCAGTTCGCGGCGTGCCTTGCCGGAGTCGTAGACGCGGTCGATTCTGGCCGGTATCGGCCAGGCGTGCCGGTGGAACAGGGCCGCCGTTTCGGGGGATCGGTGGGTGAGCAGGGCGGGCGCGTCCAGCCATAGCCGACGGGTGTCGGCGAGGTGGAACAGCAGTGGACCGGCGATATTGAATGTGCCGGTCGCCTCGTGGTTTTCGGCGGCCAGCCGGTGGGCGGCGGCCACGTCGCGGACGTCGACCCCGCGGTAGAGTCGGTGCGCGGCCTGGATCGCGGGGGGCTCGGGGAAGCAGCGGGCTATGCGCAGGATGATCGTCGCGGGCGGGCGATGGGCGCGGACGAGGGCTTCGGCGGCGAGCTTGGTCTCGTCGTAGATGTCGCGCGGCCGGGGCTCCAGCGATTCGTCCACCCATACCGCGCGGTCGTCGGGCACCAGGGCGTGCCCGTACACCGAGGTGGTACTGGTGTAAACCAGTCGCCGCACACCGCATTCGGCCGCCCGCTCGAGCAGCGCGGCGGTGGCCTCGACGTTCACGGCACGAAATTCCGCGTCCGGAACCGCGCCGACGTGCGGGGCGTGCAGCGCGGCGGTATGCACCACGGTGTCGGCTCCGGCGACGGCGCGCGCCCGCAGCTGCGCGTCCCGCAGATCGCCGAGGTGGGTCGTCCACGGCCCGGGGCGCATGTCCCAGCCGCGCACCTGCCATCCGGCCCTGTGCATTTCGTCCGCGACGGCGGCCCCGACCACACCGGAAGATCCGGTCACCAGCACGTTTCCCTGCCCCATGACCGCCGACTCTACCCTCGCGGCGCGCCGAACAGCCATCGTCGTACGCGGCCCGGCGCGGACTTGTGCTCGGTTCGGACCCGAGTGAGCCAGCCCGGCAATGGTTCTCGGGCGGCGAGCCAGGCGGGTGGCACCCCGGCGGCGGGGCCGGAGCGGGTGCCGGTGTGGGCGGCGACTATTCCGCCCGCGATGGCACAGGTGGTGTCGATATCTCCGTCCGCCGCGAGGCATGTGGTGATGGCGGTCGGGTAGTCGTCCAGATGTGTTGCGGCGACCCACAATGTGAACGGCACCGTGTTCTGGGCGGTGACGAGGGAGCCGTTGCCGAGTTCCCGGGCCGCCCGGTCGGCGGGGGCTCCGAGCAGGGTGCGGGCGTGGTGGATCAGTCGGGTCGTCTCGCCGTCGCCCAGCCGGTCGAGGATGGCGGTGAGGAATTCCGTTGGGGTGGGGCGGGTTCCGGTCATGCGGGCGCGGGCGGCCAGTTCGGCGGCGAGCGCCACCGCGACCGCGCCGACGATGCCCTCGGGATGCAGATGTGTCACCTGTGCCGACCGGATCGCTTCGGCGGCAGCCCTTTCCGGATCACCCGCGTAGCAGGCGCCCAGGGGTGCCACCCGCATGGCCGCGCCGTTGCCGCAGGAACCCTGGTGGTCGAAGGCGGAACCGGAGGCATCCCGCCAGGGCGCGCCGGTGCGGATGCGGCGGAGGATGTCGGCCGCCATGAAGCCGTAGTCGCGGCTCGGATCGAAACGCTGCGCGAACGCGGCGGCAAGCCGGTCCTGGTCGATGCCGCCGCGAGCGCACAGCTCGGTGACCACCGAGCACGCCATCTCGGTGTCGTCGGTCCACCGCCACCGCCACCGCCGGGGCGGGAGATCGCCCGCCCGGAGCTGGGGAATCGAGCGGCCCAGCACGGGGAATTCCTGGCCCAGCGCGTCCCCCACGGACAGCCCGTCCAGCGAATCGAACATCAAGTCGGCGTGCATCGTTCCCGATGGTAGCCACGATCGGTGACAAATCTGTCGGTCGCGCCCGTTATGGTCGGTGGGGTGATGTTGACCTTGGCGGTCGAGAACTACCGCTCGCTGCGTGACCTTGTCATGCCGTTGACCAGGTTGAACATCGTCACCGGGGCCAATGGCAGCGGCAAATCGAGTCTGTATCGGGCGCTGCGACTGCTGGCGGATGCCGCGCGCAACGGGGCGGTCGGGGCGCTGGCGCGGGAGGGCGGACTGCCGTCGACGCTGTGGGCGGGGCCGCAGGCGGTCACGCGCCCGGCCGGGACGGGGCGGATCACGATCGGGCGCTCGGGGGAGCCGGTGGGGCTGCGGCTGGGGTTCGGCGGTGACGACTTCGGGTACGCCATCGATCTCGGGATGCCCGGCGACGGCGACCCGGAGGGCATGTTCGGCCTGGATCCGGAGATCAAACGCGAGGTGGTGTGGGGTGGCCCGGTGCTGCGCCTGTCGACGGTCCTGGTCGACCGGCACAACGGGGTGGTCACCCTCGGCCGCGGCCATCGGGCGACCCGGGGTTACCCGATCCGCCTGTTCGACAGCATGCTCACCGAATTCCCCGATCCCCAGGTGGCACCGGAACTGTGGCGGGTCCGCGAGCAACTCCGGTCGTGGCGCTTCTACGACCACTTCCGCACCGACGCGAGCGCGCCCGCCCGCATACCGCGGATCGGCACGCGCACAACGGTTCTCGGCAGCGATGGCGGCGACCTGGCGGCGGCGATTCAGACCATCCGCGAGATCGGCGACCGCGAGCTGCTGAATATGGCCGTGGACAACGCCTTTCCCGGCAGCCGCGTCGACGTCACCGAATACAACGGCCGTTTCGAACTGCGACTGCATCAGCCGGGCCTGCTGCGCCCGCTCACCGCCGCCGAACTGTCCGACGGCACCCTGCGCTATCTGCTGCTGGTCGCCGCCCTGCTCACGCCGCGCCCGCCGGAGCTGATGGTGCTCAACGAGCCCGAGACCAGCCTGCACCCCGACCTGCTCGCCCCGCTCGGTTCGCTGATCGCCACCGCCGCCCAGCACAGCCAGCTCATCGTGGTCTCGCACGCGCACACCCTCATCGCCGCCGCCGAGGCCGCCGCCGCCGAACTCGATATCGACACCACCGCAATCGAATTGGTGAAGAACGACGGCGAGACCCTGATCGAGGGCCAGAAATTCCTCGATCGCCCGCCCTGGTTCTGGCCCGAGCGCTGACCTACCCGAAGTCGAGGTCGATCACCGAATAGAAGGCCAGGCCGGTGTCGGCCACCTCGCACGTGCAGAGCAGGGCGTGGTAGCCGGTGCGGTGGGGGAGCGGGAGGCTGAACTGTTCGTCGGTGGCGGGGAGCATGCCGCCGTCCTGGAAAGGCTTGGCGGCGTCGGGATCCCAGTAGGCGCGGCAGGCGGTGACCTCGGTGTGGAAGGGGCGGCAGGCCGGGTCGTGGTAGCCGAGGATGGCCGGGGATTGCGGGGCGGTGCCGCCGTAGACGGTGCAGGTGAACTCGTCGGCGGAGTGGGTTCGAAGCTGTAGGCGGCTCAGCGGTTGCTCCGGGTCCCAGTCGGGATGGGTGCAGAAGAAGTTGAAGCGCCGCACCTTTCGCGGCGCGACCGCCGACCAGCGGACGGTGATCGTGTCGCCCGACCCGACGGCATGCCGCCGCCAGCGCGCCGCCCCCGGCTCGTCGAGGATGCGCGCGTTCGGCTGCCCGGTGCTCGCGACCGCCCCGTCCCGCGGCGGTGTCCGCCCCGGATCGTCGGCGCTGGGCACATCCTCCGGCCGGAACTGATCGGTGAGCCCGCCGATCATGGCGGGAAAGAACTTCGCCGCATCGAGCCCCTCGCGAACGAATGCGGCCAAATCGGCACTCTCGGACCGAGCCGGAGGAGTGGTCACTCGCATCGAACACCTCCCGTATCAACCGAGCAGCCGCCATCAGACAGCGTACCGACCCCCGAATCCGGCTGTCCGGCAATCGGAGAGGTCGGCGATAGTCGAATCATGACCATCCTTCTCGGCCACGGCGATCTGACCGGCCTGTTGTCGATCGACGAATGCCTGACCGCGCTGCGGGACGGCTTCGCGGCGCTTCCGGTTCCGGTTACGGCCCAGCGGGTCCGGACCGACCTGCCGGGGCCCGGGACCGCCACCGCGCTGATTCCCGGACTGCTCGACGGCATCCCCGCCTACACGGTGAAGGTGAATGCCAAGTTCCCCGGCTCCGATCCGGCGCTGCGCGGCGTGGTCTGCCTGCACGACCTGAACACCGGCGCATTGCTCGCGGTGCTGGATTCGGCGACGATCACGGCGTGGCGCACCGGATTGGCCGCCGCGCTGGGCACCGATCGGTTGGCGCGCCACGATATTTCCGAGGTCGGCGTGATCGGCGCGGGCGCGCAGGCCCGCCTGGTCGTCGACGGCCTGTCCCGGTTGCGCGGTATCGGCGGGCTCACCGTGCACGACCTGGACGGCGCGAAAGCCGCTGCCCTCGCCGGTGATTCGGGCCGGGTCGCGGCGAGCCCCGCCGAGGTGGCCGCGCGCTGCGACCTGGTCGTCCTCGCCACCTGGGCCCGCTCGCCCCTGCTCGGGAGGTCCGATGCCCGGCCCGGAATGCACCTCACCTCCCTCGGCGCGGACGAGCCCGGCAAGGCGGAGCTGGATGCCGAGTTGTTGCGCGCCGCCCATGTGGTGGTCGACGACGTCGAATTCGCCAGCGGCGCAGGGGCGCTCGGCGCGGTGGGGCTCGGGCCGGAGCATGCGGCGGCCACCCTCGGCGACATTCTCCGCGGCGCGGCCCCCGCCCGAACCGCCGCCGAGCAGATCACCGTGTACGCCCCGGTCGGGCTCCCGTGGCAGGATCTCGCCCTGTCCTGGCTGGCCTATCGCCGTGCGCTCCGCACGGGCACCGGAACGGCATACGACTGGTTGCGCTGATCGGGCGCGGGAATGGATCGTGCGCGGGCCCGGTTGGCAGGGGGGACATGCGTCGGGCGGAGGAGTGTGCGGATGAAGGTTCGATTCGGGGTGGGGCTGGGGGAGAGCGGACCCGAGGAACTGGCGGGCGTGGTGGACACGCTGGAGGCCGCCGGAGTGGATTCGCTGTGGTTGTCGGAGTTGGTGTATTCGACGCTGGTCGATCCCGTGGTCGGAATGGCATTCGCCTTGTCGCGGACCAGGAATCTGAAGGTGGGGACGTCGGTGGCGATTCTGCCGGGACGACATCCGGTGCTGGTCGCCAAGCAGTTGGCCTCGCTCGCGGCATTGGCGCCCAAGCGGGTGTTGCCGGTGTTCGGGTTGCAGTCGGCGCGGCCCGGGGAGCGCGACCTGTTTCCGGTTCCGCAGGGGCAGCGGGGCGCGGTGTTCGATGAATCGCTGCGGCTGCTGCGGTCGGTGCTCGCGGAGGATGAAGTCGACTTCGAGGGTGAATTCTTTACCGTCGAGGGAGCGAGCATCGAGCCCCGGCCCGCCCGGCCCTTGGACATCTGGCTCGGCGGTTCCGCTCCCGCGGCGTTCCGGCGCATCGGCCGCTTCGGTGACGGCTGGCTGGGCAGCTTTCTGACACCCGCCGAGGCCGGGCGCGCCCGGCGGGCGATCGAGGCCGCGGCGGCCGAGGCGGGCCGGGAGATCGAGCCCGACCACTTCGGCATCAATCTGGTTGTCGCGCAAGACGGCATCCCCGACGACCTGGCCGCCGTCGTCAGGCAGCGCCGACCGGGCCTGGACCCCGCCGACGTCTTCGCGGGTAGCTGGCCCGACCTGCACCGCCTCCTCGACGGCTACCTCGAGGCCGGGCTCACCAAATTCATCATCCGCTCCACCGACCAACCCTTCGGCGAATTCGTCGAACGCTTTGTCGCGGAACTGATGCCACGCCAGAACTGAGACCGGTCCCTAGATCCGGATCAGGTCGACGTGGACGATCCGCGCGCGGTAGGGGTGTCGCTGGATGGCCCGCGCCTCGGCCCGGGTCGCCACGCCCTCGATGACGAGCTCGATGGGTTCGGCATAGAACTCCGCGGTGGCCTCGGCCCGCTCCAGCAGGGCGCGATCGACGGCCAGGGTCTGCGGGGGCTTACCGCCGCCGTAGAGGGTGAGCACGCACTTGTCGGCGGCATGCAGCTTGCGTCGAGTCTTCCTACCGGTCTTGTGCGGCGCCTCGACCTCGAGCCGAATCGTCACGACGCCCTCCTGTTCCATCGCACACGAAAAGCGATGCCTTCGAGGGTATTCGCCGAAGCCTCACCGAAACACGGGATTCGGTTTCGCGAGTTCACCCGGGCCGATGAGGACAAGCTCGCGGATTGGCTGGCCGTGGAGGTGTGCCCGGTTGAGTTGCGCGTCGAGCAGTTGCTCGAGGCGCCGGGGGTGCAGCCGCTCTGCTGAACAGGCTCAAATGGCGATCACGTTGACTACCAGACTGATCAGGACGGCCAGGGCTCGGGTCTGGTCGAACCGGAGCCGATCCGCCGGTGGCCGGACGGCCGCGTACAGCGAGACGAACACGTATGTCAGTACCGGGGCGAGCCAGTCGTTGGCCGAAAACCCCGGCATGCCATCGGCATTGAGCTGTGGCATGTTGGCGCTGATCCGCCATCCGAACACCGACGCCCCCGCGAGCAGCGCGAGTGCGGTGGTGTCCGGCCAGGCGTGTCGTCCCAGCCGCCACGTGCCGGCGACCAGGGTGAGTACCGCGGTGATCGCGGCGGTGAACAGGATGTGGAGGCTGCCGAACACTGGTGAAACCCCTGTCCTACTCGGCGGGCTGCAAACTGGTCGCGTCGAGCGCGCCGCGCAGTGCCTTCGCGAGGGCCACCGCGTTGTCGACGGCCCAGTAGTGCAGGTAGAACAGGCGCGGTTGGTCGGTCAGGGAGTGATTGTGGACGGTCACGATCGCGATGCCGCCCGCTCGTAGCGCTTGGATCACCTTCTGGACCTCGAGGCCGGTCATGGCCACATCGCCGTTGATCGCGGCCCGGCCGTCGCCAAGCGGTTGGAAGTTCACCGTGGTGGTGACGCCGAACGTGGGCGGCACGACATGCCCGTCGTCGACGATGGTGTCGGTGCGGGCGAGGTTGAATTTGTACAGGCCGCCGTCGGCGGTTCCCTTGCGGCCCAGGGCCGCATCGATACCGGCGGTGTCCAGATCGACCGGCGGTTGCTGGGCCGGGGGCGCAGCGGGCGGTGGGAGCGTGGTGGTGTCGAGGGTCGCCTTCAGTCCGGCGGCCAGCTGGGCGGGGTCGCCCATGGCGTGGATGTGAGTCCACCACACCTGCGGGGTCTGCTCGAGCAGGTGCTTGTGCAGCGCGGTCTGGGCGATGCCGTGTGCCTGCAGCGCGTCGGTGACCTTGGGCAGCTCGGCCTCGGTGACCACCAGATCACCCATCAGTATGGTGGCGTCGTCGTATTTGGCGAACGCCGCGTACCCGCCGAGCGACAACCCGGGTCTGATCGGAACACCGTCTGTCACTACCTGTAAATCGTTGCGTACCAGCGGGATTCGGTACACGGTGTTGGAATCGCCGAACTTGCCGGTGCGCCCGAGCGCGTCGGTGACCGGTTTCCAGTCCGCATCGGTGGTGGTCACCGGCCGGTGCGCCGCGGCGGAGTGGTCGGAGCTGTTCTTGGCGGTGCTGCCGCAGGCGGCCACGGCCGCGACCAGCAGCACCGCCGCGCCGACGGCGGCGATCCGGCGGCGTGAGGTGCCCGTCGAGCGTGTTTTCCAGCCGATCATGTGGCAGTTCCTGTCGCTGTGGGGTAGGTGTTGACGCAGTGGCCGCTGCTGTCCGCACAGGTGTAGTCGGTATTCATGAAGCGCCGATGAAGACGAAGGCCGGTGATGCCGCGATGCGGATACTCGTGGTCGAAGACGAACCGACGATGGCGGAACTGCTACGCCGCAGCCTGATCGAGGAGGGCTACGCCGTCGACATCACGACGGACGGCGCGGACGGATACGATGCCGCCGCGGGGCGGATCTACGACGCTGCCGTACTCGACGTGATGCTGCCCGGGATGTCGGGATTCGAGCTGTGTGAGCGGCTGCGGCGGGCCGGGATCTGGGTGCCGGTACTCATGCTCACCGCCCGCGGCGCGATCACCGACCGGATCCACGGCCTCGACGGCGGGGCCGACGACTACCTGACCAAACCCTTCCATCTCGATGAGCTGTTCGCCCGCCTGCGCGCGGTCATCCGCCGCGGCCCGACCCCGCGGCCGACAGTGTTCATGATCGGCGACCTGCGCATCGACACCGCCGCCCGGCGCTGTCGGCGCGGCGACACCGAAATCGAGCTGACCGGCAAGGAATTCGCACTCCTCGAGATGTTCGCCCGCCAACCCGGCAACGTCCTGTCCCGCGAAGTCCTGACCGAGCACTGCTGGGACTTCGCCTACGAATCACGCTCCAACATCATCGACGTCCATATCCGCGCCCTGCGCGACAAGATCGACCGGCCGTTCGGGGTCACCTCCCTGGAAACGGTCCGCGGCAGCGGCTACCGGCTGCGCACCGACGGCGGCCGCACTTCATGATTCGCCGGTGGCCTATCCGCATCCGGCTCACGGCGGCATTCACAGTCATGATGGCCGTCGTACTCGCCGTCATCGGCTACGCCACCGTCACCCACATGCGGTCGTTCCTCGATACCGCCGTCACCGAATCACTGACCTACCAGCTCACCGAACTGCGTCCGCTGGCCGCCGCCGTGGAGCCCGTCCTGCCCGGCCCCAGCCAGGACACCGCCGTCCAAATCCTCACCGACACCGGCCAACTCGTCGCCACCACCCCGGAACTGTCCGGACGCACGGTGCTCTCACCCGCCGAACTCGACACCGCGAAACGCGGCACCCTGCTGGTCGACCACGCCACCGCCGGAGACCTGACCGGACCGGTCCGCCTCGCCGCCACCACCGCACCGGACAACCGGATCATCGTCGCCGCGACCAGTCTCGCCGACCGCGATGCCGCCGTCGCCGACCTGACTCGCGAACTCGCCGTCGCCTTCCCGCTCGTCCTGCTCGCCGCCGCCGTCGGCGCCTATCTACTGGCCATGGCCGCGCTACGCCCCGTCGAGCGCATGCGTGCCCGCGCCGCCGCCCTCACCGACCCCGCCGCCCGGCTACCCATACCCGAGGCGCACGACGAAATCTCCCGACTCGGAACCACATTCAACGATCTGCTCACCCGCCTGCACGAAGCCATCGACCGCGAACGGCAATTCGTCGCCGACGCCGGCCACGAACTACGCACCCCACTCGCCCTACTCACCACCGAACTCGAACTCGCCCTGCGCCGCCCCCGCCCCACCACCGAACTCACCACCGCCCTACGCTCCGCCCTCGACCAAACCGAACGGCTCTCCCGCCTCACCCGCGCCATGCTCGCCGCCACCACCAGCCGGACCGGCGACACACCCACCCCCACAATCGAATTGCGACCGCTCCTCGACACCGTCACCAGGCGCTACCGCGGCACCGACATCACCGTCGACTGCGCCGCAGACTTGCGGCTGACCAGCGACCCCGACGACCTCGACCGCATCCTCACCAACATCATCGACAACGCCCTCCAACACGGCGCACCCCCGATCACCATCCACGCCCACACCGCCACCCCCGGCACCGTCACCCTCCACATCCGCGACCACGGCCCCGGCATCGACCCCGGCTTCCTGCCCCACGCCTTCGAACGCTTCACCCGCGCCGACACCGCCCGCACCGCCGGTGGCAGCGGACTCGGCCTTGCCATCGTCACCACCCTCGCCACACGCAACAACGCCACGGTCACCGCGACCAACCACCCCGGCAGCGGCGCAATCATCACCATCACCTACCCCAGTACGGCCGAATGAACGCGAACGTTCCTCCTGCCGACCGGCTGAGCCGACTCGCGACCCTCGGAGGTTTACTGCGCTGAATCATCAGTGGTAACTGGCCTTTTCGTGCCGCCGAGGTAGCGGCCGAACGCGCACCCCGAAGACCTCGCTGCACCGCCTGTCGACGTAGATCCGACCGTCCGGGGATACCGGCCTCGCCGACGGATAGCTGACGGAATACTGCTGCCACATGCTCCCTACTGTGCGGCTCAGGCCACAGACCTTGGTTCAGGGCCTATTCGAACAGGGGGCTGGTACAGTGGGCGCGCTCATCGTTTCGGGGACCGGGGAGTCGGTTTGCTTACTGCGGCCGAGAATCGTTCGACACGAGGAGAATTGATGACTCCGTTGTCCCGTATCGCGGTGTTGGTTTCGGCTTCGGTCACCGTGATGGTCGGTGCTGGGGCCTGTGGCGATTCCGGGACTTCCGGGCCGACGAGTGCGTCCGGTCCGGCGAGCGGTGTGCGGCAGTCGACAGGTCCGCGGCCGCTGAACAGGAATGATGCCACCGTCGATGCTCGGGACTACCTGAGTGGCACCACGTACTTCTTCCAGTCGCCCTCTGGGAAATTCAAGTGCGGCATCTACACCGACGAGCCCAGTCTGGGCGCGGGGTGTCAGGGGCCCGCCGGTCCGGCGACCACCGGCGCCACACCCGACTGCGGGAATCAGCCCGCGGTCGAGGAGCGGGCGGTCAAGGTCACCGGGTCCGGGACCGACTTCTCCTGCGTCAATCAGGGTATTTACGTGGGTCCGCCGCCGAACGGCGGCTCCGGTGAGGGCGGCGGCCGGGTTCTCCCGTACGGCGCGGTTCTGGTGGTGCAGAACTACACCTGCGCGTCCCGAACCACCGGTGTGCACTGCGAGACCGCCAAACACGGGTTCACCGTAGCCACGCAGCAAACGGAGCGTTACTGACTTTCGCTATGACCGGCCCCGGCTTGCGGTAGGCAGGGCGGCCACCGTACGGTCTGCGCACGCTAGTCGTTTGTCGGTTTCGGAGAATACGTGCTCGTTCTATTGGGTGTGGCCCTGGTCGTCGCCGGGTTCGCGCTTCGGCTCAATCCCATGCTCGTCGTGCTGGTCTCGGGGGTGGTCACGGCGCTGCTCGGCGGCCTGACCCCGGCCGCGATTCTCGACAGCATCGGAAAAGGATTCGCGGACAGCCGCTCGGTCACGATCTGGGTGGTGACCCTGCCGGTCATCGGTCTGCTCGACCGGTTCGGCCTGCAGCAGCAGGCCGGGCGGCTGATCGGCAAACTCCGGGTGTTGACCACCGGGCGGTTGCTGTCGGGCTACATGCTGGCCCGGCAGGGCACCGCGGCCCTCGGGCTGACCGGGGTGTTCGGGCAGGCGCACACGGTGCGGCCGCTGATCGCCCCGATGGCGCGCGGCGCGGCCGAACGCCGGTTCGGTGAGCTGTCGGATCCGGCGCTCGAGCGGATCAAGGCGTTCTCCGCGGGCACGGACAATATCGGATTGTTCTTCGGCGAGGACATTTTCATCGCGGTGGGCAGCGTCCTGCTGATCACCGGGTACGTGAACACCACCTATCACCTGCAACTCGACCCCTTGCAGCTGGCGCGGTGGGCGATACCGACGGCGGTGTGCGCCTTCGTGATCCACACCGCGCGGCTGCTCTGGCTGGATCGGTGGCTGGCCCGCAGCGGCAGGGCGGCGGTCGCGCGATGATCAACGCCGAATGGCTGTACTGGTTCATGGGGTTCTTCTTCGTCGCCATCGCGGCCTTCGCGGTGCGGCAGGAGGACAATCCGCGCCGCGCCGGTGCGGGGGCGTTCTGGGCGCTGCTCGGACTGTGCTTCTGCTACTCCACATTCGTGACCCAGAAGTCCGCTCCCGCGTGGCCGCTCGGGCTCGCGGTGCTGGTGGTGGGTGCGCTGGGCGGGCTGGGGGCGCTCGGGAACTCCGCGATCGCCACCAATACGAGCGACGAACGCGAAGCCACCGCAACGACACTCGGTAATCGGCTGTTCGTTCCGGCGCTGTTGATCCCGCTGGTCGCGCTGGTGTTCGCGACGATGGTCGCCTCGGTGCAGGTCGGCGGGAAACCCTTGCTGGCCGAGGGGACTCCGGCGCTGACCGGGCTGGGCGCGGGGGTGCTCGTGGCGCTGGTCGTGGCCATGGCGCTGCTGCGCCCGGCCGGTCGGTCGGGGCCGGGAATCGCGCTGCGGGAGGGTTCTCGGATGGCGGTGTCCATCGGCTGGGCCCTGCTGCTGCCGCAGCTGATCGCCGTGCTCGGTCTGCTGTTCGACCAGGCCGGGGTGGGCAAGCAGATCGGCCGGATCTTCTCGGCCGTGCTGCCGCACGACTCGCTGATCGCCGCCGTGGTGCTGTACACGCTGGGCATGGTGGTGTTCACCGTGGTGCTGGGCAATGCGTTCGCCGCCTTCCCGGTGATGACCTCGGCCATCGGCTGGCCGGTGCTGGTCACCCAGTTCCACGGGCACGCACCGGTCATTCTGGCCGTCGGCATGCTGTGCGGCTTCTGCGGCACGTTGTGCACGCCGATGGCGGCCAACTTCAATATCGTGCCCGCCATCCTGCTGGAGACCAAGGACCGCTACGGACCGATCAAGGCGCAGGTGCCGACCGCGGCCGCGCTGCTCGCCTGCAATATCGCGGTCATCTACGTATGGGGATTCTGATGCGCACCGTGCTGATCACCGGATTCGAGCCATTCGACGGGGCGGCCAGCAACCCGTCCCGGGACGCCGCGGAACTGCTGGCCCGGCGACAACCGTTGGCGGACACCGTCTTCGCGGCCGCGCAGCTGCCGTGCGTCTTCGACACCTCGCTGAGCGTGCTGCGGGCGGCGATCGCCGAGCACCGGCCCGAGCTGGTGGTCTGCCTCGGCCTGGCGGGCGGGCGCACCGAGATCACGCCGGAGCGGGTGGCGATCAATCTGGACGACGCCCGCATCCCCGACAATGCGGGCGCGCAGCCCGTGGATCGCCCGGTGGTTCCCGGCGGCCCCGCCGCCTACCTCGCCGACCTCCCGCTCAAGGCGGCCGTTGCCGCCATGACCGCCGCCGGAGTCCCCGCCTCGGTGTCCTATACCGCGGGCACCTTCGTCTGCAACCACGTGTTCTACGGCCTGCTGCACCTCATCGCCACCGAAAACCCCACGCTCCGTGGCGGATTCGTGCATGTACCGCCGAACCTGCCGGTCGATCGGATCGCCGACGGCCTGACCGAACTGACCCGCACCTGCCTGGAGACCGAGACCGATCTGGCCGTCCCGGCGGGCACCCTGCACTGAATCTCCCACGTAACGAGCGATTTGCTCGTATACCGGCGTGGCGTCCGCCGCCAACCCCGATCCTGGTGTTCAGTGATCACGACTTTTCACCGGGATCCGTAGCGCTGTGCCGACAACGTGGAGGATGCATGCGTGTTGCCTCGCGGTTCCTCATCCCGATCCTGGCGATGGCGTGGGTCGCCCTGATGGCCATGCTGTCGCCGCGCGCCATGGCCGAATCTCACACCGTCAGTTCCGCTTTGCCCGGGATGCACCACTTGTCGGAGTCGATCTCGATGGTGACGTGGCCGAAGCCCGGGTCGAAGTAGACCCCGGTGGGAGCGGCGGGGCCGTCGAAGCCGGACAGGTCGTAGCGCTTCGAGCCGGAGGCGCCGGTGTCCTGATTGGTCCACTTCACGGTGCCGGAGATCAGGCACTGGGGGCTGATGCCGACGAAATGGCTCTTCAGGAGGACCTGGACGGAGCCGGGGGTTTGGCCGGGGTAGACGGCGGCGGTGGATTCCAGGTATCCGGCGCAGGTCACCTCGGACCCGCCGACCTTGGTGCCGATGGTGAAGGTGGGGGAGAACGCGGCCGTTGCCGTGGGGTCGGCGGCGGCAGTACCCGCGCCGAGGGCGAAGACGACGCCGGTGACCGCGGCGGCGGCGAGGACGGACCTGGTGACTAGCGTTCGCATGACGAGCCTTCCTGGAGGGGGCCAACTAGTGATCCCGGCGGGGCCAACTAGTGATCCCGGCGTGCTTTTGGCCGGGATCTTGCGGAGGATTCCGGCCAAAAGCACGCCGGAATCACGTGACAGTTCTAGATGAGTTTCTTCCAGCTAGAAGACTCCGTTACAGGAACTACCTGCCCTCGCTTTCATGGGCAAGCACGTCACCCAGCGCCCCCATCGCCGACTCCAGCTGAGCGTCCGACAGATACGGCGCGGGACCGAAGCGCAGATATTCCCCCCGGCTGTCGGTGATCACCCCCCGCTCGGCCAGGCCGCGGGACAGGGCCGCGGCGTGCGGGGAGCGCAGCGAGAGGAATCCGGCGAATGCCGTGCGGGGTGCGCTGCGGTCGCGGTCGACGAGTTCGGCGGGGGCGTCCAGCGTGTCGAACAGTCGGGTCAGTAATTCATTCTGGTGTAACGAGATTCGTCGCAATACCGCGGCGGTCAGGCCGTGGTCGGCGAAGAAGTCGAAGACCCGGGCGGCGCGGTAGTGGCTGGTCGGATCGTAGGTCGCACCGGCGAAACGGGTTCCGCCGGGCGCGTAGCTCACGCGCGGGCGGCCACCCTCGTCGGCCAGCTCCTCGAATTCGGCGAACCAGCCGGTGATCACCGGGCGGTACTCCAGCGCGTGCGGTGGCACCCGCAGGAAGCAATTGCCCTCGCCCAGTTGCAGATACTTGTAGCCGCCGCCGACCACCCACGCCGAGTCCAGGCCCGCGCCGGGGACGGAGAACGGTATCGCGCCCAGCGCATGATAGGCGTCCACCAGCAGTTCGACGCCGCGCCGCGCGCACGCCGCGGCCAATTCGCCCAGGCCGGGCACGATTCGGGCGCTCTCGAACAGCACCGCCGAGACCAGCACCGCCCCGGTGCGGTCGTCGACCGCCGCGGCGAGCCGCTCGGCGAGGGTGTCGACCGGATCGGGCGCCAGCCGCACCACCTCGATGCCCGCCTCCGCCAGTCGCGCCAATTGCCTGCGGACACTGTGGAATTCGCCGCTCGTGGTGACCAGCCGCGGCCGGGCGCGCAGGTCCACCGCGGACAGGAAGCGGACGACGAGCTCGTGGGTATTGGCGCCGAAGGCCGTCTCGGCGGCGGGATCGTCGAGCAGCAGCCGGAAACCGGCGCGCACCGCGTCGGCCTTGGCGAAGGCCAGATCCCACTTGCGATCCACCGCCGCGGCCGCATCGTCGAACGCGTCGATCTGGCCCAGCAGCGCCACATCCGGCCACGCCTGATGCGAATGACCGGTCAGCAGCAGCCGTTCCGCGACCCGGAAGCGAGAGTAGTGCGGGGCCAGGGCATTCGGACTGCGCCGCACATCGTCGAGGGTGATCACAGCTGGCTCCGCACCGCCCACAGATCCGGGAACACCGGATGAAACAGCGTGCCGCGCAGGTACTCCGCGCCCGACGACCCGCCGGTGCCGGACTTGTCGCCGATGGTGCGGCGCACCATCATGACGTGCCGGTAGCGCCACTCCTGCAGGCCCTCGTCCAGATCCACCAGCCGCTCGGCCACCTGCGCCGGGCCGCCATCGTCGGTGTAGACGGCCAGCAGGATCTTCTGCAACTCCGGGGAGGGCGCGGCGGGTGTGCGCACATCGCGCTCCAGCCACTGCGCGGGCACCGGGTAACCCTGCGCGGCCAGGTACCGCAGGAACGAGTCGTACAGCGAGGGCCGGGCCATGGCCGCCGAGATGCGCTCACGGCCGGGATCGCCCTGCGGATAGTGCGCGAACGCGGCCTCGTCGCGCCGCCCGAGCACCGCCTCCAGCTCGCGGAACTGCGCGGACTGGAAACCGCTCGACGCGTCCAGCCGCGTCCGGAAGCTGGTGAACTGCCGCGGTGTCATGGTCTCCAGCACGTCGATCTGCGCCACCACCACCTTGAGGATCGACAGCAGCCGCTTGAGCGTGTGCAGCGCGTGCGGGGTGTTCCCCTCCGCCAGTTTCCGCTGCGCGTGCCCCAATTCGTGCAGCAACTGCTTGAACCACAGCTCGTACACCTGGTGGATCACGATGAACAACATCTCGTCGTGCTCGTCCGACCGCGGCCGCTGCGCACCCAACACCTCGTCCAGCGCCAGATACGACCCGTAGGTCAGCGCCGCCGACTCGTCCACCACATCTTTCCCGATATCAGCCACCCGAAGGATCTTGCTCGTTTCGTCCGTTTCGCGCGCGGGATTAACCGATAAGCCGGGCTACACGCGCGGTAATCAACTCACCCTTGTTCCCGGTCAAGATCGTGACGAGGATCGGTGGTGTCGGGTTGCTTTCCGATGGTGCGGTTCAGGGCCTTCGGCAGCGAGTCCCCGGCAGGGCGTGCCGCTCGTATCCGCAGGGGGGATCCGGGCATGTTCCGGCTTCGCGCGCGTGGGATGGGCGCGAAGCCGGAACAGCATGGCGCACCCTCCGATCGCGGGATCTGCCATCACGCGATCTACGTGCCTGGAAAGCGTGCCGAAGAGGTGTTCGGCGCCGCGGCGGGTACGGATGGGTGACAGTCCGCGCCGATCTGGTTTCGGGGCGGTTCGCGGTGGTATCCAGGAAGAGTGGCTATGGACGCTGCTTCCCCTGAGTCCCCTGACACTCCTACGGCCGCAGCGTCCGAGCCACCCACGTCGGTGACTCCGTTCGCGCCCGGATTCCTGTGGGGCGTGGCCACCTCGGGGTTCCAATCCGAGGGGCACGCGCCCGACAGCAACTGGATTCGCTACATCAAGCAGTCGGGCTACGAGGCCTACGGCGACTCCATCGACTTCTACGACCGGTATGCCTCCGATATCGCGCTCGCTCGGGCGATGGGGCTGAACGTGTTTCGGATCAGCATCGAGTGGGCGCGGGTGCAGCCGAAGGCCGGGGAGTGGGACGAGGCCGGGTTCGCCTTCTACGACTCGCTGATCGACGCGATCATCGCGGCGGGAATGCGGCCCATGCTCACCCTCGATCACTGGGTGTATCCGGGGTGGAAGGCCGATCAGGGCGGCTGGAACGACGCGGGCATGGTGGCGGACTGGCTGACCAACGCGCACAAGGTCGTCGACCGGTACGCGCCGCGAAAACCGTTGTGGGTGACCGTCAACGAGCCCGTCGCCTACATCGTGCACGAGGAGCAGCAGACCGGTATCACCGGCCCGGTCATCGAGCCGCTGATCGCCGCGGTGCACAACGGCGTCTACGACTACATCCACCAGGTGCAGCCGGATGCGTTGGTCACCAGCAACATCGGCTACGTCGCGGGCAGCGAGACACAGGTCAACGGGCCGATGGTCGACCGCATCAAGGACAAGCTCGACTACATCGGCGTCGACTACTACTACGGCGCGGACGATCCCGACGCGCCGCCGCCCGGCAACCGCCAGATCTGGGAGCTGCCACTGCAACCCGAGGGCGTCTACTACGCCCTGCGGCACTACGCCCGGCAGTTCCCCGGCAAGCCGCTGTATGTGGTGGAGAACGGCATGCCCACCGACAACGGGCAGCCGCGCCCCGACGGCTACGACCGCGCCGGCTACCTGCGCGATGTCGTGTACTGGTTGCAGCGCGCCCGCATGGACGGCATGAACATCATCGGCTACAACTACTGGAGCCTCACCGACAATTACGAATGGGGTTCCTACACACCGCGTTTCGGTCTGCACACGGTGAACGTGGACAGCGATCCCGCGCTCACCCGCATCCCCACCGATGCCGTCGACGCCTACCGCGCCATCGTCGCGGCCGGGGGAGTCGCGCCCGACTATCTGCCGACCCGGCCGCCCGTGGCCCGCTCGTACGTCGACCCGCCGAGCAGCTACGAGGAGCCGGTCACCCTGCCGACGGTCAGCCGCAGGCCCGCCGGGAAGTAGGTGAGCCCGGCGGTCTTGGTGATCGTGTTCCCGGGCTGCCGACGGACGCGCCAGCGGCGGAGGATGGTCGCGATCGTGACGATGGCCTCGACGACGGCGAACGAGTCGCCGATGCATTTGCGCGGGCCCGCGCCGAACGGGAGGGCGGCCAGGCGCAGGGGCTGGGTGACGCGGTCGGCGGCCCAGCGGTCGGGATCGAAGGTGTCGGGGTCCTCGATCAGTGTCGGGTCGTGGCCGGTGAGGTACGGGCTGAGCATGACCGAGGCGCCGCGGGGGACGAGGTGGCCGCCGAGCGAGACGTCCTCGGTCGCGCGCCGGGTGATCAGCCAGATCGGGGGGCTGTGCCGCAGCGATTCGTCGATCACCTGCGTGGTGTAGGTCAGCCGCGGCAGGTCGGCGGCCGTCACCGGGCGTTCGCCGAGGACCTCGTGGAGCTCGGCGAGCAGCCGGGCGGCCACCTCGGGATGGTCGTCGAGCAGCAGGAAGATCCACGACAGCGCGGTGGCGGCGGTCTCCGATCCGGCCAGCAGGATGGTCATGACCTGATCGTGGATGCGGTCGTCGGCCATGCTCGCGCCGCTGGATTCGTCGCGCGCGGTGAGCATCATGCTGAGCAGGTCGGGCTTGGTGGTCTCGCTGCGGTGATAGTCGGCGATGACCGCGTCGATCCGCGGGTGCAGGCGGGCCACCAGGTCGGCGAATTCCCTGTTGTGCGGCAACGGAAGTCGGTTCAGCAACGGCAGCGGGTTCATGGCCCGCCGATACGACAGGTCCAGGATCCGGGGCAGCCGCAGCTGGATCTCGGCGGCCAGCTCGTCGCCCACCTTGGCCGAGATCATGGCCCGGGTGACGACGCCGAGCGTGATCGCGGTCAGCGCCGCCCGCGCGTCCAGCACGTCGCCGTCGCGCCAGGTGGCCGTGTGCTCGACGACCTGCTCGCGCATGAGCTCGACATAGTCGGCCAGGCGGTCGCGGTGGAACGCGGGCTGCATGAGCAACCGGTCCGCGCGATGTGTCTCGCCGTCGGAGCTGAGCAGCCCGGACCCGAAGACGCTGCGGAAATGCTCCACCGCCACGCCCTTGTCGAACGACCGGTACTTGGAGACGAACAGCTCGGTGCTCACCGCGGTCGAGGTGACCACGTACACCTGCTGCGGCCCGAGCTTGATCCGGACCACGTCGCCGTAGGGCCGCAGCGATTCGAACAGCGCCAGCGGATCGCGCCGCATCCGGAGCGCGTGCCCCAGCCCGGGGATGCCGCCGGGCGCGAGATGGGTTTCGTGAGTCGTTGCGGGAAAGGACATTTCGGATGCTCCCCGGATTCGCGGTCGGCGTCGATTATCCTGCCGCCGAGTCCTCGGTGTGCGGGAATCGGGGAGACCGATGATTGGCAAGCCCTCGAGATTGACTGCTCCCGCGACGCCCGGATGTGCGGTTGACTGTAGCGTGCGTTGGGGGTCGCACTCTTTCCATGCAAACGCAGCTCTCCCATTGCCCCGAAGAGGTGCGTTTGCTTGAAAAGAGTGCGGGCGATGCTGCGGCTCAGGGATTTCCGGCGCGGTCGGGCAGGACGACCGGATCCGAGCAACTGGACGGTGGGTCGATTCGCGAGCAGGGCGCGGGCCTGCGGGTGGGGAGGTAGCCGGGCGGCACGCCGCCGGTGGCGGTGACGGCGCGGTAGGCGTCGGCCGCGGGCGTCGGGAACCGGATCAGGAACGGGTCGACGTCGACGAAGACGGTGTAGAGGCCGAAACGCGGTGTGTAGGAACCCCATTCATAGTTGTCGGTGAGACTCCAGTAGTTGTAGCCGATGACGTTGTAGCCGTCCATGCGGGCGCGTTGCAGCCAGTAGGCGGTGTCGCGGAGGTAGTCGGCGCGATCGTAGCCGTCGGGGCGGCCGAAACCGTTGTCGGTGGACAGGCCGTTCTCCACCACGAACAGCGGCAGCGTCGGGAACCTCTGCGCGTAGTGCCGCAGCGCGTAGTACACGCCCTCGGCGGCCAGCGGCAGCTCCCACAGCTGGGCGATATCGGTGCCCGCGGCGGAGCGGGCCACGGGCCTGGGGGCGTCGGTGGTGGCGTCGAAGTAGTAGTCGACGCCGACGAAGCTGACCTTGTCGGCGATGCGGTCGATGATGCGATCGTTGATACCCGTCGTGTCGCCGGAGATGTAGCCGATATTGCTGGTGACCAGGGCGTCGGGCTGCCGCTGCCGAATGTAGTCGTAGCTCGAGCGGTGCGCCTGGACGAAGCGGTCGACGATCTCGTTGAAACCGGCGTCGAAGTCGCCACCGGCCACGTGCGCCTCGGTGAGCTCGTGCACGGCGTAGGCCACCGGCTCATTGATGGTGACCCACAACGGATTCCGGTCGGCGTACCGGTCGACCACCCGGCGCATGTTCGCGAGCCAGGAGTCCACCATGCCCGGGTTGCGCCAGCCGCCCGCGTCGAGCGCCCAGCCGGGATAGACCCAATGGTCGAGGGTGAGCATCGGGCGCATGCCCTTGCCGACGATCTCGTCGATGACCCGGTCGTAGAACCGGAACGCGTCCTCGTCCCACCGGTCCGGCGCGGGTTGCAGCCGGGCCCACTCGATGCTGATCCGATACACCTTCACCCCGAGCCGGTGCGCCAGCTCGATGTCCTCGGCGTAGCGGTCGTAGAAGTCGACGGAGTCGCGGTAGGGCTCGTATCCGGACCGCGCGATGTAGCGGGTCCAGTTGCTGTCCGGCGCGTGCCCCTCGGTCTGGAAGCCGGAGGACGCCACGCCCCACAGGAAGTCCGCGGGTAGCGGAGCGACCGTGTCCGGTGCCGAATTCGCTTGTGCGGGACCGGCTCCCAGTGCCAGCGCCACCGCCGTCATTGCCGCCACCGCCATTGCGCACAGCCGAGCACCCGGGTGCATGGAACTCCCTTTCCCTCCGGCCGAAACCGGCTCCCGCCATCGCTAGTGCCTTCGTAGTGGCGGCGGGCCCGGATGGGTCCGCGGAGTGTCGCGCGGAATGGCGGCCGACGCGCCTTTGTTAGGATTGCTAAAGGTTCATCATCACGAGATCCGGGGAGGCACGATGGTTCTGCGCTCACTAGGTACTTCGGAGATTCAGGTATCGCCATTGGCGTTCGGCGGCAACGTCTTCGGCTGGACGGCCGACGAGAGCACCTCGTTCGCGCTGCTCGACGCGCTGGTCGAGATGGGTATCAACTTCATCGACACCGCCGACGTCTACTCGGCCTGGGTGCCCGGCAACTCCGGCGGCGAGTCGGAGACGGTGCTGGGCAAGTGGCTGGCCAAGTCGGGCAAGCGCGATCGGGTCGTCATCGCGACCAAGGTCGGGCAGCTGCCCGCGCGGCCGGGACTGTCGCGGGACAATATTCTGCACGCCGCCGAGGAATCGTTGCGGCGCTTG
The DNA here is from genome assembly GCF_013186535.1 of Nocardia terpenica. NCBI lineage: Bacteria > Bacillati > Actinomycetota > Actinomycetes > Mycobacteriales > Nocardiaceae > Nocardia > Nocardia terpenica. The sequence continues at coordinate 2,075,376 of NZ_JABMCZ010000003.1, forward strand.
CAGACCGACTACGTCGACGTCTACTTCTCGCACCGCGACCTGGCCGACTCCGCCGCGCTCGACGAGACCCTCGGCGCGTATCAGACGCTCATCGAGCAGGGCAAGGTCCGGGCGATCGGCGCGTCCAACTACACCGGGGCGCGGCTGCGCGAGGCGGCGCAGGTCGGCCGCGACGCCGGGCTGCCGCTGTACCAGGTGATCCAGCCCGAATACAACCTCTACGACCGCGAGGGCTACGAGCGCGATCTGGAACCGGTGGTGAGCGAGCTGAAGCTGGGCGTGGTCACCTACTACGCGCTCGCGAGCGGATTCCTGTCCGGCAAGTACCGCACCGAGGCCGACCTGGGCAAGAGCGCCCGCGGCCAGACGATCAAGGCGCGCTACCTCAACCCGCGCGGCCTGGCGATCCTGTCCGCCCTGGACGAGGTGTCCGCCACGCACGGGGTCACCCCGGCGACGGTCGCGCTGGCCTGGCAGATCGCCCGGCCCAGCATCACCGCGCCGATCGCCAGCGCCACCTCGCTCGACCAGCTGCGGGCCCTGGGCGCGGCGCTCGACCTGAAGCTCGACGCGGCCGACATCGCCCGGCTCGACGAGGCCAGCGCCTACTGATTGCCGGTCGGGTGCTTCGGGCACGGGCGCGACGCTCCGGAAAGGCCCGACCGGATGGTATTCGTACCGGGGAAAGCGCCGTAGCCGGGACGTATCCCGTTTTACGGCAACCGATTACAGCGGGTCGGTTGCCGGGGTATCGTGTTTGCTACGGGTGAATTCCGTGGACGGAGGCGCCGCGGTGGGTGGGTACCAGGGGTCGGTTCCGTGGAGCCGGCCGTCGCTCGGTGAGGACGAGATCGCTTCGGCCGTAGCGGTTCTGCGGTCGGGGTGGACGGCGTCCGGCCCGAAGACGGCCGAATTCGAGGACGCTTTCCGGGAATTGGCGGGCGCGCCCTACGCGCTGGCGGTCGAGTCCGCCACCGCCGGGCTGCACCTGGTGCTCGCCGCGCTGGGCGTCGGTCCGGGCGACGAGGTCATCACCCCGTCGTTCACCTGGCCCGCGACCGCGAACGTGGCGGAATTGCTCGGCGCTCGCGCGGTATTCGCCGACGTGCTGCCCGGCACCCTGCTGCTCGACCCCGCCGAGGTGCGGCGGCTGGTCACCGACCGGACCAAGGCGGTGTTCGTCGTGCACTACGCGGGCGCGCCCGCCGACCTGGCCCGGCTGCGGACGATCACCGCCGAGCACGGCATCACCCTGGTGCACGACGCCGCGCACGCCCTCGGCACCTGGTACGGCGACGAATTCGTCGGCGCCGGAACCGATCCGGCGGTGTTCTCCTTCCACCCGGTCAAGAACATCACCACCGCCGAGGGTGGCATGGTCACCCTCGGCGACGGCGCCCTGGCCGAGCGCATCCGCCTGCTGCGCTATCACGGGCTCGCCCAGAGTTCGTGGACGCGGCACCGCGGCGCGGGCGGCTCCCGCTACGAGGTGCTGTGTCCCGGCTGGAAATACGTCATGTCCGACCTGAACGCGGCGATCGGCCTGGTCCAGCTCGGCAAGCTGGACACCTTCAACGCCCGCCGCACGGCCCTGGCGCACCGCTACTCCCGTCTGCTGGCCGACCTCACCCCCATCCACCTCCCCGAGGTCCCGCCCTACCCGCACCGCCATGCCTGGCACCTCTACGCCATCCGCCTCGACCTCGCCGCCCTGGCCATCGACCGCGACGAATTCGCCACCGCCCTGGCCGATTCCGGCATCGGCGCGGGCATCCACTTCACCCCCGTCCACATGCACCGCTACTACCGCGAACGCGAGCCGCACCCGCGTCGGCTCCCGGTCACCGAGGCCGCGGGGCGGACGGAACTGTCGCTGCCGCTGTACCCGGATATGACCGAGGCGCAACAGGATCGGGTGGTCGCGGCGGTCCGGACGGTGGCGCAACGGCATTCGTCATTCCGGGTGCGGTGATCGGCGCGGTTATCGGTTCGCTCGCTGGACGGAACGCCGGATCAGGCCGCGGATCACCGGGAGCTGAATCGCTTGCAGCATAATCTCGTTCATGCGGACCTGCGCCTTGGTGACGGGGACGAAGCGGTGTGCGCCCTTGCGGGCCGAGGCTTGTCGCCTGCGGACCTCGGGGCGCAGGGCCGACTCCCACCGGGCCAGGGCGATCGGGATGTCGGGGGTCTGCGCCAGCGCCATGCCGAGCCGGTCCGCGCCCGCGACCGCCAGGCCCACGCCGTGGCCCGCGAACGGCGTGACGCACCAGGCCGCGTCGCCGAGCAGGACGATGCGACCCCTGCTCCAGCGGTCCAGCCGCACCTGGCTGAGTTCGTCGAAATAGACCGCGCCCGGGTCGGATTCGATGCGGCGCAGCACCTGCGGGACGCCGCCGTGCAGGTCGCCGAAGGCCGCGGTGAGGGTGGCGGCCGGACCGGCCGCCACCGCGGTGGCCGGGTCGTCGGTGTGCTGGACGAAGAAGGCCGAGGACCGGTTCGGGCCCATATTGACGACCGCGGCCGTGCGGCCGGGGCCGATGAAATTGGTGGCCGCGTTCTCCGGGACACCGGGCGGGGCCTCGGTGAGCGGCAGGGCGGCCATGACGTAGTTCAGCCGGACCAGGCTCTCGGCCGCGGGGTCGGCGACCAGCTTCCTGATTCCGGAGTGCAGGCCGTCCGCGCCGACGAGCAGATCCGCCTGTTCGCTGCTTCCGTCCGAGAACGTCACCCGCACGCCGCCGGCGTGTTCGTCCGCCGTCCGCACGGTGGTGCCGAAGCGAATCGGCACCCGGTCCGCGATCGCCTCGTACAGCGCGGTCTCCAGGTCGCCGCGGAAGACCGTCAGCGCGCGGTCGCCGAGCCCGGCCTGCGCGATCGCGGGCGGAACGGTGAGCTTCTCCCGCCCGTCGGCGTGCACCAGGATCGTCGTGAAGAACCCGATATCGCGCGGCCGTAGCGCCGCAACGAGGCCGAAGCGGGCGATCGCGTCGTACGCCGCGCCGACCAGATTCACCACGTAACCGCCGGACCGGCGGGTGGGGGAACGCTCCACCACGAGCACCTCCCACCCGTCGCGATGCAGCCGCAGCGCCGCCGCCAGACCGGCGATGCCCGCGCCCGCGATCACCGCGCGCCGCGTCCGCCCGAGCGCCCCGGCGCCCTCCGAATCCGCCACTTGTTCTCCTCATGACTCACATGGGTATGAGCGTGTGCTCAAATAGAGTATGAGCACAGGCTCATACTGGGGTCAAGGAGTATGACGGCTACTGGACGGTCCGATTCGGGTCGGGCGCTTAGACTGTGGGCGTGCCCCGAGGTGTTGCCATCCCAGAGATCAGGCAGCAGCTCTTCGCGGCCGCGGAACGCGTGATTCTCCGGGACGGTCCGTCCAAGCTCGGTGGTCGTGCCGTGACCGGGGAGGCTGGTGTCGCCACCGGGCTGCTCTATGCGCACTTCTCCGACCTCGACGGATTTCTCACCAGCTTCGCCGTGGACCGGGCCTTCGTCATCTCGGCGGAGGTGGCCACGTTGCCGGAGCGCGCCGGGCGCGGCGATATCGTCGCCACCGTGTGCGAGGCGGTGCTCGCGACGCCGCTGGTGACCGTGATGGCGGTGACGCGGCTGCTGGTCGCCCGGCCGGAGCTCAACGGCCGGGTCCGGGAGGTGCTCGGGGCCCGCACCGGCGGGCTGGAGGCGATCGAGAGCGCCGCGGCGGCCTACCTGGCCGCCGAGCAGCGACTGGGCCGGATCGCCGCAACCGCTGCGCCGGAACCTCTTTCGCACGCCCTGGTCGGCTCCGTGCACTACACCGTCCTGCGCGCGGATTCCGAATCCCTTGCCCGCGAACGCATCCGGCAGGTGGTGGCCGCCGTGCTCGCCGGTTTCGTGACCACCGCCGCCCGCCGGTAACCCGGCCGTCAGGCCCCGAACTTCGCCAGCGCCCGGGAAACGATGGCGTCGAGGTTGGCGTGATGGGCGCCCCGCCAGTAGGTGCGGCCGCAGTCGGTGCAGCGGGTGACGTTGTCGTGGGCCGGTTCGGTTGCGGCGGGCACGAATTCGCGCACGGTCTCCGGATCGGCGGCCACCAGCACGCCGTTGCAGGCCGTGCAGCGGGTCCACGGGGCGAGCGGGGGCGCGAAGCGGGACAGCACATCGTCGAGTTGCTCGGCGGTGCGGTGGCTGTAGATGTATGCGCCCGCGAAGATTTCGCGGCGGCGCAGCAGGCCCCGGTCGCGGGAGAGCAGCACCCGCTGTTCGGCGGCCGAGCGGGCGGCCAGGGCGGCGTCGCCGATATCGGGATTCTCGTAGGCGGTGTCGACGCCGAGCAGCCGCAGCCGCCGCGCCAGGGTGCCGAGGTGGATGTCGGCCAGGAAGCGCGGGGTCCGGCCCAGCCGCTGCGGGCGCGGCACCGGGCGCACGGTCACCACGTCACCGGAAACCGGTTGGTACGACGGCGAGACGGGCCGATCGCCGACCAAGAGCTCCCCCACCTCGGTCAGCGGCACACCCAGCGATTCGACCACGTGCCCCAGCGTCGACACGCCATCGACGCGAGCGGCCCCCGCATTCCCGTTGCGACCGGCGACGAACACCCGTAACTCCGGCGCGACGTCGACCGCGATCTCCCCGATGCTCACCAGGTCAGCATGACAGCCGCCCGTGCAGATAGGCCAGGACCGCCAGCACCCGGCGGTTGGTGTCATCGGACTGGGACAGGCCGAGCTTGCCGAAGATGCTCGCGATGTGCTTGCCCACCGCGCCCTCGCTGACGAACAGCCGGGCGGCGATGGCGGCATTGGAGCAGCCCTCGGCCATGTGCGCCAACACCTCTCGCTCGCGCGGCGACAGCGCGGCGAGCGGTTCGTCGCGGGCCCGGCTGGCCAGTAGCTTGGCGATGACCTCCGGATCCATCGCGGTGCCGCCGGCGGCGACGCGGCGGATGGCGTCGACGAACTGCTCGGCGTTGAACACCCGGTCCTTGAGCAGATAGCCGACCGCGCCGGTGCCGTCGGCGAGCAGTTCGCGGGCGTAGAGCTGTTCCACGTGCTGGGACAGCACCAGCACCGGGAGGCCGGGTTTCGCGCGGCGGGCCCGCAGCGCCGCCTGCAATCCCTCGTCGGTGCAGGTCGGCGGCAGCCGCACGTCCACGATCGCGATATCGAGGTCCTGCTCGAGCAGCGCCTGCTGTAGTTCGGGTCCGGTCGCGACCGCGGCCACCACCTGGAAACCGTGCGCGGACAGCAGATGCGTCATGCCGTCTCGGAGGAGGAAGAGGTCCTCCGCGAGGACAACGCGCACGGCAGCTCCATCGTCACCATCGTCGGTCCGCCCACCGGACTGTCGACCACAACCCTACCGTCGAAGCTGCTCAGCCTGCGTTCGACACCGTGCAGGCCGCTGCCCCGGCGCGGATCGGCCCCGCCGATTCCGTCGTCGCGCACGGTGATCCGCAGCGTCGCGTCGTGCCGATGGATGCCGATCTCGATGTGCCGCGCCTGCGCGTGGCGGATCGCGTTGGTCAGGACCTCGGTGACGGCGAAGTAGAGCGCCGACTCCGCCGGGGTGTCGACGGGGCCCGGGAGGTCGGCGTCCACCCGCACCGGCACGGGGCTGTCCAGGGCGAGGGCGCGGACGGCGTCGATCAGGCCGCGCTCGGCCAGCACCGGCGGGTGGATGCCGCGCACCAGGGCGCGCAGCTCCGCGAGCGCGCTCACCGACGCCTGACGGGCCTGCGCCACAAGCGCTTTCGCGGCCCGGGGATCGCGATCGATGAGTTCCTCGACGGCGCCCAGCGTCATGCCCATGGCCACCAGCCGGGCCTGTGCGCCGTCGTGCAGGTCGCGTTCGATGCGGCGCAGCTCGGCGGCGAGGGTTTCGGTGGCGGCGGTACGGGTTTCGGTGAGCCGCTCGACGCGGGCTGTGAGCCGCTCGCGATCGGCCAGCAGGCGCGCGCGGGCGGTCGGGGCCAGCAGCACCGACAGCCAGCGGCCGTGCAGTTCCAGCAGCCTCGGCGCGGCGGCCAGCCCGGTGGCGGTGCAGGCGAGACCGGCGATCAGCGCCGCGGCGGTCGAACCGAACAGCTCGCCGTACCACGGCGAAAGGGTCGCGCCGAGGGGCTGTTCCAGCACCGGCAGCACCAGTCCCCAGCAGCCGTACCCGATCAGCGCGGCGGGCAGCAGCAGGACCGGGGCGGCCAGCGGCTGGCAGATCAGCCACAGCAGGTCGCGCCCCGAGGACGGGTCGTACCACAGGGCGCGGGCCTGCCCGGCGAACGTGCCCCACCACGCGGAGGACGAGCGCGACCGGGCCGGATCGTGCCCGAGCCGGGGCGTGGACAGGTACGGGATGGTGATCTCGCGACCGGACCAGTCGAAGGCCAACCGCCGGAACAGATTCGGCAGCCAGCGCGCCTTGGCCAGCACCCAGCTGGTGACGACGGGCCCGGTGCACACCACCGCCACCAGCAGGGTCGCCAGCTGCGGCAGCGCCAGCAGCGACAGCCCGGCCAGCATGACGCAGCGCACCCCCGACAGCACGCCCGCACCGAGCCGACGCCGCCAGACCACGCCGCGCCCGACGGCCGTCGGCGAGGCCGGTGCCAGCAGCAGCCGCGTCCACCGCCCGTGCAGCCGAAGCAATCCCGGCGCGCCGAACCAGCCCGCGGCCAGGCAGGCCACCCCGGCGATCGCGCCGAAGACGCCGTGCCACAGCGACAGTGCGGCGATACCGGCGCAGAGCAGGGCGGCCGGGGCGATCGCGAGCGCGCCGCCCACGAACGGGTCGGTGAGCGACCACAGCAGATCGCGCCAGGTGGCCGGGTCCGTCCACACCCAGCGCGACATGCGGCCGAAGGCGGCCGAGCGCGCCGACGGGAACACCGCGCCGTCCGGGGTGCGGTAGAGGCCGTCGGCGTCGAGGACCGGCGGGGGCGGCGCGGGGCGGTAGGGCGCGGCGATCGGGATGCCGGACCACGCGCCCGACAGCCGCCGCGCCAGCGCGGTCAGCGGCCGGGCGCGGACGGCGACGGGCGGGTACAGGAAGACCAGCCCGACACAGGTTCCGGCGATCGCCACCGCGGAGATCGCGAAGACCAGCAGTTCCACCGGGCCCAGCGTGAACCGGATCAGACCGCGCCCGACCGCCCGGGCATGGTCGTAGATCCGTCGCACCCGCACCGCGCCTCCTTTCGGGTCCAGTCTCGCCTACCGGGTGCGGGGTGTGCAGTACCCCTGGGCGCCGGTCCGGGGGTGGGCCTAGCACTACCCGATCGGGGGGACAGACGGATGTCGACGGCGGGCCGGGGTTCGTAGTTTCGGGAGGACAGGTTGCGAGGTCCCGGCCAAAAGCACGCCGGGACCATGGGATGGGAGACACCGTGAACACCTCGATACCCGTGCCCGAGACGCGGGGGCACGCGTCCCCGCCGGACCCCCGGCGGGCCGTGCTGGCCAATATTCTGATCAATGTCGTTGCGCCCGTCGCGCTTTACTACGGGCTGCGGGCGGCGGGGTTCGATCAGTGGCTGGCGCTGTTCCTCGGCATCGTTCCCCCGGCCGTGCGGGCGATCTGGTCGGTGGTCACCCTGCGGCGCGTGGACATGCTGGGGGTGCTCACGCTGAGCATTCTGGCGCTGGTCGTCGGGGTGTCGTTTCTGACCGGCAGCCCGCGGTTCATGCTGGCCAAGGACGGCGGGATCACCGCCATCGTGGGCCTGGGGTTCTGCGCGACGCTGCTGCGCACGCCCGCCTACTTCCAGCTGTCGCGCGCCATGACGAGGGGGGGAGATCCACGAGCGGATCGAGACCGGCTGGCTGCGATCCCCGACCTTCCGGCGGTCCATGCGCATCGCGACCGCGATCTGGGGGATCGGATTGGTGCTCGATGCCGTCGTGCGGGTGGTGTTCGCGTATACGCTGCCAGTGGATACGGTTCCGTTGCTCAACGGGCTGCAGTACATCGTGGTGATCGTGGTGCTGGAGGCGGGCAGCCTTGCGGCCGTGCGCAATTCGCGCGTGCGCGCCCGGATCGCCGCCGAGATCGGACAGGAGTGAACCCATGAGCGAAGTAGTACTGGTCACCGGCGCGGCGAGCGGTATCGGCGCCGCGGTGGCGCGCCGATTCGCCGCCGGCGGTGCGCATGTGGTGGTCGCCGACATCGCCGAGGAGGCGGGGCAGGCGGTCGCGGCGGAGATCGGTGGGCTGTTCGTGCGCACCGATGTCGGCAGCGAACGGGACAATCTGGCGGCCGTCGACGCGGCGGTGACGACCTTCGGCGCGCTGAACATCGTGCACCTCAATGCCGGAATCGGCGGCGGGGGAGACGAACTCGATCTGGAGTGGTATCGGCGGATCGTGGCGGTCAATCTCGACGGTCCGGTGCTCGGCATCCGGGCGGCGCTGCCCGCGCTGCGGGCGGCCGGTGGCGGGGCGATCGTGGTGACCGCGAGTCTCGCCGGGGTGACACCGTTTTCGCTCGATCCGATCTATTCCGCCACCAAACACGCGGTCGTCGCGCTGGTCCGCTCGCTCGCGCCGAAGTATCGCGAGTCGGGCGTGACGATCAATGCGCTGTGCCCCGGCGTCGTCGACACCCCGATCCTGCCCGAGGAGGCGAAGGAATACGTGCGCGAGTCGGGGCTCGCCCTCGCCTCCCCGGCGTACGTCGCGGCGGCCGTGGAGCGGATGGTGCGGGAGGGCGAAACGGGGCAGGCGTGGGAGGTGCAGGCGGGAAAGGAGCCCTCCCCCATCGAATTCCCGCGGTTCGAGCTGACTCGTACCAACTGATCCCGGCCAAAAGCGCGCCGGGACCTCGAGGGGAGACCGCGCCGGGACCTCGAGGGGAGACCGCGCCGGGACCTTGAGGGGAGATCGCGCCGGGACCTCGAGGGGAGACCGCGCCGGGACCCATGCGGGCGGGACGCGGGTAGCGTGAATGTTGTCAGTGACAGCACTGAGGTAACGAGGACGGATATGGTCGAGACCGAGGCCGTGCAACGAATCGAGAAGGTGGGCGACGACTTTCACGCCGACCCACACCGCTATTACGACCGGTGGCGCGAGAGCGGCCCCGTGCACCACGTGCAGTTCCCCGGCGGGGCCCCGTGCTGGGTGGTGATCGGATACGCGGAAGGCCGGGCGGCCCTTGCCGATCCGCGGCTGCGCAAGAACTACAACGAGGTCTACGAGTTGTTCCGCCGCAAGATCCCGGGGGGAATCGGCAACGAGGATACACAGGTGCTGGCCGCGCACATGCTCAACTCCGATCCGCCGGATCACACCCGGTTGCGGAAGCTGGTCAGCAAGGAGTTCACGACGCGGCGGGTGGCGGCCATGCGGTCGCGCATCGAGGAGATCACCGCGGCGCTGCTCGACGACGTCGCCGCCCACGAGGAGACGGATCTGTTGCAGCGCTTCGCGATACCGCTGCCGGTCACCGTGATCTGCGAGCTGCTCGGGGTGCCGTTCGAGGACCGCGCCTCCTTCCAGGCGTGGACCAAGGTGGTGCTCGGCGGGACCACCGGCACCGTCGAGGACCGCAATGCCGCCTCGCTCGCGATGTCGAACTACCTACAGGAACTGGTGGAGGCCAAGCGGGTTCGGCCCGGCGAGGATCTGCTGTCGGGGCTGGTGCAGACCAGCGAGGACGGCGACCGGCTCAGCCATGCCGAACTGGTGTCGATGGCGTTCCTGCTGCTGGTCGCGGGCCACGAGACCACGGTCAACCTGATCGGCAACGGGGTGTATCACCTGCTGCGCCACCGGGATCAGTTCCGCGCGCTGCGCGACGATCCGGACGGCGTCCCGGCCGCGGTGGAGGAATTCCTGCGCTACGACGGCCCGGTCGGCTGGTCCACCGTCCGCTACACCGCCGAACCGGCGCGGATCGGCGAGGTGGATATTCCGGCGGACGAGATCGTCTATATCTCGCTGGGCGCGGCGAACCGGGACCGGGCGCGGTTCCGGAACGCGGATCGGCTCGATGTGACGGCGAATGCCAACGGGCACTTGGCCTTCGGGCACGGCATCCACTTCTGCGTCGGCGCGCCGCTGGCGCGGCTGGAGGCCGACGTGGCGTTCCGGTCGCTGCTGGCGCGATTCCCGAACCTGGATCTGGCCGACCGGGCGTTCACGCCGGAATACCAGGTCGGGATGCTGATTCGCGGCCTGACCGAGCTACCGGTGCGGCCGAACGGGCTCTGAGTCGCTCAGCCACCGCACCGCGCGATCGAAGGCGCTGTCGCGGTGGCTGCCGATCTCCTCGTCGGTGAAGACGGGTTCCGGGATCTGTGGTGGGATTCCGGGCCCGTCGAACGTGCGGCCGTCGGCGGTGCGGAACAGCTCGTTGGGCAGGCCGAACATCCAGGTGTCGTGGTGTGCGCCGGGGAATTTACGTTCCAGCACATCGGAGAACACGCCCTGGGTGGATGCGCCGATGCGGATGGTGGGCGCCGGGCGCTCGATCATGGCCTGGGTGAAGGTTTCTCCGGCGCTGACGGTGCTGCCGCCGGTCAGGATGGCGACGGGTCCGGCGAAAACCGGTGCGGCGGGCCGGATCTGCTGCGGCTGCGGCTCGGTGGTGCGGGTCTGCTTGGCGTAGGCGAAGTACGGGGCGTCGGTGAGCCGGGCGGCCAGTTGCAGGCCCAGGCTGTCGGAGCCGCCGCCGTTGACGCGCAGGTCCAGAATCAGCCCGCGCAGCCGGGCCTTTCGGTCCGGGGTGAAGATGTCGTTCAGGGCGCGATCGAGTTCCGCGCTGTTGTCGGCGAAGGTGTCGGAGTCGCTGAAGCCGGAGAACCCGGACAATCGCAGGTAGCCGTAGTCGGGATGGCCGGGCAGGTCGGCATAGGAGATGCGGCCCCGGCCGTAGTCGGTGAGCGCGACGCCGCCGAAGTCGCTCTGCCGGATATAGGACTTGATCGTGGCGTCGTACTCCGGGGTGGGCGCCACGGTGCCGGGCCGGGCGGTGGCGAATCGGCCGATGCCCGGGGCGATCACGGCGACATGGGCGTCCTGGAGCGGGGCGATCATATCGCTCAGGGTGGCGAACAGCTCCCTGTCGTTGCCGGTGTGTTCGGCGGTCAGGGCGCGCTCGCGGTAGCGGTCGCGGACCCGATTCCAGTCGATGCCCTTCGCGTCGAAGAAGGGGTAGTTCTCTCGGAAGGTCTGCCAGAAGACGTCGAAGCCGCTCGGCTCGCCCGGATCGGTGCATCGGGGCGGCAGGGCGGTCAGGCGGCGCAGGGTGCGATGGCCCGGGGACCCGTCGACCCGGAGGGTCGCGCGGTCGGGAGTGGTTGTGCGGGTGAGGGTGTAGATATCGTCCGGCAGGTTGTAGCGGTCCGGGCCCGCCGGGGTTCCGGCATCGGCCTTCAGGCAGCTGAGGTCGGTCGTCTGATAGGTCTGCAACCCGTCGCCGCGCACCTCGAGGATGGTGGCGTAGTCCTGGACCTCCCAGAACTCGGTCGGCGGCTCCGTCGCCGCCGCCGCTCCCGCGCCGATCGTCATCGCCGTCGCGGTCAGTGCCATGCTCGCGCGAATTCTCCTGGGCCACCGGGTCATCGCTCCAGGATCGCCGACCGCTCGCCCGCGCCGCCATCGAGCCTCCCGGCCGATCGACGGTGGTGCTGGCCGCACCCGATGGCGTCCCCCGGGGCGGCGACTCACGCGGCGTGCCAGCGCGCATCGGAGGACTGCGGGTTGCGCAGGGTGTCGAGCCGGTGCCGGAGCTCGGCGGTGGCGGCCAGGTCGCCCTGGGCGGCGCGGCGGATATACGAGGTGAGCGTGTGCAGGTCGCGCATGGCGCGCAGGGTGGGGAAGGCCGGGGACGCACGGACGTCGTAGCCGTAGGCCAGGCCGAACTCGCGCAGGTCTATCTCGGTGTGGCCGAAGCGGATTCCCTGATAGATATTGACCAGATCGAGTTCGCGGGGCGCGATGCTCGCCTCGTCCCAGTCGGCCAGCAGCACGCCGCCCTCGGACCACAGCAGGTTGCCCCGGTAGGCGTCGCCGTGCACCAGGCCCACGCCCAGCACGGAATCCAGCCGACCATACTGCGCGACAAGGACATTCATCCGCCGCGCCAGCCATTCCCGTTCGGCCGGGCACAGCACCTCGGGCGCGGAGTCGAGGACCTGGGACAGACCGGCCAGCGGCACGTAGGCGGGCAGCGCGAACGGCGGTGCGGGCAGCGCGTGCAACTGCCGCAGCAGGCGGCCCAGCTCGCGGGCGGGCGGTCGGGCGCTGTCCGGTTGCGGGTAGTAGTGCCAGAACGTGACGGTCGCACCGTCGACGTCCACCGCGTCGTCGAACAGCGGCTCGGTCACCGGCAGGCCGCGATCCCCGAGCCAGCGCGCGATCATCGGCGCTCGTTCCGGGCGCAGGCCCCGGTGCTCGGACTGGCTGATCCGCACCACCACGCCCGCGCTCTCCAGCAGGTAGACGACGGTCGAATGCACGTGCAGCAGCTGGGCATCGGCGTAGGGCAGACCGGCCCGGCGGCACGCGGACGCCAGGATCGACCGATGCGGGCGGCCCGGCATCATGGCGCGGGTGGTTCGGCAGTGCGGAAGGCGGCGATCTCGTCGCGCAGCGCCCGCGCCGCGGCACTGCGCGTATCGAGATGTTCACCCACCTGGCGCATGCTCGCGGCCACCGGATGGATGCGCTGCTCCGCGGGCAGATCCAGCACCGGGCGCAGGATCTCACCGGCCTCCTCGACCGCGTGGCGGCCGATGCGGGCCATGGCCACATCGACCCGCGCCAATGCCTCGTCGCCGTAACTGCGTTCGTCGCTCGGGCCCGAGGCGTAGGCCGCGATGGCCTGCCCGGCCCAGCGCTCGGCGTCCGCGTGCGCGCCCATCAGCCGGAACGTGGTCCCGGCGTAGTAGGCCGCCTTGGTGGCCGGAAATCGCAGCACCCCACCGAATCCCGTGACCTCGTCGACGGCGGCGGGGCGCTCGGCCTCGCGCTCGGCCCGCGTGATGGCGGCCCGGGCGTCGGCGAACCGGCCCAGCCGCGCCGCGCAGCGCGCCTCCAGGGCCGCCAGCCGCACGCTCTGCTCGCCCGCGGGGGCGGTCACCGCGCCCTGGCGCGCGAAATCCAATGCGCGAGCGGGGTTTCCGCTCCATTCGGCGATGAGGGCCTTGGTGCCCGCCACCCAGGCCAGCAGCGGCAGGTGCTCGGCCCGGCGCGCCAGCCGCTCGGCCGCCAGCGCGTGCTGCATGGCCGCGATGGAACCGCCCAGATTTCCGGACAGCTGGGCCAGCAGCGCCACCGCCACCCCGCCCAGGAACATCAGGTCCCGGGCTCGCGCGGGGGTGGGGCCGCAGCGCAGCGACTGCCACACCTGATCGCGCAGCAGCATCAGGTCCGTGAACAGCGGCTGCGGTGGGGCGTGGACGTAACAGATTGCGATGCGGGCGATCTCGTAGTGGACACCGTCGATCGAGAGCTGCCCGGCGCGGTCGTCGCTCGCCCAGTCGGCGAAGGCGAGCGACTCGGTCGCCGCGGCGGTGATCCCGTCCGGTGCGCTCGCGTCGCACTCGGTGGCCAGGCGCACCAGCGCGCCGCCGGCGTCGAGCTCGGCGTCGAGCTCGTGGACCAGGCGCAATGCCGGTTTGCGGACCCCATTTTCGATGCGCGATAGCGCACCGACGTCGTAGCGGATACTGCGGGCCAGGCCGCGCAGGGTGCGGTTACGTTGTAGGCGAAGCCGTCTCAGCTCGCCTCCGAAGGCATGCCAATCGTTCATTTCGCTAACTTCTGTGTCGCAGTGGATTTTTCGACCAGCGTTGCGACCCCCTGGCAACTACTGGCAACACGGCAACGCTATCGCACTTTCCTGAACTGCAAGCACAATTGCACGCACATTCGGCGTTGCGATTCGGCGTGTCATGCTGAATGTCCGGCCTGTCGCAGTAGACGTGGTGGAGGGGACCGTGTTGGTGCGATGAGCGCGGCGACCGCCTCGGACGGCTACGAGCGACTTCGGAGCAAGGATCTCATGAACGACGTGACGAAAATGCGGCGGAAGCGGCGGAGCTTCACGAAGATATCGGCCTATTGCGCGGGCGCCAACCAGGGGCGGCGCGCCGCGCGGCGGGCCCGCTGGGCGCAGCACTGCGCGACCGTGCCGATCCAGGTCGGCCCCGCGCCGTCGGACGGCGCGGGATCGGAGGTACCACTATCGGCGTAGCCGATCCGCAGTGATACTCGTTCCGGGAGGTGGTCGCGAAATGACCGATCTGACAGGACGTTCCGCCCTGGTCACCGGCGGCGCGAGCGGAATCGGCGCGGCCTGCGCGCGCGAGCTCGCGGCGCGGGGAGCCGCGGTGACCGTCGCCGATATCGACGGGCCGGGCGCGAAGGCGCTGGCGGGCGAGATCGGCGGCACCGCGTGGGCCGTCGATCTGCTCGATGTCGCGGCGCTGGAGGATGTGCGGCTCGAGGTGGACATCCTGGTCAACAATGCGGGCGTGCAGACCGTCAGCCCGATCGAGGACTTTCCGCCCGCGCGGTTTCGGGCCATGCTCGCGCTGATGGTGGAGGCGCCCTTCCTGCTGGTGCGGGCGGCGCTGCCGCACATGTACCGGCGGGGATTCGGCCGGATCGTGAATATCTCGTCGGTGCACGGGATCCGGGCCTCCGAATACAAGGTGGCCTATGTGACGGCCAAGCACGCGCTGGAGGGGCTGTCCAAGGTGACGGCGCTGGAGGGCGGGCCGCACGGGGTCACCAGCAACTGCGTCAATCCTGGTTATGTGCGAACACCACTGGTGGACAAGCAGATCGCCGACCAGGCCCGGGCGCACGGGATTGCGGAGCGGGAGGTGATCGAGCGGGTGCTGCTCACCGACAGCGTCGTGAAACGCCTCGTGGAACCGGAAGAGGTTGCGGCACTGGTGGGTTGGCTGGTGTCCGACCATGCGGGCATGGTGACCGGGGCGTCGTATCCGATGGACGGCGGCTGGAGCGCGCGCTGATCCCGCGCTACAGGCCCGGTACCCGGCCGAAGACGATGGCCTCGCTGTCCTGCCGGAAGAAGATGTCCGGCGGGACGGTACCCAGTGCCGCCAGCTTCGAATCCGGGAGATAGGTGCGGTCGAGCACGGTCAGCGGCAGCGGCCCCGCGGGTGCGGTGAGGTCGATGTCGATGCCCTCGGCGGGTGGGGCGTAGAACAGCACGCCCCGCCTCGGCACCGGCGTGAATTCCCGCCCGGCCACGCGCAGCGACCGCACCTCGGTGTCGTAGCGCAGCTCCAGGGCGGTCGCACCGCGCGGCGAGCGCACGCGCAGCCGGACCGTTCGCTGACCGGATTCGGTGCTGTCGGACACGATGTCGACGATCGGCGCGGGCAGCGCCTGCGCCGGGGCGGGGCGGCTGGCGACCGCCTGCGGCAGCAGCTCGGCGAACTGTCCTGTGGGCGGGTGCTTGTCGAGGAAGCCACCGGTCCAGCGATTGGGCGCGGTACGGGACATCCACCGTGCCTCCTGCCGGTCGGCGTCCAGCGCGTACACCAGCTGCGACATCAGCGGGTGCCGGTCGTCGAAGCGGTCCACCGCCAGCCCGGCCGCGGTCGCGGCGACGGTGAGCAGCACCGCCGTCGCCGGAATCAGTGCGACCCGCCGCCGCGGCCACGCCTGGGCGAGCGGCAGCAGCAGGAGGCCGCCGAGCAGGGCCAGGGTGGGAGCCGCCAGGTACGGCGCGCCAGAAATCCCGGCCGCCAGCGCCGTCCAGACCGTGCCGCCGACCTGGACCGCCGCCGGGATCAGCGACAGCGTCAACACGGGCAGCCGCCAGGCCCGCGGCAGCACGAGGGTCGCCGCGACACCCAGGGCCGCAATGCAGGTCGGGATCACGAAGACCACCGCCGCGGTCGGCGCGAGGGCGGCCGCCGCCGCGCTCACCACCGCCGCCGACGCCAGCAGGCCCACATGCGCGGCCGTCGGGCCGAACCATCGCCGCGACAGCAGAAATCCCGCGATGAGCACCGCGACGGCCAGCACGACCACCGCCGCGTAATAGCACCCGGGCCGATACGGATCACCGAACAGCGGCCGATAGTCGGGCCGGACGGCCAGCACCGCCGCCCACAGCCCGTACACCGCCGCCATGGTGATCGGCACGGCGGCGAATGCCGTTGCCGCAGCGCCCACTACGCCCCGCACCGACGCCTCGCCGGACCTGCGCACCTGGACGATCACCCACACCACCGCCAGCAGCGCGAGCACGGCGAGCGCTATTACCGCCCACACCGGAATCATCAGCAGCGGCCCGAACGGCAGCGAGAGGTAGGCGCGATTCGGTTCGTCCGCGGCGGTGAGGTCCCGGCCGCCGAATTCCCGGGCGAGCGCGAGGGTGTTGTCTCCCATCCGCTGCACGGTCGCCGGATCCACGTGCGCCGGATCGTCGAAGGGGTTGTGGTAGTAGGCGCTTCGCTGCGCGTAGGCCCAGTCCAGCACGCGCAGGCCGCCGGGCTGGAACGCGGCGTAGTCGGTATTGCTCGAGGTCTGGTCACCGGCGAGCGCGGTCGACAGCGAATCGGTGTTCGGATACGGCGCGCTCGCGGCGACCGCGTCGATCAGGCGGCCGTCCGGGCGGGTGGTGCGCCACAGCACCGGGGCGCCACCCGCGCCGCGGGCCTCCAGATTGACGACCACCCCGCCGCGCAACTCGTCTCGATGCGCGGCGACGTACGCCTCCGCGCCGAGCGTTCCGTTCTCCTCGCCGTCGGTGAGCAGGACCACGACGGAATTGCGCGGGGTGGCATGGGCGGCGCGCAGCGCGCGCACCGTCTCCAGAATCGTCGCCACGCCGACCCCGTCGTCGTTCGCGCCGGGGCCGGAGGGCACCGAATCGTAGTGTGCCGTCAGGAACACCGTTCCGGTGGGCGCGCTGCCCGGTATGCGGGCGACGATATTGTCCACCCGGCCCATGGCCATCACATCGCGATGGAACGCCTCGGGCCACCGGCCGACGCCGCTCTGAATCTCGGTGTCCAGACCGAGGTTTCGCAGCTCGCCCACCAGATGGTCACGGACCCGGTCGTGTTCGGCGCTACCCGCCGGATGCGGCCGGGCGGCAATGGCCGTCACCGTCCGCAATGCCCGCTCGGCGCTGAATGTATCGGCGGGCGCGGATGCCGGGCGGTGTCCGTGCGGTTGCTGAGCCCATGCCGTCGCGACCGCCACGATCATCAGCACGGCGAAGGCCGCGACACCCGATATCCGTGGTCCAAAGCGCATACCGCGATCTTAGGGGTGATTTCCGGGCGGAAGCTTCGGCCGTGTGCCCCCAGTTCCGGTGTCTCACCACCCGGTTCCGGTCGATTAGCTCACCGGTCGAACGGCCGGACATCGGCGGGGGAGCGGTACGGCTGCCACGTCCGGAGGCCGGGGCCGTTCGGGGAACCGGTCGCCACGAATGCCGCCAGCGCGCCGCCGAATGCCGTCGCGAGGGCGTGGTCGGCCGCGCTTACCGTGCCGAGCATCGGCGCGTTCGGGTAGGCGTCGAAGGTGCCGAACAGGAACGGCAATTCGGCGCAGTGCACGGCGCCCAGCTCGTAGAGGTCCGGGACGGGTCGGCGGCCGAAACGGTAGATGTGTGCCGGATTGCCCTGGGCCGCAACGAGAGCGGCGAACTCGGCGGCGGGTTCGCTGCTGAAGCGGTCGGTCGCGACGGCCGTCAGCACCGCGGCCGGGTCGGCATCCGGGTGTGCGGCTTCGTATTTCGCGTACCGCTCCGCGCCCGCGCCGTCGGTGAGGCCGTCGAGAATGCGGACCGCCTCGTCGCGGGTGGCGGTGCGGACCATCGGATTGAACGCGTAGAAGGAGGCCATTTCGTCGTCGGTGGTGCCGAGCAGCACGTCCTTGTCGGCCAGCGCGCCGCGCGCCACCGCGTCCCGGAAGGGCTCGGGGTGTCCCGCACCGCCCAGCACCGGATACAGGGCCGGTGCGACCGAGCCCGGTCGCGCGGTCGCCGCAGCGAGCCGGGCATTGGCGGCCAGTAACCGGCTCACCGGCAGTTCCCGAAGCCGTTTCGCCACATCGGAATTCGCGGCAATACCCAGGATCTCGAGATACGCCGCGACCGTCGGGGCCGCCTCGGCCGGGGTCGGCGACGACAGGCCCCACGGCCCGGACTGCCCGATCACGCGGCGCACCAGGGGAGCGGTCGCCGGATCGGTGGCCAGCGCCATGGCCGAGAACGCACCGGCCGACTGGCCGCCCACGGTGATCCGGCCCGGATCGCCGCCGAACGCCGCGATGGTGTCGGCCACCCAGCGCAGCGCGGCGGCCTGGTCCTGGGAACCGAGATTGTCGGCCCCGATCTCGGGCAGGTACAGATACCCCAGCGGCCCGAGCCGGTAGTTGGCGGTGACGACCACGATGCCGCCCAGCGCCGCCAGCCGGGCCCCGTCGTACCAGTCCCAGCCGCCGCTGCCGCTGGTGAAGCCGCCGCCGTGGAACCAGAGCAGCACCGGCCGCGACGCATCCGGCGCGGCGTCGGGGGTCCAGACGTTCAGGGTCAGGCAGTTGTTCTCGGCCCAGTTCGGCACCCGGGTGCCCGCCACGGCCTCCAGCCGCGACGGCCACTGCGGCGCCGCGGGACCGGCCGCGGCGGCGTCGCGGATGCCGGTCCACCCCGAATGCGGTTGCGGCGCGGCGAATCTCAGATCTCCGACCGGCGCGGCGGCGAACGGGATGCCGCGGAAGGCGAATGCGCCCGCGGCCGTCGCCACGCCGCGCACCGCACCCGAGGCCGTCTCGACGACCGGCCGCTGCCGACTGTCCGAAAGAGTGCTCATGACAGAGGTCTACCGCCCGATGGTCCAACGCGGACATGGTTGCGCACTACTTTGCGGATAGTCCGACATCGCCGGGCATGAGACAGTGGATTATGCGACAGAGGCTCGACCCGACCGAGCAGCGGCTGGCCGCCGCCCTGCTGGCCGCCCCGCGCGCCTCCTGGCGCACCCTCGGTCGCTGCCTCGGCCTGTCCGAGCGCACCGTCCTGCGCCGGGCCGCCCCGCTCTACGCCGACGGGACCCTGCGCGCCACGGTGGTGCGCAATCCCGCGTGCTTCCCGGCGCTGACACCGGTGGCGCTTCGAGTTCGCTGCCGCCCCAATAGAATCGGCGCGGTCGCCCGCGCCCTGGCCCGCCGCCCGGACACCGTCTGGGTCGAAATCCTCGGCGGCGGCGACGAACTCGGCATCGTGGTCTTCCTCGACGACCCCGCCGCCCGCAATACGCTGCTGCTGCGGGACCTGCCCGCGACCTCCGCCGTCGACTCGTGGACCGCGCAGAATCTGTTGCGGGTCTTCCCGACCGCCTTCGAATGGACCGGCGGGCTGCTGTCGGACACCGAGATCGCGAGCCTGAGAGCCCTTCGGCCGCAGCCGATTCCGGGTCCACCGCCCGCCGTCGACCACGACCTGCTCGCGGCCCTCACCGCCGACGCCCGTTCGGGCTACGGCGAATTGGCCGCCGCCACCGGCATGACCGCCGCCACCGCCCGGCGGCGGCTCGAGGCCCTGCTGCGCGGGCAGGTGATCCGCGTCGCCACCGAGCTCGATCTCGCCCTGCTCGGTGTGCACGCCGAGGCCCTGCTGTGGCTGACCGTCCCGCCCGGCGACCTCGAACACGCCGGGCGGACCCTGAGCGCACACCCCAGCGTGCGCTTCGCCGCGGCCACCACCGGCGCCACGAACCTGCTCGTCGCCGTCGCCGCGGCCGACCTCACCGGCCTGTATGCCTTCCTGACCGACACGCTGGGCACGCTCGGCCGGTCGACCAGCGTGGAGACGGTGCCGATCCTGACCACCGTGAAGCGGACCGGGTTGATGCGGTGACGCGGCTACTCGATGCCCAGGGTGACCTCTGTCGACTTGATCAGGACCTTGACCTGGGCGCCCTCGGCCAGGCCGAGGTCTTCGACGGCATCGCGGGTGATCGAGGAGGTGATCTCGTCGCCGCCGGTCAAGCGGACCCGCACCACCGCCATCGCCTCGCCGCGGGTCACCGATAGGACGGTTCCGTCGAGCTGATTTCGTGTGCTCAGTCGCATGCCGGTGAGCCTACGCAGGACGGCGCGGAACCGGACGAGTGTGACGAAGGCGTGTCGAATCTGAGAGAAATCATAGGAACGGCACAGGTTGCCACCAGGAGCGTTGGGCAGGCTCGACACAGACGGATGCTCTCGACGACAAGTGAGGTGCGCGATGGTCGAGTTCGAGCTCACGGGAACGACGGTGACGGTGCACGTGCAGGGCGCGCACCGATTCCTGTCGCTGCGCGAGGAACTGCGCTTCGACCTGTCGAACATCACCGCGGTCGTCCCGGCCGAGGTGGACCGCCGCCCGCCGTGGGTGCGCACCCCCGGCACGTTCTTCCCCGGCGTCATCGCCGCGGGCACCTTCCGCGGCAAGGGCCGCAAGGAATTCTGGGACACCCTCTTCGACGGCCGCGCGGTCCGAATCGAACTGAGCGGTACCGATTTCACCCGCCTCGTCGTCGACGTCGACGACATCGAGGCGACCATGGGACTGCTGCGCTCCGATGCGGCGGCGGCTTAGTCGCGATGGTCCGACTTGCCCTGATGCCCGGGCGTGTGTGCCCCGATGGCCCCGGCGTGCTTTTGGCCGGGGCATAACGGGCGAACTGTACTGTCACACTGCTGACTTGCGGTTGCCGCCTTCGGCGTGTCGTGCGCGCCACGCCGACACGAGGCCCGAATCGGCAAATCTACAGTTTCGCTAGCGGCACCGAATCGACTATTAATGTCCTGTGCCGTTCCCACTCGTGATCATGTATGCGCCACCGCATCTGACTGGGCGGTGGTCCAATTGACCATCGAACAACCCGCGGGCGACGACGTCGCGCAGTTGGCGAAGCGGGTCGAAAAGGCCCGCGGGCGACTGGCGTACCAGTTCGACCCGGCGCTGACGGAGGCGCTGTCGGAAGGTGAGCTACAGGCCGAACGCGATCTGGCCGAGCGCATTCGCGAGCAGGAACGCGATCAGCGCTGGAAGAACGTGCAGGCGGCGGCCTCGGCTTCCGATCGCGCCCGGCAGACCTCCGAAGCGATCGCGAAGGCCGACATGCGTGATCTCTTGATGGCCCGCAGGGCGATCGCCGCACAGCGGCGCGAATCCAGTCCGCACGCCAAGCTCGCCTCGCTGTACCGGCACCGCGCGTGGTCGCTGCGGTCGCTGGCCGGCGTCGTGATGGTGGGCATGCTGTGGTCCGCCGTCAACGTCCAGCACAATATCGCGCCCGGCGGCCCCGGCGACCCGCTGTACTGGTTCAGCTACCTGCTCGAAGGCATGATCAGCGTCTGCCTCGTCATCATCATGATCGGCACCAACAAGGTCGCCGAGTGGGGAATCCTGGACAGCCGCAAGCAGGTTGCCGCCGCCGAACTCGCCCTGCTGGCGCTCACCGTCGGCCTGAACACCTACCCGTATCTGCGCTCCGGCTCGTGGTACGACGTGGGCGTGCACGCCGTGGCGCCGGTCATGATCGGTGTGGCGCTGCTGGTGCACGACGCCGCCAGCCACCGCTACGGGCAGGCCATCGTCCGTGCCACCGAACAGATTCAGGACCTGCCCGACCCGGCCGAGCAGATCCGGCGCACCCTGCCGACGTTCGTGAGCTTCATCCGCCAGAGCGCCCCGGACACCCGCCCCGGCCCCGCGCCGCTGCCCGCGCTGCCCAAGGCCCCCGCCCCGGAGCAGCCGGAGGAGGCCGAGGCCGCCAAGCCCGAGGTGAGCGACGCCGAAACCGTCGAGCCGACAATCGAACCCGACATCTGGACCCCGAAGTCGACGGCGACCACCACCAAGAGCTGGCGCGCCGACGGCAAGGACAGCGCCCCGGCCAACGGCAAGAAGGACAAGCCGAAGGACCCCGAGCCCGACCCGACGACCGACCCCAGCCTCTACGACACCGGCCAGTTCCGGATCGCCGAGACGCTGGAGCAGGAACTCGCCGAGCTGCGCGCCGAGCGCCGCCGCGCGCGTGCGGAGAAGAAGCGCACGGCGTCGTCGGTCAACGGCAATGGATTGGACGACTGACGGTCAGGTGAGGTTGTCGAAATCGCCGCTCACCCAACGGATGTGGCGTTCCGCGGAGCGTTGCACAATGGTTCGGGCGTCGGTATCGATGGTCATGCCGAAGTTGTCATAGAGCCGGTCGAACTCGAATTCGGCGACGGTGTCGGCGACTCGGCGGACCACCGCCGCCGACAGCGGGATGCGGTTGGGGTAGCTCCGCATGAACGACACCGACATGCGATCCGGATTCGCCTTGACGGTGTCGGCGCTGAACAGTGCTCCCCGGCCGTTCGCCCCGGCCGCCCAGTGCGCCACCGCGCTGCCGGGGAAGTGCCCGCCCACTTGGCGCAGGGTGAGACCGGGTAGCAGATCGACTCGGCCGGACCAGGATTCGACGACCGGATCCGGGCGCGCCACCCATTCCAGATCGGACGCTGCCACCAGCACCGGCACCCCGCCCAGCGCCCGACTCCACTCGACCTGCGCGCCATAGTGATGCGGATGGCTCGGCACGATGGCCACGACCTCGCCGAGTTCCCGCACCAGCCGCGCGGCCTGCTCGTCGACGTAGCCGGTCACGTCCCACAGCACAGTGCCCGCGGGAGTCCGCAGCAGATGCGACTGCTGGCCGATGCCGAAGTGCGGCTCGACGGTGAGGCCGAACAGGTCCGGCTCCAGCTCCCGCAGCGCCACGCGATGGCCCGCGGCGGCGAGCTCGTCGAGGGTGACCCACTCCTGGCCCTGGGCGGGCACCCACTGCCGTTCGTCGGCGCAGATGCGGCAGATCTCCGCCGCCGCATCGTGTTCCACGCCGCACGTTCTGCAAATCTTCCACACGGTAGTCTCCCGATTCCCGTACACCCGTCTCTTGCAACGGAATTACCGATCGGAGAATTTCCGAACGAGACGAATTCAGCTGAGCAGGCCGACGATGGTGGCGCTGATGAAGCTGACCAGGGTGGCCGAGTAGAGCAGGCGCAGGCCGTGTTGCGCCACCACCAGGCCCTGCTTTTTGTTGATGCTGCGCACCGCGCCGATGAGGATGGCAATGCTGGAGAAATTCGCGAACGACACCAGATAGGTGGACACGATCGCCATCGAGTGCGGGGACAGCCCGTGCTTGTTCTCGTGCAGCTGGGTCATCGCGACCATCTCGTTGGACACGAGTTTGGTGCCCATGAACGTTCCCGCGTCGGCGGCCTCGTGCCAGGGAATCCCGGTCAGAAATGCCAACGGCGAGAATACATGACCCATCACGTCCTGGAAGGTGGTGCCGTGGAACAGGGCCGCGAAAATGCCGTTCACCATTGCCAGCAGCGCGATGAAGCCGATCAGCATGGCCGCCACCGTGAACGCCACCCGGAAGCCGACGAGAATGTAGTCGGTCAGCATTTCGAAGAACGACTGCGACCGGTGCTCGTCGTCGCGCGGCTCCGCCAGCAGCTCGGCGTCCTCCTCGGCGGTCACGGTGTAGGGGTTGACGAGCGAGGTCACCGCGAAGACGCCGACCAGGTTCAGCACCACGGCCGCGACCACGTAGCGCGCGTCGATGAGCTGCATGTACGCGCCGAGGATGGCGGCCGAGACGGTCGACATCGCCGAGGCCGCAAGGGTATACATGCGCTGCGGGGGGATGCGCTCGAGCATGCTGCGCAGCGAGATGAACACCTCGGACTGGCCCAGGATGAGCGAGGCCACCGCGTTGAAGGACTCGACCTTGCCGAAGCCGTTCACCCAGGACAGCGCCAGGCCGAGATATTTGATGATCAGCGGCAGGACCCGAATGTGTTGCAGGATGCCGATCAGCACCGACACGAACACGATGGGCATGAGCACGGAGAAGAAGAACGCCGGCATCGTGCCGACCTTGGTCAGATCGCCGAACACGAACTGGGTGCCCTGCGCGGCATATCCGAGAATGTGCGCGAACCCGTCCCGGATCGCCTTGATCAGCGCCGTGCCGACGCCGGTCTTCAGCATCAGGAATGCGAGCACGAACTGCACCGCGATCAGCAGCGCGACCCGAATCAGTTTCTTCCCCGCGGCCCGGTGGTCCATGCTCGGTAACCACGCGAGCAACAGAAAGGCCACCAGGCCGACAATTCCCATGACGTACTGCACATTAACCTCCGCCGATGCCACTGCCCCCGCACATTCGGCAGGCAAGATCGCTGGCGAATACGCTACCGATCCCCACCCCCTCCGATACACCGAACCACCACATGTCGTTCATTTTCCGCATCGGTTATGATCCCGGCCAAAAGCCCGCCGGGATCAAGGGAGCCGGCCCGCCGGGATGACGGCAGTACTCTCGTCTTCCCGGCAGGCTGACTCTCTTGTTCCCGGCGTGCTTTTGGCCGGGATCAATCCGGGACAGCGCGGCGCACAAACCCTCCTGCGCCCGCGAGGAGGCGGCGGGCCTGGGTGGCGTCGACGCCTACCAGGTGCATGACTATGGCGGTTTTGGGGTGGCCGTCGGCGGCGTCGAGAAGGGCTGCGGCGGTGGCGCAGTCGACGCCGGTGGCCTGGGCGACTATGCGGCGGGCGCGGTCTACCAGTTTGGAGTTGGACGGGACCATGTCCACCATCAGGTTGCCGTATACCTTGCCGGAGCGGACCATGACCGCGGTCGAGAGCATATTGCAGACCAGCTTCTGCGCGGTGCCCGCCTTCAGGCGGGTGGAACCGGTCAGAATCTCGGGGCCCGTGTCGATTTCGATGCCGATGTCGGCGCACGCGGTCAGCTCCGCGTCGCGATTGCACGACACGGCCACCGTTCCCGCGCCGATCGACCGCGCGTACCGCAGCGCGCCGATGGCGTAGGGGGTGCGCCCGCTCGCGGCCAGTGCCACCACCACGTCGGCGGCGATCAGCCCGACCGCGGCCAGATCGATGGCCGCACGGTCCGGATCGTCCTCGGCGCCCTCCACCGAATGCGTCAATGCCTGTGCGCCACCGGCGATGAGGCCGACCACCTCGCTCGGATCGGTGCCGAAGGTGGGCGGGCACTCGGCGGCGTCGAGCACGCCGAGCCGACCGCTGGTGCCCGCCCCGACGTAGATCAACCGGCCACCGCGGGCCCGGGCCGCGACGATCAACTCCACGGCCCGCGCGATGTCGGGCACGGTGGGCGCCACCGCGGGCGCCACCAGGGCGTCCTCGGCATTCATAATGCGCAGCAATTCCTCGACGGGCATGGTGTCCAGGGTGGTGCTCCGCGGGTTGGGGGTCTCGGTCGTGCGCGCACCGATGTCGCTCACGTCGCCTCCTTGCTGCGCCGATCCGCTACTGCCTCGTGGGTGCGCCGCAACGCGGTCACCGCCGACGGCGTGCGTTGCAGCACTCCTATATACAGGGCGTCGACGACGAGCAACTGACACATCCGGCTCGCCATGGCCGCGGAACGGAAGCCGTCCTCACGCCCCCCTACCACGATGGTATGCGTCGCCACGCGGGCCAGCCGGGACTGGGCGCCCGCGGTCACCGCGACGGTGGTCGAGCGCGCGCCCGCCCGCCGCAGCGCCTCCACGATCGCGGCGGTCTCCCCGGAATGGGAGAAGGCGACCGCCACATCCTCGCTCTCCAGCAGGCTGGCCTGCACCAGCGCGTCGTCCTCGGAGGTGCTGACCCGGCACCAGCGCCCGATGCGGGTCAGCTTCTGCTCCAGGTCGGTGGCGACCAGCCCGGAGGCGCCGATGCCGATCAGCTGGATGCGGCGCGACCGGACCAGGGCCTGCACCACCGCGGTGAGGGTGGCCGGGTCGGCCTGCTCCGCGGTGGCGACCATGCCCTCGGTCTCGAAGGCGGTCAGCTTGTGCAGCACCCGCCCCAGGCTGTCCTCGGCGGTGATGTCGGAGGCGAACACGGGCGTGCCCGGTTCGGCGCCGGTGGCCGCCAGGGCGAGCCGCAGCTGCGGATAGCCTTCGTAGCCCAGCGATTTCGCGAGCCGGACCACCGCCGAGGTACTGGTGGCGGCGCGGTCGGCGAGCTGGTTCACGGTCAGCTGCGCGGTCCCGGGCGGGTCGTGCAGGATCACCCGCGCGACCCGCAGCCCGGTCGGTGGCAGCCGCGGCATCGCCGTCAGCAGGCGGGTTCGGACGTCGTCATCGTCGAGATGATTCACCAGTGTGCCTCGGCCGGTTCGGGTTTCGTGGGGGCAGCATGGAATCTACTCGCCATTCCCCCGACGGCGAGCGTGACGAGCACACCGATCGGCACCAGCCACTGTGCGGCGACGCCCTTCTGGACGACCGTGACGCCGACGGTGACGTCGATCTTGACCGCGCGCACCACGACCGCCATCACCGCCACTGTCGCCACGAAGGCCACGATCGCGTCGAATTCGTTGGCGCGCCGCACGAGTCGCCCGAGCAGGAACGCGCCGAGCAGGGCGCCGTAGGTGTACCCGGCGATGGCGAGCGCGGTGAGATACACATTGCCGGTGGTGGCGCTGAAGCCCATGGCGAACACCGCCATCAGCACCGCCCACACCAGGGTCATGATCCGCCCCAGCCGCAGCAGCATTCGATCGGGGATGTCCCGCCGCGAGAAGCTGCGGATGATGTCGGCGACCGTCGAGTTGGCCATCGAGTTCAGTGCCGCCGACAGCGAACCCATTGCGGCGCCGAGTATTCCGGCCACCAGCAAGCCCGAGATCACCACCGGCAGCTGGTGCAGGATGAAGTCGGGATACAGATCGTCGGAGGTGGCCAGGCCCAGCTGCTTGGGGCTGCGTCCCTCGTGGTAGGCCCACAGCAGCGCGCCCACCGCCGAGAACGCGGCGAACTGCACCGCCACGAACACGCCGGAGCCGATCATGGCCCGGCGGCCGTCGCGCAGCGACCTCGTCGCCAGAATGCGCTGCACGATCAGCTGATCCGAGCCGTGCGAGGCCATCGAGAACAGCGCGCCGCCGATGATCGCCGTCGGCAGGGCGAAGCTCGAGGTGAGGATGTGCGCCGCGCCGAAATCGGTGTCGAAGAGCCGGAATTTGCCCGCGTGCAACGCCTTCGACCAACCGGTCGCGCCGACATGGCCGCTGAGCACCGCGAGCGCGATGAGCGCGCCGACCAGGTACAGGCCCAGCTGCAGCGCGTCGGTCCAGATCACCGCCTTGATGCCGCCCAGGTAGGTGTAGACGACGGTCAGCACGGTCAGCGCGACGATGATGACGTCGTAGCCCAGGTGCAGCCCGAACTCGTTGAGCAGCAACTGCAATGGGATCGCCGAGGCGAACAGCCGCACGCCCTCGGCGAGCAGCCGGGTGACCACGAACGTCACCGCCGCCACGCCCTGCAGGTAGCGCCCGAACCGCAGCCGCAGATACTGGTAGGCGCTGACGAATCCGCCGCGCTTGTACAGCGGGATCAGCGCCAGCGCGACGACGCTGCGGCCGATGATGTAGCCCAGCGCCAGTTCCACATTGCCGAACGCCTGGTCGGTGTAGGCGCCGCCGGGGATGGAGATGACGGTGAGCACGCTGGTCTCGGTGGCGACCACCGACAGGCACACCGTCCACCACGGCATCCTGTTCTCGCCGACGAAGTAGTCGCTGCTGGAGCGCTGTTTTCCGGAGCGGCGCAGGCCGATTCCCGCGACCACGACGAGATACACCGCGATGACGGCGACATTGAGTGCGTTCATCGCGACTCTCCGGAAGGGCGGTGACAGGCGTGTAACTTATTGTCGGCCGAGATCCGTTGTCTGTCAATGATTGTCAAGTACACCGGATCACCTGCGTTTCCAGGACGGTCGTGGTATCGGAGGCGAGCAGCGCGGCCCCGTCCACGGGATCTCCGTGCGGTCTGCGGTGGTGCACCACGGGCGCGATGGCGCGGTTGAGCGGATCCGTCAGGGCCACACCGAGTTTGGTCAGCCCACCGATGATGGTGTACGGCACCGGCGGCCGCAGCCCGCAGCGCTCCACGGCGGCGAACACGGTGCGCGCCAGCGCCTGTGCGGCCTCGCCCATGATGGCCGCCGCGGTCTCGTCGACGGCGGCGGCCTCGGCCACGATCGGGGCGAAGCGCGCGGCCAGCAGCGTCGGATTGTCCTGGCCGCCGAGGTGGCGGGGCAGCTCGTCGGGCGAAATGCCGTAGCACTCGCTCACTTTCGCCTCCAGCACGGTGCGCGGGGCGCGCCCGTCGTGGGCGCGCAGCACGGCGCGCAGGCCCTCGGTGCCGATCCAGCCGCCGCTGCCCTCGTCGCCCAGCAGCGGGCCCCAGCCGTCGATCCGCACGAAGCGCCCGGTCTCGTCCACGGCCGTCGCGACCGCCCCGGTGCCCGCGGCCAGCACCACGCCGGGGCTGCCGCCCAGCGCCCCGACGTGCGCGGTGACGGCGTCGGAGGTGACGGCCACCGACAGCACGCCCGGCAGTTCGGCCAGCTGCCGGGCCAGCCGCGCGGCCGCCTCGGGCGCCGAGGCCGCGCCCGCGCTGCCCACCGAGATGGTGAAATCCGGTGGCAGATCCACGATCTGGGTGATGACCTCGGCGATGGCGCGGGCCGCCGCCGACACCCCGTTCACCGCCGCGAGTCCGGGCGCACCGGCGGTCTCGGCGTAGTCCTTCTGCACGCCGTCCAGGCGCAGCGAGCCCCGGCAGCCGGTCTTGCCGAGGTCGATCGCCAGGATCGCGGGGATCACGACGCGACCTCCACCGGTGTCGCCGAAGCTGTGTCCGCTCCGGACACCGCCCGCAGATCCCGCCGCCGGGTCTCGCCCGCCCACGCGAATGCGGCGATGGTGCACGCGAGTGCCAGGCACAGCAGCAGCGCCACCGGCAGCGTCGACGAATACCGGTGCAGCAGCGCGATACCGGCGATCGGCGCCAGCGAGCCGCCCACCACGGTGGCCAGCTGATAGCCCAGCGAGGCCCCGGTGTAGCGCACCTCGCTGGGGAACAGCTCGGCGAAGAACGGCGCCTGCGCCCCGGTGAGCAGGCCGTGCAGGGTGAGCCCGACGACGATCACCGCCACGATCACGCCGAACCGGCCGCCGCTCAGCCAGGGCAGCGCGAGCAGCGCCCACGCCGCGATGAGCACGGCCAGGATCACGCTGGAGATCCGGCGCCCGTAGCTGTCGGACAGGACGCCGCCGCCCACCATGGCCGCGGCCTGGAAGAAGGACGCGATGGTGATCGCGGTCAGCGCGGTGGCCTTCGGCACGTGCACCACCTGCGTCAGGTAGGTGAGCAGAAAGATGTTGAAGGTGTAGTAGGTGGCCTTCTCGCCCACGTCGGCGAGGGCGGCCAGGAGCACCGGCTTGCGGTGGTGGGCCAGCACGGTCCGGATCGGCGCGCGGCCGCCGTCGGCCTGCCGCCGGGCGGCGTCGAGAAAGATCGGCGATTCCTCCACCGAGTGGCGCAGCCAGATCCCCACGGCCACCAGCACGATCGACAGCAGGAACGGAATGCGCCAGCCCCACTGCTGGAACTGGCTGCCCGTGATGCCGAGGCCGAGCACCGCCAGCACGCCGGTTGCGATGAGATTGCCCAGCGGCCCGCCGGTCTGCGGCCAGCTGCTCCAGAATCCGCGGTGGCGGGCCGAGCCGTGCTCGGCCACCAGCAGCACCGCGCCGCCCCACTCGCCGCCCAGCGCCAGCCCCTGGATCAGCCGCAGCACCACCAGCAGGATCGGGGCCGCGACGCCGATGGTGGCGTAGCCGGGGATCAGCCCGATCGCCACCGTCGCCGCGCCCATCACCACCAGGCTCAGCGACAGAGTCCGCCGCCTGCCCAGCCGATCCCCGAGATGCCCGAACAGCACCCCGCCCAGCGGCCGGGCGGCGAAACCCACGGCGTAGGTGACCATCGCCAGCAGTACGCCGGTCAGCGCGTCGCTGCCGGGGAAGAAGACCTTGTCGAACACGAGGGCCGCGGCGAGTCCGTACAGGAAGAAGTCGTAGAACTCGATCGTCGTCCCCGCCACGCTGGCGGCGACGATGCGGGCGAAGCGGGCGCGGGAGCCCGGATTGGGTGGAGCCATGGGTCGACTATGCCGGGCTGTTGTCGGCATCGGGCCGGTTCGCGGGCCCCGATTTCGGCGGTCTCGGTGTGGCGGTGGCGGCGGGCGAGGCTTCCCGGTACTCTCCACGCGGTAGCTGAATCATTGCCATTGATCGGGTTTTCGCGGAAAGTTCGAGGAGGCGTGGTTTGCTCGCACGTATGCCGGTATCGCCCGCGCCGGGGGCGGTCCGATGCTGAGGGGGCTGCGTCGGCCGGTGCTGGGTTTCGGTGCGTTCGTCGTGGTTTCGTTGCTTCTGATCGCGGTGATGTGGAATACGCTGGCGCACAGCGTCTCGGGTCCGACCGACCGGTACTCGGCGGTGTTCACCGATGTGCTGGGCCTGCGGGCCGGTGACGACGTGCGGATGGCGGGGGTGCGGGTCGGCGCGGTGGACGCCATCGACCTGATCCGCGACCCGAAGACGCATCGGTACCTGGCCCGGGTGACGATGCGGGTGCAGCGCACGCAGACCCTGTACGGAACCACGAAAGCCCTTGTGCGCTACCAGAATCTGATCGGCCAGCGGTACGTGGCGCTGGCGCCGGGCGACAAGGGCGATCCGGCCCCGCTGCGCGCGGGCGCCTCCATCCCGCCGGAGCGCACCGAGCCCTCCTTCGATATCTCCGGTCTGCTCAACGGTTTTCAGCCTTTGTTCGAGAATTTGCA
Source organism: Nocardia terpenica (assembly GCF_013186535.1). NCBI lineage: Bacteria > Bacillati > Actinomycetota > Actinomycetes > Mycobacteriales > Nocardiaceae > Nocardia > Nocardia terpenica. Next base: position 2,106,097 of record NZ_JABMCZ010000003.1, read on the forward strand.
GCCCCAGCGGGTGAACGAGCTGTCGGAGACGTTCGTTCAGGCGCTGCAGGGAGACCGAGTCTCGTTGAGCTCCTTCATTGTTCAGGCCGCGGCGGTGGCCGCCGACTTCGAGCGCCGCGACGCCATCCTGGCCGACGTGATCGCCAACCTCTCCGGCACCATGCGCGGATTGGCCGCTCGCGGAGACGAATTGGAGACGCTGGTCACCCAGACCCGGGCGCTCGTCGAGGGCCTGTACGAGCAGGGCAGGTCGCTGCAGAGCGCCACCGTGCAGATCGCCGCGGGCGCGGACTCGATGGTGCGGGCGGTCGCCTCGGCACAGCCCAAAATCGCACCGGCACAGCGGTCCGTGCGCGACGCGCTGACCCTGCTGCTGGACAACGGCGCGAAACTCGACCAGGCCGCGGTGGACCTGCCGGGCGCCCTCGCCGATCTCGGCAACGCCACCCAGCTGGGCGCCTACAACGAGGCCTACATTTGCAGCCTGGACATCTCCCTCTACGGCATCCTGTTCCCGCGCGGGCTGATCTCCCTGATCGGCGGCCCGTCGCACTCGGCGGTGTGCCGCCCCTGAGCGGTCAGCGGGCCGGTTCGGAGCGCTCCGAATCCTGGTGGGCGGGAATGATTTCCGAGGTCCTGGCGACCGCGCCGGTCGGGTCGACCTCGATGCGCCGGTAGCGGTCGGGCGCGGACACCACCACCGTGGCGACGGTGTCGCGGCCCGGCGGCAGCGCGCGCACGGTGACCCGCCCCGCGCGGGTGGTGTCGAGCTCGGCCACCGCGGTCTCGATCACCAGGGCACGGACCCGGTCGGCGACATCGCCGAGGCCGCCGTCGTCGAACACCGTCACGTCGATACCCCGCCGCCGCGCCCGGCGGGCGGCCCGCACGAACTCCGGCACCGCGAATCCCGGGGCGCGCAACCGATCTCGCAGCTGCGCCTCCAGCAGGCGGCACTCCTCGACGGCGGCCGCCGACAGCGGGCGGCCCGCGGCGATCCGCTCCAGCACGGGGCGGGCGGTGCGGTCCAGATAGGCCAGTTGCCGTTCGCGTTCCCGGCTCAGCGCCGCGGCCCGTGCCTCGGCGCCGGCGTGGGCGGCCACCACCGCGCGGGCGGCGTGGAAGGAGCTCAGCGTCGGGCGCAGCGACGCGGTCAGCACCCCGGCCGCCACCACCGTCTCCGCGGGCGAGGCCAGCGCGTCCAGCATTCCGCCGATCCCGCCCCCGGCCGCCAGGATCGGCACGGCCACACCGGCCAATCCGACTGCGGCGGGCCCGATCCGGCTCCGGATGGCGATCACCGCCAGCGAATAGGAGTAGGCGACCGCGATCCAGAACACGTGGTACAGCGGCGTCGTCCCCGCGTAACCGGCGATGGTGAGGGCGGCCGCGATCGGACCCACCGCCACCGCGAGCCAGGTCACGGGCCACGACAGCGGGTCGGCCCGGGGCGCCAGCACGGCCACGCCCGTCAGCGCGGTCAGGCCGTAGGCCACCGCCGCGAGCATCGGATCCGTGCCGTAGTCCAGCTCGCCGAGCATCCACAGCACGATCGCGAGCAGCAGCAGGACCAGCAGCGCGGCCCCGGCCGGGCTGTGCGCGTTGATCAGCGCGGGCAGCGCCGGTTCGGACGGATCGGCGTGCGTCCAGCGCAGCGTGATCGTGGTGCCGCGGCCGGGCCGGGTCTCGACGACGGCGTCGCCGCCGCGCAGCCGCCGCATCCGACCGAGAATGCTGTGGCGCACGCCGAGCCGGTCCAGCGCCACCCGCGCCGGATCGAATCCCACACCGTCGTCGGTGAATCGGACGCTGGCGCCGCCCTCGTCGACCACGACGGCGACCCGGCGCGAGACCGCGCGTCCGTCCGGTGCGGCGTGCCGCACGCTGTTGCGGGCCGCCTCGCCGAGCGCCGCCGCCATCGCGGTGACCACGTCGCGGGGCAGGCCGAGGGTGCCCGCGTCGCGGGCGATGCGGGCGCGGACCGCGATCGAGGTATCGACCTCGGTGACCGCCTTGCTGAGCGCGGCCAGCGCGGCCGGGATCGTCATCGGCCGATCGGCGGCGCGATCGTCGCCGATCTCCGCCAGCTGCCGCAGCGTGCGTGCGGCCGCGCGGGCCGCGCCCGGCCCGCCCGCGGCCCGCGCCGTTTCCAGCAGGGTGGCCAGGACGCTGTCGTGGATGAGTCCGGCGAATCGCGCCTGCTCCTGATCGGTCGCCTCGATGGTCGCCGCCACCGTCGCCTGCCGGACCGCGATGCCGGTCGCCTCGTCGAGCCGCCCCGCGGCGTGCAGCACGCGGGCGGCGATCGCGGCGAAGAACCCCTGCGCGAGATAGGTGCGCAGCAGGCTCTGCCCGAGGCTGTGCACCCCCGGGCCGCCGGACACGTAGAGATCCACCGCCACCCCCAAAGTGCCCGCCGCCAGCAGATACACCGGCCATGCCCGCGGCCAGGCGAGCACACCCGCGACGGTGGTGACGGTGACCAGCGGCGGCAGCCAGGTGCCCTCCGGGGCGAAACACGCGTACCGGCAGGCGAGCGGCAGGGCGCCCACGCAGAGCGGGAAGGTCGCCGCCAGCGCGAGCGCCGTCCGCCGGACCGCGACGACGCCGCCGCGCAGGCCCGCGCCCGCCAGCGCGCCGCTGGTGGTTACCAGCGCGACGACCGCGACCGGTGTCCACCACGGGCTCACGATCTGGGCCTGCCGCAGGATCATCGGCAGGTGGGCCACCACCCACAGCACCCCGCCGACGCCGACCGCCGCCCCGATGGACCGCCGGGCACGGTCGTACGCGCGCATACTCGTTCGGTCGCTTGCCACGGTGCCCCCCGTGTGGACCTCGGTCACCACCATGAATCACCCGTCGTCCTCGACGTCGTCTTCCATGGTATTCATCGCCGGATCGGCGGCCAGTGCAGCACTTCTCCGAAAAACGATGTCGAACTGGCCGTTTGCGCGCGTGTTGACACCGTCGACGCGCGAAACATACCGTCGGGCACGTGACATCGACGTTGCCCGAGGACCACACCGGCGCCTCGCTGCCGCCGCATCAGGACCGCTGTTTCGGTTGCGGGCCGGGCAATTCCGCGGGGCTGGGCATCGCCTTCACCCGCGCGCAGGACGGGATCGTCGGCGTGCTGACGCTGGACGAACGGCATCAGGGCGCGCCCGGTGTGGCGCACGGCGGCGTGGTGGCCGCCGCCCTGGACGAGACCGCCGGTTCGGCGCTGCTGCCGCTGGGTCTGCCCGCTGTCACCGCGCAGCTCGACGTCTCCTATCACGCGCCGGTGCCGATCGGCCGCACGCTCACCGTTCGCTCGCGGCTCGACGAACGCGCGGGCCGCAAGCTGCGCATCACCGCCGAACTGGAACTGGACGGTTCCGTCGTGGCCCGCGCCCGGGTCCTGTTCATCGAGGTCCCGGCCGAACATTTCCTGGCCAACGGCGCCGCGCCCGGCGACCTTCCGGCCCTGGGCATCTGACACCGACCCACCACGCCGCCCGATGGCCCACCGATAGTCCCGATCGACCCGTTCCGGGCGAAGGACCGGCGTCCTCGCGTGACAATGGGTGAGGTCGTGCTGTGCGCGGGCATTGGAGGGTCACCATGACCGATCGAGAATCCTTCGACTACATCATCGTCGGTGCCGGAAGCGCGGGATGCGTGCTCGCCCACCGGCTCACCGAGGACCCGGCGGTCTCGGTCCTGCTGCTGGAGGCGGGCCCCGCGGACGACGCCGACGAGATCCACATCCCCGCGGCATGGGGCACACTCATCCGCACGCACTGGGATTGGCGCTACGAGACCACGCCGCAGAAGCAGCTCGGCGGGCGACGCGCGTACTGGCCGCGGATGAAGGCGCTCGGCGGATGCTCGTCGATGAACGCCATGATCTACATCCGCGGCAACCGCGCCGACTACGACGGCTGGGAGCGCGATTACGGCGCGACCGGCTGGAACTACCGGGATGTGCTGCCGTACTTCGTGAAATCGGAGACCAATACCGGGCTGCGCACGGCGTATCACGGCACCGCCGGACCGCTGCACGTCGAGAACCGGCGCTACACCCACGAACTCACCGACGCCTGGGTGTCGGGCGCGGTCGCGGCGGGCCTGCCGCGGACCGACGACTTCAACGGCCCGAATCAGCTCGGTGTCGGCCGCTATCAGGTCACCAATCGGAACGGACGGCGCTGGTCGACCGCGGACGCCTATCTGCGCCCGGCCCTTTCGCGCCCGAACCTCACCGTCCGCACCGGCGCGCACGCCACCCGCGTGCTGCTGGCGGGCCCCCGCGCGATCGGCGTCGCCTACCTGCGCGACGGCGCGGAGCACGCGGCATACGCCGACGGCGAGGTGCTGCTGTCCGGCGGTTCGATCAATTCGCCGCAGCTGCTGTTGCTTTCGGGCATCGGTCCGGCCGCGCACCTGCGCGAGACCGGCATCGACGTGGTGGTCGACCTGCCGGGCGTCGGCGAGAACCTGCACGACCACCCGGTCACCCCGATGCTGTGGTTCACCCGCGCCACCTCCGATCTGGCCGCGTTCGAGACGCCGCTGCGGCTGGCGCAGTGGCAGGCGCTGGGCCGGGGCCCGCTGGTGTCCAATATCGGCGAGGGCGGCGGATTCACCACCGTGACAAGCGATTCGGGCGCGCCTGACATGCAGTTCCACGTCGCCCCGACGGCGTTCTACGACAACGGGCTGCACGAGAACATCGCGCCGATGTTCACCGCCGGCGCCACCCTGGTCGAGGTGCACAGCCGCGGCCGGGTGCGGCTGCGGTCGGCGGATCCGCTGTGGCAGCCCGAGATCGACCCCGGCTATCTCACCGATCCGCGCGACCTGGACACGCTGCTGGCGGGCGTGCGCCTGCTGCTGGACATCGCGCGGCGGGCGCCGCTGGCGAAATACCTGGAGCGGCCGTATCTTCCGGCCGCCGACGCCGTCACCGAGGACGGGCTGCGCGCCCACGTCGAACGCTGGACCCAGACGCTGTTCCATCCGGTCGGCACCTGCGCCATGGGCTCCGGCGAAACCGCCGTCGTGGACCCGGAACTGCGGGTGCGCGGCGTGGACAACCTGCGCGTCGTGGACGCCTCGATCATGCCGCGGGTCGCGCGCGGCAACACCAACGCCCCCACCGTCATGATCGGCGAGAAGGCCGCCGATCTGGTTCGCGGCCGGACGGCCGCGACCGTCCCCGCTGCGAAGGAGAGCGGCCGATGACCTCCCTGCACGAGAACACCGCCGTCACCCCGCTACCCGTGTTCGAGGTGCGCAACCCCGGCACCGGCGAGGTGGTCGGCAGCTATCCGATCCAGTCCGCGGCCGATGCCGTCGCCGCGGTCGAGCGGGCCCGCGACGCCTTCCGATGGTGGTCCGGGCTCGGTTATGCCGGTCGCGCCGAACGGCTTTCGCGGTTCGCCGGGGTGATCGCCCGGCGGCTGCGGCAGCTCGGCGCGGTCATCCACGACGAGACCGGCAAGCCGTACTCCGATGCCGCGCTCGAGGCGGCGCTCGTGCTCGACCATCTGAAGTGGGCGGGCCGGAACGCGCCGAAGGTGCTGGGCCGCAGGCGCGCTCGGGTCGGGCCGCTGACCTTCAACCACGCCGCCTCGATCGAGTATCGGCCGTTCGGGGTGGTCGGCGTGATCGGGCCGTGGAACTATCCGGTGTTCACCCCGCTCGGCTCCATCGTGTACGCGCTGGCGGCCGGGAACGCGGTGGTGTTCAAGCCGAGCGAGTACAGCCCGGGCGTGGGCCGGTGGCTGGTGGACATGTTCGCGGAGGTGGTGCCGGAACAGCCGGTGTTCCAACTGCTCACCGGCGACGCGAGCACCGGCGCCGCGCTGTGCCGCGCCGGGGTCGACAAGGTGGCCTTCACCGGATCCACCGCCACCGCGAAGAAGGTCATGGCCGTGTGCGCGGAGTCGCTGACCCCGATGGTCGCCGAATGCGGCGGCAAGGACGCGCTGCTCGTGGACGCCGACGCCGATATCGATGTCGCGGTGGACGCGGCGCTGTGGGCGGGCATGGCCAACGCCGGGCAGTCCTGCATCGCGACCGAACGCGTCTACGTGCACCGGCAGGTATACGACGAGTTCGTGGACAAGCTCACCGGCCGGGCCCGGCGGCTGCGGGCCGGGATCGACGACGCCGCCAAGATCGGCCCGATCACCATGCCGAAACAGGTGGGCGTGATCCTGCACCACCTCGAGGACGCGGTGGCCCGCGGCGGCCGGGTGCTCACCGGCGGGGTCGCGGAGATCTCCGGTCAGGTGGTGCAGCCGACGGTGCTGGTCGACGTGCCCGAGGACGCCCTGGCCGTCACCGAGGAGACCTTCGGGCCCACGCTGACCGTCGCGCCGGTGGCGGATATGGACGAGGCGGTCGAGCGCGCCAATGCCGTTCGCTACGGGTTGTCGGCGGTGGTGTACTCCAAGGCCCGCGGCGGCGAGCTGGCCGACCGGTTGCGCGCCGGAATGGTCAGCGTGAACGCGGTTTTCACCATCCCGCAGATTCCGTCGCTGCCGTTCGGCGGGGTGGGCGACTCCGGCTTCGGCCGCATCCACGGACCGGACGGGCTGCGCGAGTTCACCTACGCGCATGCGGTGGCGCGGCAACGGTTCGCGCCGCTGATGGCGCTGACCACCTTCGACCGCACCGCCAAGGCCGACGCCGCCATGGCCAAGATCATGACGATCCTGCACGGGCGCCGGCACCTGGGCTGAGCGCGGTCAGCGCGCGTCGGCGCCCGCGGCCTCCAGGTAGGCCAGGGCGTCGGCGGGCGTGTCGGCGAAGTGGACCAGATCGGTCAGCGGGCGCGGCAGGAAGCCCTCGGCCTGCATGCGCTCGAGCTGCCCGCGCAGGCCGTCGTAGAACCCGGCGGTATTGAGCACCACCACCGGCATCCGGTTCAGCCCATGCTTTTTCAGCTCCAGGATCTCGGTGGCCTCGTCCAGCGTGCCGGTGCCGCCGACCAGCACCACCACCGCGTCGGCCAGGGCGAGCAGCCGTGCCTTGCGCTCGCCCAGGTCGGCGGCCACGATCATCTCGTCGGCATTCGGCCGGGCCTTGTGGGCGAGGAATTCCACCGAGACGCCGACCAGGCGCCCGCCGGACTCCTGCACGCCGTCCGCGACGACCTTCATCAGCCCCGCGTCGGTGCCGCCCCACACCAGGGTGTGGCCGTCCTTGCCGAGCAGCTGAGCGAACTCGCGCGCCGCCGCGGTGTAACGCGCGTCGAGATCGGCCGCGGACAGAAAGACACAAATCCTCATACAGTCACTGTATGTGGCGGGGGCAACGCCTTTTTCAGGCTCGGGCGCGGACGAACTTGTAGATCACCAGGAGGATGACGGCGCCGACGATGGCGCCGAGGAACGAGTGCTGGACGGGCGGGTGGACGCTGAACTTGTGCGGCGCGAACACCATGCTGCCGAGGGTGCCGCCGACGTAGCCGCCGATCACACCCAGCACGATCGTGCCGAGAATGCCGAAATTTTCCTTACCGGGAACGAGTAGGCGGGCAACCGCGCCGGCGATGAGTCCGATGATGATCATCGTGATGATGCCCATGATGTGGCTCCTCGAGGCAGGGAGTATCAGCACAACGACGGTAGCAGGGAATGACGGGAATCAGTGGGCCCCGGCCAAAAGCACGCCGGGGCCTGAGTGAAGCTTGCACGCCGGGGCCTGAATGACGCCTGCACGCCGGGGCCTGAATGACGCCTGCACGTCGGGGCCTGGTACCCGTCGGCCCCGGTGCGGCCGGAACTCGTAGGCCCCGGCACAGACGGAACCCGTCGGCCCCGGCATGCTTTTGGCCGGGGCCGACGGTCACAGATTGGTCGGTACCTTCTTTGCGGTGGTGCGGACCTGGAAGGCGTAGATCACCTCCATGACGCCCATGAAGATCAGCCACCAGCCGACCACCAGGGTGAGCACCGCGATCGAGTGGATGGGCCACAGGACCAGTGCGATACCGCCGAGCACGAGCAGGATGCCGTAGAAGACGGTCCAGCCCCGGCCCGGCAGGCCGCGGGGCGCCTCCGCCCCGACGACCAGTCCCGCGATCCCGCGGAACATCCAGCTGATGCCGACCCACAGCGCCAGCAGCACGATCGAATCGCCGATGCTGCGCAGGCAGAAGAAGGCCAGGATGAACGACAGGATGCCGCTGATCAGCGACATCGCCCGCCAGCCGCCGCCGACGTGCGGACCGAATGCCGCGACCACCTGCAGAATGCCGGAGACCAGCAGGTAGACACCGAAGAGAATGCCCGCCACGACGAGCGTCGGACCGGGCCAGACCAGAACCATGATCCCGATGACCACCGACAGAATGCCGATGACCAGCAGGGACTGCCACGCGCCGCGGGCCAGTAGATACAGCGGACCCTCGTGAACTCCTTCTGTGCTGGTTGTCATGGCCGCAGCATAAGACGACCAAGAGCGTTAGCCCCTGATTTGCCGGATGACGAACAGGTCACAAGTCCCGCGCAAGAGGGGCCTTCCGTCCCGTTCCCGGCATGCTTCCCGTCCCGTTCCCGGCCCGCTTCCCCGTCCCGTTCCCGGCCCGCCCTCTCCTCTTGTTCCCGGCCCGCCTTCTCCTCCTGTTCCCGGCATGCTTCTCGTCCCGTTCCCGGCATGCTTTTGGCCGGGACCTCACGCCCGAGCCGAGACCCGCCCCCTGTTGGCCCGCCCGAACACCCCCGGCGACTGTCCCTTCCACGCGCGAAAGGCGGCGGTGAACGCCGATACGCTGGCATACCCCAACCGCTCGGCCGCCTGTTCCACGGTGAGCCCCGCGACGAGGAGTTCCTCGGCGAGCAGGCCGACGGTTTCGTTGCTCAGTTCGCGAAAGGTGGTGCCCTCCTCGGCAAGTCGGCGGCGCAGCGTGCGCACGCTGACGCCGAGCGCGGCGGCGATGTGCGACTGATCGGCGTAGCGCCCGCGCTGGACGAGCAGTTCGCGCACCCGGCCGCCGATCCCGCTCCGCTCGCGGCGGCGCTGGATCAGCTCGGCGCACTGCTGCTCGTAGAACCGTGCGGTCGACGAATTGGCCTGCGGCAGTGGGGTGTCGAGCGTGGTGGCGTGCCACACCAGCATGGAGCGCGGCGCCTCGAACACGATCGCATCGGAACCGAAGACGGCGCCGAACATCTCGTACACCGGATGCGGCCGCAGCGCGACCTCCGCGCGCAGCGCGGGCACCCGCACCGGGATCAGGTCCTGCTGGATGGTGACGATCGCCGCGATATCCCGTTCCAGGACGAAGCGTTTCAGATCGTCGGGCACGGCCTGGTCGTCGCGCACCAGCCGCAGCTCCTCGCCGTGCCTGTCCAGGCGGTAGCGCGCGGCGGTGAACAGCAGGTCGGCGTGGCGCAGCGCGATCTCGACGGCCCGGCGCAGGGTGGGCGCGCTCATGACGGCGAACCCCAGCACCCCGAGACTCGGTGGGTGACACAGCAATCCGGCCATCAGGCCCAGGCCGGGCTCGTCGTGCACCTCGGTTACCACATTGCGGGTGAGCGCCATCTCCTGCGCGAGGGTGATCTCCCCGTTCGGGTCGCGGAGCTGATCCTCCCGAATGCCGGTGTGCCGCAGGATGGTCGGCAGCGCCGCGCCCCGCGAGACGGCGAAGTCGGCCAGCATGGCCGCACCGGTGATCGCCCGCGGTGTCGGCACGGGCTAGACCCGTGACGAGGCGCGGCCGCGATGGTCGCGCGCGAAATGGCCGGGGGACTGGCCCTTCCAGGCGCGGAAGGCGGCGGTGAACGCCGAGACGCTGGCGTAGCCCAGCCGGTCGGCCACGTGCTCGACGGTGAGCCCGGCGACGAGGAGTTCTTCGGCGAGCATGCCGACGGTCTCGTTGCTCAGCTCGCGAAAGGTGGTGCCCTCCTCGGCGAGTCGGCGGCGCAGCGTGCGCACGCTGAGATCCAGGTCGGCCGCGATGCGGGCCTGATCGGTGACCCCGCCGTGCCGGATCAGCAGATCGCGCACCCGGCCGCTGACGCCGTTGCGGGTGCGGCGGCGCTGCACCAGGTCCGCGCACTGCTTCTCGTAGAACCGGGCGGTGGCCGTATTGGCCTGGGGGAGCGGCACTTCCAGCGCGCTGGCCTGCCACACCATGATCGAGCGGGCGGAGCCGAAGACGATATTGTCCACGCCGAGCATGGCGCCGAACATCTCGTACACCGGATGCGGCGAGACGGTGACCTCCACCCGCAGTACCGGAACCCGCATGGGGATCAGGTCCTGTTGCAGCGTGGCGATGGCGGCGAGATCGCGTTCCAGCGTGAAGCGGCGCAGATCCTCGGGGACGGTGTGGTCGTCGCGCACCACCCACACCTCGTCGTCGTAGTCGAGCAGCGCGTGCCGGGCCACGGTGAGCGACAGGTCGGCGTAGCGCAGCGCGATCTCCGCGGCGCGGCGCAGCGTCGGCGCGCTCATGATGGCGAAACCCAGCACGCCCAGCGACGGCGGATGGCACAGTAAACCCGCCATGAGGCCGAGACCGGGTTCGTCCCGGACGCCCTGGACCACGTTGCGCATCAGCGTGAATTCCTGATCCAGGGTGATTTCGGCACTCGGATCCTGCAATTGGGGTTCTCGAATACCGGTGTGCCGCAGAATCGCCGGCATGGTCAGACCGCGCGATACCGCGTAGTCGGTCAGCAATGCCGCGCCGGTGATCGACCGCACGTGCGCAGGTTCGTCCACCCTGGAATCGTCGCAGAATTCGGCCTGCTGCGCTGCGAAATCCACAGCGTACGTTGGTCTTACTTCAAAGTAAGTTTGCTGGGAGCGTCCCATATTCGCCGATTTCTGGCCCAATGCGCGCTGGTTGAGACTTCACGATAGCCATACGGTTTCTCCCATGCCGCACCGCGATCGGCGCACCCTTTCGAGTCGGGCATTCGTCCACATTGCCCACTACCTGCGCAATCGTGGTGCGGACCCGTCATGTCCAGCCTGCCTCGGAGTGAGACCATCGCATGCTGTCCGCCCATCCCGACGCCGCCCGAAATGCCTGGATCACCGTGACCGCGCCCGACGACGGGCGGACACTCGGCACGTTGCCAATGCATACACCCGACCGGGTCCGGGCGGTGATCGGCGGCCTACGCGACGCGCAAACAGCTTGGCGCACAATGGGTGCGGTGGGGCGTGTGCGCTGGTTGACGCGATTCCGGGATTGGTTGCTGGCGAACGAGGAGGCGATCACCGCCTCGCTCGCGGCAGAAACCGGGAAGTCGGTTGCTGAAGCATTGCGCGAATTCCGGTTCGGCATCGACGCTCTCGACTATCACCGCACCCGCGGCGCCGACTTCCTCGGCCCGCACCGGCTGCGGCGGAATCGGATGCCCAGCGCCTCGATGCATCTGGCCATCGCCTATCGCCCGTGCGCGGTGGTCGGGGTGCTCACCTCGTGGATCTATCCGCTGGCCTCCACGCTGTTCGACGCCGTGCCGGCGCTGCTGGCCGGGTCGGCGGTGGTGGTGAAGCCGTCGTCGGTGACGCCGCTGACCGTGCGCGCGGTGCTCGCCGGCTGGACGCAGATCGGCGCGCCGCCGGTGTTGCAGTTCGTGGCCGGGCACAAGGCCGGGCCGACCGTCGTGGACGGCGCGGACTACGTGCACTTCAGCGGGTCCCCGGAGATCGGCCGGGTGGTCGCGCTGCGCGCGGCCGCGCGACTGGTGCCGTGCCGCCTCGAGATCGGCGGCAAGTCCGCGGCCGTGGTGCTGGCCGACGCCGACCCCGAAGCCGCGGCCGCGGCGATCGCGCTGGGCGGGCTGGCCGAATCCGGGCAGACCTGCCGCAGCATCGAGCGCGTCTTCGTCGAGTCCGCGGGTTACGACGCCTTCGTCGAGCGGCTGGTGGCCGCGGTGACGGCCTACGGCGCGACCGATCCGGGCGAGCTGCGCGGCGCGGTGCTGACCTCCTCGGCGCACGTGCGCTACGTCCACGATCAGGTGCGCGACGCCCGGGCGAAGGGCGCCATCGTGCGGCTCGGCGGCACCGGCGGCGGGCACGTCTTCGAGCCGACGGTGCTCGTCGACGCCGAGCCGACCATGCGCGTGCTGACCCAGCAGACCCTCGGTCCGATCCTGCCCGTCGTGCGGGTCGAGAACCGGGAGCGGGTGATCGCGCTGGCCAACGAGGCGTTCGGGCCGTGCGCGAGCGTCTGGACCACCGACGAGGCGGCCGGTGCCGCGCTCGCCGAGCGGCTGAACGCCGCGCAGGTGGGAGTCAACGACATGTCTCTACATCTCATGGAGGTCGAATAATGGGCGGCTTGCAGGTGTTCGCCGCGACCATGGTCATGATCGGCGTGCTGGGCGCGGTGCTGATAAGCGTTCGCCCGCAACGGGTTCCGCAGGGGCGCAGCGTCGCCGACATCCGGCGGCGGATCAGCGCCGAGCGGGCCCCCGTGCTCGCGGTGGCCGCGCCGACGCTGCGGCACGGGGCGCCCGATCATCCGCTCGAGGTGCCGGAGGCCCATCGGGTCATGCAGCAGCACCTCGACTGCGCGGTGGCGACCTGCCCCCGCAAGGCCGCGGCCTACGACGTGCTGATCGCGGCCGGTCGGCTCAAGCCGCGCTGAACGGCAAATGCTACGCTCGTGTATGAATCGCTACCCGATAGCGGACCGTGCAAAGGAGCGCAGCGATGACCACCGCAGGCAGCCGACCGCAATTCGACGCGCCGGCCCGGGCGATCCGCGAGGTCGACTACGGGTTCTTCGGGCCGGGCTCGCCGACCTGGAAGGTGTGGACCGCGCCCACGGCGCTGCTGGGTTTCCAGCGCGCGGTGGTGCTCGAACACTTCGATCCGGATCTGACCGCCGCGGTCGCCGACGTCGGCGGCATCTACTCCGATCCGCGCGGGCGGCTCGACCACACCTTCGCGTACTTCCTCATCGCGGCGGTCGGGGACGGCCGGATGGCGATCGAGGCGTCGGAACATCTGATGCAGGTGCACGCCAAGGCAACCGGCGTCGAGCCGATCACCGGCAAGCGCTACAGCGCCAATAATCCCCAGTCGCAGTTGTGGATTCACATCACCGGCTGGCACAGCGTGCTCAAGTGCTACGAGATGTTCGGTCCGGGCCCGCTCGATCCCGAGGAAGAGCGGCGGTACTGGGCCGAATGCGCTGTGGCGGCGGAACTTCAGACCTGCATGCCGTCGGACGTGCCGCGCTCGCGGGCGGAGGTGCGCGAGTACTTCGCCGCCGTCAAGCCGCGGTTGTGCAGTTCCGAGCGGGCGCACCGGGGCATGCACTATCTGCTGCGCACGCCGTGGGACAAGGGATTGCGGCTGTGGGGCGGTAGCCGGATCGTCGCGCCCGCGGTGATCGCGACGCTGCCGCGGTGGATGCGCGAGGTCGGCGGCTTCGATCAGTTCGCGATTCTGGACGCGGCCGTGCGCCCGGCGGGGCGGATCGCCGTCGCGGTGCTCGGCGGCGAGCGAGCCAAGCTGGCGGTGCTGCGGTCGAGCATCGGCCCGGTGACGGCGCGGCTGTACCGCGAACACCTCGACGCGGGGGTGCCGCTCGAGCCCGTCACCGTGACGCCCGAGCAGGCACGCGCCCGCTACGGCAGCGCCGGGCGGCGGCCGCAGTTGAACGTCGGCTGAGAATCTGAAAAGGGGGTCGACGCGCCCCCGCGGGTTACCGCATCCAGAGCGAGTCGTTGGCAATATGTCAGCAAACGTTGCCTTCGACTCGCGAAAGGGTGCGTCGTGCCATGAGCGAAACCCCTGCTCCGCAGATATGGCCGCGGAAGACGCAAGGGTGGGGGCATCGACGAGGCATTGCGCTGAGTGCCGTCACGGCGCTCGCCTGCCTGATGAGCATCGATTCGGTTATCCACGCCATCGCCATGCCCGCGGTCGAGGAGGAGTTCGGGCTGGGGCCCGCGGTCGCGTCGATCGCCTCCGGAATCGGGACGTTGATGCTGTCGGCGTGCCTGCTCGGGGCCGGGGTGCTGGGCGATCTGTTCGGGCGGCGCCGGGTGCTGCTGGGCGGGGTGGCGGGCATGGTCGTCGGCGGGGTGATCACCGCATGGTCGACCGATGCCGTGGTTTTCGTGCTGGGGCGGATGGTGACCGGGGTGAGCACGGCGGCCGGGCTGGGCACGACGCTGGCCATGCTGCCCGCCCTGGTCTTCCCGCGCGAACTGCCGCACGTTTTCGGGCTCTGGTTCGGTGCGCAGGCGCTGGCGGTGCTGGCCGGGGCCGTGGTCGGTGGCGCGCTCATCACCGAGATATCCTGGGGCGCAGGGTATCTGATGATCGCGGTGCTCGCGGCGGCGCTGCTGGTGCCGGGGTGGCTGCTGGTGCCGGACTCGCGGGCCGAGCAGCCGCGCCCCTTCGACCGCGCCGGGGTGCTGCTGGCCGCGGCCGCGCTGTTCGCGCTGATCGGTGCGCTCGGGCAGGCGGCCGTGCGCGGCTGGGGCAGTCCGGTCGTGCTCGTCGCCGTCGTGCTCGCCGCGGTGGCCCTGGTGGCGTTCGTGCGGTGCGAGCGGCGCAGCTCCGCCCCGGCGCTTCCGTTGCGGCTGTTCGCCTCCGCCGCGTTCGCCGGGGCCTGCCTGACCGGGGTGATGGTCGGCTTCGCCCATGCCGCCTACATTCTGCAGACGGCGACGCTGCTCGAGGATCATCGGGGCCGGTCGGCGATGACCGTGGTGGTGGTGTCGATTCCGCTGTATGTGGGCATGGTGCTCGGGGCGGTGCTGTCCGGTCAGGCGCAGGAGGCGGGGCGGCGGGCGCGCCTGCTGTGCGCGTCCGGGCTGGCCTGCTGCGGGGTGGGCGCGCTGCTGCTGACGACCGTCGACCGCGGCACCGACCTGTGGGTCTACTCGGTGGCCGGTGCGGTGATCGGCTTCGGGGTGATGTGGGCGCAGAACCCCCAGTCGGTGGTGATCATGACCGCCGCGCCGCCGAATCGGGCCGGGACGGTGAGCGCGGTGAAATACGCGATGGCCCAACTGGGTTTCGGCCTCGGCCTGGGCATCCTGGTGCCGGTCGTCGCCGCCTTTCCCGGCGCCGCCGCGCACGGCGACGCGGCCTTCTTCCACGGCTTCACCGTCGCCATGGGTTGCACGGCGGTGGCGCTGTTCGTCGCGGCGGCGATCGTTGTGCCGCTGCTGTGGTGGTATCCGCCGCGGACGGAAGGCGGTGCGGCGAAACGGGATACGTCAGAGCTCGGCGGTGAGCAGACGGTAGCCGAGGTCCAGGGTGGGGCGGGCGAGTAGGTCGGCGTGGCGGGCGGCCCAGGCGCCGCTGTCCAGGTCGGCGCGCAGTCGTGAAAGGCCCTCGGCCAGTGCGGATTCCGGAGTGAGGGCGAGCAGGGACATACCGGCGCGCACGGTCGGGTCGAGGTAAGCTTCCGGCCGCCGCCAGAACGCGCCGCCGAATCCGTCGACGCAGTCGTGCGGCACCGGAATCGGGGTGACGGTGGCCTCGCCCAGCGCCTCGGTGAGCTCCGCCAGCGGCACGGCGAGCATGCGGTCCGACTCGCTCGCGGCGGGCAGATACTCACGCAGCAGCCAGAATTCGCGGAACACGCTGTGATCCCAGGTGAGCACCACCAGGCGGTGCCTGGCGACCCGCTTCATCTCGGCAATGCCCCGCCCCGGATCCGACCAGTGGTGCACGGTCAGCACCGCGAGCGCGGCATCCACCGAATCCGCCCGCAGCGGAAGCGCTTCGGCCACCCCCTGCACCACCGGCGCCGCCCCCACCCCCCCGCTGCCCGATCATGACCCGACTCGGCTCCACCGCAACCACGGTCCGCCCAGGCTCATAAGACCCACTCCCGGCCCCCACATTCACCACCGACCCCATCCCCCGCAACGCCCCCTCGACCGCCCCCGCCACCCGCGGATCCGCCCGCCGAGTCCGCCCATACGTCCGCCCCGTCGTGTCATACCGAGTCATCGCGCCATAATGCCAGCCCCCTCCCCAAGGCCAGCCCCGCCCATCAGCCCGCCTCCCCAACCTCCCCGGCATGCCTCTTCACTCGTCCCGGTCCACCCCTTCAGTCTTCCCAGCGTGCCTCTTCAGTCGTCCCCGGCCTGCCCTTCAGTTTTCCCAGTGTGTCTTTTCGGTTGTCTCGGCCTGCTCCTTCGGTTGTCTCGGTGTGTCTTTTCGGTTGTCTCGGCCTGCTCCTTCGGTTGTCTCGGTGTGTCTTTTCGGTTGTCCCGGCCTGCTCCTTCGATTGTCTCGGCGTGCCTCTTCGGTCGTCTCGGCCCGCCCTTCGGTCATCCCGGCATGCCACTTCAGTTCTCCCGGCCGCCACTTCACTGATCCCGGCATGCTTTTGGCCGGGATCTCCCGCCCGCATGGAAGTTCGGCTCGGAAATTCATCGCGGTGAAGAGGATTCGAGCGGAATCGCCCGAGTGGGTGGCTCGATCCGCGCGGCGGCCGGAAGCTGGGTGGGCCGCGGGAGGTGTCCCGCGGATCGTGAGTGGAGGAGTGGCCTGATGATTCTCGTGACCGGAGCGACCGGGACCGTCGGACGGGTGGTGGTCGATCTGTTGTGCGCGGCGGGTGTGCCGGTGCGGGCGGTGACGCGGCGGCCCGAGACGGCGGGGCTGCCCGGCGGGGTCGAGGTGGTGCGGGCGGATCTGGGGGAGCCCGGGGAGCTGGGGACGGTGCTGGCGGGTGTCGAGCGGGTGTTGCTGGTATCCACCGGACCCGAAATACCAAGGCACGACGCGAATCTCGCCAAGGCCGCGGCGGCCGCCGGGGTGGCGCACATCGTGAAGCTGTCCTCCGGCCGGGTGGGCGACGAGACGGCGACCGACCCCATCCCGCAGTGGCATCGCGCCGGTGAGCGGGCGGTGCGGGACAGCGGCGTGGCGTGGACGATGCTGCGCCCCTTGGGATTCATGGCCAATGCGTTGCACTGGGCCCGGACCGTCCGGGAACAGGACACCGTGTACGCGCCCTACGGCCGGGGCCGGATCGCCGTCATCGACACCGAAGACATCGCCGCCGTCGCCGTGGCCGTTCTCACCCGACCCGGACATGAGGGACGGATCTACACCCTCAGCGGCCCGGAGCCGCTGTCCGCCGCCAACCAGACCGCCATCCTGGCCGAAACCCTGGGCCGCCCCCTGCGATTCGTGGAGAACACCCCCGAGCAGGCCCGCGCCGCACTGATCGCCACCGGCATGTCCGCCGATATGGCCGACGCCGTCATGGCCCTCCGAGCGGGTGCGCTCGCATCCTTCACCTCGGTGATCCACCCCGATGTGCAGCGGCTCACCGGCCGACCGCCCCGAAACTTCCGCTCCTGGACACAGACTCACCGGGCGGAATTCGAATAACCCAGGGCCCCGGTGATTCTCGTCACTCGGCGGGAGTCCGGTCGGCGACCAGGTCGAGCAGGCCGGGGAAGCGGGATTCCAGATCGTCGATGCGGACCTGGCTGCGGCGTTCCAGGCCGTACTGGCGCTGGCGGAGGACGCCCGCCTCGCGCAGGGCCCGGAAGTGGTGGGTGAGTGAGGATTTCGGGCGGGGGATGCCGAACCAGCCGCAGGTATGGTCGTAGTCCTCGGCATGCGGCAGCAGATGCCGGACGATGCCCATGCGCAGCGGATCGGCGAGCGCACCCAGCACCATCTCCAGGCGAATCTCCCCGACCCGCCGCGCGCCGCGGCTCTCCTCGACACCCCGGCCTGGCGAATCTGGCTCGCCGCCTGGCCGGTCATGGCGGTGTTCGTGCTGTCCAACGCGGCGACCCCGCTGTATCCGGTGTGGCGGGCCCGGCTCGGGATCTCGGCCGGAACGTTGACGCTCGGTGCGGCGCTGGCGGCGGGGTTGCTGATCGCGTTGACACTTGCGGTGCTGGCGGCCGGTATCGGTCAGGGGGCTGGGGCAGTTGGGTGGGCTCACGCTGCTGTTCGCCCGGATGCCCGGCGGGCCGAGCCGCCGCCCTCAACGTGGGTGGCTACCTTCCCGCCGCGGTGCTGCCGGTGACGGCCGGATACCTCGGCGATGCCATCGGATTGTCCTGGGGCGCAGGCATTTTCGCGGTGATCCTGGGGCACTCGCACTGGTGGGCGGCGTGCTGGTGGGTCGGCGGGATAGGGTGATCGGGTGACGGGGGTCACCCGCCCCGTTTCCCGCCTCACGGGAGGAAGAGGAGCTATGGATCTGAGTCTGCACTACTGGAACTTCTCCACACCGGCCGATACGGCGCGGACCGCGGCCACGCTCGGCGCCGCCGCGCGGCTCGCGGAGCAGGCCGGGTTCGCCGAATTCACCGTGATGGACCACTACTTCCAGATGGAGCACCGCGGCACCGCCGACGAGCCGATGCTCGAGGCGTACACCACCCTGGGGTATGTGGCGGCGCTGACCGAGCGGATGCGGCTGGCGGTGCTGGTGACCGGCGTGATGTACCGGCATCCCGGCCTGCTCGCCAAGATCGTCACCACGCTGGACGTGCTGTCCGGCGGCCGGGCCCAACTGGGCATCGGCGCCTCCTGGTACGAGCGCGAGCAGCGTGCGCTCGGCGTACCGCTGGTGCCGATGGGCGAGCGGTTCGAACGCCTGGAGGAGACGCTCCAGATCTGCCTGCAGATGTGGAGCGACAACAACGGGCCGTACCAGGGCAAGCACTACCAGCTGGCGGAAACCCTGTGCGTGCCCGCGCCGCTGAGCCGCCCGCGGCCGCCGATCCTGGTCGGCGGTGGCGGCGAGCGCAAGACCCTGCTGTTCGTCGCCCGCTACGCCGACGCCTGCAACCTGTTCGCCTCCACGGTCGAGGACGTCACCCACAAGCTCGACGTGCTGCGCAAGCACTGCGACGCCGAGGGCCGCGACTACGACGCCATCCGCAAGACCGCCACCTACCTCGGCTCCGTAGACGACCGCGACGCCTTCATGGCCGACGCGGAACGCTATGCGGCGCTGGGCATTACGCAGCTGGACATCATGCCGGACCGGGATCCGGTGGAGTACGTCGAGCGGGTGGCCGAACTGGTGCCTCGGTTGAGGGGGATCTGACGCGGTCGGCGGCGTCAGCTCTTGACCGAATACCCTATAGGGGTATACCTTCGCGACTGGTGCACGACGAAGCCGCGGGAGCGAGAGGAGGTCGAGATGGGCGCGATCGGGCATGCGCTGGCGCTGGCGGGTCCATGACGTGGGAGATCCTGTGGGCGTTGATTCTCGGGTTCACGCTGTCGGCCGTGGTGCAGGCGGTGGTGCGGAAGTCCACCATCGTGCGGCTGCTCGGCGATGATCGGCCGCGCACGCTGGCCCTCGCCTCGGTGCTGGGCGCCGCCTCCTCGTCGTGCTCGTACGCGGCGGTGGCGCTGGCCCGCTCGCTGTTCCGCAAGGGCGCGAACTTCACCGCGGCCATGGCCTTCGAGATCGGCTCCACCAATCTGGTCGTCGAGCTGGGCATCATTCTGGCGCTGCTGATGGGCTGGCAGTTCACCGCGGCCGAGTTCATCGGCGGGCCGATCATGATCGTGCTGGTGGCGGTGCTGTTCCGGCTCTTCGTGCGGTCGCGGCTGGTGGAGGCGGCGCGGGCGCAGGCCGATCGGGGACTGGCCGGATCGATGGAAGGCCATGCGGCCATGGACATGTCGGTCACCGGGGAGGGTTCGTTCCCGCGGCGGCTGCTGTCGCCGCGCGGCTACACCGCGGTGTCGCACGTGTTCGTGATGGAGTGGGCCGCCATCCTGCGCGACCTGATCGTGGGCCTGCTCATCGCGGGCGCGATCGGCGCGTGGGTGCCGGAATCGTTCTGGCAGAACTTCTTTCTGACCGATCATCCGGTGCTGTCGGCGGTGTGGGGCCCGATCGTGGGTCCGGTGGTCGCGATCGCGGCCTTCGTCTGCTCCATCGGCAATGTGCCGCTGGCGGCGGTGCTGTGGAACGGCGGCATCAGCTTCGGCGGCGTGACCGCGTTCATCTTCGCCGACCTGCTGATCCTGCCGATCCTCAACATCTATCGCAAGTACTACGGCACCCGCATGATGCTCACCCTGCTGGGCACCTTCTACGCGGCCATGGTGGGCGCCGGATATCTGATCGAAATCCTGTTCGGCGCAACGGGTCTCGTCCCGAAGCAGCGCACTGCCACGGTGCTGGCGGAGGGCATCCGCTGGAACTACACCACCTGGCTGAACATCGTCTTCGGGATCCTGGCCGCGCTGCTGGTCCTTCGCTTCGTCCGCACCGGCGGAATTCCCATGCTGCGCATGATGGGCGGATCGCCGGACGCCGAGATGCGGAATCACGGTGGTGGCGGCGGTGTTCGATGAAGGCATGACGATCAACGGAACGGTGGCCCCGGGATTCGAGCCGGTGCGTGCGGCGTTTGCCGAGAACTTCGAGCGACACGGGGATATCGGCGCCGCCGTCGCCGTCTATCGGGACGGGCGGCCCGTGGTGGACCTGTGGGGCGGGTCGGCCGATCCGGAGACCGGGCGGCCGTGGGAGCGCGACACCATGGTCCTGGTGTATTCGGCGACCAAGGCCGTCACCGCCACGGCCGCGCATCTGCTGGCCCAGCGCGGTGTGCTGGACCTCGACGCCCCGGTCGCGTCGTACTGGCCCGAGTTCGCGGCGGCGGGCAAGCAGGAGATTCCGGTGCGCTGGCTGCTGGCGCATCGTGCCGGATTGCCCGCGCTGGACCGACCGGTGCCGGTCGAGGACGCGCTGGCCTGGGATCCGATGGTCGCGGCCCTGGCGGCGCAGCGGCCGGTGTGGACGCCGGGCGCCGCGCACGGGTACCACGGGCGGACGTTCGGGTGGCTGGTCGGCGAGGTGATCCGCCGGGTGTCCGGGCGGTCGGTGGGCCGGGTCGTGGCCGAGGAGATCGCGGGCCCGCTGGGGGCCGATTTCTTCATCGGCCTGCCGGATTCCGAGCGGGATCGGGTGGCGCGGTTGGTCTTCGCGCCCAAGCTCGACCTGAGCAGCGTCCCGCTCGAGGCGGTGCCGGAGGAGCTGCGGCCGCTGGTGGCGGCGGTACAGGATCCGGATTCGCTGTTCAACCGCGCGTTCGCGGTGACCGATCCCGATATCGACTTCACCTCCGCCGCAGTGCAATCCGCGGAGATCCCGTCCAGCAACGGCATCGGCACCGCGCGCGGGCTGGCCCGGATCTATGCCGCGCTGATCGGCGAGGTGGACGGCGTGCGGCTGCTGACCGCCGAGACCCTGGCCGACGCCACCGCCGAGCAGGCGGCGGGCATCGACCGGGTGACGATGATCCCGGATCGGTACGCCTGCGGGTACATGCTGCCGAGCGAGGGTTTCATCCTCGGCGGGCCGCACTCCTTCGGCCATCCGGGCCGCGGCGGATCCCTCGGATTCGCCGATCCCACACGGGGTCTCGCCTTCGCCTACGTCACCAACAATATCGTCGAGGCAGCGGAGGATCCGCGCGCGGTGGGCCTCATCGCGGCGCTGGAATCCGCGCTGTAGTCGGGGCGGAGGGTCGCCGGGCGCGGTGGCGGCGCAGAATGTCCAGTGCGACAAGCGACCACAGCAGTGCGAGCGCCGCCACCAGGCCCCACGGATACGGGCGGTTCAGCACCGATGGGTTGTTCGGCAGCGCGTGTTCGCGGCCGATCACGGGCACGGCGATGAGGAGCAGGGTCGTGGTGCAGGCCGCGCCGTAGGCCAGCGGTGTCCACCACGCCGACGGTAGTGTGCGCCGGGCGGCGAAGCCGAGCGCCGCGCACAGCGGCGCGAAAAGCGCGTCGTGCAGCAGGATTCCGCCGATGAACCAGAGGGCGACATTGCGCAGATCGGTGGGCGTCATGGGCCACAGCAGGCTGGCGCCGTACCAGACGGCCCAGCCGCCCGCCAGCGCGAGCAGTACTCGAACGATCGTCATGCCAGTTCCTCGATGCGCGAAAGCCATTTGGTCTGTAACACTCCCGGCCGGTTCGGCGCGATCAAGCGGCACGGATAGCCGTGGTCGAGGCTCAGCTCCTCCCCATTGAGCCGCAGCGCCACCAGCGTCGCGTCGTCGACCACATGCGGATGCGGCAGCACCGACTCCCGATACAGCCCACCCTGCTCCAGCGAGCCGAAACGCACACTGCCGCCGCGATACTCACCCACCGCGCCCAGCAGATCCCGCAACCGCACTCCACTCCAGTGCACCCCCGCACTCCACCCCTCCACGCACGCGATAGGCAGATCGGCCCCCGTTTGCGTCATCCGCCGCAACTCCTCGATTCCGAACTCCCGCGCCTTTCCCCCCACCGTCACTCGCAACCGATATCCCGGATCCTTGGCCGCCCGCTCGACCCCCGCCTCCACCGCCGCTCGATTGACCGGAACCCCTTGCGGCCCATCCCCGGTCCGCGCCGCCAACACCGAAACCCAGCGCAAGAACGGCACCGCCTGCCCCGCCACCGCCAAGCCACCGACGACGGCGCCGCCCCCCGCGATCCCCAGCAGATTTCGTCGTGAAATACCCCGCGCGGCAGGTGATTTCGGTTCCTTCCGAGATCGAGACCCGTCCTGCTCCGGCTCTCGTTCCGACAGTGGACGGCTCAGGGCAGCACGGATGACAGGAAGCTTCACCGCCAAGTGCACCGCGACCGCGCCGATGGCGACGTAGGCCATGGCGTAGTGGGTCGTGGTGAAGAAGAAGCGCCACGGATACCACTGGGCGGTATTCAGCAAACCGGTGGCCAGCTCGAAAATTATTGCGCCCATGAGGATTGCGATCGAGCCGCGTTCCAGCATATGCAGGGGGTTGCCGAGCAGGGGGCGGGCGAACAGGCGGGGGAAGACCGACCAGAGTTTCACCGGGAGCAGGGCGATGGCGATGACGCCGGATATTACGTGGGTGCCCTGGGTGAACCGGTACAGCCAGACCGGGCGGGCGGGCCAGTAGAACCCGGCGGGTGGGTGCTGGATCCAGTGGCTGATCAGGCCGGTGAGGAAACAGACCGCGATGGCCAGGCCGAGGACCAGGCCCACGCGGGCCGCCACCGCGCGGGAGCGAGCCGGAGAGATCTGTGCCGCAATGCTTTTCGGCAGCAGGAGGTCATCGTCGAGAGGGATGCGCCGCAGCCGGATCACGACGGCACCCGGGTATCCGCGAGCAGGCCCGCATCGGTCGTCCGCAACCGCGGCGGGTACAGCCGGTCGAGCAGTCGGGGGAAGCGGCCGTCGTATTCCGCGCCCACCGCGATCGCATCGGCGACGGTGTCGACATCGGAGAGCTCGGGCAGATCGCCGACGCGACAACCACAGCGGGACAGGGCCCTTCGGGTGAGTACCCCGGTGGTATCGGTGGACATGGGTACCTCGGTCAGCACCCGGGCCGGGCGGGGATCGGTCAGGCCGAGCACCCACCAGCCGCCGTCGGTCGCGGGCCCGAGCACGGTGTCGCCGCTGTCGAGCAGCGCCGTCGCACAGTCCGCGAGCAGGTCCGGACCCGCCTGCGGGGTGTCCATGCCGATCTGTAATACCGGCAGTCCGGCGCGGGCGGCATCGGCGTGCGCATTGGCCAGCCGGGCGCCGAAGCCGTCGCCGCGCTGTGGAACCACCTCGAAATCGGCCAGCGCCTCGGCCAGCTCCGCCGCACATTCGGCCCGCTCCAGCTCACCCGTCCAGGCCACCATCCGATGCCGAATGCCGCTGTCGCGCACCGCCGTCAGCGTGTCGAGCAGCGCGGCGGCCGCCAGCCGGGCCGCTTCCTGCGGCGAAAAGGGCGGGGAGAGACGGGTTTTCGCGAATCCGGCGATCGGCGCCTTGGCGATCACCAGCATGGTTGCCTCGATGGTCATCGCACACTCCAGAAGTCGCGCACCGCGCGGACGGTGCCGAGCACCGAGCCGGACACCTTCGACACCCCGTGGGTGCGCGGCCGATAGCTGATGTCGCGCTCCACGATTCGCCATCCCGCCCGCGCCGCCCCGATCAGCAGCGCCAGCGGGTATCCGGAGCGCGGATGCAGCGGCCCCAGCGCCAGCAGCCGATCCCGGCGCGCCACCCGCATCGCGGCGATATCGTGCACCGGCAGCCCGTGCCGGTGGCGCACCAGCCCGGCCACCAGCAGGTTCCCCAGCCGCGCGTGCCAGGGCCAGGCGCGCGCGCCGACCGGCCGCCGCCGTCCGACCACCATGTCCACGCCCGGATCGAGATCGCCGAGCAGGTACGGTATTTCACCCGCGTCCATGGAACCGTCGCCGTCCAGCACGGCAACCAGGGCGGTGTCGGCGGCCCGGACGCCCGCGTGCACGGCCGATCCGTATCCGGGCACCGGCTCGGCCACC
This sequence comes from Nocardia terpenica, assembly GCF_013186535.1. Lineage (NCBI taxonomy): Bacteria > Bacillati > Actinomycetota > Actinomycetes > Mycobacteriales > Nocardiaceae > Nocardia > Nocardia terpenica. The sequence continues at coordinate 2,130,373 of NZ_JABMCZ010000003.1, forward strand.
ACGGTCGCGCCCGCCGCGCGGGCCACGGTCGCCGTATCGTCGGTGGAGGCATTGTCCACCACGATGACCCGGTACCCGGCGGGAACCGCGGCGAGGACCCCTGGCAACGCTCCGGCTTCGTTGTGGCACGGGATGATCACGGTCAGGTCCCGTGCGTCGTGTGCATCGGTCACGGAGTCGACCGTAAGCCCGCGACCGCCGTTTTCGGCCGAGCGAACCGATGACGAAAGTATGACGAGAGCAGGAGAAACGGTGGATAACCCGGGTTGTGCGGGCCCGGCGGCCTAGGGTTGACGCCGTGCAGCAGGTAATTCTCGACCGGACGGCGCGCCGGTCCGGCCGTCGTGCCGATCTGGTGTGCGCGGCGGCCGCGGCGGTGCTGGTCGCCGTCGCTTTCGCGGTACCGCAAATCCGAGGCGAACAATTCGTCCGGCGCGTGTACGCGGCGGCCGCGCCCATCTTCGGCATCTGGGGCCCGCACGTCGGGTGGGGGACCGGCCCGGCGATCGCCCTCGCGGCACTGGTCGTGTGGGCGGGACCGGGCCTGGCCCGGCGGCTGCCGTGGCCGCGGCTGCTCCCGCTGGCCTGGGTGACGGCGGTGGCATGGGCGTTCGCCCTGGCCATGATCGACGGATGGCGGGTCGGTTTCGCCGGGCGGCTGATCCGGGGCGACGAGTATCTGCACGAGGTCGGCGGCGTGCACGACATCGCCGCCATGCTCCGCGGGTTCTCCGCCCGCATCCTGGACTTCCAGCCCGACTCGTGGACCACCCACGTCTCGGGACATCCGCCGGGGGCGCTGCTGACCTTCGTGCTGCTGGACCGGATCGGCCTGGGCGGCGGCGCGTGGGCGGCCTGGCTGTGCGTGCTCGTCGGATGCAGCGCGGCGGTCGCGGTGCCGGTGGCGCTCATCGCGCTCGGTGCGGCCGAACGTGCCCGCGCCGCACTGCCTTTCCTGGTGCTGGCACCGGCGGCGGTATGGATCGCGGTCTCGGCGGACGCCTTCTTCGCCGGGGTCACCGCGTGGGCGGTGGCGTTGCTGGCGATCGCCACCCGGCAGCGGACCGGTTGGGCGGGTGCGGCATTGGCGTCGGGGCTGCTGTTCGGCTTCGGGCTGTATCTGAATTACGGCCTGACGCTCATGGTGATTCCCGCGGCGGCCGTGCTGCTGGCGCGGGGCTTCCGGGCGGCGGTGCCCGCGCTGATCGGTGTGGCGCTGGTGGTCGCGGCGTTCACGGCGGCCGGTTTCTGGTGGCTCGACGGCTATCACCTGGTGGTGCAACGGTATTACCAGGGCATCGCCTCGGTGCGCCCGTATTCCTATTGGGTGTGGGGTAATCTCGCCGCGACCGTGTGCGCGGTCGGCCCGGCCGTTGCGGCCGCCGCGCATCGAGTGGTGGGCGGGCTCGCCGTCACGAGCCTGGTGCGGGTACCGGAGGCGACGAAAATCACTGCGCGACTGGATGGTTGGCGGCAATCGGTCGACCCGGCCGCGCTGCTGGCCGCCGTCGGGGCCGTCGCCATTCTCGCCGCGGACCTCAGCGGGCTGAGTAAGGCCGAGACGGAACGGGTCTGGCTGCCGTTCGACATGTGGCTGCTCGCCGCCACCGCCCTGCTGCCCCGCCGCACCGCCCGCGCCTGGCTGGCGGTCCAGGCGGTCGCGGCGCTGTTGATCAACCATCTACTCATGACGAATTGGTGACCGGCATGCGCATTCTCGTGGCCGACGACGACCCGGTGGTCCGGGAGGTGGTGCGGCGCTACCTGGAACGCGACGGGCTCACCGTGGTCGAGACCGCCGACGGCCCGGCCACAGCGGAAGTCCTGGCGCGCAACGAGATCGACCTCGCCATCCTGGATGTGATGATGCCGCCGCCCGACGGCATCGACCTGTGCCGCACGGTGCGGTCCGGGCCGCACCCGGACACCCCGATCATCCTGCTCACCGCCCTCGGCGAGGAGGAGGATCGGGTGCTGGGCCTGCGATCCGGGGCCGACGACTACATCGTGAAACCGTTCAGCCCTAGGGAACTCGCGCTGCGCGTGGCCTCGGTGCTGCGCCGCGCGCACCGCGCCGAACCCGCGTCCGAGCCGGTATTGCGCAGCGGCGCCATCGAATTGCGGCCGGACGCGCAGGCGGTGCTGGTCGACGGTCAGCGGGTGGAGCTGACCGCCCGCGAATTCGACCTGCTGGCCTTCCTGCTCGCCAACCCGCAGCGCGTCTTCGGGCGCACCGAACTGCTGGAGCGGGTGTGGGGCTGGAGCTTCGGCGACCAGTCCACGGTGACCGTGCACATCAAGCGGCTGCGCGCCAAACTCGGTGCGGCCCACCGCATCGAGACCGTGTGGGGCCGCGGCTACGCCTGGGGCCGTCCGGGCACGGAGGCCGACGATGCCGACTGACGCGCTCGCCCTCATCGGTTACGCCCTGGCCGGTTCGGTCCCGGTGACGGCGCTGGGCGCGCTGGCCATGCGCCTCACCTACAACCGCAGCCTGACCACCAGCATGGTGGTGCTGGTGCTGATTCCGACGCTCGCCACGCTGGCCGGGGTGATCGCGGTGAGCGGGCTGATGTTCACCCACGAACTGGAGCGCATCATCTGGGTGCTCGCGGTCGTCACGGCGGTCGCGGTGCCCGCCGCGATCGTGCTCGGCCGCGCCCAGGCCCGAAAGACCGTGTGGGAGCGGCAGATGCTGGAGCAGGAGCGGGCCGCCGAACGCGCCCGCCGCGACCTGGTGGCCTGGGTCAGCCACGATCTGCGCACCCCGCTGGCCGGTATTCGCGCCATGGGCGAGGCCCTGGTGGACGGGGTGATCGACAGTCCCGAGACCGTCGACCGCTACGCCCGCCAGATCGTGCGGGACACCAACCGGCTCTCCGCCATGGTCGACGACCTGTTCGAGATGTCGAAGATCCATTCCGGCGCCCTGCGGCTCGCCCTGGAACCGCTGGATCTGCGCGAACTGATCGACGAGGTGGCCGCCGCCACCCAGCCGACCGCCGCCCGCGCCCGGGTGACACTGGCTGCGCGCCAACCGGATTCGCAGATCCCGGTATCCGGCAGCGACCGCGCGCTGACCCGGGTGCTGACCAACCTGGTCGCCAATGCCATCGAGCACACCCCGCCCGGCGGCCGCATCGACATCTCCGCGGGCATCGCCCCCGACCACGCCTGGGCCCGCGTCGACGACACCGGCCCCGGCATAGCCGCCGACGACCTGCCCCGCATCTTCGAGGTCGCCTACCGCGGTTCGGCCGCCCGCTCCCCGGCAGCCACCGATATCGGCAGCAATAGTGGGATGGGCCTGGCGATTGCGGCGGGCCTCGTCCAAGCCCACCACGGCGAGATCACCGCCGTGAACCGAGAAGTAGGCTGCCGCTTCGAGATCCGCCTTCCCCTGCTCGACCCGGGGCACCGGCCACAGCCGTAACCGGTTGGCAGAGGCCCTTCTCGGTTCTCCCGGTCAGGCGAAGCCCTTCTCGTGATCCCGGCGTGCTTTTGGCCGGGATCACCTGCGGCAGAGCAGATTCCGGCCAAAAGCACGCCGGAATCACGAGGAGAACTCTCTACTACGTACTTGGCCCGCCTGCGGTCCCGGGGAGTCACCGCCATTCGGGCGCACCCGCTCCGGAGACCGCTCGCAGTGGCGCGGTGGCGAACTCGGCGAGCCCTTCGGCCGGAGCGATCGCCGCGGTGAAATCCAAGAGCTTGCGGGCCCTTTCGGGACCGGCGACGATATGGCGGACATCGCCAGGCCGATAGTCACCGGTGACGACGGGCGGCTTTCCGCCGTGGGCGCGGGCGAGGAGATCGGCGACCTCGCGGATGCTGATCGGAGTACCGGAGGCGATATTCAGCGGCGTGAATCCCGGCAGCGGCCGATGCACCGCGGCCACATTGGCGGCGGCGATATCGCGGACGTGCACGAAATCGCGCATCTGGCCACCATCTTCGAAAACGCGCGGCGACTCACCCGCCTCCAGCGCCGATCGGAAGATCGCCGCGACCCCGGAATACGGTGTGTCCCTGGGCATGTCGTCGCCATACACATTGTGATAACGCAGCGCGGTAACGGTGCCACCGGTGGCCGCCGCCCAAGCCGCCGCGTAATGCTCCTGCGCCACCTTGCTCGCCGCGTACAGGCTACGCGGCCGCAACGGGCTGTCCTCGTCGATAGGGGCCCAAGTCAGGGGCTGCCCGGTGGCGGGGTCTCGGTGCTCGAAATGCCCGCGAGCCAGATCGTCGGGGGAGCGATGCGCAGGCTCGACCACGGTGAAATCGGCTGTGCGATACCGCCCTTCGCCATACACGACCATCGAGGATGCCAGCACCAGCCTGCGCACCCCCGCCTCCGCCATGGCCGCGAGCAGAACGGCGGTCCCGAGATCATTGTGACTGGCATAGGCAGGCGCATCGGCAGCACTCACCCCCGCACCAACCACCGCGGCCTGATGACACACCACCTCGACCCCCCGCAGCAGCCCGGCCACCGCCTCGGGATCACGAACATCGATGCAATGGACGCCATCCGGCGGCATCGCCCCCGACCCATGGGCAGCCGCCAACATCAGATCGGCAGCCACCACCTCGTCCCCAGCCTCGAGCAGCGCACGCCACACATGCGATCCGATAAATCCGGCCGCGCCGGTAAGCAGAACCCGCATGCGCTCAGGCCAGAATCGTCGTAGTAGATGTCATCCCTCGATCCTCGCCGCCGATCCCCGAGTTAGACAGCGCCGCGCCGGGGCCGTAAGGAATTCGTCACAAGCCTGGGCATTGCACCGACCTTCGCCCCAACTGGGACGTGGCTATCGTTCGGCCAACCGGGCATGAAGTGGGCCAGTGATGCTTCACAAGACGGGACCTTCCGAGTCGGGTTTCACCCCACGCCAGTCGATTTCACTCCACACGATCTTCGTCTTCGATCCGTTCCCGAATGCCGTGCACCGAGCGTTCTTTCGGAATCCGCTGCGGCCACAACGTGATGACTGCGTACACGAGCGCCGATACCGCGAGGCAGGCCAGCAGTAGCAATCCGAACTGGCCGAAGTCGGTCACGGGATCTGCCGCCTGCCCTTGGACCGCCATGCGGCCTGTCCACGAGGGGTGATCGACCAGCGCGCCTGGTACGGCGTGGCCATGATCAGTCCGCGACTTTCTAGTTGTTTGATCGCGCGCCGTGCGCTCCAACTGGTCAGCTGGGCCTGTTGCATGATCTGGTCGGCGGTCAGCAATCCGCCGGGCGTGAGAACTCCGAGTACTGCGGACTCCGCTGCTGTTGCCATCTCGAGCCTCTTGGTCGGTCGAAGGTGTGGCCTCGATGCCGGAGGGTCCGGGGCACGGCGCGAATGTCCGGCTCGGGGGCCTTTCTGTCCCAAGCTTTGTCGGCGGAGCCGCGGGCTGCGACGCATGAAACGGCGCGTCGATGATGCGCAGTATCTGCCGTTGACCGGCCGGACCCGGGACGTTCGGCATACGCTGAACGCGAGCCGATACAACGAGGTCGAGGGGCGGACATGACCGGCAAGGCCAGCATGTTCGAATGGGACACACCGGAGTTCCGACGACTGCTCGCGGAACAGAAACCCGGAGCTGCCTTCGCGCTGGTTCGCAAGGCGATCGGCCTGTCTCAGGCCGACTTCGGCGTGCTCTTGCGCTGGGAGCGTAGCCACGCCGGGCGCGTCGAGCGCGGCGAAGTCGGCACCCTCTACGACTACCGAGAGCTGACCCGAGCCGCCGACGCACTGGGTGTCCCGCGCTCCGCACTGCTGCCCGCATTGCTCGGAACCTCGGGCGCAGGCACCATCGAAAGCAGGGGTAGCGAAGGAGCCGATGACGTGAACCGCAGGGAATTCGGACTGACAGTATTCGGCACGGCACTGCTATCCGTCGCCGCATCCGACGTGCTGGCGTCCGCTGCGACGCCGCAGACGGTGGGCGACGTCCACATCGACTATCTGACCAAGGCCGCAGATCAGTTGTGGGCGCATGACAACGAATACGGCAGCGGCGGACTCCTCGAGCCTGCCCTTCAGCAGTACGCGCTGTCACGGCGGTTGCTGGAGACCGGAAGCTACAACGAACGGATAGGTTCTGCTCTGGCCGCGGTGACGGCCCGTTTTGTCGAATGCGCGGGCTGGTTGGCCTTCGATTCGGGCAATCAGCGTGTCGCCCGGCAGTGCTACGCCGAGGCCCTCACATACGCGGAGCGGAGCAGGGACGAAGCGCGAATAACCGACATCGTCGACGGTATGCAATGGCAGGCTTCCTACTTCGGTCGGGTGCGCGAGGCCATTCAACTCTCCTTGCGGGCAACCGATCTCAGCCGAAATATTCGATCGGCCCGGCTGCACGCGATGTTGTCGGCGCGTCAAGGCGTCGCCTACGCGGCGCTCGGTGACGCACGAGAGGCGGAACACGCGATAGCTCGCGCATGGCGAGAAACCGACCGCGGGTTCGATGATCTCGATGACCCGGTGGGACTGTTGTTCGTCACCCCCGCGGAAATTCGATCGATCGAGGCTCGGGCCAGGAGCTACCTCGGTGAACACTACAAGGCTGCCGCGATCTACCGCGAAAGCATCGGCACCGAGGGCAGTAAGCCTCGTGATGAGGCATCCTACCGAGCGTACTTCGCCGCATCGCTGGCCCGACTCGGCGACACTCGCAACGCAGTGACGGAAGGGCTGGCCGCACTACCGTTGCTGGAGGGGCCGGTGAACTCCCCCCGCCTGGTCGCCGAACTACAGCCGGTACGAACTGCCGCCACCAGCGCCTCCGGTGACGATGCCGACCAATTCCGGTATCGCTACGACGCGCTCGCGACTGCCTGACGCCGAGGTACGCCAGGATATGGCCAGTATGTCGGACAAGCGATTGCCACCGAACGTAAGGGCGCGGGCTTGACTCAGCGGCAATTGGCTGCGCGGACCAGCTATCACTGACCACACTCTTACCGTTGCAATGCGGTCACTCTATGCTCGCGCCGGACGGATCGAAGGCGCGCCCCGTCATTCCAGCTTGCTTTGGCCGGAATTCCGTGCGATCCCGGCCAAAAGCGCGCCGGGACAATGTGGTACTTGCTGGTGCCGGGACGATGTGGGGATGCTGGGTGTTTGGGACTGCGTGGGTTGTTCGGCGCGGGGCGGTGAGGGGCTTTCTGGATCAAGCGATGGCGTAGTCGCCCAAGGCGGGCTCGAGGAGGTCGAAGATGTAAGTTGCCTCGGCTCGGGCGGTATCGGCGATCCGTTGCCGAGACCTGCGCTCGAGGGTGAGTTCTTGGACGCGTTGGAACAGCAGGCGATGGGCGCTGGCGAGTTGGGTGGCGGCGGCGCGGCGGGTTAGTTCGGTGCCGGGGAGGGCTTGGGCTAGTGCCTGTTCGCGGAGTTCGTGTAGTTCGCGGAGGCGGGCGGTGAGGGTGGGGCTGTTGGTGATCATGCGGCAGAAGCCGGGGCTGGTGAAGCCTGCTACGGCTTCGTAAGCGGTTGCGGCGCGGTCGAATTCGCGGCGGAGGGCGGTGAGGGCCGATTCGCCGGGAGCGCGGGCCGTGACGGTGGTGGCAAGTGAGGCTGCGAATTCGTTGTGGTAGTCGAGCGCCAAGTCCTCCTTGCGCGGGAAGTAGTTGGTGACCGTCTTTTTGGCGACTCGCGCCGCGTCGGCGATCTCGGCGATGGTGGTGGCCTCGAAGCCGTGGGCGATGAACAGGCGGGTGGCGTGGTCGGAGATCGACTGGCGGGTTTCCCGCTTCTTGGTCTCTCGCAGTCCTGCTTCGATGGTCACGAACGGGAAGTTTACCACCGTGGTAAAAATGCTCTTGACGCATCGGATAGCCTCGGGCTAAATTTACGTCCGTTGTAAGTTTTAGGAAGGAGGCGGGGATGCTTCCGCGGAACAGCTGCTGATACCGCGCCCCGGGCGAGCCGTCTGCTCGCCGTGACGTTCTGTGCGGCCGAACCCGGCCGAATCCTCTCGAAAGGCATTGCCCGTGTACAAGATTCGGTTCTCCGCGCTCCCCGAGGTTGTCGAGGCCCCGCGCCCGACGCCCGGTCCGGGGCAGGTGCTGATTCGCACCGAGCTGGCGGGTATCCACCTCGGCCTGGTGCGGATGGTGCGGGCGGGCACGGCCGACGAGCCCGGGGGCGAGGTGGTCGGCACGGTCGTGGCCGTGGGGTCGGAGGTGCCGGAAGCGTGGCTGGGCGTTCGGGTCGGCGGGGTGGTGATGGCCGGGGCGTACGGCGAGTACGTGCTGGGGGTTCCGGCCCTGCTCACCGAGATTCCCGACGGGGTGGCCGCCGTGGACGCGCTCGCGGTGGTGCGCGGCGGCCTTGTGGCGCTGGGTGCGCTGCGGGCCGGGCGGTTCGCTGCGGGCGAGTCGATTCTGATTACCGGCGCGGCGAGCGGTAGCGGTCACCTGGCGGTGCAGATGGCCCGCGCGCTCGGCGCGGGTCGTGTCCTCGCGGCGGCCGGATCGGTGGACAAGGCCGATTTCCTGCGCGAGTGCGGGGCGGACGCGGTGGTGACGTATGCCGAAAACTGGGGTGAGACGGTCGATGTCGTGCTCGACGGCGTCGGCGGAGACCTGCTGGCGCGCACCGTGGCCACCTTGAACCCGCACGGCCGACTCGTTGCCTACAGCGCGGGCGGCGGTGCGGTCGAGGTGAACAGCCTGCTGCCGGAACTGAAGACGGTCACCGGGTTCTCCGTCGGGCTGCTCGCCCGCAGCGTACCGGAGGTGATCGCCGAGTATCGCACCGAGCTTTGGAAGCTGCTGGGTGACGGTCAGATTCGGCCGCGTGTCACTGTATTTCCGGCTATTGAGGTGGTTTCTGCTCTGGATCTGGTTGCGGAACGCCGCAATCTCGGCCGAGTTGCCGTGCGCACCAGCGAATTTCACTAGCTCTACATCATGATTCCGGCGTGCCGCTACAGCACCGCCTGCGTCTGAGTCACTTTCGCGACCAATTTGCCCTCGTCGTCGCGAATCTCCGTCTCCACCACGATGAACCGCCCCCCGGCGTGCAGCGGCCGCGACGTGGCGACCGCGTGCCCGGACCGTACCGCGCGCAGGAAGTTGGTTTTCGATTCGACGGTCGTCGTTCCCTGTGCGCCCTCGGGCAGGTTGAGGAATGCGCATACCGCGGCGGTGGCGTCGGCCAGGGACATGAGGACTCCGCCGTGCAGGGCGCCGCCCAGCGTGCACAGGCTCTCGTCCCAGGCAAGGCGGCTGCGTACCACCTCGCGCCCGTGTTCGAGGACCTCGACGCCCAGCTTCTCGGTGAAGGGCATGGTCTGGTGGAACAGCGTCGTCCCGTCGGTATCGATCATGACCACGAGCCTGCCCCACGCGGGCGCGCCGGTCGATTACCCGAGGGGTAAGCGTTCCCGTTCGACCACCCGCACCGACTGCGGTGCGCGGCGGCCCGGCATCCACCAGTTGGCCGGGCCCATCAGCTTCACCAGCGCCGGGACCAGCAGCATGCGGACCAGGGTCGCGTCGATGATCAGGGCGATGATCATGCCGAGGCCGAGGAATCGCATCGGGGTGAGCGGGGACAGCGTGAACGCGCCGGTGATGAAGACCAGCAGGGTCGCCGCCGCGGTGATCACCCGCGCGGTCTTCACGATGCCGGTGCGCACCGCCTCGGCCGTATCGGCCCCGGCGTGGTGCGCCTCGACCATGCGCGACAGCAGGAACACCTCGTAGTCGGTGGACAGCCCGAACACCACGGCCATGATCAGCACCAGCATGCCCGCCGACAGCGGGCCGACGCTGACCGCCAGCATCCCGGCCAGGTGGCCGCGGTAGAAGATCCACGTGAGAATGCCGAAAGTGGCTGCCAGGCTGAGGAATGCCATGAGCACCGCCTTGATCGGCAGCACCATCGAGCGGAAGGCGAGCAGCAGGAGCAGCAGCGTGGCCGCCACCATCACCGCGATCATGAGCGGCATGCGCGAGACGATGGCATGCACGCTGTCGACCGTCGCCGCGGATTCCCCGCCCACCCGCAGCGCGATGCCGGGCAGCCCGAGATTTCTTATCCGCGTGACGATCTCGGTGGCGGGCTCGGAGCGGTCGGGGACGTCGAGGGCGGCGTGCAGCACCACGACATCGGCATCGCGGCCTACTGGCAGCACCTGGTGCACCCCGCGCACACCGCCGATCTCCGCGCCGACCCGATCCGCGTCGGCGGCGGTCGGAGCCGTGCCGTCCGTGCGCGAAACCAGCACGGTGGCACCGCTGTTGGCGGCGGGGAAGTGGGCGGCGAGCTCGTCCACGGTGGTGCGGGCCGCACTGCCCGCGGGCAGCGCGGTGTGGTCGACATCGCCCAGCCGGACCCCACCGAGCAGGCTCGCCAGCGTCAGCAGCAGCGCGCCGATGGCGACGGCCACGACCGCGGGCCGCCGCATCACGGCCGCCACCACGCGACCCCAGAAGCGGGCGGCGCGCCGTTCGCCGCGTTCGAAAGCGTCCGCGCGCCAACTCCATTTCCCGATGCGCGGGCCGATCAGCACCAGCGCGGCGGGCAGCACGGTCAGCGACAGCACGGCCGCGAGCGCCACCGCCGCGATCGCGCCGAAGCCCAGCGAGCGCAGCACCGCCTGCGGGAACACGAACGTGCCCGCGAACGCGCACGCCAGCAGCAGCGCCGAGAAGCCCACGGTGCGACCGGCGGTGGCGAGGGTGCGGGCCACGGCCTCCGGTGCGGCGCGACCGGCGGCCAGTTCCTCGCGGAACCGGCTCACCACGAAAAGCCCGTAGTCGATGGCCAATCCGAGCGCGAGCAGCGAGGCGATGTTCACCGCGAACACGCTCACCTCGGTCACCCGCGCGATGAGCCCGACCGCGCCCAGCGACCCGAGCACCGCGAGCAGGCCGACCAGCACCGGCAGCGCGGCGGCCACCAGCCCGCCGAACACGAGCACCAGAATCACCAATGTGACCGGCAGCGAGACGGATTCGGCCACCACCAGGTCGTGCCGGGACTGCACGGTAATGGCGTCCGCCAGTGCGCTGTACCCGGTGAACCGGGTCTCGACGCCCGGAACGCGCAGCGCCGCAGCGATATTCCGATACGCGGCGATGCGCTGATTCTCGTCACCGGCCGCGTACACCACCGCCAGCGCCTGCCGCCCGTCGGCGGAGCGGAAGTACCCCTGGCGCGGTGGGACGTTGTTCCAATACGTTTCGACGCGATGCGCCAGCAGCCCCGGATCGACGTCGGCGACCGCCCGCTGCACGCGCGGCCCGAGATCGGTGAGGCTCTGCCCGTCCGGAACCGTGTAGATGGCGATGACATCGGGATTCTGCGGCCCGATCCGGGCGCGCACGACCTGATCGACCAGCGCGGCCTCGCTGCCCGGATCGGAGAATCCGGCCGCGCTGACCCGGTCCTGCACGTCCGCGCCGAACAGCCCGAAGCCCAGGGCGAGCACGAGGGCTACGAGGATCACCAGCTTCGGGCGGGCCGCCACCGCCCCGGCCCAGCGTCTCATGGCGCGACCGAAGCCCGCTGCGGCAGTTCGGCCGCCAGGGTGGAGGCGATCCGGTCCAGCAGGGCCTCCAGGCGCGGCTCGACGCCGCGGCCGTTGCGCGCGGAGACGGTGAGGTGGGTGTGCCCGCCCGCCTCCACCATGCCGAACAGCAGCGGCATGGCCACGCTGTGCTGCGGCAGAATGCACACCCCGGTCGGCGCGAAGCCCGGCACGGTCAGCTCGTCGAGATCGAAGCGGCCCATGTGGGAGACCGTGGCCGAGGCCAGGTTTCGGCCCGAGCGCGCACCCAGCCAGTTCAGGGTGCGCAGCAGCGAGCGGCCCGCGGCGGGCGGGATGGCCAGGCCGCTGGACGCCATCTGGTTGAGCTCGCGTCGTTCCCGCAGCCCGATTCGCTTGTCCGCGTTGATCTGTTCCCAGCTCTGGCCGGGCCGCACATCGAGGAACAGCGGCAGCGCGAGGTTGGCGGTCGAGCGCAGTTCCGGATCGTGGCGGCGCAGATCGACCGGGACCATGATCCGCGACACCGTCCCGGTGGTCTCGGCGAGCAGGGCCGCGACCCGGGCCACCGCGCCGGGGCCGGTCGACTCGATCACGCGGTGCCGCAACAGATGCCGGGCCAGCCCGGGGTCTTGGCGGCCGTGCCCGGTGGCGGCCCGGAACCGCGGCACCATCGGCGTCGGGCGGCCCGGCGCGCCGACGCGGCGCACCAGCTCGGCGTCGGCGACGGGATCCGGGTAGGGCAGCGGTGATTCGCCGCGCAGCACCCGAAACACATTGGTGGCCCACTGCACCATGCCCATGCCGTCCATGACGCCGTGGAACACCCGGAAGACGATCGCCTGACCGGTCAGCAGCAGCACCTCGCAGGTGGTGTCCGGGGTGGGGCCGATCGGGCTGGTGAGTACCGAATCCTCTTCCAGGCGCGGGTAGTTCAGTGTGTGCCCGGTGACCTCGCGGACCCGGGGCGGCACGCCGCTGTCCACCCAGTCGGCGCCGTCGCGCACCAGGCGCGCCCCCGGGCACGCCGCGGCGGCCACGGTGACGGCCCGCTGGAGTTCGGCGGCCGAGAGGGCGCCCTCGCCCCGGAACATCAGCTGCATGAGGAACGGCGGAGCCATGTCCCGCATGGGGAAGTACATCAGCTCGGTGGGGGAGATGCGGCGACGGAAGACGGTGCTCATGATCGGCCTCTCTCGCGGAGGATCACAGGTCTCGGGTGAGTTCGGCGATGCCGCCCTCGGTGTCGAGCCAGGCCAGGAACTCGGCCAGGCCCCGGTCGCGGTCGACGATCGGCTCGTAGCCGAAATCCCGTGCGGCCGCCGAGGTGTCGTAGGTGGCGGAGCGGGTCAGCAGCGCGACCGCGTACCGCGACAGCGGCGGCGACCACCGCTTCGCGATAAATGGTATGCGCCAAGCGGTTTCGATGGCCGTGATCGCGGCGGCGAGCACCCGCGGATCGGGCCGTCGGCTCGGCGGCGGATAGCCGAGGCCGCCCGCGACCTCGGCCAGGAACTCCCACACGTTGGTGCGCTCCGCGTCGGCGATGAAATACGCCTTGCCGCCGACGGATTCGGACGCGGCCGCCTTGACGCAGGCGTCGACGATATTGTCCACGTGACACAGCGAGGCGTACACCGCGCGCCCGAACGACAGATCCGGCAGCGTGCCCGCCGCGGTGCGGCCCAGCAGCCGCACGATCGGGCCGGTGCGGTCGCCCGCGCCCCAGATGGCGCGCGGTCGCAGCGCGCAGGTCACGAAATCCGGTGTGGCGGCGGCGAGTACCGACCGCTCCGCGGCGGCCTTGGTCTCCGAATACAGGTTCAGGTACCGGCGCGGGTAGGGCACCGACTCGTCGATGTCGAGCTGATCGCCGCCGCGGCGATCCATCAGCGCGCTGGGGCTGGAGATGAACACGAAGCGGGAGGCGTGCGCGCGGCGCGCGGACTCCAGCAGCCGCCGGGTGCCGCGCACATTCTCGGCCCAGAACTGGTCGCGGGTGCCGCGCTCGTCGACCCGGGCGGCGCTGTGGAAGACCACGTCCACGCCGGTGGCCGCGCGGGCCAGCGACACCTCGTCGGCCAGGTCGCCGTAGACGATCTCGACGCCGTCGAGATCGGCCAGATCGCGCAGCTTGCTGGTGCGCCGGGCCAGCACGACGACCTTGTGGTCGCCGTCGCGGACCAGCCGCCGGACCAGGGCGCCGCCGAGAAATCCGGACGCGCCGGTGACCAGTGCCTTCATCGTGCCTCCTGTTGCGTCCGAGTCCAGGTGAGACCGAAGATCTGCGTCATGAGCGCGGCCTCGCGGCGCGAGCGGCCCGCGCGGTCGGCCGCCCGCAGCGCCGCCGGAATCTGCGCGGCGTGCACGACGGTGCTCAGGACGGCGTCGATCCACCACACCGCGCGCAGGATTCGGTGGCGCGGGGTGCGATCGGCGGCGCAGGCCACCAGCCCGGCCGCCAGATACAGCCAGCCGAGAATCGGAATCGCCCGCAGTGCAGTGGTTTTCATCGCGCCGCCGCCGCTTCCGTCCGTTCGGTGGCCCAGGCCGCCAGCTGCTCGCGGCCGATCTTGGCATTGTGCCGGATGTCGACCGGGAACGCCGGATGGAACAGGAACTCCGAAATCGGTGCGGTGAGCTCGAATTCGGCGCCGCGGGCCTTCAGCGCGACCTCGATCAGCGCCCGGTCCGCGCCCGGCTTCGGCTCCACGCACAGCACCGGTCGCTGCGCGCCCTTGGGGCCGACACCGATCAGCGCCGTGCGCGCCACCCCGGCCACCGTATTGAACACCTGCTCGATCTGCACCGTGAACAACGGACCGTCCGCCGTCTGCACCCGCTGACTCTTACGCCCGCAGAACCAGATCCGGCCCTGTTCGTCGATCCACGCCAGATCGCCCGTGCGATGCCACACGGTGTCGCCATCGACGATCTTCCCTGTGGCATTGGCGCTCTCGGGCCAATAGTAGCGCGTGCTCACGTTCGGACCCGACACCACGAGCTCACCGATGCCGCGGGTGGCTCGCAATTCGCCTTCGCGCGCTTGCACATCCGCCCACGTGGGCAGCGGATCGTCGGTGACGGCGACGATCCGGGCCCGCACGTGCTCGGCCGGGCGGCCGATGCAGGTGCCGTCGCCGCGATGGGCGCGCTCCACCAAACCGTCGAACAGCTCCCGCGATTCGATGGTCGACATCGGCAGCGCCTCGGTGGAGCCGTATCCGGCGAAGATCCGGACGTCCTCGTTCAGTACCTCGCGCAGCCCGGCGATACACCAGTCGGGGACCGGAGCGCCGCCGGAGTAGATGCTGTGCAGCGTAGGCAGATTCGATCGGGTGGACCGCAGATACCGCAGCAGCGGAACCAGCACGGCGGGGGAGGCGAACATGGTCCGCACCCCGAACCGGTCGATGGCGTCGGCCACGTGCGCCGGATCGGTGGAGCCGACCTTGCTCGGGATCAACGGCGGTAGCACACAGCGGGATCCGAGCAGCAGGTCCAGAATTCCCACCAGCGGCAAGGTGATCAGCGACGTCTCCGGCGGCACCCGATCCCGGGCCGCGTCCACCTGATCGACCATCGCCGACAGATTGCCGTGCGTCATCTGCACCGCCTTGGCCGGACCCGTACTGCCCGTGGTGAACGCGATGAGCAGCGGATCCGCATCGGGCGCGGGCGCGCGCTCCGGCAGCGGCGCGACCGGTTCGATGCCCCAGCCGCGCAGCGTCGGCCCGCCCCAGAACCAGCGGCGGCCCACCGTGACCGGAACCCGAATGCCCTTGAAGTAGCGGCGGAACAGCACCCGCGCCGCATGCGCCTGCGGAATCCCGATGAACGCCTCGGCGTCGGCATGGCGCAGGCAGCGCAGCATCTTCGTCAGGCCCATACCGGGATCGATGGCCACCGGCACCGCACCGATCTTCAACAGCCCCAGCATGATCGCGTACAGCTCCGGGCTCGGCAGCACCAGCACGATGGTGCGGGTACCACTCGAAACCCCTGCGGCGGTGAGCTTCTCGGCGATGACGTCGGACCAGCGATCCAGCTCCCGGTAGGTCAGATACCGATAGCGGGGCAGCCCGTCGCGGGGCCGTCCGGCCGGGAAGATCACGGCTTCCCGGTCCGGATCGGCGGCGACGACCGCGCGGAATCGGTCCACGGCCCGCCAGTAGGTGGCGGTGGTCACGCCCGCGCCCCGGCCAGCTCCGGCAGCCGGTACAGCACCGCCGCGGCCGACGGCCCCGCACCCGCGGCGACGAACAGGATCCGGGAGAACCCGCGCAGTGACTCCTCGGCCACCGCCCGGTCGTAGGCCAGCGGCAGCGACGCGGTGTGCGGGTCGCCCGCGGACAGGTCCGGCGTGCGCACCTCCGCGATGCCGAGCGTGTCCGCCAGCAGGCGCGGGAACTCGGTGGTCGGCGTGGAGGCGATGAGAATCGTTGTCTCCGGGTCGATCTCGCCCACCTCCTCGAGCGCCGCCCGCGCCACGCCCGCGGCCACATCCAGCAGCCGCTGCGTGAAGTCCGCGTCCCGCTCGACGGTCATCAGCGTGCGGCCCGCGGCACCCATGGTGGCGGTGTCGACGAACGCCTCCTCGGTCGGGGAACCCTCGCCGGTGAACGTGTGCACCCGCCCGAAACCCTCTGGCGCGTCGGTGTATTCGAGCAGCAGCGCGGCGCCGGAGGTCGCGTACGGGAACTGCTCGTCGGCCGCGGACCGGGTCAGCGACGGGTGGGTGTCGCCGGAGACGATCACGACGTGCTCCGCGCTGGCGGTCTCCAGGATCGACTGCGCCACCTGCACCGCGTTCAACACCCCGACAGCGCCGTTCATCAGATCGAAGGAGAACGAGCGCGGATCGCCGAAGCCGTAGTCCAGGCCGATCCCGGCTTCCTTCTGGATCAGCGCCGAGATCGCCGGTTCCACGGTGTTGTTGTCGCGGAACACCCCCGCGTTGATCAGCACGCCGACCTGGTCGGGCCGCACCCCGGCCCGCTCCAGGCTGCGCCGCGCGGCACGGCCGCTGTGATCGACGATGCTGTACGAGTCGTCCTCGCGGCTGATGCCGGTGGCCTTGATACGCACACCCATGACGGAAACCCCCTAAACCTTCAGAGACGAGATGGTGGTGGACAGGAAGCCGCCGACCACGCCGGACGCCGCGGGAACCATCAGCACCTTGGACCCCGACGGAATCTCCTGGCGGCTCAGGTAATCGTGCAGCACGATGAAATGCGAAGTGGTGGAGGTGTTTCCGTACTTCGAGATGACATTCAGATCCGGCGGCATCGGCGCGCCGAACTCGCGCTCGGCGATCGCGTTGATGTACGGGATGGCGGCCGCGCCGAACTGATGGTGGATGATGTAGTCGAACTTCTCGTCGGCGAAACTGCCGCCGTGCTTGTCGAAGAACATCCGGTGCGTATCGGTCCACAGCAGGAACCGCGACTCGTTGTGCATCTTCCGGTTGTCGGTGTACAGCGCGGGCCCGGCGGTCTTGTCGCTCGGCATGCCCAGGCACAGGTGCGAGAACTCCGACGCCGTCACCAGCTCGATGTACTCGATCCGGTCGTTCTCGTCGACCGACCGATCCAGCACCACCGCCGCGGCGGAGTCGCCGACGGTCAGCGAGGCGAATTGCAGATCGTATTTCTCGGAAATTTCCTCGACCGCGGTATCCGCGATCGGAGTAATGGCCTCGCCGCTGACCACCAATCCGTTGCGCACAATTCCGGCGCGAATCATCCGATCCAGGATGTAGGTGCCGGTGAGCATTCCGGCGCAGGCATTGGACAGGTCGAAGGTAATCGCGGATCCGGCGCCGATGTGCTTGGCCAGAGAGCTGGCGAAGGACGGCTCCATATACATTCTGGTGCCGTGCTTACTGCGCGTGATCGAGGTGGAGATGATCACGTCCAGGTCGCCTGCCGAGTACTGTGACCTCGACAGACAGTCGTCGATGGCCTTCAGTGCCAGCGTGAACGAGTCCTCGTAGCGCTCCGGCGAGGTGTCGTGCACGCGCCGTTCCGCCACGCCGGTGATCTTTTCCAGATCGAAGGCGGGCGGCTCTTTCAGCCGCGATACCAATTCGGTCGTGGTGACTCGTTTTTCGGGCAGATAAGCGCCCAGGGATTCGAAGCGAGAATGCGACACGTCGCCTCCTGAAACGGGTGACGAATGCGTTGGGAATTCGGGACGAGCAACGATGCTACCCGAGAGTAACTAGTCGGCCGCCCAAGCGCATCTCGGCCATTCGGAAGCAACTGTCTGGGACGGATGTTCACGTTACCGTTGGTATCGGGAATTAGTCACCCTCCGGCTACGACCCCCTCTTTCTGGGGGGATGCCGGGGTGTCCGACACCGTCTCGATGGCATCGGCAAACGCTTGGTAATCGATGCGACGGCGGCATTTCGCGACGCGGAGGGTACTCCGATTGTGAGGGACCTCACCGGGTCCGGCGGGTGGACCGAGGTCCGCTTCCCGCCTCAGCCGATCCGGCGGGCACCGGCCGACGGCACCGCCACGAAGGTGCGGGGCGCGGCGAAATCCGCTGCGCGGAAGCGCTTCTCGATCGCCTCGACGACCAGGGGTGTGCGCTCGGTGTCGGTGAGGGCGATGATGCTGCCGCCGAAACCGCCGCCCACCATGCGCGCCCCGTACGCGCCCGCGGCCGTCGCGGCGTCGACCGCGGCGTCCAATTGCGGTGTGGAGATCTCGAAGTCGTCGCGCAGCGAGGCGTGCCCGGCGGCGAGGATCGGTCCGATCGCGCGTGGATCGCCGCCGCCGCGCAACATCTCGACGACGGCGAGCACCCGGGCGTTCTCGGAGACGATGTGGCGGGCCCGCCGCCGCAGCACCGGATCGGCGATCCGCTCCACCGCGGCGGGCTCGGTGATCGCGCGCAGCGAGCCGACCCTGAGCGCCGCGGCGGCCTGCTCGCATTCGCGGCGGCGCTGCCCGTATCCGCCGTCGACCAGCTGGTGCGGGGTGTTGGTGTCGACCACCAGCAGCTCCAGCCCGGTCGCGGTCAGATCGAACGGCACCTGCGCGTGCTCACCCCTGCCGAAGTCCAGGAACAGCGCGTGCCCGGCGGTGCACAGCACCGAGGCGGACTGGTCCAGGGTGCCGGTGGCCGCGCCGACGTACGAATTCTCCGCGGCCCGGCCGATATCGATGAGATCGGCGTCGGCCACCGCCGGGGCGAACAGGTCGCGCACCGCGATGGCCACCGAGCACTCCACCGCCGCCGACGACGACAGTCCCGCGCCCACGGGCACCGCCCCGTCCAGGCGCAGCGCCACCCCGGGCAGCGCGTGCCCGCGCGCGGCGTACTCGTGCACCACGCCGAGCGGATACCGCGCCCACCCGGTCACCGCGGCGTCGGCGAGCCCGGCGATCGGCACCCGGATCTCCTCGCCGGGATGCTGGCGCGACGAAACCCGCACCAGCCCATCGGAAGTCGGCTCCGCCGTGCAGGTGACCACCTGCGGCAGCGCGATGGGCAGCGCGAAGCCGTCGTTGTAGTCGGTGTGCTCGCCGATGATGTTGACGCGCCCGGGCGCCACCCACACTCCGCCGGTCACCGCACCTCCCGCAGTTCCGTCGCCACCGTCTCCGGCGTGGTGTCGCTGATGAACACCTGCATGCCCGATTCCGAACCGGCCAGGTACTTGAGCTTGTTCGCCGCCCGGCGGATCGAGAACAGCTGCAGGTGCAGCCACCAATCGTCGCGCGCCAGACCGGATTTCGGCGTCGGCGCCTGGTTCCAGGCGGCGATGTAGGGCATCGGGGTGTCGAAGCGGTGCGCGAACCGTTGCAGCACATTCAGATACAGCTCGGCGAAGGCGTCGCGCTGGGCGTCGTCGAGCTCGGGGATGTCGGCCACCCGGCGGTGCGGGAACAGCTGCACCTCGTAGGGCCAGCGCGCGAACGGCGGGACGAAGGCGGTCCACTCCTCGTTGGCCGCGACCACCCGCAGCCCGGCCGCGCGCTCGGCGGCCAGCAGGTCGCCGAAGAGGTTGCCGCCGTGCGAGTTCCGGTACGCCGCCACATTCGCCGAGATCTTCGCCACCCGCGGCGTGACGAACGGATAGGCGTAGATCTGGCCGTGCGGGTGCGACAGCGTGACGCCGATCTCCTCGCCGTGGTTCTCGAAGCAGAACACCTGTGCCACACCGTCGATCTCGGCCAGTTCGGCGCTGCGGTGCGCCCAGGCGTCCACCACCAGCCGCGCCCGGGCCGGATCCAGCTGCGCGAACGAGGAATCGTGGTCGCTGGTGAAACACACCACCTCGCAGCGGCCGAAGCCGTCGCGCAGCGGCGTCAGCGGCGAACCCTCCACCGTGGCAGCGAAATTCGCGTGATCGGTGGACAGCGACGGAAACCGGTTCTCGAAAACCGCCACCTGATAATCGGATTCGGGCACCTCGGTGGCCCGCTCCGGCGTCGACGGGCACAGCGGGCACAGATCCGCCGGGGGCAGGAAGGTACGAGTCTGGCGGTGCGAGGCGATCACCACCCACTCACCGAGCAGCGGGTCGAACCGCGTCTGCGAATGCGTGGTCGTCCGCGGGAGATCACGCGTGTCCTCGGCGGTCCGCACTATGTTCCCGATGTTCCCGGCGTGCGTCCCGCTCCCGATGTTCCCGGCGTGCTCTTGGCCGGGATCTGCATCGAAGTACAGAATCTCCCTGCCGTCGGCCAGCTTTCGGCGGGTGATGGCAGGCGGCATCGTCGCGACCTCCGGTGTCGGTACTCCTGGGACGAGCCGGACAGTACACGGAGTGATTGTGAGCGTTAACATCGGGTCGATCGGAGCGCCGGCCCGCCGTTCACCGGGCGCTCAGTACTCGCTGCCGAACAGCCCGCCCGGGCCGTAGGACCCGGTGGACGGCGGGGCGGGCATCAGCACCCAGCCGCCGCAGTTGGCCGTCGCGAAACCCACATCGCTCGGGCGGATCAGCACCCGCACCGGATTGACGTGGGTGAAGTCGCTGGCGATGACGTAGTGGTTGGGATCGGGGTCGTCGCCCGGCCCCATGATCTTCCACAGCCGCTGCCACCCGCAGACGTGGTTCGGGTCCGGCGACCCGGGCGCCTGGTAGATGCCGGGCAAAATATCGATGCCCACGCGGTAGACCCCGTCGGCGGGAATGCTCGGCGCCGGATCGGCGGCGGCGATCCCGGATCCGAGCAGCGTCACCGCGGACGCCAGGGCTCCCGCGAGCGCGAATGTGCCTGCGTGCACGACGGTCCTCCTCGATCAGGTCGTCCTCGCAGGTGGGTCTACCAGAATCCGGCCGCCGCGTGGCCGATTCGGCGAAATCGGCCCGCCGGAATTGGGGGCACGATCGCGATGTCGTTCCGGGGCGCCGCGGCGATATTCCCGGTATGAGTGGTCTACGGCCCGTCGCCCCGGACGGTTGCGCCCCGCGGTGCGCCCGACTGTGTACCGATCGAGGACTCGCCGAGGTGCTCGCCGCCGAGCAGGGCTTGCTGCACTGGCGCGCGACGCGCCGCCTCGGCGATCCCGGCCTGGCCGAGCACGCCGTGCAGGAGGCGCTGCTGCGCGCCTGGCGCGGCTGCGCCACCTACGACCCGGATCGGGGCAGCGTGCGGACCTGGCTGCTGTCGATCGAACGCAATGTGCTCACCGACATCATCCGGATGCGCGCGGCGCGGCCCATGGAGGCCGGGTGGGATCTCGTCGAGGACTCGGTCGACCTGCGTTGGGCCCGACCGGATTTCACCGACTCGCTGACCGACGGCCTGCTGGTCGACCAGCTCCTCGCCCGCCTGCCCGGCCCGCAGCGCGACGCGGTGGTCCAGGTGATCCTGCGCGATCGCGCCTACCGCGACGTGGCCGCCGACCTCGGGGTGCCGGTCGGCACGGTGAAGACCCGGGTGCACTACGCGCTGCGCTCGCTGCGTCAGCTCCCGCTCGGGGCCTGATTCGCGTCACCCAACCCGCCGCGGGTCGGTAGCCAACGGATTGATCATCTGTCCTTGTCACGGCAGTCGTTTCCATCTGGATGGGACCGTGGCGCGGGGGCTCGCGGCACGTCCGCTGAATACGCTGCGGATTCGGGTCGACGGCGACCGGATTTTGCCCGCCTGGCCCATCCGCGGAGGCTCCCGACACGAATAACTGTTCGGTAACGGGACTTGCTTCCTGATGCTTACGTTGCCAGAGTGAACCACTGGGTTTGGTGTTACTAGTGGGAAGGGAGGGGCGTCCCTTCGGGGTACGCCGTCCGCACATGAAGCAACCAAGCATCATCCTCTGCGTGGCCGCCACCGCCGCGGCCGTGGCCACCACCGCCGGGCTGCACCCGGCGATGTCGCTCGCCGCCCCCGCGACACCCGAGGTGTCGACCAAGCTTGCCGGGAAGACGGTGTTCCTGGATCCGGGGCATCAGGGCCCCAACCACACCGAAGACATGAACCGCCAGGTCGCCAACGGCTACGGCGGGACGAAGCCGTGCCAGACCACGGGTATGACCACCGTGCACGGCGTGCCCGAGCACACCGTGAACTGGAATGTGGCACAGCTGGTCAAGCAGTCGCTGGAGACGCTGGGCGCGCGCGTCGTGCTCAGCCGCCAGGACGACACCGGCTGGGGCGGCTGCGTCGACGAGCGGGCCGCCGCCGCCAATCGGTCCGGCGCCGACGTCGCGATCAGCATTCACGCGGACAGTGCGCCCGCGCAGGATCATGGTTTCCACTTCATCGTTCCGCAGCTGCCGACCGCGGACGAGAAGGCGAGCCAGGTGCAGTCGGGCGCCGGGCTGGCCGCGACCAAGGCGGTCCGCGACGCCTACCGGACGGCCGGATTCACCCCGGCCGATTACGCCGGTGCGGTGGACGGGCTGATGCCCCGCAACGACATCGCGGGCCCGGCGCTGACCGAGGTCCCCGACGTGTTCGTGGAAATGGGCAATGGGGCCAATGCCGACGACGCGACCGCCCTGGAGAACCAGGACGGTCAGATCCGGCACGCCATCGCCATCACCACCGGGCTGGCCTCGTACCTGCTCGGCGCCCCGAGCCAGCCGCCCGTCGACAATCTGATGGGCCGCAGCCCGAATTCGGGCTCCGCGAACGGCGCGAAGACCCCGGGGCAGAACACGGCGAGCGCCCCGCCGACCAACCAGTTCCAGGCCGCGCCGAGCACAATGTCACCGGACGGCCAGGCACAGGGCACCCAGGGACAGTCGAAGGTGCCGCCGCTGTCGACCGGGTCGGCCGACGGCGGTGCCGGTGGGGCCGACCAGTCGGGGACGGGCGGCTCGGTCCCCGGAACGAACCAGGGCCAGGGGTCGGCGAACCAAGGACAAACGGGTGCGGGACAGACGGTTCCGGGACAGCCTGGTGGGGCACAAACTGCTCCCGGCCAGTCGGGTGCGGGACAGTCGGCTCCGGGTGCGGGACAAGCGGTTCCGGGGGAGTCGGGTTCGAGTCAGTTCGCTCCGGGACAGCTCGGTGCGGGACAAGTGGTTCCGGGGCAGTCGGGTTCGAGTCAGGCGGTTCCGGGGCGGCCTGGTGGGGCGCAGACTGCTCCCGGCCAGTCGGGTGCGGGGCAGTCGGCTCCGGGGCAGCTCGGTGCGGGACAGACGGGTCCGGGTGCGGGACAAGTGGTTCCGGGGGAGTCGGGTTCGAGTCAGGCGGTTCCGGGACAGCCCGGTGGGGCGCAGATTGCTCCCGGTCAGTCGGGTGCGGGGCAGGCCGCGCCGGGGCAGCCCGGTGCGGGGCAGGTGGTTCCGGGACAGTCGGGTGCGGGGCAATCCGTGCCGGGGCAGTTGGGTGCTGGGCAGGTCGAGCCTGGGCAGGCGAATCTGGGGCAGGGTGGATCGGGGCAGGTGGCTCCCGGGGGGAGTGTTCCGGGTCAGCAGTCGGGCGGTATCGATCCGAATGCCTTGGGGGCTTATACGCCGGGAGCCCAGAATGGTTCCGCGCTCGGTGGTCAGAACGGTTCTGTGCCGAATACCTCCGTTCCGGGGGTTCCGGGCGCGTCCATGCCGGGTAAGCAGGGCACTACGCCGATGACCACGCCGGGGACCCAGGGCGACAATGGTTCCGCGGCCGCGAGCACCCTGGTCACCACGGCCATGCAGCTGCTGCTTCCGCTGGCGAAGACGCTGGGCATGAACGACGCGACCATTCCGCCGGAGCTGATCAACCTCGCCTACACGCTGGTGGCGACGGCCTACAACGCCTTCTCCAAGTAGGTCGCGCCGATCGGCCGTATGCGCGAACGGTAGGGTGGCCGGGTGAGTCGGCGCATTCCAGTTCTGATTGTGGCCGGGTTTCTCGGGGCCGGGAAGACGACGCTGCTGAACCATCTGCTGCGGCGGCGGGATGCGCGGATCGGCGTGGTGGTCAACGACTTCGGGGCCGTCAATATCGATGCGATGCTGGTGGCGGGGCAGGTCGACGCGATGGTGTCGCTGGGCAACGGGTGCGTGTGCTGCGCGGTGGACATCACCGAGCTCGACGAGATGTTCACCCGGCTGGCGCAGCCGCGCAACCGCATCGACGTCATCGTGGTCGAGGCCAGCGGACTCGCCGAACCCCGCAACCTCATTCGCATGGTGATCGGCTCCGACAATCCGAACATCCGCTACGGCGGCCTGATCGAGGTGGTCGACGCCGAACACTTCGACGACAGCCGCGCCCGGCACCCCGAGCTCGCGACCCACCTGCGGCTGGCGGATCTGGTCCTGGTGAACAAGGCCGACCGGGTGCCCGCCGAGCGATTGGACCGGCTGCGCCGCGAGATCGGCGATCTGGTGGGCCAGGTGCCGGTGCACGCCACCACGCACGGCCGCCCCGACCCGCGCCTGCTGTTCGACCCGCCGGAGCAGCACGTCGCACCCGTCGCCGAGCAGCTCAGCCTCGACGCACTGCTCGACGACCACGACCACCACGACGACGACGGCCACCACCATCTGCACGACGGCTACGACAGCGTATCCTTCACCAGCACAACGGATCTGGACCCGCGCAGGCTGGTCGGCTTCCTGGAGGACCCGCCGCCCGGCCTGTTCCGCGCCAAGGGCTGCACCGCCTTCGGCGTGCGCGGCGAGCGGCGAAAGTTCGTGCTGCACATGGTCGGTCGGCACGTGGTGTTCGAGCCGTCGGCCTGGGGCCGGGGCGAGGCCCGGGAGAGCACGCTGGTGCTGATCGGTTCCGGCATGGACACTGAGGCCGCCACCGCCCGCCTCCGCGACACCGTGCACACCGCGCCCGACCCGCTCGACGATCGCGCGCTGCTCGGCGTGTGGCGCTACGTGCCGCGCGAATTCACCGACGACCCCGCCGAGTAGCGCGATCGGCTGCCGCCCGGCGTGACACGGACGAAACGGGCCGGAAATACCGCCGCTCTACGGTGACGACACAGTCGAACCGATCACCGGAGGTGCGCCGTGCTGGTACGGGACATGCTGGCCGAGCCGCTCGGCCTGCGGCTACTCGGAGGGGCGACCGCGGCGCTGGAGCGGCCCGTGGCCCGGATCTGCGTGACCGATATGCCCGATCCGACGCCGTTCGTCACCCCGGGCGCCCTGGTGTGCACCGGGCTGGTCTGGCGGCACGACGCGGACGACAGCGACCGCTACGTGGGCCTGCTGGCCCGGGCCGGGGCCGTCGCGGTGGCGGCGGGGATGTCGCTGCACGGGCGGGTGCCGCCGGACGTGGTCGCGGCCTGCGCCCGCCACGGGCTGCCGCTGCTCGAGGTGCCCGAGCGCGTCCCGTTCAGCCGGATGATCGAGTACCTGGCCGGTCGCAACGCCGACATGCGTTTGCGCCGAGCGAAATCCGGGATGGCGCGGCAGCGCAGGCTGCTGAGCGCGGTCGCCGACGGCCGTGACATCGCCGCGCTGATCGACGAATTCGCCCGGGACTGCGGGATTTCGGTGTGGCTGCTGACCGCGACCGGGATGCCGGTGGCGGGCACCGAGCCGCTGTCCGACGATCGGATCGACGCGCTCGTCGCGGCGGCGGCCACCGCGTCCCGGCTGCCCCTGTCGCTGCCCGGCGGTTATGCGGTGTGGCCGGTCGGCGGCCGGTTCGGGGATCGACTCTCGGTGTGGTACCTGGTGATTCGCGGCGCGACCGACGAGCAGGACCCGGACGAATTGGGGGCCGACCTGGCCGCGATCGCCGAACTGTACCGGATGCGGCGCCTCGAACTGTTGCGCATGACGTGGGAGCGCGACCGGTCGCCGGTGGACGCCGCGTCCGGTCCGATGGTCGCGGTCGCCTTCGATCCGGTGACGAAGCCGGAACAGTGGTCCGGCGGCGGCCCGGGCCGAGATGCGCTGCGGGCCATCGCGCACGACGTATTGCCCGGCGCGACAACCGAGGTCGATGCGGACGGACGGATCATCGCCTGGGTCCGCGGCACCGAGCAGAATATCGCCGCCCAGCTGCGCCGCCGCCTGATCCGGCTCGCCCCCGCGCTGCGCGAGGTCCGGTTGCGGGTCGGCGTGAGCGCCTGCCGCGGCGGCGAATCCGCCACGGGCACCGCCGCTTCCGCGGTCGCGGCGGCCAGCGTGGCCGCCGACGAGCCGGTCGATGTGCGCGTCGCCGACGTCGATTCGGCCGTGGGCCTGTTCACCACCATCCCGGATCAGCTGCAGCGCCGCTTCGCCGACCGGGTCCTCGGGCCGCTGGTCGACTACGACGAGCGCACCGGCGCGGAGCTGTTGCAGACCCTGGAGGTGTTCCTCGGCTGCGCGGGCTCCTGGCGGCAGGCCGCCGACCGAATGCACCTGCACCTCAACACCGTTCGCTACCGCATCGGCCGCGTCGAGGAGCTCACCGGGCGCGATCTGGGCCGCCTCGACGATCGGCTGGACCTGTATCTGGCGGTGCGGGCGCGGTCCCGGCCCGGCGCGCTCCCGGCCTGACCGCCCGATATAGCGGTCCGCTAGACCGCCCCGGTGTAGTCGTCCCAGGCGATTCCCGCGTCGGGGGCGTCCTCGCGCAGCGCGCTCGCCTGAATGAGCCCGTAGGGCCGGTCGTCCGCGTGAAAGACCTCGCCCGCGTTCTCGATGCCGAATCGGGCCAGATCGTAGGAGAAGTGATGCTTGTTCGGCGCCGACAGCCGGATCTCGGCCAGGCACGGATACGCCGCCAGCGCCGCCCGCCCCATCTCGAACAGCGTCTGCTGCAACGCCTTCGACTGCAACTGCGCGAACCGCTCGATGAGCACGGCGCGGATCCCGGCGTAGGCGGCGTCCCAGTCGGCGGGCGGTGCGGCGAAGCGCCAGCGCGCCACCAGGCTGGTCGCCATCACCCGATCGTGGGTGGGCTCGAGCACCGTGAACGGGTCGGTGAGAAAGCCCGCGAACTCCGAACCGGTGGACTTGAGGATGACCAGATCCTTGATGCCGCCGATCACCCACTCCCGCCGCGCCGCGCCCGTACCGGCCACGGTGACCGCCGCGATCCGCACGTCGGGACCGGTGCGCGTCCAGGTGTGGTCGTGCGGGCGGCCGCCCGCCTGCGCGCGCTGCCAGGCGTACTCCTCGATCTCGAGGCGGGCCGAGTCCACCGGCTCGATGTCGTCGACGAAATGCCGGGCCAGCGCCAGCCCGTACTCCTCGATGCTGCCGCCGCCGTGGGTCTTGGCGTAGGCGTAGATCGTCTGCTTCTGCGAATCGGTGGGCAGCACCGTGGCCTGATCGCCGCTCACGTGCGCGGCGTCGAAGTCGCCGCGCAGGCACGAGGAGACGTTCAGGTCGCGGATCTCGTGCCGGGCCGTGTCGCGATAGATGCGCACCACCCGGTTCTCGGCCTTGCCGTACTGGTTCGGGCCGAGCACGATCTTGCCGTTCAGATCGGTCATGGATACTCCTGCGGTAGACGATCCGTCATCGTTCACTCTGGCTCACCCCGGGCGGGTCCGGACCTGTATCCGCGACAAATCCGGCGCGTCGCCCGGCCGCCGGTTTGGCCTTCCGGACAAAACCCGCCCCCGGTCGGGTGATTTACCGTGAGAATGATCGGCCCCTCCTGCGCTCCAGGGAGTCTCCATGACAACACCGCATCCCGTCGACACCCGGTTACCGGTCGGGCCGCTGCTGCTGTTCGGCATCCAGCACGTGCTCATCATGTACACCGGATGTATCACGGTGCCGCTGGTCTTCGGCGCGGCCGTCGGCCTGGACCGGTCCACCATCGGGATTCTCATCAGCGCCGATCTGCTGGTCGCGGGCATCGTCACGGTGGTGCAGAGCCTGGGGGTGGGCCGGATGGTGGGCGCGCGGATGCCGATCGTGTGCGGGGCGACCTTCGTGGCGCTCACGCCGATGATCCTGATCGCCAAGCAGTACGGGCTGCCCGCGGTGTACGGGTCGATGCTGGTCGGCGGCGTGGCCGGGGTGCTGCTGGCGTGGCCGTTCGCGCTGATCGTGCGGTTCTTCCCGCCGCTGGTGTCGGGCACGGTGCTGACCGTGGTCGGTATCTCGCTGATCGGGGTGGCGGGCGGCCTGATCGTGGGCTCCGACGCCAAGGCGGCGTCGTTCGCCGACCCGGCCCGGATCGGGCTGGCCGCGACGGTGCTCGCCATCGCGCTCGGATTCATCTGTCTCGGTCGCGGGCTGTGGTCGCAGCTGGGCGTGCTGGTGGCGCTGATCGCCGGTGTGCTGCTGGCGATTCCGCTGGGCTTGCTGCAACTGGACGGGGTGTCGGGGGTGGGCTGGTTCGGGGTGCCGCATCCGTTCTACTTCGGGGCGCCGCAATTCCCGATCGCGGCCATCGTGTCCATGACGGTGGCGATCGCGGTGGTGTTCGCCGAGTCGACCGCGAGCCTGCTGGCGATCGGCCGGATCACCGGAAAACCGTTGGGGCGCGGCGATATCGCGCGCGGGCTGGCCGGTGACGGATTGTCGGCGGTGCTGGCGGGCGTGCTCAGCTCGTTCGTCGACACCCTCTTCACGCAGAATGTCGGCGCGGTGGCGACCACCCGCGTGTACAGCCGGTACGTGACCGCGGTGAGCGGCGCGATCCTGGTGCTGCTCGGCCTGGTTCCGCGATTCGGGGCGGTGGTGGCCGCGATTCCGGGGCCGGTGGTCGGCGGGATCGGGCTGGTGCTGTTCGCGACGATCACGGTGGTCGGGGTGGACACGCTGCGCAAGGCCGACCTGGGCGACCGGGTGAATGTCGCGATCGTCGCGGTATCGGTGGGCGTCGGGCTGATTCCGGTGCTGACGCCGGGCATGTTCGAGCGCTTCCCGCCCGCGGCGCAGATCCTGCTCGACAGCGGCATCACGCTCGCGGCCGCCTCCTCGTTTCTGTTGAATCTGGTGTTCAACCACTCTCGCGTGGGGGCCTTCGCGCGCCGCGGGTCTCCCGAAACCGCCACCGTCACAGGAGAATCCCATGACGAACTCACCGTCTGAACCGTTCGAAGTACCCGTCGTCGATATCGCCGCCCAGGTGACCGGCGGCAGCGAAGACGAGCGCGCCCGCGTGGTACGCGAGATCGATTCCGCCTGCGCCCGAGTCGGTTTCGTGCAGATCCTCGGGCACGGCATTCCGGAGCCGGTGCTCGCGGGGCTGGCCGCCGCGATGGACGAGTTCTTCCGCCGCCCGGCCGAATTCAAGAACGGATACCGCGTCACCGGCGCCAATCGCGGCTACAGCCCGCCGCGGAGCGAATCGCTGAGCCTGAGCCTGGGCATCGAATCCGGCGAGCGGATGAACGACTATTTCGAGGCGTTCAATATCGGGGTCGAGGCGCGGTCGTTCACCGATCTCACCCTGTCGGAGGCGGATTACGGGATCAACGTGTGGCCGGAGCTGGCCGGGTTCGAGGCGGCGGTGCAGGCGTATTTCGCGCAGGCGGCCCGGGTGGCCCGGACGCTGACCACCATTTTCGCCGCCGCCCTGGGTGTGGCGCCCGACTTCTTCGACCGGCTCACCGATCACTCCAACGACGTGCTGCGAATGATCAATTACGCGCTGCCGGAGGGCACGCGGGTCGAGACCGGCGAGATGATCGGGATGGGTGAGCATTCCGACTTCGGCCTCGTCACCGTGCTGTGGGCCGATCGGGTCGCCGGGCTCCAGGTGCTCGGCGGCGACGGTCGCTGGCACGACGTGCTGCCGGAACCTGGTGCGCTGCTGGTGAATCTGGGCGATCTGACCGCGCGGCTGACCAACGACCGCTGGCTGTCCACCCTGCACCGGGTCAGGCCGCCGGTGATCGACGGCACCGTTCGCCGCCGCCGCGCGGCCGCGTTCTTCCACGACGGCAATATGGACGCCGTCATCTCCACCCTGCCCAGCCATATCGGCGCGGACGGAATCGCCTACGAGCCCATCGTGATTCGCGACCACATCCGGGCCAAGCTCGCGGGATCGCGGCAGGGCGAACTGTATCCGAACCCGGGGCGGGAGGCTGCCCGGGTGCGTGGTGCCCGCGAATGAGGCGGGGGATCCCGGCCAAAAGCGCGCCGGGATCAATTCGACAAGCAGGCCGGGATCAATTCGATTGTGCCACCTGTGGTCCCGGCATGCTCTTGGCCGGGACCTACCCGCAGGCCCCCACCCACTCCGACATCCCGTCCGCGAACCGCTGACGCTTCCAAATAGGGACCTCGTGCTTGATCCGGTCCACCAGCTCCGCGCAGACGGAGAACGCCTCGGCGCGGTGCGGGGCCGCGACGGCGACGACGATGGCCAGATCGCCGACGACGAGCGGGCCGACGCGATGCACGGCGGCCACCGGCAGGCCGGACGCGGCGGCGACCTCCGCGCACACCCGGTGCAGGAATTGCTCGGCCTGCGGGTGCGCGGAGTATTCCAGCGCCGAGACCGCCTGTCCGCCATCGTGATCGCGCACCTTGCCGGTGAACACCACCACGGCGCCGTGCTCCGGCCCGGTCACCGCCTTCTCGACCTCGTCGGGATCGAGCGGCTGGTCACCGATCCGGGTGAGCCGCACGGCGTCGTCACTCATGGCTTCCTCCTCCGGCCACCTGGGCCAGCAGATGATCCAACAGCGGGTCGAGCACGGCCATTCCGTCCCGCACGCCGCCCGGCGACCCGGGCAGGTTGACGATCACCGTGCGACCGGACAGCCCGGCCACGCCGCGGCTCAGCGCGGCCAGCGGGAAGGTCGCGGTGCCGCGCAGCCGGATCGCCTCGGCCACGCCGGGCAATTCGCGATCCAGCACGGCCAGCGTCGCCTCGGGCGTGGCGTCGGTGGGCGACGCTCCGGTGCCGCCGGTCGTAATCACCAGGCCCGGTTCGCCATCGAGCGCGTCGGCCAGCCCGTCGGCGATATCGGCATCGGCGTAGACCAGCGGCCCGCGCACGGAAAACCCACGCTCGGTGAGCCATTGGGCAAGCACCGGGCCGGTCTTATCGACCCGGGTCCCGGCGGCGGTACTCGTCGATGCGACCACGACCACCGCCGAGCGGGAACCCTCGGTGGGAATCGTGTTGTGTGCCTCGGGATGTGGATGAGACGGTGAATGCCGGTGTGCTGCATCGCTCTTCGCGGCGGCATCGCCGGAGTCGGCCGCTCGTTCCCAATGTCCGTGCTTCCCCCCGTCTTTCGTCAGCAGGCGCACACCGTTGAGCACGGCGGCCGGGTCCACCGCCTTCACCATGTCGTGCAGGGTGAGACCGGCGACGGCGACGGCGGTGAGGGCCTCCATCTCGACCCCGGTGGGGCCCTTGGTCTTCGCCCGCGCCTCGATGGTGATGGTGTCCTCGGTGAAGCCGAAGTGCACCTGCACCGAGGACAGCGCCAGCTGGTGGCACAGCGGGATCAGCTCGGAGGTCTTCTTCGCGCCCGCGATACCGGCGATGCGGGCCGTGGTCAGCACATCGGCCTTCGGCAGGTCGTCGGCCTGCACCAGTTTCACCACCTCGGGCGTGGTGTGCAGGGCCCCGGCCGCGACGGCGACGCGGGCGGTGTCGGCCTTGGCGCTCACATCGACCATGCGCGCGCGGCCCTCGGCATCGACATGGGACAGCTCGGTCATAGCTCCCACACTTTCACAACCGATCCCGCGGCCAGGTCGGTGACCTCCGCCGGAATATCGATCAGCACGTCGGCATGCGCCATCGCCGCGATCAGGTGCGACCCCGGCCCCGAGGCCAGCGCCACCCCGTCCGTCGTCGTCCGCCCGCGCAGGAACTGGCGGCGACCGGCGGGGGAGCGCACCGGATCCAGCAGCGCCACATCGTGTGTCGGCACCGGCGGCAGGCCCGACAGCTCGCGCAGCAGCGGCCGGGCGAAGACCTCGAACGAGACCATGGTGCTCACCGGATTGCCGGGGAAGCTCAGCACCGGCACCCCGTCCACGACCGATATCCCCTGCGGCCCACCGGGTTGCACCGCCACCGACCCGAATTCCCCACCGAGCGTGGCCAATACGTCCTTGACCACCTCGAAGTCG
This sequence comes from Nocardia terpenica, assembly GCF_013186535.1. Taxonomy (NCBI): domain Bacteria; kingdom Bacillati; phylum Actinomycetota; class Actinomycetes; order Mycobacteriales; family Nocardiaceae; genus Nocardia; species Nocardia terpenica. The sequence goes on from NZ_JABMCZ010000003.1 coordinate 2,162,288, forward strand.
CCCTTGGACACCCCGCCGGAGGTGAACACCACGTCCGCGGCCGCGACCGCCGCGGCCAGCAGCCGCCGGAGCTGCTCCTGATCGTCGCGGCTGTGCTCGACCGACACCACCTCGACGCCGTTGTCGCTCAGCGCCGCCGCCAGCGCGATGCCATTGGAGTTGTAGATCTGACCCGGCCCCAGCTCCGACCCGGCGGGCCGCAACTCGTCGCCGGTGGTGAGCACCGCCGCCCGCACCCGCCGCCGCACCGGCAGCACGGGCAGCCCCACCGCGGCCAGCGCCGCGATATGCCGTGGCGTCAGCCGGGTACCCGCGCGGGCCAGCAGCTCACCGGCCCGCACATCGGTACCGGGCTCGCGCACGAAATCGCCCGCCGTGCGGCCGCGTTCGACAACGACCGCGTCGCCGTCCGCGCGTGTGTCCTCCACCGGCACCACGCAGTCGGCCCCCGGCGGGATCGGCGCCCCCGTCATCACCTTCATCGCCGCCCCCGGCGGCAGCGGCGCCCGCCCCGCGTCCCCGGCCGCCACCACCCCCGCCAGCGGCAACCGCACCGGCGTCACCGCCACCGACTCCGCCCGCACCGCATACCCGTCCATCCCGGAATTACGGAACACCGGCAGATCGACCGGGGCATACATCTCGGTGGCGAGCACGCGACCCAGTGCCTCGCCCATCGGCACGTCCTCCACCCCCCGCCCAGCCAGCGGACGCAACAACTCCTCGACGCGCTCGCGATGGTCCTCCACGGACCGGGCGGAGACGGTGGCGGGCCGGGTACTCATGCCGCCAGCCTAATCCGGGCCATCTCGAGCACACTTCGTAGCTTCCTCCGAAGCACGTCCGTACCGGGACGGCAATAATGGGTCGCGTGACTGTGGTCGAAATGGGCATTCCCGCCATCCGGGGCAAGCGGCCCCCGCTGGATGGCCGACCCGACACCCCCTATCTGGTGGACAGATTCGGGCGGGTGGCTCGTGATCTGCGAGTCTCGATCACCGAGAAATGCTCGCTGCGCTGCACGTATTGCATGCCGGAGGAGGGGTTGCCGGTGATCCCCGCCGAGGAGTTGCTCTCGGCGGAGGAGATCGTGCGGGTGGTGGCGCTGGCGGTGCGGGAGCTGGGAATAGGTGAGGTGCGCTTCACCGGTGGTGAGCCGCTCATGCGCCGGGATCTGGAGCAGATCATCGCGGGCTGTAAGGCGGCCGTGCCGGGTACGCCGTTGGCCATGACCACCAATGCCGTTGGGCTCGAGCATCGCGCCGAGGGGCTGGTTCGGGCCGGGCTGGATCGGGTCAATGTCTCCCTGGACACCATCGACCGGGCCGGGTTCGCGCGCCTCACTCGCCGCGATCGGCTGGGGTCGGTGCTGGCCGGGATTCGCGCCGCGCAGCGCGAGGGGCTGGCGCCGGTCAAGGTGAATGCCGTGCTGATGCGCGAAACGCTCTCCGGCGCAGCGGATCTGCTGCAGTGGTGCCTGGACGAGGGGTGCGAGCTGCGGTTCATCGAGGAGATGCCGTTGGACGCCGACCACGAGTGGGCGCGCGCCAATATGGTCACCGCCGCGGAACTGCTGGACACGCTCGGCGCGCGCTTCACGCTCACCGCGGTCGGCCGCCGCGATCCCGCGGCCCCGGCCGAGCTCTGGCAGGTGAACGGCGGCCCGGCGACCGTCGGCATCATCGCCTCGGTCACCCGCGTGTTCTGCGGCGACTGCGACCGCACCCGGCTGACCGCCGACGGCATGATCCGCTCCTGCCTGTTCAGCGACCAGGAATACGATCTGCGCACCCCGCTGCGCGAGGGCGTATCCGACGCGGAACTGGCCACGCTGTGGCGCGGCGCGATGTGGAACAAATGGGCCGGGCACGGCATCGACGCCGAGGGCTTCGTGCCGCCGGAACGGACGATGGGAGCAATCGGTGGTTGAGGTCCGCTATTTCGCCGCGATCGCGGACGCCGTCGGCAAGGACACCGAACGCCTCGACCTACCCGCCGACGCCACCGTCGGCGACCTGCGCCACACCCTGGCCACCACCTACGGCCCCGGTCTCGCCCCGATGCTGAAGGTCTGCGCCTTCCTCGTCGGCGACGAACTCACCCGTGACAACACCACCCGCCTCACGCCGTGCGTGGACGTGCTTCCCCCGTTCGCGGGAGGCTGATTCCGGCCGAAAGCACGCCGGAATCAGGGGCTGGCCTTCGCGGGCGGCGGGCTTACTCCCCGCGCCACCAGGTGTCGAAGGGCGTCACCGGAACCGCGCGCTTGTGGCGGGTCATGAGGTAGATGGATTCGATGCGATCGGCGATCTCGGGCGCGATCTCCTGGCCCTCGAGGTAGTCGTCGATCTGGGCGTACTTCAGGCCCAGGGCGACCTCGTCGGGGAGCGCGGGGCGTTCGTCCTCCAGATCGGCGGTGGGGACCTTCAGCCAGACGCTCGGCGGGGCGCCCAGTTCCTGCAGCAGGGCCGCGCCCTGGCGCTTGGTCAGGCCGGTGAGCGGGGTGATGTCGACGCCGCCGTCACCGAACTTGGTGAAGAATCCGGTGACCGCCTCGGCGGCATGATCGGTGCCGACGACCAGCAGATTCAGCTGGCCCGCAATGGAATACTGGATGACCATGCGCTCGCGGGCCTTGATATTGCCGCGCACGAAGTCGCGCAGGCGCGGTTCGCTGCCCAGCAGTTCCCGCAGGCCCGTGGCGGATTCGGCGGCCACCGCGTCGGCGCTGGGCTGCACGTTCACCGCGATCGACCGGTCCGGCCGGATGAACCGCAGCGCGATCTGCGCGTCCTGCTCGTCGGCCTGCACGCCGTAGGGCAGCCGCACCGCGACGAAGGTGGCCTCCCGGCCCTCGGCGCGCAGCTCCTCCGCGGCCAGCTGGCACAGCCGCCCGGTCAGCGTGCTGTCCTGGCCGCCGCTGATGCCGAGCACGAAACCCGTTGCGGGCGTGGACTTCAGATAGTCCTTGAGGAAGTCGATGCGCCGGCGCACCTCCACCTTCGGCTCGATGACCGGCCGCACGCCCAACTCGGCGATGATCTCCGCACGCAGCTTTCCCACGGCGGTCACTCTACCGGGGCGGGCGCGACGACCGCGCGGACCAGTCGCTCCCAGTGATCGCCGATCCGGTCCAGCGAATAGCCCTGCACCCGGGTCTGGTGCAGCACCAGCCCGGCGTCCAGCACGGCCATCAGCGTATCGGCGAGCAGCGAGATGTCGCCCGGCGCGCCCGCCTGCCGAAGCAGCAGCGCCACATGGGTTTTGGAGATGTTGTAGGGCGCGCTGGTGTACCGCCCGGGTTCGTCGGCGGCGCGGCGCATCTCGGCCTCCACCTCGGTCTCGGCCAGCCGCGCCCGGCCGTACGCGATCAGCCGCTGCACCGGCGGTGCGCCGGGGCCCAGTGGCGGCGGCCCGAACATGTAGGCGGCCTGCAGCTTTCGCTCCGACTGATCCAGCAGGGCCAGCATCATCCCGGCGCGATTGCCGAACCGGCGGAACACCGTCCCCTTGCCGACACCGGCGCGCTTGGCGACCGCGTCCATGGTGACCCCGTCGGCGCCGATCTCGCGCACCAGCTGCTCGGCGGCGTCCAGCAGCAGCTGCCGGTTGCGGGCCGCGTCGCTGCGCTCGGTGTGCTCGGCCAGCGGGGCGGGCAGCGAGTGCGGGGGAATGTGCACCGCGACCGGCTCGATGGGCAGCGCGGCGGGGGGCACGGGTGTGTCGTAGCTCACTGGGAGGCTGCCTCGGGAATCGGGAAGAAAGCGGACCATGGTCCGTTTATCGTATCGCAGTAGCGGAAGCCGCCGCTTACAGCCTCACCAGGAGTGAACATGTCCCAGACTCGCATTCTCGCTCTCGTCGGTAGCCTGCGCTCCGCGTCGATCAATCGGCAACTCGCCGAGGCGGCCGCGCAGACCGCGCCGGAGGGGGTCGAGATCGACATCTACGCAGGACTCGGGGATATCCCTTTCTACAACGAGGACATCGACGTGCCGGGCGAAATCCCCGCCGCCGCGCAGGCGTTGCGTGACGCCGTGGCCGCCGCCGACGGCCTGCTGCTGTTCGCGCCCGAGTACAACGGCACCATTCCCGCCGCGCTGAAGAACGTCATCGACTGGGCCTCGCGCCCCTTCGGCGCGGGCTCGATCAAGGACAAGGCGGCCGCCGTGGTGAGCGCGTCCATCAGCCAGAACGCCGCCAAGTGGTCGCACGCCGACACCGTCAAGGCGCTCGGGGTGGCGGGCGCCAAGGTCGTGGAGAGCGCTCACCTGCACTTCGGCACGATCGGCCAGCGGTTCGCCGAGGCCCACCCGCGCGAGGACGCCGAGGCGCTGACCGCCCTGGCCGCGACCGTGCACGAACTGGTCGAGGCGACGCGGGCGGCCGTCAACGCGTGATCCCGGCCAAAAGCGTGCCGGGATGACGATGGAGATCCGGAGCCGGACATCGACTCCTATAGAATATGAAAATCATTGTCGAATGGGAGATGTCATGAAGGTCCGGAATTCGCTGCGGTCGCTCAAGAGCAAGCCGGGGGCGCAGGTCGTGCGTCGGCGCGGGAAGACGTATGTGATCAACAAGAAGGAGCCGCGCTTCAAGGCTCGCCAGGGCTGACCCGGCTGTTTCGGGCCCGCCGCCTGCCCTCCGGGGCGCGGCGGGCCTTCGGCGTTTCGGGGGTGGTGCGGGAGTGTCGTCGGAGTGTCGCCGTGGTGTCGGGCCGGTGTCCGGTCGGTTCGGGGCGGGTGGGAAGATCGTGCCTCCGGGGGTCGATGTGATCACTGTGGCGGTTGCGGCGGATGAGTTTGCTGGGAGAGAGCTGCGGTACGAAATCGTGATCTGCGCCACTGTCGTGTCGGGTTGCGAATCGACTGTCCAGGTACTTACGCCGACCGAATTTCACCTTTGTGACTCGCAACATGTCGTGTTGTATGAATCTGTCGGCCACTAGGTGTAGTGTCTACGGCACTGGAAGGCGACATGAACTCCGCGCCGGTCACGGCAGCGCGACCTGGGGTTCCACGGCAACTTCCAGGTGTTTGCGCAGTTACCAGTGGATCTCGGCTCAGTCGTGCACTGCATACGGATTCAAGGCAAGGAGAGGGACTCTCATGACCATCACCGTCTACACCAAGCCCGCTTGTGTCCAGTGCAACGCCACCTACCGCGCTCTCGACAAGACCGGTGTCGCCTACACCGTCGTCGACATCACCGAGAACACCGAGGCCCGCGACTACGTCATGGCGCTGGGCTATCTGCAGGCGCCCGTCGTCGTCGCCGGCGACGAGCACTGGTCCGGCTTCCGCCCGGACCGCATCAAGGCTCTGGTCAGCCGGGCGGCCTGAGCGCGGGCCGCTGTTCGCCCGACGGGAGTGACCGGCAGTACTTTGGGAGTGGTTGCGATGGCCGATTCACCCGCTCCCCGCGTCAGCGGGGTTGAACCCGAGCCGGTCCTGGTCTACTTCTCGAGCGCGTCGGAGAACACGCACCGCTTCGTCGAGCGGCTGGGTCTGCCCGCCGTCCGCATTCCGCTGCACACCGCCGAATCGCTGCGCGTCGACGCGCCCTATGTGCTGATCTGCCCCACCTACGGGGGAGGTCGGCACGTGTTGGGCCGCAACCGATCCGACAAGGAGTTCGTCCCCCGTCAGGTGGCGAAGTTCCTCAACGATCCGCATAATCGTGCGCTGTTGCGCGGAGTCATCGCGGCCGGCAACACGAACTTCGGCGATACGTACTGCTATGCGGGAGAAGTGATCTCGCGCAAGTGCGGGGTGCCGTACCTGTATCGCTTCGAACTCATGGGAACTGCCGAGGACGTCGAGCGCGTCCGAGAGGGATTGGGATTGTTTTGGCAACGACAACAGCACCGGCCGGAAAGACGGCCCGCCTAGAGCGTCCGGTCAGTACGGAGGCGTCCACCGAGGGCATGGACTACCACGCCCTCAACGCGATGCTGAACCTGTACGGCCCGAACGGGGAGATCCAGTTCGACAAGGATCGCGAGGCCGCGCACCAGTACTTCCTGCAGCATGTCAACCAGAACACCGTCTTCTTCCACAATCTCGACGAGAAGCTCGACTACCTCATCGAGGAGAACTACTACGAGCCCGAGGTGCTGGATCGCTACGACCGGCCCTTCGTCAAGAAGCTGTTCCAGCAGGCGTACGCCAAGAAGTTCCGCTTCCCGACCTTCCTCGGGGCGTTCAAGTACTACACCTCGTACACGCTCAAGACCTTCGACGGCAAGCGCTACCTGGAGCGGTTCGAGGACCGCGTCTGCATGGTCGCGCTGACCCTGGCCGCGGGCGACGAGGTGCTGGCGCAGGACCTGGTCGACGAGATCATGGACGGCCGCTTCCAGCCCGCCACCCCGACCTTCCTCAACTCGGGCAAGAAGCAGCGCGGCGAGCCGGTGTCGTGCTTCCTGCTGCGCATCGAGGACAATATGGAGTCCATCGGGCGCTCCATCAACTCGGCGCTGCAGCTGTCCAAGCGCGGCGGCGGAGTCGCGTTGCTGCTCAGCAACATTCGCGAGCACGGCGCGCCGATCAAGAAGATCGAGAACCAGTCCTCGGGCGTCATCCCGATCATGAAGCTGCTGGAGGATTCGTTCTCCTACGCCAACCAGCTCGGCGCGCGGCAGGGCGCGGGCGCGGTGTACCTGCACGCGCACCACCCCGACATCTACCGGTTCCTCGACACCAAGCGCGAGAACGCGGACGAGAAGATCCGCATCAAGACGCTGTCGCTGGGCGTGGTGATCCCCGACATCACCTTCGAACTGGCGAAGAAGAACGAGGACATGTACCTGTTCTCGCCCTACGACGTCGAGCGCATCTACGGGGTGCCGTTCGCCGATGTGAACATCACCGAGAAGTACTACGAGATGGTCGACGACAAGCGCATCCGCAAGTCGAAGATCAACGCGCGCGAGTTCTTCCAGACCATCGCCGAGCTGCAGTTCGAGTCCGGTTATCCGTACATCATGTTCGAGGACACGGTGAACCGGGCCAACCCGATCAAGGGCAAGATCACCCACTCCAACCTGTGTTCGGAGATCCTGCAGGTCTCCACCCCGTCGATCTACAACGACGATCTGTCCTATGCCACGGTGGGCAAGGACATCTCGTGCAACCTGGGTTCGCTCAATATCGCCAAGGCCATGGACTCGCCGGACTTCGGCAAGACCGTGGAGACCTCGATCCGGGCGCTGACCGCGGTGTCGGACCAGACCCACATCTACTCGGTGCCGTCGATCGAGCAGGGCAACAACTCCTCGCACGCCATCGGGCTGGGGCAGATGAACCTGCACGGGTACCTGGCGCGGGAGCGGATCCGCTACGGGTCCGAGGAGGGCGTCGACTTCACCGACATCTACTTCTATACCGTCGTCTACCACGCGGTTCGGGCGTCGAACAAGCTCGCCATCGAGCGCGGGCAGTCCTTCGGCGGTTTCCTCGAGTCGAAGTACGCCAGCGGTGAGTACTTCGACAAGTACACCGAGCGGGTGTGGGAACCGAAGACCGAGCGGGTGCGGCAGCTGTTCGCCGATGCGGGCGTGCACATTCCGACCCAGGACGACTGGCGCGAGCTGAAGGCGTCGGTCATGGCGCACGGCATCTACAACCAGAACCTGCAGGCGGTGCCGCCGACCGGCTCGATCTCCTACATCAACCACTCCACCAGCTCCATCCACCCGGTGGCATCGAAGATCGAGATCCGCAAGGAAGGCAAGATCGGCCGCGTCTACTACCCGGCGCCCTACATGACCAACGACAACCTCGACTACTTCGAGGACGCCTACGACATCGGCTACGAGAAGATCATCGACACCTACGCCGCCGCCACCCAGCACGTCGACCAGGGCCTGTCGCTGACCCTGTTCTTCAAGGACACCGCCACCACCCGCGACGTCAACCGAGCCCAGATCTACGCCTGGCGCAAGGGCATCAAGACCCTCTACTACATCCGCATCCGCCAGATGGCCCTGGAGGGCACCGAGGTCGAGGGCTGCGTCAGCTGCATGCTGTGAGGCCTGCCGCCGCGGGGGTCAGCCGAAGAACGAGCCGACCTCCGCATCCGGCGGCCGTCAATGCGATATCTCTACGGTTACGCACCGGAATGCCGACGGGGCGACCCCTCACAACGTCAACACAGCGTCAGGATTCCGTCCGGATAGGTGAACGACGCGTTGCCGCCGGTCAGGATGGTAGCGGCACGGTATGACGCCGTCGCCGCGGCGAGTCGCGCCCACCGTCTCGACCACGCCGCCGTTCGGAGTCGGTGATATACGAGAAGAGCTGTGAGAGGCACATTCCGCGTCTACCTGGGCGCCGCGCCCGGGGTCGGCAAGACCTACGCGATGCTCGAGGAGGGCCGTCGGCGCGCCTCGCGCGGTACCGACGTCGTCATCGGCCTCGTCGAAACCCACGGCCGGGCGCATACGGCCGCCGCGATCGAAGGACTGGAGGTGGTGCCGCGCAGGGAGATTCGCTACCGGGGCGGCGTCTTCACCGAGATGGACACCGACGCGGTGCTCCGCCGGGGGCCGCGGGTGGTGCTCGTCGACGAGCTCGCGCACAGCAACACCCCCGGCTGCGGCTACGAGAAACGCTGGCAGGACATCGAGATACTGCTCGACGCGGGCATCGACGTCATCTCCACGGTGAACATCCAGCACCTGGAGTCGGTGCACGACGTGGTCGAGCACATCACCGGGGTGGCACAGCAGGAGACCGTGCCCGACGAGGTGGTGCGCCGCGCCGACCAGGTCGAGCTGGTGGATATGACGCCCGAGGCGCTGCGGCGGCGCATGGCGCACGGCAACATCTACCCGCCCGAGCGCATCGACGCCGCGCTGAGCAACTACTTCCGCGTCGGAAACCTCACGGCGCTGCGCGAATTGGCGCTGCTGTGGGTCGCGGACAAGGTCGAGGAGCAGCTGGCGCACTACCGGGCCCAGCAGAACATCCGCACCACCTGGGAGGCCCGCGAGCGGGTGGTGGTCGCGCTGTCGGGCGGGGCGGAGGGCGACACTCTGATCCGGCGGGCGGCGCGGATCGCGGCGCGCTCGCACGCGGAACTGCTGGCCGTGCACGTCACCCGCATCGACGGGCTGATCCGTTCCGCGCCGGTGCATCTGGAGCGCCAGCGCGGGCTGATCGAGCGCCTCGGCGGCACCTACCACCAGGTGGTCGGCGACGACGTGCCCACGGCCCTGCTGGAATTCGCGCAGGCGGTCAACGCCACTCAGCTGGTGCTGGGGACATCCCGCCGGAATCGCTTGGCGCCGTTGCTGTCTCGGGGAGTCGGCGCGGAGACGGCGGTCCGGTCGGGCGCCATCGACATCCACCTGGTCAATCACGAGCACGCCGGGCGCGGGCGCGGCGGCGGGCGGCCCACGGCGCTGGGCTGGCGGCGGCAGATCGGATTCCTCTGTGCCGCAGTGCTGTTGCCGTTGCTGACGGCGGTGCTGTGCACGCTGCGCGCGGAATTGTCGCTCACCACGGACATATTGGCGTTCCTGCTGGCCGTGGTGACGGTGTCGCTGATCGGCGGCATCTATCCGGCGCTGGTGTCGAGCGTGGCCGGATTCCTGTTGCTGGAGTACTATTTCGCGTCGCCGCTGTATTCGTTCGCGGTGTCGGATCCGCAGAACATGCTGGCGCTGGTGGTCTATCTGCTGGTGGGCGCGGCGGTCAGCGCGGTCGTGGAGATCTCGGCGCGGCGCACGCGGGAGGCGGCGCGGGCCGGGACCGACGCGAGCGTGCTCGCCACCCTGGCCAGCAGCGTGCTGCGCGGCGAGGATACGGCCGCGGCCGTGCTGGAGCGGCTGTGGCACACCTACGCGCTGCAGTCGGTGACGCTGCTGGAGCGACTACCCGGCATGCCGGTCACCCCGGCCCGGCAGCACGAGGCACGGCGCTGGCAGGTGGCCGCCAGCGCTGGCGAACGGCCCTGTGCCAGCCCGGACGAGGGCGACGCCGCGATCCCGATCGGCGACGATCTGGTGCTCGCGGTGCGCGGGAGGGTGCTGGAGTCCTCGGACCGCAAGATCCTGGAGGCGTTCGCCGCCCAGACCGTGGCCGCGCTGCGCCGCGAGCGCCTGGCCGAGACCGCCGAGGAGGTGCGTCCCCTGCAGGAGGCGGATCGATTGCGGACCGCGCTGCTCAATGCCGTCGGGCACGATCTGCGCACGCCGCTGGCGGCGGCCATCGCCGCCGTGGACGGGTTGCAGGGCGAGGATCTGCGCCCCACCGAGGAGCAGCGCCGCGACCTGCTCGACGTGGCCGCCACCTCGCTGCGCAAGCTGGAGCGCCTGGTCGAGAACCTGTTGGACCTGAGTCGCTTACGCGCGGGCGTGCTGGGCATCGCGGCGCGGCCGATCGATGTCGCGGCGATGGTGGAGGGCACCGTCGCCAACCTTGGCCCGGCCGCCGCGGCGGTGCAGGTGCGGATCGGGACCGACCTGCCCGACGCCGTGGTGGACCCGGTCCTGCTGGATCGGGCCCTGGACAATGTGATTCGCAACGCGCTGCGCTACACCCCCGGCGAGAGCGGCGTTCTGGTCACCGCCAGCGCCTTCGGCGAATCCATCCAGCTGCGCGTGATCGACCACGGCCCCGGCGTCCCGGCCCCCCAGTGGGAACAGATCTTCCAGCCCTTCCAGCGCCTCGACGACCGCGACAACCACACCGGCATCGGCCTGGGCCTGGCCCTGGCCCGCGGCCTCGTCGAAGCCATGGGCGGTTCCCTCACCCCCGACGACACCCCCGGCGGCGGCCTCACCATGATCGTCACCCTCCCCGCCGTCCCCGCCATGTCCGAGGCCCTGTCGTCCCCGTAATCGCGTGCGACAGTAAGGATTCCGGCCAAAAGCATGCCGGAATCACGGCCGGGCGCCCCACCGCCTCCCGGCCCATTCGTCCCTTTTGTTCGCCGCCCGCCCCTGTCTCTTGTTCCCGGCGTGCTTTTGGCCGGGATCAATTGACCAGCACCAACTCCCAGCTCCTACCCGGAACCGGGCGGCATTCGTAATGGGTCCACCCCGGGTGGGCGTTCACATTCGCGCCCTCGGATTCGCATGTCCCGCGGTCGGCGTAGATGCCGTAGCGGACGTCGTCGGCCAGGGCGCGGGCTCCGCCCCCTATGAGCACGCCGACGGCCAGCGCGGCGAGTGCGGCCACGGTGCGGATCAGCATCGGCAGCGTCCTTTCGTCGTGATGGCCGGGTGCCACCGCCACGATTGGATCAGGGGTTCTATGAGAAATTCGTGACGGCGGGGGCGGGCAGCTCGGCGGGTGGCAGCCACAGCGTGGCGATGGCGCCGCCGCCGGAGGCCGGTTCGATGGCCGCATTGCCGCCGTGCGTCTGCGCCACCCACGCCACCAGCGCCAGGCCGATGCCGTGGCGGCCGCTGCGCCCGGCCACACCGCGGTTGAACGGATTGGCCGACAGCGCCGGGTCGATGCCGGGGCCGTGGTCGCGCACGCTGATGCGGCCCTCGGCCACGTACACCTCGACCGGCGCCAGCCGATTCACCGACCCGTGCGTGATCGCGTTCTCCACCATGTTGCGCACGGCCAGGCTCAGCAGCTCCGGATCGCCGACCACCACCGACGGCCGGGCGTCCACGGTGACGTGCGCGTTCGCGATGTCCTCCACGACGGCCTCGGCGAGCTGATCCAGCCGCAGCAGCGTGCGTTCCGGATTCGCGATGCCGGCCTGCATGCGCGCCCGCGCCAGCAGTCCGGTGACCAGCCGCGCCATCCGATCGGCCAGGCCGGAGGTCTCCGCCAGCACCCGGTCCACGTCCTCGGGGGCGCGCGGATGCGATTCGGTGATCAGCTTCATCGTGGTCAGCGGCGTGCGCAGCTCGTGGGCGGCGTCGGCGAGGAACTGCTCGTGCTCGTCGAGCACCCGCATGGCCGCCCGCATGCTCCGTCCCGCCAGCAGATGCCCGGCCGCCGCGGCCAGCGCCACCACCACCAGTCCGCCGATCACCAAGCCGCCCACCAGAAGTCGATGGGTGCCGCCGTCGGCCATCGGCGGCGCCCCGGCCAGCACGACCGCGACGATATCGGTGTCCTTCCAGAACACCGGCGTGGCCGCCACCCGCACCGGCGTGCCCGAAACATCGACGCCGGTGCTCAATTGGGTGGAGTACAGCATCTGGCCGGAGCGATCGATGGTGTCGGAGGCGAGGATGTCCAGCGCGTGGTCGTCGGGCAGCTGCGAGCGCAGGTAGGCGTGCGCCTGGCGCCAGCGCGCGTCGGCGCCGCGCCGGGTGAGCACGATGACCGCGGTCTTCTGATTGGCCAGATCGTCGTTGACGATCGTGGTGAGGTCGAGGCTGCGATTGTCGTCGGTGAGCTGCACGGCCCGCGCCAGCCCACCGGCCACCCGGTCCAGGTCGTTGTCCACCCCGCGCGAGCGCGACTGGCCGTCGATCATCGTCGCGACCACGCCGAGCACGATCACGCACACCGCGGTGATGGCGGTGACGAGCGCCGTCAGCATCCACCGGGTGCGGCGCAGGCGGGCCAGCGCCGGGCGGCTGTCACTGCCCGGCGTGCGGGGCAGGCTCATGCCGATGCCTCGCTAGCGCTCGGCATCGCCATGAGCCATGGCACGCTGTGTTGGATGATTCGCTCGCTGCGCTCGCTCATGCGGCGACGTCCGCGGTCAGCACGAATCCGGTGCCGCGCACGGTCTCGATCACGGTGGGCTGGCCGAGCTTGCGGCGCAGCTTCGCCACCACCGCGTCCACCACATTCGATGCGGGCTCGGCCATTTCGTCCCAGCAGCATTCGATGAGGTCGGTGCGCGAGACCACCCGGCCGCGGCGGGCGGCCATCAGCTCCAGCACCGCGAATTCCTTGGGGGTCAACGACAACAGGATGCCGCCGCGCTGCACGCGTCGGCGCATCAGATCGATGTCGATGTCGCCCACCGTGATTCGGCACGAGGTCGGCTGCTCGCGGCGGCGGCACAGCGCGCGCACCCGCAGCATCAGCTCGGGCAGGGCGAACGGCTTGGACAGATAGTCGTCGGCGCCGTTCTCGAATCCGGCGATGCGATCGGCGAGACCGTCACGGGCGGTGAGGATCAGGGCGGGCACGGCGTGCCCGGCGCCGCGGGTCCCGGCGACCAGGTCGAGGCCGTCGCCGTCGGGCAGGCCGCGGTCGACGACGAGACAGTCGTAGCGATTGACAGCGATCTTGAAGTCGGCATCGGCGATATCGCTCGCCACATCCACCGCGAACCCCGAGACCCGCAGACCCTCGGTGACCTCGCGGCACAACCGCGGATCGTCCTCCACCACCAGAACACGCACAGCCAGACCGTAAGGCATGCCGTTCGGCCGCCCAACGGTTGCCGGAGCCGAAATTAGGGCGAAATGATGGGAAAATGATCTGCTTTGCGCACGGCGCAACGTCCGGCACCCAAGGTAGTCGCGCGCCGCGCGAATGTCGATGAAAGCCGGGACCGGTGCTCGCGCCGCCGCCGCGGTCTGACAGAATGCCCTGCGCCCCACGGACCGCTCCGGGTGATCTGTCATACATCGCGAAGACACAAGGTGTTGTGTTGCGCAACGTTGTCGGCCCCCAGTAGTAGTGTTCTGGGTGTGGGAGTTCCCGCAAGGTCCGGCGAAGTGAGAAGGGTGTGTGAGCGGGCGTGAAGCTGATCGATCGTGTCTCCGCGATCAACTGGAATCGGGTGCCCGACGAGAAGGATGCCGAGGTCTGGGACAGGCTGGTCGGCAACTTCTGGTTGCCGGAAAAGGTTCCGGTGTCCAACGACATTCCGTCGTGGGCGACATTGACCGCGCAGGAGAAGCAGCTCACCATGCGCGTGTTCACCGGCCTCACCCTGCTCGACACCATCCAGGGCACGGTCGGCGCGGTGAGCCTGATCCCGGATGCGCTGACCCCGCACGAGGAGGCGGTGCTCACCAACATCGCGTTCATGGAGTCGGTGCACGCCAAGAGCTACAGCTCCATCTTCTCCACGCTGTGTTCCACGCGCGAGATCGACGACGCCTTCCGCTGGTCGGAGGAGAACCGTAATCTGCAGCGCAAGGCCGAGATCGTGCTGGAGTACTACCGGGGCGACGAGCCGCTCAAGCGCAAGGTGGCCTCCACGCTGCTGGAGAGCTTCCTGTTCTACTCCGGCTTCTACCTGCCCATGTACTGGTCCTCGCGCGCCAAGCTCACCAACACCGCCGACCTGATCCGCCTGATCATCCGCGACGAGGCCGTGCACGGCTACTACATCGGCTACAAGTATCAGAAGGGCCTCGAGCAGCTGTCGCAGCCCGAGCGCGACGAGCTCAAGAACTACACCTTCGAGCTGCTGTTCGAGCTGTACGAGAACGAGGTCGAGTACACCCAGGACCTCTACGACGAGGTCGGCCTCACCGAGGACGTCAAGAAGTTCCTGCGCTACAACGCGAACAAGGCGCTGATGAACCTCGGCTACGAGGGCCTGTTCCCGAAGGACGAGACCGACGTGAACCCGGCCATCCTCTCCGCCCTCTCCCCGAACGCCGACGAGAACCACGACTTCTTCTCCGGCTCCGGCTCCAGCTACGTCATCGGCAAGGCCGTCAACACCGAAGACGAAGACTGGGAATTCTGACCGGTAGTCTTCGAAAACGACTGAGCCCCCCGTCATTCCGGTTCACACGATGGTGCCGGAGCGGCGGGGGGCCTTCGTTTGTCGGTCAGAGGGTGACCGGGTCGCCGTAGACGGTGACCGTGTTGTCGTTCGCCGCCGTGGAGACGGTGGCGGTGGCGAAGGTGCGCATGGTGACCGGGCCCAGGCAGGAGTCGACCTTGATGTAGGACTGGTCCACGGTGATCGAACCGTGCTGGTCCGCAAGGGGTTTGGTCCCGAGGGTGACGTTGGTGATCGCTCCGGGCTTGAGGGTCGAGGTGATGCTCGGCTGGACGATCGCGGAACCGCCGACCGACACACCCGGTGCGGGGCCGATGGTCACGCCCGCGTTCGGGCCGACCTGCACGTTGAGACCGAGCTGCACGCCGGAGGACACGTCGACCTGGCAGCCGAGCTGGTAGCCGACGGTGATGGTGCCGCCGGTCACCGGCTTGGAACCGGAGCCGGTGACGTCGGCGACGGCGCCGACCGAACCGAAAGCCTCATGGCTGGTGGGTGATCCGTTGAGCGAGCCGCTTCTGTCCAGGCTCTCGTGATTCTTGGTGATCGATAGTGTCCAGCCGTCGTCGGTCACCACCTGGCGCTGCTTGTCCGGCATGGCGTCGGCGGCAGCGCTGCCCGCCCCGACACCCGCTATCACCGCTGCGGTGACTACTCCCGAGATCGCCACGATCGATACTCGCAAACCCACGAACCGCATCCTCAATGTCGATGTATTGTTCCGATATGCCGTGGTCGAACCGCTCGAAGGTTCCGAGTGGTTCGAACCGATTAGTACGATGCCCCGAAAAGCGCTCGGCCGCAAGACCTTCCGGCGAGTCCGGTGCGCTGGCACCGCGGCCCGCCCCCGGGTGCGGCGTTATTGCCTTCGAAGCCCCCGAGGATGTCGTGCCGCAGCTGACCGGCGTTCATATTCCCATCATTCCGACGGGATATCGGACCATTCAAGGGCCGTATCGGACCGATGTATAAGACTTTCACTAAAGAATTTACTGTAATCGCGAAGGGGAGGCCGCCGCGCTGCTCAGGGGTGCGCCTCGATCATGCAATCGCGACGGCGCGACCGCCCGTTACAGCCTCGTTCCTCATTCGGGAAGCCGCACCGGCATAACGAAATACCACTGCCGATTCGGCGTGGATTCATCGTCGGCCGGTCGAATGGCGGCCCCCCGCCGCGGGCCGTCGAGGGCGACATCGACGGCGGGCGTACGCACGGTGGTGAGGCCGTCCAGCAGATAGCGCGGATTGAAGGCGACCGTCATCGGATCGCCGCTGTATTCGCAGGGCAGGACATGCTCGGCGCGGCCCTGGGCGACATCGCCCGCCGCCAGCCGGACGCTGGACTCGGTGAAGGACAACAGGATTCGGGTGCCCTGCGACAGCAGCGCCACCCGCCGCACCGCCTCGACCACCGCCGCGGTCCGCAGCCGCGCCCGCGCCGGATGCCGCACGGTGAGATAGCGTTGGTACGGAGCGTAGGGCAGGTCGAGCAGCCGAATCGTGTGGTGGTCGTGCGCGGTTCGCAGGCCGAGCACGGATTGCGCTGTGCCGGTGGAGATCTCGACCCGCTCACCGGTGAGTACCTTCGTCGTGTCCACCAGGGCGCGCGCGGGCGCCAGCAGCGTCGACCCGGATTGTTCGGCGACCCAGTCGAGTTCGCGCACGGCGATGCGGAATCGGTCGGTGGCCACCAGGCGGATGAAGTCGGGATGGAACTCCACGGTCATGCCCGTCAGCATCGGCAGCGTGTCGTCGCGCCCGGCGGCCACGGCCACCTGCGCCACGGCCGCGGCGAAGTCCGCCCGGTCGACCGAGCCGCGCGCCGCCGCGGCCGCGGGCAGGTCCGGATAATCCTCGACGGGCATGAGCGGCAACGAGAATCGCGCCTGCTCGCACTCGATGTGCAGCGCCGACCCGTCGTCGAACAGCTCGACCGGGTGCAGCGGCAGGGTCTTGGTGATCTCGGTGA
Source organism: Nocardia terpenica (assembly GCF_013186535.1). Lineage (NCBI taxonomy): Bacteria > Bacillati > Actinomycetota > Actinomycetes > Mycobacteriales > Nocardiaceae > Nocardia > Nocardia terpenica. The sequence goes on from NZ_JABMCZ010000003.1 coordinate 2,178,939, forward strand.
GCAGCCGCCCGGACACCAGCACCGCGCCGGACTCGGCGACGGTCCCGGTCACCGTCGCGCACGCGGACACCTCGTAGTCGAACCCCGACATCGACACCGAGCCGTCCGCGGCGCGGATCAGGATGCCGCCGAGCGTCGGGACCGGCGGGCGGTTCGGCATGCCCGGTCCGACCGCCGCCACCGCCGCGGCCAGCGCGTCTCGATCCATTCGCAGCCTCATCGTCGACCCTCTTCCGTTGTGCCGGTGCGATATTCGAGCCGGTGGTGCAGCGCGCTCGCCCGCGCGTGCGCCGCCTGTTTGGAGCGGTAGCCGAAGGCCACCGCGATCCGGGCCCACCCCACGCCGTGCTCGCCCGCGGCGCGCATCAGCTCCAGCTCGAGCCGGTCCAGGTCGCTGCGCGCGGCCGACAGCAGCACCGCGCAGGCGTCGAGCACCGCCTCCGGCATCGCCGTCGCCTCGTCGGCGGCGAACCGATCCAGCACCGCGCGAACGAGATTGGCGGGGTCGGGGGTCGAGGCGTCGGGCGGCGAGCCGAGCCAGTCCCGCAGCACCTTCCGGTCCGGGTGCGTCGAATCGACCATGCGCGTCACTGTAGCGCACCGTCAAAAATTTTTTGACAGTTCTAAGTCTCGTCTCAGAGTCGCTACCTACTGTTGATCTACGTAGATTCCGCCGGGAGCGGCGGGGACCAGAAATGAAAGGGCAACGAAGCCATGACACGACCTGTCGCAGGCAAGGTGTTCGCCGTACTCGTCGCGCTGGCCGCGATCGGGACTTTCCAGGCGGGCAGCGCCGCCGCGGATTCGGCCAGCCTGTCGGGCGCCTCACACGGCGGCGGCTCGGCGCACACCGGCAACTCGGGCATGCACGACACGACCGGTGCCCACCGGGGTGATCCGATGGGGTTCAACCACACCGATCGGAACCCGGTGCTGCAGAACCAGCATCAGGACGCCACGCGCAACTACCACGCCGAGCGCAACAGGCAGCTCGCCGAGGGGTCCAATGTGTCGGTCCGCGAGGGCGGGGCCGAGCGCTACACCTGCACCGTGCGGGACCCGAACTGCTGATCAGTCACTGACATAGGCGTTGAGCGTCGCCCGCAGATCCTCGAGCATCGCGCGGGCGGCGGTGACGCCGGACCCGTGCCAGATGTCGTCCTCGACATTGAACAGCCGCTTGTCGGTGGCCGCGCCGAGCTTCTTCCAGTCGGCGCCCTTCATGACGCGCTGGCCGTAGCTCTTCCCCTCGTCGCCGTCGAACAGCACATAGATGATGTCGCCCTCCACCTTGGCCCGCTCGGCCTCGGTGCCGAGGGCGCTCACCGTGTAGGAGTGCGAACGCTGCGGCCCCGGCCGCTGCACGCCCGCGTCGGCGAGCACCTGACCGGCGAAGCTGTCGTTGCCGAGCACCTGAATGTCGTTGCCGGAGAAGCGCACCACCGACGCCTGGGAGAAGGACGCCGCGATGCGCGCGCCGAGGCCGCGGGCGTCGGCGTGATAGGCGTCGAGCGCCTTCGCCGCGGCCCCGCGCCGCCCCATCGCGTCGGCGTACGCGGTGTAGGTGTCCTGCCAGGCACCGGCGGGGACCAGCACCGTCGGGGCGATGCCGCGCAGCGCGTCGGCGCCGCCGTCGCCCGCGGTGCCGACGATCAGATCCGGGTGCAGCGCAGCGATTCTTGCCGCGTCCGGGCTGCCCACCCCGCCGATGCCGGGAACGATGGCGATGCCGGTGCCGAGGTAGGAGGGCTGCGGCGTGGGCCCGGCGACGGTGGCCGCGCCGACGATCCGCTTCCACAACCCCAGCGAACAGGCCGCATCCAGGGCGGGGGTGTCCAGGACGACGATCCGCTGCGGATCGGCGGGCGCCTGCACCCCGTTCACCTCGTGCGTGCCCGACGCCTGATCCGGGTCGGTCGGCAGCGGGCACGCCTGGCGGGTGTCGCGTTCGATGCCCACCACGTCCGCGCCCGCGATATTGGTGGTGGTGCGCACGATGCTGGCGTCGTCGTTGGACCCGGTACCGCACGCGGTGAGCAGCGCGGCGGCGGCGACCAGCGCCGCGCTACCGGCGCGCAAACGCCGTGCCCGGGTGCGGTTGCGAGCTTTGGTGTTTCGGGTGGGGTCGACCTCGATCACCGCCATGCGGGGAAGGGTACACACGACCTCGGCGTCCCCCAATTACGACACCGAGTAGGACCGGGAGTGATGCTTGCGGCAGCACGGTTTACGATGCGTAGTAGCGCAAGCCACCCGTCGTTCGCTGTGCGCCGACCGGACCCCGAAGCGGGGCGCCGTCTCGGACCGGAAGCCGTGCGTACGACAACGACCAGAAGGCATACCTTCAGGAGGATCAGTGACTGCTGTAGAGCCCCAGCCAGTCCCCAAGTTGGAAGCGACTCGGCCGTACCCACAACGACTGGGTCCGAAGGGTTCGTTCATCTACAAGATGGTCACCACCACCGATCCGAAGGTGCTCGGGGTGATGTACCTGGTGACGGCGATGTCGTTCTTCCTCATCGGTGGCGTGATGGCGCTGCTGATGCGCGCGGAGCTCGCCCGCCCGGGCCTGCAGTTCCTGTCGCCGGAGCAGTTCAACCAGCTGTTCACCATGCACGGCACGATCATGCTGCTGTTCTATGCGACCGCGATCGTGTTCGGCTTCGCCAATATCGTGCTGCCGCTGCAGATCGGCGCGCCCGACGTCGCCTTCCCGCGCCTGAACGCGTTCAGCTACTGGCTGTACCTGTTCGGCGCGACCATGGCGACCGCGGGCTTCATCACCCCGGGCGGCGCCGCCGACTTCGGCTGGACGGCGTACACGCCGCTGTCGGACATCGTGCACTCCCCGGGCGTGGGCGCGGACCTGTGGATCATGGGCCTGGCCGTCTCCGGCCTCGGCACCATTCTGGGTGGCGTCAACATGCTCACCACGGTGGTCTGCCTGCGCTGCCCCGGTATGACGCTGTTCCGGATGCCGATCTTCACCTGGAACATCGCCGTCACCAGTGTGCTTGTGCTGCTGGCCTTCCCGCTGCTGACCGCCGCGCTGATGGCGCTGGCCTACGACCGGCACCTGGGCGGGCACATCTACGACCCGGCGACCGGTGGCGCGATCCTGTACCAGCACCTGTTCTGGTACTTCGGCCACCCCGAGGTGTACATCATCGCGTTGCCGTTCTTCGGGATCGTGTCGGAGATCTTCCCGGTGTTCAGCCGTAAGCCGATCTTCGGGTACACCACGCTGGTGTATGCGACGTTGGGGATCGCGGCGTTGTCGATCGCGGTGTGGGCGCATCACATGTACGCCACCGGTGCGGTGTTGCTGCCGTACTTCTCGTTCATGACGTTCCTGATCGCGGTGCCGACGGGTGTGAAGTTCTTCAACTGGATCGGCACCATGTGGCGGGGTCAGTTGACGTTCGAGTCGCCGATGTTGTTCTCGGTCGGGTTCATCGTGACGTTCCTGTTCGGTGGGTTGTCGGGTGTGATCCTGGCGAGCCCGCCGCTGGATTTCCATGTGTCGGATACCTATTTCGTGGTGGCGCACTTCCACTACGTGCTGTTCGGCACCATCGTGTTCGCCACGTATGCGGGTATCTATTTCTGGTTCCCGAAGATGACCGGCCGCATGATGGACGAACGCCTCGGCAAGTGGCACTTCTGGGCCACCATGATCGGCTTCCACACCACCTTCCTCGTCCAGCACTGGCTGGGCGCCGAGGGCATGCCGCGCCGCTACGCCGACTACCTGCCGACCGACGGGTTCACGCTGCTGAACACCATCTCGACGATCGGCGCGTTCATCCTGGGTGCCTCGACGCTGCCGTTCCTCTGGAACGTCTTCAAGAGCTACCGATACGGCGAGGTCGTGACCGTGGACGACCCGTGGGGTTACGGCAACTCCCTCGAGTGGGCGACGTCGTGCCCGCCGCCGCGGCACAACTTCTACGAGCTGCCCCGAATTCGTTCGGAGCGTCCGGCGTTCGAGCTGCACTATCCGCACATGGTGGAGCGGATGCGGGCCGAGGCTCATGTGGGCTGGGGTTCCAAGTCGCACACGGTCAAGGAGCTCGAGAAGGTTTCGAGCTAGATCCCGGCCAAAAGCATGCCGGGATCACAGATACGAAGCGGCGGCCGTCTTTCGAGACGGCCGCCGCGTTTGTGTTCCCGGCGTGCTCTTGGCTGTGTTCCCGGCGTGCTCTTGGCTGTGTTCCCGGCGTGCTCTTGGCCGGGATCCGAGGCCGCGTGATCCCGGCCACGCCCGCGCCGTCGGCCTCGGGGAACGGATATCGGGCCTGAGACAATGGGCGGGTCCTCGGTAAGTCCGGCGGATGCGGCATTCACGACGAACGGAGCTTCGATTGAGCACGTCCGAGACGACGGTGCTGATCACCGTCACGGGCCCCGACAAGCCGGGTGTGACCTCGGTGCTGCTGACGGCCCTGTCCCGGAACGGGGTGAGCCTGCTCGATGTGGAACAGGTCGTCATCCGCGGTCGTCTCACCCTCGGCGTGCTCGTGACCTGCCCGAGCGACCCCGAGGGCCTGCAGGATCAGCTCGAGGACGCGATGGCGACCGTCGGCATGCAGGTCGACGTGGAGATCGGCGCGAATTCCGTGGCGGGCGCGCGGGTATCGACGCACGCGGTGGTGGTGCTGGGCAACCCGGTCACCGCGCGGGCGTTCAGCGCGATCGCGCGCAAGCTCGCCGAGCAGGACGTGAACATCGACTCCATTCGCGGCATCGCCGACTATCCGGTGACCGGGCTGGAGCTCATGGTGACCGCGCCCGGCACCGAGGCCGCGGAAACCCGGCTGCGCACCGCCCTGTCCGTCATCGCGGCCAAGGAGAATATCGACGTCGCGGTCGAGCGGGCCGGGCTGGCGCGACGGGCCAAGCGGCTCATCGTGTTCGACGTCGACTCCACCCTCATCCAGGGCGAGGTGATCGAGATGCTGGCCGCGCACGCCGGCGTCGAGGACGAGGTCCGCCGGGTCACCGAGGCGGCCATGCGCGGCGAACTCGACTTCGCCGAATCGCTGCGGCAGCGGGTCGCGACGCTGGCCGGGCTGGAGGAGACGGTGATCGAGGAGGTGGCCGAGGCCATCGAGCTCACCGCGGGGGCGCGCACCACCATTCGCACGCTGCGCCGGTTGGGATTCCGCTGCGGCGTGGTGTCCGGCGGGTTCCGCCAGGTGATCGAGCCGCTGGCGCACGAGCTGGAACTGGACTTCGTGCAGGCCAATACGCTCGAGGTGGTCGACGGCAGGCTCACCGGCAAGGTGATTGGCGAGATCGTGGACCGCCCGGCCAAGGCGGTGGCGCTGCGGCGCTTCGCGGCCGAGACCGGGGTGCCGATGGACCAGACGGTGGCGGTCGGCGACGGCGCCAACGACATCGACATGCTAAATGCCGCCGGGCTCGGCATCGCCTTCAACGCCAAGCCCGCCCTGCGCGAGGTCGCCGATGCCGCCCTGTCCCACCCGTTCCTGGACGCGGTCCTGTTCATCCTCGGCGTCACCCGCGACGAGGTAGAAGCCGCCGACGCCCGCGACGGACTGATTCGCCGCGTGCCCTTGGGCTGACGGTCGCGGCTGTCGTCAATCCTGCGCTACCGCAGGCGGTGTCAATCCTCGTAACCGCGGCCGTTGTCAATCTCGTAACCGCGGGTGGTGTCAATCCTCGTAACCGCGGGCGGCGTCAATTCTTCAGTACCGCGGGCGGCGGTTTGCCCGTGGTTCGGGCATGCTGGACATCGGAATTGGAATAAACGGTCGGGTGCGGCCCGAGCGAGTCGACAGGTTTGTCCGCTCGGTGGCGTCGGCGGGGAGGGCGCCTCGTGCCCGGCCGACGACGAATGGGAGGACAGCGTGCGAATTCCCCTGCTGATAGTTGCGCTAGGTCTCACTCTCGCGGCGTGCGGCACCAATCATTCCGGGGCGGCGGACCCGACCTCGGCCGCCGCCCCGCCGCCCACCACCGCGGCCGCGCCACCGGTGAACGTCGGCGCGGATGGCAACGGCAAGGACGTCACCCTGGCGGTGGGCCAGAACCTGGTGGTCACGCTGGCGGCCAACCACACCACCGGCTACAGCTGGCAGACCCAGGACCTGGACCAGAAGATCGTCAAACAGGACGGCGATCCCGAGTACCACCCCGCCGTGACCACGAGCAACCCGCCCATCGGTTCGGGCGGAACCTCGGTGTGGCACTTCACCGGCGCGTCGCCCGGCACCACCACCCTGGTCCTGAACTACGCCCGCTCCTGGGAGCAGAACACCGCCCCGGCCGAGCACTTCACCACCACCATCCACGTCCGCTGACCCGCGCACGCCCGGGCGATACGCTGTGGTCCGGGTGTTGTTCGCGATCGGAGTGATGTGGTGGTTTCCGCGGCGGCGGAGTTGGATGCCGGGTTTCGGGTGCGGCATGCGGAATTGACGCGGGGTTACGGGGGCGGCGGCGACCCCGCGGATCCGGCCCTGGTGCAGGCCATGCAGATGGTGCTGCACATCCGGAAGCTCGACCCGCCGCCGCGTAGCGCCCTGCTGGAGGCGGCGGCCGCGGCGGCCGTCGCGGTGTGCCTGGACCCGCGCGTCGGCCCGGACGGCGAATGGGAACAGCGCTACCTGACGTGGAAGCGCTCGCGCATCCGCAAGGTGGCGCGGCGGGCGCGCGGCGCGCAGTGGCTGGCGGCGGGCGAGGTCGACGGCGTGACCATCGAGGTCGACGGCGCGCATGCCCGCGCGCTGGTGCCCGGCCCGGTCGGCGACATCGACCCCCGCATTCGCAAGCTGCAGATCGGCGGCACCGATCTCGACCACGACGATCCGGGACCGCCCGATCCGGAAGTGCCGGTGCTGTGGGTGAATTCGGCGCTGGGCATGACGGTCGGCAAGGCCGCCGCACAGGTCGGGCACGCGAGTATGCTGCTGGCCGGGGCACTGCCGGTGCAGGCGGCCTACGCCTGGTCGCTGCGTGGTTACCGATGCGCGGTGCGCGACGCCGACGCACGGCGGTGGGCCGGGCTGTGCCGCCGGGTCGCCGCCGGTACGGCCACCGCGGTGCGCGACGCGGGCTTCACCGAGGTGGCCCCCGGCTCGATAACGGTGATCGCCGTACCACCCGACCACGCATGACGCGCCGACCGGTCGACGTGACGTCGACGGTGCGGCAGGATCGTGCTCGATTTTCGCGACGGACCGACGGATAGGACGATGCGCACAATGACACCGGGCACGCGAACCGACCGGGACGAGCAGGCTACCCGGCCGTCGGACAAGATGGAGCCCGTGCCGCAACCGGATCCAGATCTGCTCATCGATTTCAACGAGGTGACCGTTCGACGCTCGGGCCACACGCTGGTGGGTCCCGTCACCTGGCAGGTGGAGCTCGACGAACGCTGGGTCGTGCTCGGCCCCAACGGCGCCGGGAAGACCTCGCTGCTACGGATGGCCGCCGCCGAGATGCATCCGACCTCCGGCCACGCCAATCTGCTCGGCGAGGTGCTCGGCAAGGTCGACATCAGCGAGCTACGCCCGCGCATCGGCCTGTCCTCGGCGGCGGTGGCCAGCCGGGTGCCGCTGGACGAGAAGGTCAGCGACCTGGTGGTGTCCGCGGGCTACGCCGTGGTCGGCCGCTGGCGCGAGAAATACGACGACGTCGACACCGACCGCGCCGTCGACATGCTGGAAAGCCTGGGCGCCGAACACCTTTCCGACCGCGCCTACGGCACCCTCTCCGAGGGCGAGCGCAAGCGGGTGCTCATCGCGCGGGCCCTGATGACCGATCCGGAGCTGCTGCTGCTCGACGAGCCCGCCGCCGGGCTCGACCTCGGCGGCCGCGAGGAACTGGTCGAGAAGCTCGGCGACCTGGCCGCCGACCCCGACGCGCCCGCCACCGTGCTGGTCACCCATCACGTCGAGGAGATCCCGCCGGGCTTCACCCACGCGCTGCTGCTCAACGAGGGCAGCGTCATCGCCCAGGGCCTGCTCGACGAGGTCCTGACCGCCGAGAACCTGAGCGAGGCGTTCCGCCAGTCCATCACCCTGGACCGCATCGACGGCCGCTACTTCGCCCGCCGCTCCCAAAGGTTCGGCCGCCACCGCGCTTGAGTAGCGGAACCTGTCGCTAGGTCTTGCCCATTCCATACCAAGCAGGCGTTAGGGTGCGACTGTGAGTGAGACTGTTGCGGACGGTGATTCGCGGGGCGCGGTGCCCAAAGATGCGTCCACCGTGATCCTGGTGCGGGACAGCGCGAATGGACCCGAGGTTTTTCTTCAACGCCGGGTGCAGGGCATGGCGTTCGCTGCCGGGATGACGGTGTTTCCCGGCGGGGGCGTCGATCCCACCGATGCGCAGGCCGAAATCGGCTGGTCGGGGCCCGGTCCCGCGTGGTGGGGGGAGCGGTTCGCGGTTGCCCCCGAGCGGGCGCAGGCGCTGGTGTGCGCGGCGGTGCGGGAGACGTTCGAGGAGTGCGGGGTGCTGCTGGCGGGGCCGACCGCCGACATCGTGGTCTCCGATACCGCCGCCTATCGCGCGGCGCGCGAGCAACTGGAGAGGCGGGAGCTCTCGCTGGGCGAGTTCCTGGCCCGCGAGCGGCTGGTGCTGCGCGCGGATCTGCTGCGGCCGTGGGCCAACTGGATCACCCCGCTCGTGGAGCCGCGCCGCTACGACACCCGCTTCTTCGTCGCCGTGCTGCCGCACGGGCAGCGCGCCGACGGCGCCACCTCCGAGGCGCACGAGGTCGCCTGGCGCACTCCGGCGCAGGCCCTGGACCGCTGGCGCGCCGGGCTCGACGTGCTGCTGCCGCCCACCTGGTCCCAGCTGACCGCCCTCGGCGAATTCGCCTCCACCGCGGCGATTCTCGCCGCCGCCCCGCCCCTCGACCCGATCCAGCCGGACCCGATCGTCGTCGACGGCGCGAAGCGTTTGCAGTTCCCGAACTACACGCGCTACCTGGCCGAGCTCCCGGACGGTTCGCGCCTGCGCGGCTCCCAGTAGGCTGCACCGTCGTGGCCGAATTCGTGACTGTGGACCGCGCCGAACCCGGGATTGCCGTGCTTCGGTTCGCGCGCCCGCCGATGAATCTGATCGATCTGGATGCGGCGCTGGAGTTGGCGGCCGCCGCCGAGCGGATCGGCGCGGACCCGCGGGTGCGGGCGGTCGTGGTGTACGGCGACGAGCGGGTGTTCTCGGCGGGGGACGAGGTGGCCGAGCTGGCGCGGCTGTCGGCCGAGCAGGCGCGGGCCATGGCCGCCGATCTCCAGGGCGCGCTGGGCTGCCTGGCGCGGCTGCCGCAGCCGACCGTGGCCGCGATCAGCGGCTACTGCCTGGGCGCGGGCCTGGAGCTGGCGCTGGGCGCGGACCGGCGAATCGTCGGCGACAACGTGAAACTCGGCCTGCCGCAAATCCATACCGGGCTCATCCCGCTCGCCGGGATCCGCCGCCTGAGCCTGCTCATCGGGCCCGCACGGGCCAAGGACCTGGTGTACACCGGCCGATTCGTGGACCCGACGGAGGCCGCGGCCCTGGGCCTGGTCGACGAGGTGGTCGCCCCGGACGACGTGTACACCGCCGCGCTCGCCTGGGCCCGGCGCTTCGCCACCGGCCCGGCCCGCGCGCTCGCCGCCGCCAAGCGCGTCTTCGAGGCCGGGACGCACGGCCACGACCGCGCCCGCGGCGAGTGGGCGGCGCTGTTCGAGACCGAGGATCGCAGCGTAGGAACACGTTCCTATTTGGCGGCCGGTCCGGGCGCCGCGGAATTCGTGGGCCACTGACCGGGGCCGCGTTGACGCTCGAGTAGGCTTTCCGTCCATGACCGCACGTCCAGAGGACCCCGCGCCGAACCCGCACGCCACCGAGGCGGAGGTCCAGGCCGCGCTCGCCGACAACAAGCTGGCCCAGGTGCTGTATCACGACTGGGAGGCCGAGACCTACGACGGCAAGTGGTCGATCTCCTACGACGAGCGCTGTATCGACTACGCGCGCGGTCGCTTCGACGCGGTCGCCGGTCCCCAGCCGCTGCCCTACGAGCGGGCCCTGGAACTCGGCAGCGGAACCGGTTTCTTCCTGCTGAATCTGATGCAGTCGGGCGTGGCGAAGCGCGGTTCGGTCACCGACCTGTCGCCGGGCATGGTCAAGGTGGCGCTGCGCAATGCCGAGCACCTGGGTCTCGAGGTGGACGGCCGGGTCGCCGACGCCGAAACCATCCCGTACGACGACGACACCTTCGATCTGGTCGTGGGGCATGCCGTGCTGCACCACATTCCGGATGTGGAGCTGGCGCTGAAGGAGTGCCTGCGGGTGCTGAAGCCGGGCGGGCGCTTCGTCTTCGCGGGCGAGCCGACCACCATCGGCAACTTCTACGCCCGCAAGCTGGGCCAGCTCACCTGGAAGGTCACCACCGAGGTCACCAAGCTGCCGTTCCTGCGCGAATGGCGGCGCCCGCAGGAGGAACTGGACGAGTCCTCGCGCGCGGCCGCGCTGGAGGCCGTGGTCGACCTGCACACCTTCGATCCCGCCGACCTGGAGGCGATGGCCCGCTCGGCCGGTGCGGTGCAGGTGCACGCCGCCACCGAGGAATTCGCCGCCGCGCTGTGGGGCTGGCCGGTGCGGACCTTCGAGGCCGCCGTGCCCGCCGAGAAGCTCACCTGGCGCTACCGCATGGCGCAGTACCGCGCCTGGCTCGGCCTGAGCTGGGTGGACGAGAACGTGCTGCGGCACGTGGTGCCCCGCCAGTTCTTCTACAACGCCATGATCACCGGCGTGAAGCCGGAGTAGTGCACCGCGTCGTCGCCCGAGGGGCGTGAATTGCCGTGGCGTACGGGCTTTCTCGCGACGATGTCGGCTATCTCGGTAGCGCCGCCGGGCGCGCGGCGCTGGCGGAGGTGGCCGGGCTGCCGCTGACCCCGGCGAGCCTGCTGCGCGACCTGGAGCGGGTGCGGCGCGCGCACGGGGACCGGGCGGCGGCGCTGGTGGAGACCGTGCGGTTGCGGCGGCGGGCGGCGGCGAAGCTGGACGACGCCGGGGAGTGGTTGTTCACCGACGACGCCCTCCAGCAGGCGACCCCGAGTGCGGTGGCACGGTACCGGGCGCGACGGCTCGCGGGGCGGGCGGTGCACGACGTGACCTGCTCGATCGGCGCGGAACTGGTTGCGCTGCACCGGGAATGCCCGGCGGTGCTGGGCAGCGACCTGGACGAGGTCCGGCTGGCGATGGCCGCGCACAACCTCGCCGGTGCGGGCCACGTGCTGCTGGCGCGCGCGGATGCGCTGCGGCCGTGCAGCATCGACACCGTGGTGCTCGCCGATCCGGCTCGCCGCGCCGACGGCCGCCGCACCCACGATCCGGCCAGGCTGCAACCCCCGCTGCCGGATCTGCTCGCCGCCTACCGCGGCCGCGACCTGGTCGTGAAGTGCGCTCCCGGACTGGATTTCGACGCGCTCGAGGTCGGCGGCGAGGTGGAGGTCGTCTCGCTGGACGGCTCGGTGCGCGAGGCGTGCCTGTGGTCGGCGGGCCTCGCCGACCCGGGCGTCACCCGCCGCGCCACGGTGCTGGGCTCCGGCGGTGCGCACTGGACCCTCACCGACGCCGAGCCCGACGAGATCCCCGAGCGCGCGCCGGGGGAGTGGATCGTCGACCCCGACGGCGCGGTGGTGCGCGCCGGGCTGGTCCGCCACTACGCCGCGAAACACGGCCTGTGGCAGCTGGATCCGCGCATCGCCTACCTCACCGGCGACCGGGTTCCCGAGGGCGTGCGCGGCTTCCGCATCCTGGACCGGCTCGACTTCCGCGAGAAGTCGCTGCGCGCCGAACTGCACCGCCGCGACTGCGGCCCCCTCGAAATCCTCACCCGCGGCGTGGATCTCGATCCGGACGCGCTCCGCTCCCGCCTGAAACCGCGCGGCGATACCCCGATCACCCTGGTGATCACCCGGATCGGCCGCACACCAACGGTTTTCGTCTGCGAGACCCCGCCGGTATATCGGGCGGCTACTTCTTCTGCTCGGGGGTGAAGGCGAACAGTTCGCCGATACCGGTGGTCACCACCACCTGGCCGTCCGGCCCGATCGCGGTGCCGACCGTACTGCCCTGCGCGCCCGGCAGATCCGCCGAGGCGAGCGTGGCGCCGTTGCGGGTGTCGAAGGTGACCAGGCTCAGGGCGTCGCCGATCGGGGCGACCACGTAGCCGATCTCGCCCGCGGTCTGCACCGGGCGGCCGCGCAGCTGGAGATCCTTGCGCTCCCAGGCGATCTCGACGCTGTCGCCCCGGTCGCGCAGCGCGATCAGGTGGCCGTCGTCGCCGCCCGGGATCAGCAGGCCGTCGTCGACCGAGATCGAGCCGCGCGGCGAGAAGCCCAGGGGCTGGGTCCAGATGGTGCGCCCGTCGGCGGCGTTCACGGCGATCAGCCGCCCGCTGTTGTCGCCGACGTACACCGTCTTGCCGTCCGAGGACAGGGCCGGGCTGGTGGCGCTGCCGTCGACGAGCAGGTCGGCGCTCCACTCCTGGCGAATCCGCTTGTCGGCGTAGCGCAGTGCCACCAGCGACGCCGCCGGGCTGCCGGGCCGCCACACGGTCACGTAGAAGCGGCCCGAATCCCGGTCCACGGCCGACGCGGTGGCCACCGGGCACTGCGGGCCGCCGGTGAGGCAGTCGCCCAGGCCCTGGCCGTCGGGGGGCCGCGGCAGGTCGGGGGTCTTCAGATAGTCCGGCTCGCCGAGCAATTGGAAGGTCGGCACCTCCCGGTCGCCGGTCTGCCGATCCAGGACGTCGACCTGGCCGGACTGGCTGATCGACAGCACATTGCCGTCCCCGGTGAACTGCACCGACACCGGCACGCCCGCCACCGGGGTGCGCCAGCGCGGCTGGCCGAGCGCGTTGAAGGAGAACAGCGCGCCGCCGTCGCCGACATACACATTGGTCGCGCCGTCGATGGCCGACGCCCCGCCCAGCGCCTCCGGCCGCAACGTATTGCAGAACCGCTTGCGCCCGGTGGGCATCTGGAAGGAGAAGATCAACCCGGTGGTGCCGGGCACGCCGACGCAGTCCATCTCGGCGCGGGTGTTGACGAAGATCTGCCCGTCCGGCCCCAGCGTCGGCGGCATCGTCACCGGCCCGCCGAGGGGACGCGCCCAGCTCAGGACCAGGTGCCGCGACCCGGTGACCGGGCTGGAGGCGCTGTTGCGGGCATCGTGAAACGCCGACGGCCACCCCTTGCCCGGCCCGACGGTAATGTCGTCGAGCCGGGTGCCGCCGCATCCGGCGAGGGCCAGCACACCGACAGCGCCGACCGCCGCCGCGACCCGAATCATCGGGCGCCGCACCACTGTCCGGTTGCCGCTACGCACCTGACTGGTCTCCCTCTGCTCGTACGGGCCTGCACGAGACTAGCCGCCCCGCCGCCGCGGCGGGCCGTCGCCTCACGGTGTGGCTTCGATCCAGGGGTGTGAGCACCCGCGCGCCGCCCGAAAGTACCCTGGTACCTCGACGACGACCAGAACCCGAGGAGCAAGTTCGTGACGAGCATGTGGGGCGCGCCGCTGCGCTCGCGATGGCGGGGGTCGCGCCGCCGGGACCCGGAGCAGGCCCGCTTTCTGACCGTGGCGTCGCTGCGCTGGGTGCTCGCCAATCGCGCCTACACGCCGTGGTATCTGGTGCGGTACTTCCGGCTGCTCCGGTTTCGGATGGCCAACCCGCACATCGTGTTGCGCGGCATGGTCTTTCTGGGCCGCCGGGTCGAGATCCACGCGACGCCGGAACTGGGCCGCATGGAGATCGGCCGGTGGGTGCACATCGGCGACGGCAACGCCATCCGCTGCCACGAGGGCTCGCTGCGCATCGGCGACAAGGTGGTCTTCGGCAAGGACAATGTCGTCAACACCTACCTCGACATCGAGATCGGCGAATCGACGCTGGTCGCCGACTGGTGCTACATCTGCGACTTCGACCACAAGATGGACGATGTCACCCTGCCGATCAAGGATCAGGGCATCGTGAAGAGCCCGGTGCGGATCGGGCCCGACACCTGGGTCGCCGCCAAGGTGACCGTGCTGCGCGGCACCCGCGTCGGCCGCGGCTGCGTGCTCGGCGCGCACGCGGTCGTGAAGGGCGACATCCCCGACTTCGGCATCGCGGTCGGCGCGCCCGCCAAGGTGGTCAAGAACCGCAAGGAGGCCTGGGACGCCGCCGCCGGGGAGCGCGCGCGGCACCTGGCGGCCCTGGCCGACATCGAGCGCAAGAAGAACGGCGTCGGAACCGCATGATCCGGTACGCGGCCTGGCTGCGCGGCATCATGCCGAGCAACCCCGATATGCGCAACGAGAAGCTGCGCGCGGTCTTCACCGGACTCGGCTTCGATGCGGTGAGCTCGCTGCTGTCCAGCGGCAACATCCTGTTCGGCAGCACCGAAACCGATGTTCCCGCACTGGAATCGCGCATCCAGCGGGCATTGAACGCCGAACTGGGCATCGGCGGCGGCACCATCATCCGCAGCCGCGCCGAACTCCAAGCCCTGGTGGACTCCGACCCCTTCGCGGGCCTGACCCACGGCCGCGACACCTATCTCACCGTCACCTTCGTCAAGGACGGCGGCAAGCGCGGCGGCCCGGGCCCGCTGCCCCCGGCGCTGGCGTCCGCGGTCCGCATCGTCGGCTACGACGAGCCCGCCCGGGCGGTCCTGGCCGTCATCGACAATATGACGCCCTCGACGGCCAACCACATGGCCTGGCTGGAATCGGTGTACGGCAAGGACATCACCACCCGCACCTACCTCACCGTGCGGAAGGTCCTGGCCAAGTTGTAACCCCGAACGGCTACCACGGAGGTGGAACGCGCGGCCCGATACGACGAAGCCCCCCGGCGCCCGCGGCGGCCGGAGGGCCTGTCGTGCCGTCGGTTCGGCGGCGCTAAGCCGCGCGCTGTCGATCCTGCGGGCTGGCCTTCGGCGCGGGCGCCTGGGCGGTCTCGGCGAAACCGGGGCGGCCGGTGCCGATGAAGGCGACCAGCCACGAGGCCACCGCCGCGAAGCGGTTGCGGAAGCCGACCAGGTAGAACAGGTGCACCGCCAGCCAGGCCGCCCAGGCGATGGTGCCGGTGAACTTCACCTTGTCGTTCAGCTTGGTGACCGCGCTGAACCGGCTGATCACCGCCATCGAGCCCTTGTCCCAGTAGACGAACGGGGTGCCGGGCTGCTTCTTGCGCCGGATGATGTCGGCGACGTGGCGGCCCTCCTGCATCGCGGTCGGCGACTGCCCGGGGTACCCGTTGAGCGAGGTCATGTCGCCGATGGCGAAAATATCGGCGTGCCCGCCCACGGTGCAGTCCGGATTGATGAGCAGCCGGCCCGCGCGGTCGGTCTCGCAGCTGGTCGCCTCGGCCAGCAGCGTGGCGAAGCCGCCCGCCTGCACACCCGCCGACCACACCACGGTCTCGGCGCCGATCCGGCGCTCCACGCCGTCCTTGGTCCGCACCGTGACCTTGCCCGGCTCGATATCGGTGACGAAGGTGTCCAGCAGCACCTCGACCCCGTTGCCGCGCAACGAGTCCCGCGCGTACTCCGACAGGCTCCCGCCGAACGGGGGCAGCACGGCCCCGGCGCCCTCGACCAGCGACACCGACACCTCCTGGTGGTAGTACCCGCTTGGCCAGCTCCTTGAGCTGCCCGGCGACCTCCACACCGGTCGGGCCCGCGCCGACCACCACGAAGCTCAGCAGCCGCTCGCGGGTCTCCGCATCGGCGCCCGCGGCCTCGGCGAACACCCGCTCGATCTGGGCGCGCAGGCGCTTGGCATCATCGATGGTCTTGAGCGAGTAGGTCTTCTCGGCGAAGTCGTCCCGGCCGAAGTAGGACTGGCTGGCCCCCGTGGCGGCGATCAACGAGGCGTAGCGGATGCGGCGGCGCCCCTCGGGCGTCTCGTAGGTGAGCACGGCGGCATCGGCGTCGATGTCGACGACCGTGCCGACCCGCACGTCGGCCCCCTTGTGCCGGCGCAGCACGTGCGCGATCGGCGGGGCGATGTCTGTGGCGGGGAGCACACCCGTCGCAACTTGATAGAGCAGCGGTTGGAACAGGTGTTCCGGTGTGCTCGAGATGAGAACGTAGTTAACCGCCGACTTGCTCAGCTGCTTCGCGGCGGCGAGCCCGCCGAAGCCCGAGCCGACGATGACAACATCAGCGGTTTCGATCCCCGCATCCACATACTGCATGACAGCCTCCTTCTGTCATTACTAATCGCGATTCGGAATGCAGTTGTTCCACGGGTCAGGCGCATAATTCAGATGACTCTTATCTGGATCGTTCATGAATGGAGATCGTGATGGAACTGCGGCAGCTCTCATACTTCGTCGCGGTGTGCGAGGAACTGAGCTTCAGCCGAGCCGCCGCGCGCTGCTTCATATCGCAATCAGCTATCAGTCATCAGATCGCCCGGCTCGAACATGATCTTGGTGTGCAGCTCTTCGAGCGCTCCACACGATCGGTTGTTCCGACCGAAGCAACCACTCGGCTACTGCCGCTTGCGAAGCAGATGCTGAGCCTCGAGTCCGCCATTCGCGCAGCTGTGCGGGCATCCGGGCCCCGGATTCGCCTGGCGGCGAACATGTCCTTCGCAACAAGATCACTGTCGGCCATCGCCGGAGCACGCGAGTCGCATCCGGGGGCCGAGATCGAGTTCGTGATCAAGCCCTTCCGGCAGCGCATCGCCGCGGTCGCGGACGGCGATTGTGATCTTGCTCTCATCCGCGGCAGCGTCGATCAGCCCGGTCTGAGCGTCGAACAGCTCTGGGTGGAGGACCTCGTGATCGCCGCGTCCACCGCCCATCCGCTCGCCGGGCGGACCGACGTCACACTCGCGGAGCTCGGAAATTTCCCGTTGTTACTCCCGCCGGAACAGGAACAGGTGCTGCTGCACAACGTGGTCCGGGCCGCCTTCGCCGATCTGCCCACCCGCCCCACCTACGGCCCGCCCATCCCGCCCGACCACACCGCCACCATGGAACTGATCAACCGGCCCGACGCCTGGACCATCCTGTACGCCGACAGCGCCACCGAGGGCATCGCCACCCTGCACCTCGGCGGGCGCCCCCTGCGGGTGCAGGTCTCGGCCGTGCTGCGCAGCGACGCACGCCGATCCCCTATCCTCGAGACTCTGCTTGCGGCACTGCATAATTCATAAGCGCCCCGGATCGAGAAAGATACTTGCCGGATCGGTGGATGCCGATACGCTGCAAGCGCGCGTGTAGTTGGGGTGAGGAATGGGTTTCAGCCTGATGATCGTCGAGGACGACGATCGGGTCCGCAGCGTGCTGCGACTGGCGATGGAAGACGAGGGCTACGAGGTTGCCGAGGCCGAGGCGGCCGAGGCCGCCCTGCGCCTGGTGCGGGAGCACGGCGTGCCCGACGTCATGATCATCGATCTGATGCTGGGCATGATGGACGGCTTCACCTGTATTCGGGAGATTCGCCGCGATCACGATGTGCCGATCATCGTGGTGAGCGCGCGCGACGACACCCATGACGTGGTGGCGGCGCTGGAGGCGGGGGCCGACGACTTCGTCACCAAGCCCTTCCAGATCAAGGAGATCACCGCCCGCATGCGGGCGCTGCGCCGCCGGGCCCGCCTGGTCGCCGAGCGGGAGGCCGCCGAGGCGTCGCCCGTCGCCTCCACCGACCTCGTGCTCGACGCCGACCCGCGGGCCCCGCTGGTGCTGTCCCCGGTCGCGGGGACCGTGCGCCGCGGCGCCGAGCCGATCCACCTGACGCTCACCGAGTTCCGGGTGCTGTGCGAGCTGGCGGAGCCGCCGGGGCGTGTCCTGAGCCGGACGGAATTGCTGCACCGGGTGTGGGATCGCGGCTTCTTCAGCGACGAGCGGATCGTGGACGTGCACGTGCGCCGATTACGCACCAAGATCGAACGGGATCCGTCGGCGCCGCGCCTGGTGGTGACCGTGCGCGGGCTCGGCTACCGCCTCGACACCCAGGGCTGACATCGCGGTGGACTGCGCGCGACCGCACCGGCAGAGCCTGCGGACCCGGGTGGTGCTCGCGTTCGCGCTGAGCGCGGCCCTGGTCGCGCTGCTGCTGGTGGTCTCGGTCTACACCATCGGCCGCGACTACCTGACCGACCAGCGGCAGAGCTCGGCCGAACGGCTGGCGCACGCGCACAGCGAGCTGCTGTTCACCCACCTCGGACAGCCCGGGACCGCCGAACACCGGGCGCTGCTGTCGGTGCACTCCGCCCCGGGCACCGTGCTGGCGCTGCGCTGGAAGTCCAGGTGGGTGCTGACCGGGCCGCGGGAGGTGCGCGCCGGGATCGACCTGTCGGAGCTGGCCGGGCCGAGCGCGCTCGCCCCCGCGCAGGTGCTCGTCGAGGGCGAGCCGTATCTGCGGGTCGGGGTCGCCGTGGACGGCGAGGGCGATGTGCTCTACGAGTTCACGCCGATGGCCGAGTTCTACGCGATGCTGCGGGTGCTGCGCACGCTGCTGATCTCGTGCGCGCTGGCGGCGGCCGCGATCGGCGCGCTGCTGGGCGTCTGGGCCGGGCGGCGGGTGCTCAATCCGCTGCGGCAGGTGGCGGGGACGGCGGGACGGATCGCCTCGGGCGAGCTGGAGCTGCGGCTGCCCGCCACCCGCGACCGGGACCTGTCCATGACCGTCGACGCCTTCAACGCGATGGTCGATTCGCTGCAGGAGCGGATCGAGCGGGAGCGCCGCCTGGTCGGCGACGTGAGCCACGAATTGCGCACGCCGCTGACCACTTTGACCACCGGCATCGATGTCATGCAGCGCTACCGCGACGACCTGCCGGACCGCTCGCGCCGGGCCCTGGATCTGGTGGACGCGGAGGTGGACCATCTGCGCCGCATGCTCGACGACATGCTGGAGCTGGCCCGGGTCGAGGCGGGGGTGCGCCGCGGCGCCGCCGAGCCGCTGGCCCTGGGCGAGCTGCTGGCCGAGACCCTGCAGCATCGGCGGTATCCGGCGCGGCTGCTGACCGTGGCCGCGGACGCGACGGTCGTCGGGCACAAGTTCGAACTCGAACGCGCGGTGGCGAATCTGCTCGGCAACGCCACCGAGCACGGCGGCGGCGCGGTGGCGGTCACCGTCGACCGCGCGGGTGAGCAGGCGCTGATCGTGGTCGACGACGCCGGGCCGGGGGTGCCGCCGGAGGAACGCGACCGCATCTTCGAGAGGTTCGCCACCGCCCGGGCCGGGCGGCGCTCGGCTGCCGGCACCGGAATCGGCCTGGCCCTGGTCGCCGAAACGATTGCCGCGCACGGCGGCGGGGTCGAATGCGGCGACCGCCCGGGCGGTGGCGCCCGATTCAGTATCCGGTTGCCGATCGCGAAATAGCGTGTCGTCACACAACCGCAAACAAACCGGCGATCGAATGTCATCCACTTTGCGCCGATGTCATCTTCGGAAATAAAAGACCGGCTAACATGAGTTCGGCGATAATGTGCTGCTATTAAAGATGGATCGGCAGGTCAACGCGCTGTCTTAATATCATCTCAAAGTAATCTACGGGTTGTCGAAATAAGTTGACGGACAATGCAAAGAGCCGGTAACCCGCGCGTTCCCCGCTGTTGATCAATTCGATATCCGAGCCTACTTATAAGCCATCAATTCGGCGGTAGCATGCAGCACGCCCCAAAAAGGGCGAAGCCGAGAAATCGGTGGTCGAGAGGGATCGCCGAAATGTGATGAGGGAAAGAATGAGCACCTACCGCTCGAACGGTCCGCGCGTTGCCGCCCGGGTCCTGGGAGCAGGCGCTGTCGCCACGGTGGCCGTCGGCCTGTTCTCCACCGGGGCCGCGAACGCCGACACCTTTGTTCCGCTACCCGACGGCCAGAAGCTGGGCCCCGGCGTGACGATCAGCCGGACCGGCGAACACGCCACGATCTCGCCGTCGCTCGCCGCCAACGGCGCCGGCCGGGTCGCCTGGGTCTCGGGGCTGGCCGTCGCCGAGGTCACCGCCACCCCCGAGGGCAAGGTCGGACCGAGCAACGGCGCGAGCAACGCGCCCGGCACCAACAACTCCTCGACCCACGGTTCGTCGCGGATGACCACCGGCTACATCGTGGGCTGCCAGATCAGCATCGCCAGCGACGCCATCTCCGCCAGCGCCTCCGGCGGTGTCGCGCTCACCGGCGCCAATGCCAGCGGGTCGATCTCGCTGAAGCTGGGCCCCGGCGACGTCAAGTTCGTCGAGATCGACGGCAAGGAGATCACGAAGCCGGGCACCTACGCCGTGCAGTACCAGGACCAGGAGATGCAGATCCAGGGCTGTGCCGGATACGCCCAGGCGCGCGCGTACACCGTGGTCGAGATCATCGGCGACGACTACTCCAAGACCACCCTCTACGGGGCGCCGTTCAGCATCGGCTGATCCGGTCACACTCGCCAATTCTCCACTCGCCGAAGCGAATTCGATCCCAGAGGGACATATAGACATGATCAACCGGAAATCCGCGGCCCGCGCCGCCGGGGTGAGCGCCGCCGCGACCATGGCGCTCGGCCTGTTCTCCACCGGTGCGGCCAACGCCGACACCTTCGTCCAACTACCCGGCGGTGAGATCACCCAGACGCTCGTCGACGGCACCACGGTGACCGTGCGGCTGGTGAACGAGACCGCCAATATCAACCCGTCGATGGGCGACACCCCGCTGCACCGCAACGTGTGGGTGTCGGGCCGGGCCGAGGTCGAGACCTCGAACGCCAAGGGCGGCAAGATCTACCCCGGCTACATCGTGGGCTGCCAGGTCAATATCGCCGGTGGCAAGGCCGACGGCAACGGCGGCGCCAAGACCGACTGGGAGGGCAAGAAGCCCGACGTCAACGTCGGCGCGGGCGGCAGCCTGAACCTCGGCCCCGGCCGGGCGGGCCAGTACAACATCCTCGACCTCGAGGACGCCGACGACTTCGGCCAGTCCGAGCACCTCAGCCGCAGCAAGTTCAGCGGCACCCACGGCAGCGTGACGTGGGCGGACGAGACCATGGCCGTCAACGGCTGCGCCGGATACGCCCAGGCGCGCGCGTTCGTGAAGGTCAAGGTCGACACCGACGCCGTCAAGGGGATCGTGACCCTGTGGGGTCAGCCGTTCAGCATCGGCTGACCGACGCGGGGGGACAGGCCGCGGGCCGGGTGCGAAAAGCGCCCGGCCCGCGGCTTTTTCACGGCACGGTCAGCGGCCGGCCGACGGGGAAGACCACCGGCAGCGCCGCCAGGGCCCGGTGAAAGGGCCCGGGCCGCCAGGCCAGTTCCGTGTCGGGCACGGCCAGGCGCATCTCGGGCAGCGCGTCGAGCAGTTGGTCGATCGCGCCCTGGGCGATCAGGTAGGCGGGGGAGCGGGCCGGGCAGGAGTGCGGGCCGACGCTCCACGCCAGATGCGATCGGTTGTCGGTGAATTCCCGTGCGCCCACGGCGGGATCGTTGTTGCACGCGGCCATGGAGACGACCACCGGTTGATGCGCGGGCAGCCAGACGTCGTCGACGACGATGGGCTGGCGCGGGTAGCTCACGCAGTAGTTCGCGCCCGGCGGATCGGTGAACAGCACCTCGTCCAGCGCGTCGTGGGTGGGCAGGCTGCCGCCGTGCACGCCGCTCGCGAACCGGTCGTCGGTCAGCAGCAGCCGCAGCGCGTTGGCGATCAGGTTGCGCTGCGGTTCGATACCGGCGCCGTAGAGGGTGACGATCTGGTGGCTCAGCTCCTCGTCGGACAGCCGCGTCGGATGCGCCACCAGCCGCGACACGATGTCCTCGCCGGGCCGGGACCGCTTGAGCCGCACCAGTTCCAGCACCGCCTCGGCGGCCGTCCGATTGCCCTCGTCGGCGTCGACGCCCTCCCAGACGGCGGCCTGGCCCGCCGCGATCCGCCACCCGATCTCCGGCGGGCAGCCCAGCAGCGCGTTGACCGACTCGAACGCCAGCGGAAAGGCGTACTGGCTCACCAGGTCCGCGCCGCCGTCCTCGCAGAATGCGTTGATCAGCGGGACCGCGATGCGTTCCACGACGCCGTGCAGCGCGTGCAGGTCGACGTCGGCGATGCTCTCGACATTGGCCTGCCGGTACCGGATGTGCTCGAGGCCCGCGCTGCGCTGCGCGTTGGGCCGCCACTCCAGCATCGGCAGGACCGGGCTGTCCGCCGGGACGGTCTTCTGCCAGGCGCGCGGGTCGGCGGGAAAATGCTCGGGGTCGTTGAGGATTCGCACCGCGGTGCGGTAGCCGACGACCAGGGTGGCCGGGACGCCCGGGGCCAGTTCGACCGGCGCCAGCGACCCGTACCGCCGCCGCAGCTCGCGGTAGACGCGGTGCGGATCGGCGGCGAACTCCGCGGTGTACATCGGGACGTGTCGGGTCAACGACGCGACTCCGAACGCAGGAACAGGTATTCGACGAGCGTGATCAGGGAGTGGACGCAGCCGGAGCGTCGGCGCGCGTCCAGGGCGCCGAGCGGGGTCTCCGGCTCGAGGTCGAGCGCCTCGCGGATCTCCTCCAGCGGATAGCGCGTGGCGCCCTCGAATTCGTTGACCGCCACCGCATACGGCACGCCGCGCTCCTCCAGCACGGCCAGCACCTCGTCGGCGCGGTCGATGCGGCGGGTGTCGACGAGCACCAGCGCGCCCAGCGCCCCGCGGGCCAGCTCCTCCCACAGCGGCACGAACCGCTGCTGCCCGGGGGTGCCGAACAGATACAGCGCCAGTTGCGGATTCAGCGTGATGCGGCCGAAATCCATGGCCACGGTGGTGGTCGTCTTGCCGGGCAGCCCGGCCATGTCGTCGACGCCCACGCTGGCCTCGGTGATGGTCTCCTCGGTGCGCAGCGGCCGGATCTCCGACACGCTGTTCACGAAGGTGGTCTTGCCGACCCCGAAATTGCCCGCCACCAACAGCTTCACCGACCGGGTGACGGTGTCGGGCACGTAGTCGACGGTGCGTTGTTCGGGCAGGGCGGTCGGGCGCTCAGACGGCGAGAGCGCGGAGCCCATTGAGTACCTCCTCCAGCAGGGCGACCTCCGGCAGGGCTTCGGCCGGGGCCGGGTTCACGAGGTGACCGCTGTCGAGGAGATCGGAGGCGACGATCTTCACCACCGACGGCGGCAGGTCGAGATAGGCGGCGACCTCGGCGATCGATAGCGCGCCGCGGCGGCTGCACACGCCCATGACCCGGCGCGCGTCCGGGCTCATCCCGGGCGCCGGATCCAGTGCCGCCACAACGAGAGTCACCAGATCCAGCTCCCGGGTCGCGCGCATGCGCCCGCCGGTGCGTACGTACGCCCGGACCAGGTCGGGATCACGACGGTGCCGCATGGCCGCGGTTACCGGTGGCGCGGCAGGCTGCCGAGCTCGCGGCCGACGCGGGCGGCGAGCTCGTTCATCCGGTGGGCGACCAGGCTGACATCGACATCGGTGGTGGTGGAGACGCCGATGAGCGCGCCCTCGCCCGCCGTGGTGATGAAGATCATCCCATCGTCGTACTCGGTCATGTTCTGCCGCACCGAATTCGCCGCACCGCAGAACTCGCCGAGGGCCTTGCCCAGCGAGCGCAGGCCCGACGCGGCCGCCGCGAACCGCTCGGCGTCGTCGAGGCCGATCGCACCGGAGTGCGCGATGCGCAGGCCGTCCTCGGACAACAGGACCGCGAACCGGACACCGGGAACCGTGAGGTCCTCGAGCATCCAGGCCAGCTTGTTGGAGCCGTCGGCCACGGTCGTACCGGGTGTGCTCATCAGGATGTCATCCCTTCGGTCGTTTCGTATGCCGCGGCGCGACCGCTCTGCGAACCGGTGTGCCAGGCGGCGGCGATATCGGGGCGGGGGAGTGCGGTATCGGTGCGAGGGAACGCCGGGTCGTCGGCCGCCGGGGGAGCGGTGGCGATCCGGGTGAGTCGAGCATCCGCCGACGCGATCTCGGCGCGCGACAGCGGGGTATCGGTGCGCGGCCCGCGCGACAGCGTGGACACCGCGACGGTCCGGCGGCGGCGCCGGGGTAAGCCACCGGGGGTGATCTCGTGCACGGTCGAGGTCTCCTCCGCGGGCTCGGCGGGCGCGGGCGCCGGGGCTGTCGGCGCGGGCTCGGCGGGCGCTGTCGCCGCGGCGGGCGCGGGAATCGCTGCGGGCACGACGTTCTCGGAGAGGGCGGTCTGGTCGGCGAGCAGCACCTCGGGCAGGTAGACCATGGCGCGCATGCCGCCGTAGGCGTTGGGGCCGTCGATGTAGACGGAGAATCCGTAGCGGCGGGCGAGGGCGGAGATGCCGGGGAAGCCGACGCGCGGGGCGGGCCCGAGCTGGTGGATGTCGACCACGCGCTCGCCCGCGAGCACCTGGCGCGCCTCCTCCATCTGCTCGGCGTTCATCCGCACGCCCGCGTCGTCGATGATGATCGTGACACCGTGGTGCCCCTCCTGGAAGGTGATGTCCACGAACGAGGTCGGCGGCGAGTAGCGCAGCGCGTTGTCCACCAGCGTGGCCAGCGTGTGCACCAGCGGCTCGACGGCCCGGCTGACCACCACCCGGTCGAGCTGGTGGGGCCGCACCCGGGTGAAGTCGCGGACGCGGCCGATCGCGCCGCCCACCACGTCGGTGAGGGTCTGCTGCGGCCAGCGGCGGCCCGGCAGGCCACCGCAGACGATCACGTAGGACTGCGCCTGGCGGATCATCTGCTGCACGGTGTGATCGATGCGGGTGAGGGTGGCGTAGACCTCGTCGCTGCGATGCTCGCGCAGCGCGGCGCTCACCACCTGGCCGACGTCGGCGCCGAGGCTGACCACCGAGGTGCCGAACGCGCGCACGGCCGCGCTGGTGGCCTCGCGCGAGGACGCCTCCATCTCGCGCCGGGCCGCGGCGCGGGCCTCGGCCTCGGCCCGCGAAATCGCCTCCTGCGCCTCGTAATCGGCCTCGCGGCGGGTCTGGTCGCGCACCTCGGCGGCGTACTGGCGCAGGTCGGCGGCGTAGCGCTCGGCGACGCTCTGCAACAGCTGCCCGAACCGGCTCGGGCCGCTCACGACCGGTAGTTCGGTGACCTCGTCCGCCCGGCGCACCGTCTCGGTCACGAAAGGCAGTGTGCCGCTGGCGAAGTGCTCGAGCTCCTCTTCCTGCATGCGCAGCGACCGCTCGGCGGCGTCGGCGCGGGAGCGCTGGCGCACCGCGTAGGAGGCCGCGTACAGCGCCGCTATGACGGCTGCCAGGAGAACTGCGGCGAGGATCCACGTAATCGTCACGGCGGTAGATTGATTCATCAGTTCCCTCGTCGCCGGTTGCCCGGCCGCCTCGTCCTTCCTCCACTCGCCGACCACGAGTCATCACGGCCGGATGACGCCCGAGCTGCCGGGCGCCGATTCGACCGGAGAGCAGCGGTGTGCCATCCGGGGCCTCGAAGCGGTTACCGGGCAAACGATTTGGTGGCGCGCCGACCTGGGACTGGGCATCGGCTCACCACAGCATCCGACGTCGGCACACATTAGCAGCAATCCGTTGCCGCAGCGACCGATTCGTTATCCTCGCGGACGACCTGCGGGATCAGGCCAGCGCGCGGGCGATCGCCAGATGCGTCGACGCCTGTTCGGCGTCGTCGTCGCCGAGGGCCCAGTCGATCTCCTCCACCGCGCGCAGCAGCGCCCAGCCGCGGACCCGGTCGCCGTCCACGCCGAGCAGGTCGGCGGTGCGGGCGACCACGGCGTCGGCGTGGTAGCGCGTCGGGGTGGCCTGGATCTGGATCAGCGCCAGATATCCGGCGTCGAAGGCGGCCTCGCCGAGATACGGCTGCGGGTCGATGAGCAGCCACGGTTCGCGCTCGGCGGCAACGATATTGCCCAGGTGGGTGTCGCGGTTGACGATCACCGGCGGCCCCTGCGGCACGGCCAGCACCCGGCACCAGTCGACGGCCCGCTCGCGCACCGCGGGCGGGAGCACCTCGGCGAGTTCGGGTTTCGGCCGGTCGACGAGCTCGGCCCAGGACCGCACCTGCGCGGCGAGGGTGGGCAGCGGCGGGAATCCGGCCGGGACCGCGCGCAGCGGGCGGCGCAGCCGCTGATACAGCCGCCCGGCGAGGACGAGCTTGTCGGCGTGCTCGGGACGGCCCTCCAGGTGCGGGCCGTCGGGCTGCGCGAGCAGCGGCGTGCCCGGGCGCGCCCACTCCAG
Source organism: Nocardia terpenica (assembly GCF_013186535.1). Lineage (NCBI taxonomy): Bacteria > Bacillati > Actinomycetota > Actinomycetes > Mycobacteriales > Nocardiaceae > Nocardia > Nocardia terpenica. Next base: position 2,205,080 of record NZ_JABMCZ010000003.1, read on the forward strand.
CAGCATCGCCCCACTGGCGGAGTCGAATTCGTACAATCGCACCGCGCCGTCACCGGCGTAGCAGTACAGCGCGGTCGGCTCCCCGGCGTTGCCCTCGTCGATCACCGGGGCCTTGAGCACGGCGACCGATCCGTCCGCCCGCCGGACCGGCGCCACGAACGAGTGGGTGCCGCCGCTGAACGATTCCCCGATGATGTCGAGATCCCAGTCGCCGCACAGCCTCTCCACCAGCCGCGGCAACGCGTCGAGCCAGCGCTCGCCGCGTTCGTCGAAGTAGAGCCGGATGGTGTCGGCGACCTCCGGTGGCACGCTGATGGACATTCGCCCGAGCATTCCCGATCCGCCCCGGTACGGCAATCCATTTCCGGACGGAAGCAGTCCGCGACGTCTCGCGTGGGCAGATCCGGCCCGGCGGGCATACCCTGGCCGGGTGGGGAACGAGCATGTGCGGGCATCCGATGCCGACCGCGAGAAGATCGTCGAGAAGCTTCGGCTCGCGGTGGACGAGGGGCGGCTGAATCTGCACGAATTCGACGATCGGCTCCAGCAGGTCTACGCCGCCCGGACCTACGGCGAGCTGGCGCCGATCCTGTCCGACCTTCCGGCACACCGGGATTCGCGCACCCCGGACCGGGGCCGGGTGCCGACCTGGGTGTACATCATGTGGACACCCTGGGTCTTCGTCAATCTGCTGTGCGTCCTCATCTGGCTGGCCACCGGCGCCGGCTACTTCTGGCCCTTCTGGGTCGAGGTGCCCTGGGGCATGGCCCTGTGCATCCCCACCGCCATCGGCATCCTCACCAACCGCCGGTGACCACTCGGCCCCGGCCCGCTGGCCCGTATCGGCCCCGGCACGCTGGCCTGCATTGGCCCCGGCACGCTGGCCTGCATTGGCCCCGGCCCGCTGGCCTGCATTGGCCCCGGCACGCTTTTGGCCGGGGCCTCAGGCGCTGAGGCCGCCCGGATACAGGTACCGGTCCGCGGGCCGGACGGGCTGCATGAGCCAGGCGTCGAAGAAGTCGCCGAGATCGCGGCCGGAGCGCTGCTCGACGAACTGCTCGAAAGCGGGCAGCGTGTCGTTGCCATTGCGGTGGCCCTGCACCCACTCCTTGATCATGGCGAAGAACACGTCGTCGCCGACGGTGCGGCGCAGCGCGTGCAGGAACAGCTCGCCGCGGGTGTAGACGGAGGTGAATTCCCGTCCCGCGCCGGGGTTCCCGGGCGGGATGGCCCAGTGCTCGGGATGCTTCTCGTCGATCCGGGCGAGGACCTTGCGATAGATGGCGTCGGGGTCGGCGCCCTCCTTGCGCTCCGGCCACAGGAAGTCGGCGGTGTAGCTGGCGAAGCATTCGTTCATGCAGATGTCGGACCAGTGCGTGATCGACATCGAATCGCCCCACCACTGATGGGTGTTCTCGTGGACGACGACACCCAGCTTCCTCGCCCACCCGGCGTACGTCGGCCGGGACTGGGTCTCCAGGGAGAACTGGATGTCGTTGGACATGTAGGTGCCGCCCCCGGCCTCGAACGGGTAAGGGCCGTACAGGTCTTCGAGGAAGTCGAGGATCTCGGGCAGGCGCTGTTCCAGCGCGCGCCGGTCCGCCATGCCCGGGGCGAAGGCGCTGAGCAGCGGGGTGCCGTTCGCGCGGCGCTGCTCCAGGAAGGTGAACTTGTCGATCGCGATGGTGGCGAGGTAGCTGATCATCGGCGTGTTCATCCGCCAGGTGACGGTGCGATTGTCGCCGCGCACCTCGTCCTGGGTCCGGATGCCGTTGCCGACCACGTCCCACTCCACCGGCACCGTCACGTGGACGGAGTAGGTCGACTTGTCCTGCGGGGTGTCGTTGACCGGGAACCACAGCGGGGCCGCGTGCGGCTGCCCGGAGACGAACGCGCCGCCGTCGGGCGTGTAGTACCAGCCCTCGTCGGATTCGGTACGCACGCCGGAATAGTCGACGGTCACGGTGAACGGCAGCCGGGGCAGCAGCGGCAGGGCCGGGGTGATGGTGAGCTCGTGCTCGCCGTTGCGATCGAATCGGGCGGGCAGCCCGTTGACGCTGACCGCGCGCACGTCCGGCCCCTTGTAGTCGAGGTTGAATCCGGCGAGCAGCTGGGTGGCCGTCGCGCTGATCACGGCCCGCCCGGTCAGCGCGTGCGACGCCGGATCGTAGTCGAGCGTCAGATCGTAATCGCCGACGTGATACCCGCCGTTGCCGTCCAGCGGATAGTAGGGATCACCGAGGCCGGGAGAGCCCACGATCCCGAACCCGGGCGGCTCGGCGGCCGCGGTCGCGAACGGCCCGCACAGCAGTGTGACGGCGACGGCCAGGGGCAGCCCCCGGCGCACCGAGCGGGCGGCGATTCGATCGGGCTTGCGTGCGATGGACATCCGGTGCCCCCCAACTCGGCGAAACGAGACATTTCCGGATGGAATCGTAACGCGGCGGGCGGGGGCATACAGGCTGAAAAAGCAGCGCCCCCTACTGTTTTCGGGGGGCCGTGCCGAAATACAGAAGGGCCCCGGCACGCTTTCGGCCGGGGCCCTTCCAGGCTGGGCGCGTTTACCCCTTGTGGGTCTTCACGGCCTCGGTGAGCTGCGGGGCGACATTGAACAGGTCGCCCACGATGCCGAAGTCGCTGATCTCGAAGATCGGGGCTTCCTCGTCCTTGTTGACCGCGACGATGGTCTTCGAGGTCTGCATGCCCGCCCGGTGCTGGATGGCGCCGGAGATGCCCAGCGCGATGTACAGCTGCGGCGAGACGGTCTTACCGGTCTGGCCGACCTGGAACTGACCCGGGTAGTAGCCCGAGTCGACGGCGGCACGCGAGGCGCCGACCGCGGCGCCCAGCGCGTCGGCCAGCGGCTCGACGACCTTGTGGAAGTTGTCCTCGCTGCCGACGCCGCGGCCGCCGGACACCACGATGGTGGCCTCGGTGAGCTCCGGCCGGTCGCCGCCGACGATGGGCTCGCGGGCGGTCACCTTGGTGACCCCCTCCTCCTGCGCCGGAACCTCGACCGCCACCTTCTCGCCCGCGCCGGCCTGGGCCTGCGCCTCGATCGCGCCCGGGCGCACCGAGATCACCGGCACATCGCCGGTGGCCTTGGCGTCGACGGTGAACGCGCCACCGAAGATGGAGTGGGTGACCGAGCCGTCGGCCTTCACATCGATGACGTCGACCAGCAGGCCGGAGCCGACGCGGGCGGCCAGGCGCCCCGACACCTCCTTGCCCTCGGCGGTCGCGGCCACCAGAACGGCTGCCGGGGAAGCGGATTCGACCAGTCCGGCGAGCACGTCGACCTTCGGGGTCACCAGGAAGCCGTCCACCTGATCGGACTCGGCGACGTAGATCTTCTCGGCCCCGGCCGCGGCCAGGGCGTCGGCCAGCTTGTCGGCGGTGCCCGCCGCGCCGAGCACGACGGCGGCGGGGGTGCCCAGCGCGCGGGCGGCGGTGAGGAGCTCGGAGGTGACCTTCTTGGGCGCACCCTCGGCGTGCTCGACGAGCACGAGTACTTCTGCCATTTGTTCTCTCCTGAAGTCTGTTTCGGGCCTGGGGGCGGGATCAGATGATCTTCTGACCGATGAGGTACTGAGCGACCTGGTTGCCGCCCTCACCCTCGTCGACGGTCTTCTCGCCCGCCGTGCGCGGCGGCTTCGGGGTGACACCGGCGACCGCCGAGCCCGCGTTGCCCACACCGACCGTCGACGGGTCGATGCCCAGGTCGGCCAGGGTGAAGGTCTGCACTTCCTTCTTCTTGGCGGCCATGATGCCCTTGAAGGACGGGAAGCGCGGCTCGTTGATCTTCTCGGTGACCGAGACGATGGCCGGGAGGCTGGCCTCGAGCTTGAACACGCCCTCGTCGGTCTCGCGCTCGCCGGTGATCTTCTCGCCGTCGACGGCCAGCTTGCGCAGGTGGGTCAGCTGCGGGATACCCAGGTACTCAGCAATGATCGCGGGAACCGCACCCGCGCGGCCGTCGGTGGACTCGTTGCCGGCGATGACCAGCTCCACACCCTCGATCTGGCCCAGCGCACCGGCCAGGACCCACGCGGTCTGCACGGCGTCGGAGCCGTGGATCGCGTCGTCCTTGACGTGGATGGCCTTGTCGGCGCCCATGGACAGCGCCTTGCGGATGGCTTCGGTGGCACGCTCCGGACCCATCGCGAGCACGGTGACCTCGCCGCCCTGGGCCTCCTTGATCAGCAGGGCCTCTTCGACGGCACGCTCGTTGATCTCGTCCAGGATCGCGTCGGCGGCCTCCCGGTCGAGGGTGTAGTCACCGTCGGTCAGCTTGCGCTCGGACCAGGTGTCGGGAACCTGCTTGATCAGTACGACGATGTTCGGCATTGGTCTTCGTCGACCTCCTGTTCTGATGGACGTGAGGTGGGGTCGCACGATCGGGCCGTACGTCCACGAATAGCTCCTGCCGGACATTACCCTACGTTAAGTTACTCGTGGGTAACTTAGGGTGTGATGTTCTGCATGACCACTCCGGACGCCGGTGTGGTACACGCAACCGCTAACGTCGGGTGAATGAGTGAGGCCGTCTACGCCCCGTCCGCCGGGGGCTCGCCCGCGGTGGATCCGCTTCCGCTGACCGGCGAGCGGACCGTGCCGGGCATCCCGGAGGAGAACTACTGGTTCCGCCGGCACGAGATCGCCTACGCGCGACTGCTCGAGCACTGCGCGGGCCGGGTCGTGCTGGAGGCCGGTTCGGGAGAGGGCTACGGCGCCAACATGATTGCCGATGTCGCCGCCCGGGTGATCGGGCTGGACTACGACGCCGGTGCCGTCGAGCACGTCCGCGCGGCGTACCCGCGGGTGGAGATGCTGCAGGGCAATCTGGCCGAGCTGCCGCTCGACGACGCCTCGGTGGATGTCGTGGTGAACTTCCAGGTCATCGAACACCTCTGGGATCAGGCGCAATTCCTGCGCGAATGCCTGCGGGTGCTGCGGCCCGGCGGGCGGCTGCTGATCAGTACGCCCAACCGGATCACCTTCTCGCCGGGGCGCGATACCCCGTTGAACCCCTTCCACACTCGCGAGCTGAACGCGGCGGAGCTGGCGGAGCTGTTGGTGGCGGCCGGTTTTCGGGTCGAGCTGATGACCGGTGTGCATCACGGCCCGAATCTGGTTGCGCTGGACGACAAATGGGGCGGGTCGATCATCGACGCCCAGATCGAGCGGGCGTTGGCGGGCGAGCCGTGGCCGTCGGAGCTGGCCGCCGACGTGGCCGCCGTGCGCCTCGAGGACTTCGAGCTGAGCGTCGAGAACATCGACGCCAGCCTCGATCTGGTCGCCATCGCGGGGAAGCCTTGACCGGGTCGCACGCGCCCGACGCGACCCCGGTCCCGGGACAGTTCACCCTGGTCCTGCACTCGCACCTGCCGTGGCTGGCCCATCACGGCCGCTGGCCGGTCGGCGAGGAGTGGCTGTATCAATCCTGGGCCGCCTCCTACCTTCCCGTCGCCCGGGTGCTGCGAAGGCTTGCGGCGGAAGGCCGTTCGCGGCTGCTGAGCCTCGGCATCACCCCGGTGCTCGCGGCCCAGCTGGACGATCCGCACTGCCTGGCCGGGATGCATCACTGGCTGGGCAACTGGCAGCTGCGCGCCGACGAGGCCGCCCTGTCCGGCAATGCCGCGCTGGGCCGCTACGAGCACGGCCTGGCGGGCGCCGCGCTCACCGATTTCGAACAGCGCTGGCGGCACGGCGGCTCGCCGGTGTGGCGGGAGCTCATCGACGCCGGGGCCATCGAACTGCTCGGCGGTCCGCTCGCCCATCCGTTCCAGCCGCTGCTGGATCCGCGGCTGCGCGGCTTCGAACTCACCGAGGGCCTGGCCGACGCCCGGCACCGCTGGGGACACACCCCGACCGGCATCTGGGCGCCCGAGTGCGGCTTCACGCCGGGCATGGAAAACGACTATGCCGCCGCGGGTGTGACGCATTTCATGGTCGACGGTCCCGCGCTGCGCGGCGACAGCACGCTGGGCCGCCCGGTGTGGGATTCGGACGTGCTGGCGTTCGGGCGGGATCTGCAGGTCAGCTACCGGGTGTGGTCGCCGAAGTCCGGATATCCGGGGCACGGGTCCTACCGGGACTTCCACCACTACGACCACGACACCGGGCTCAAACCCGCACGGGTCACCGGCAAGAGCGTGGCCGGTCCGGACAAGGCGCCGTACGACCCGGAGCTGGCCGCGGCGGCCGTGCGCCGCGATGTCGAGGACTTCGTGCGGACCGTGCGCGAGCGGCTGATCGCCGAATCCGAGCGCATCGGGCGGCCCGCGCTGGTGGTCGCCGCCTTCGACACCGAACTGTTCGGGCACTGGTGGCACGAGGGTCCGCAGTGGCTCGAGCAGGTGCTGCGCGCGCTGCCGGAGGCCGGGGTGAGCGTCGGCACGCTCGCCGACGCCCGCGCCCGCGGCTACGTGGGAGAGCCGGTGCCGCTGGCGGATTCGTCGTGGGGCTCGGGCAAGGACTGGCGGGTGTGGGCCGGCGATCGGGTGCGGGACCTGGTCGAGCTCAACGCCGATATCGTGCGGCTGACGCTGGACACCCTGGACAAGATGCGCGCCGAGAACGGCGGCGGGGGACCGCGCGACGCGGTCGCCGATCAGCTGCTGCGCGAGGCGATCCTGGCCGTGTCCAGCGACTGGGCATTCATGGTCAGCAAGGATTCCGCCGCCGGGTACGCCCGCGACCGGGCGCACCGGCACGCCCACGCGGTCCGCGAGATCGCCGCGGCCGTCGCCGCGGGCCAACTCGCCAAAGCGCGGCAGTTGGCGGCAGGATGGTACGCGGCCGACGGACTGTTCCCCGGGCTCGATGCGCGCCGGCTCGGCTGGGAAGGACCCGCATGAAAATCTTGATGGTGTCGTGGGAGTACCCACCCGTCGTGGTCGGCGGGCTCGGCCGGCACGTGCATCACCTGGCCACCGAGCTGGCCGCCGCCGGGCACGAGGTCGTGGTGCTGGCGCGCCGCCCGATGGGCACCGACGCCGCCACCCACCCCACGCACACCTTCATCGAGGACCGGGTGCTGGTGGTCGCCGTCGCCGAGGACCCGCCGTGTTTCGACTTCGGCGAGGACATGCTGGCCTGGACGCTGGCGATGGGGCATGCGATGGTGCGCGCCGGGATCGCGCTGAGCAAGCCGGGCATCGCCGAGGGCTGGACGCCGGACGTCGTGCACGCCCACGACTGGCTGGTCGCGCATCCGGCGATCGCGCTGGCCGAGCACTACGACGTGCCGCTGGTGTCGACCATCCACGCCACCGAGGCCGGGCGGCACAGCGGGTGGGTGTCGGGGCGGGTCAACCGGCAGGTGCATTCGGTGGAGTGGTGGCTGGCCCGCGAATCCGACGCGCTCATCACGTGTTCGGCGTCCATGCAGGTCGAGGTGGAGCGGCTCTACGGCCCGGAACTGGTGCCGGTGACGGTGATCCGCAATGGAATCGATGTGGGCGCGTGGACCTTTCGCGAGCGCTCGCCGCGGCCGGGGCCGCCGCGGCTGCTGTATGTGGGGCGGCTGGAGTACGAGAAGGGCGTGCAGGACGCGATCGCCGCGCTGCCGCGCATCCGCCGCGCGCATCCGGGCGCCACGCTGACGATCGCCGGTGTCGGAACGCAATTCGACTGGCTGCGCGAGCGCGCCCGGGTGCATCGGGTGGCGCGCGCGGTGAATTTCGTTGGCAGGCTGGACCATACGGAGCTGCTCGGCTGGCTGCACGGCGCGGACGCCATCGTGCTGCCGAGCCGCTACGAGCCGTTCGGCATCGTCGCGCTCGAGGCCGCCGCCGCGGGCACCCCCCTGGTCACCTCCACCGCCGGCGGCCTGGGCGAACTGGTCGTGGACGGCGTCACCGGCGCATCCTTCGAACCCGCCGACGTCAACGGCCTGGTCGACGCCGTCTGCGCCGTCCTCGCCGACCCACTCGCCGCCCAAGACCGCGCCCACGCCGCCCGCGCCCGCCTCACCGCCGACTTCGCCTGGACCGTCGTAGCCGCCGAAACAACCCAGGTCTACCAAAGCGCCAAACGCCGCGTCCGCAACCCCCTGGCCCGCCCCGTCATCATGGAACGCCCACTGCCGGAACGGGATCCGAACAACCCGATCTGATCCCGGCCAAAAGCATGCCGGGATCAGATCGGGTTCTGCGTGCCGGGATGTCGGGTTCCACGCTCCGGACGACGGGCATGTGCCGTCCTGCCATACTCTCCCCTGATTCCGGCATGCTCTTGGCCGGAATCTTCTCTGCCCGTACTCGTTTGACATGCGGAAACCCCGGGCAAACTGGGCGAACTAGGCACGTCCGGTGGGTGAACGTTGGGTGTGACCGGTGTCTCGTTCACCGGACTGGCATCGGCCGGACACTCGGTGGTAGCCCCGGGGCCGACTGGGGCTGGCTTCATCGGGGCATGACAACAACGGCAGTGTCATATTCCGGGGCGGGGTCGGCCCGCGCGGCGGGCTCGGGGGTCGCCGGGCCGCACTATTCCTTGGTCGTCTCCTCCGATACCGAGCATCGGCTCGTGGCGCAGCGGCTGAGATATCAGGTGTTCGGCTCCGAGCCGGGGTTCAATCTCCCCGAGAGCGCGGACGGCCTGGACGCCGACCACTTCGACGAGCACTGCGATCACCTGCTGGTGCGTGACGAGCTGACCCAGCAGTTCGTCGGCTGCTATCGCATGCTGCCGCCGGACAAGGTGGCCGCGGCGGGGGGCTACTACACCGCCACCGAATTCGACCTCACCGCCATGGATCCCGCGGGGCAGCGCATCGTCGAGATGGGCCGCGCCTGCGTGGTGCCCGATCACCGCAACGGATCGGTGTTGACGCTGATGTGGGCGGGCATCCTGCACTACATCCAGCTCACCGGCTACGACTGGGTGATGGGCTGCGTCTCGGTGCCCATGCGGGATGCTCCGGGCGACCCGGTCGGCGTGAACGTGCGCGGCGTGCGAGACCTGTTGCTGAGCAAGCACTCCGGCGATCCGGAGCGCCGGGTGCGCCCGCTGCGCCCGGTGGTGGTCGACGGCCGCACCCTCGACGAACTGGAACCCCCGGCGCGGCCGAAGCTGCCGCCGCTGCTGCGCGGCTACCTGCGCCTGGGCGCGGAGATCTGCGGCGAGCCCGCGCACGATCCGGATTTCGGCGTGGCCGATTTCGTCGCGCTGCTGGGCCTGGACACCATCAACACCCGCTACCTGGAGCGCCTACAGAGCGCCGCGAACACCTTCGACGGACGGTAACCCATGCCCGCCCTCCTGACGACCGGATCATCGGCCCTGTCCTGTCCCCCGGCCGCACCCGCACACGCCTGGATGCCCTCGAGCCCCTGCGGCCCCACCTGCGTCGACATCACTCCCTCGGCAGGCCCTGCCCGCGCCGCCACCCGCATCCTGACCGTCCTTACCGTCTTACTCGCCTTCCCCGCCATCAACCTCGTGACCCCACCCCCACTGCGCCCCCACCTCCACCGCCGCTACGCCCGAATCGTCCTGCGCGCCTGCGGCCTCCGCCTGCGCATCATCGACCGCCGCGGCGAATCGAACGGAAAAGCCCTGCCCGACAACGCCGTTCAAACTTCCGACGAGGCGAAGGCGCCGACGGGCGATGTCACCGCGGCGCGGGCGGCCGGTGAGGGGCTGCTCGTGGTTGCGGGGCATGTGGGGTGGACGGATGTGCTTGCGCTGGCGGCGGTTTCGCCGATGGGGTTCGTGGCGCGGGGAGATCTCGTCGACTGGCCGGTTCTCGGTGGGCTGGCGCGGTTGATGCGGGTGATTCCCATCGAACGGGAGCGGTTGCGGCAGTTGCCCGGGGTGGTCGGTGCGGTTGCGGGGCGGCTGGCGGCGGGGGAGCGGGTCGGGGTGTTTCCCGAGGGCACCACCTGGTGCGGGCGCGCCCACGGTCGCCTGCGGCCCGCCCTGTTCCAGGCCGCGGTCGACGCCGGTGCGGCCGTGCAGCCGGTGCGGATTCGCTACCTGGACCGTCACGGCGAGCTGTCGACCGTGCCCGGCTTCGTCGGACTGGACACCTTCGTGGATTCGGCCAAGCGCGTGCTGCGGTCCAAGGGCGTGGTAGCCGAGGTCGTGCTGCTTCCCGTCGAGCCGCCCGGCACGGACCGGCACGAGCTGGCCCGCCGCTGCGAACGGGCGCTGCGCGGCGCGGAGGTCGTCGACATCGATGCCCACGCCACCGCCGTCGGCACCGGCCCGACCCGCGAGATCGTCCCCGACCCCGCGAAGGATCCGGCCCCGGCCGCGTAAACCGCTCTACCCCATACGAAGTCGCAGGGCGGGGGACGTAACTTCCATCGTGGCCGACCGAACGGCAGCGCTCGACAACCCGCTGGGCTGGCTGCACGAGCAGTCCCGGTCGCGCCGCACTGTTTTCGCTTGTGGCGTAAACCAATTCCCTGCACGCGGTCACAGATTTACGGTGACCGCATGAACTCACCGATCACGGGGACGGCCGCTGGCGTGCCGTTCACCGCGCTGCCGCCGTCCGACGACGGCGTCGCCCCGCTGATTGTCACCTGGCACATGTTGGACGCGCCGAGGTCGGACGCCGCGTTCGCTGCCGCGTTGCCAATGAACGACCTGCCTGCGTGGCGGGTCCACCTCGGCATGCCGATGTGCGGGGCGCGCATGGTCGACGGCAGCACGGACGCCATCGTGGAGTTATTCAGCAAGGACCCCTTGATGTCTTTTCTGTACCCGTTCGTCCGACAGGCGACCGAGGAGTTCCCAGCCGCGCTGGAGTCGATCCGCGCACAGTTGCCGGTCGACGACGGCCCGATCGGTGTACTCGGCGGCTCGCTGGGCGGAGCCGTCGCACTGCAGATCCTCACCGCCACCGAGATACCGATCTTCGCTGGCGCTATCGTGAACGCCGCCATCCGGATGCGGTCCGTCGTCGATCTGTTTCCGGGCGACTACCCTTATGACGCCGAGTCCGAGACGATCGTCGACAACCTGGACTTCATCCCCGAAGCGGAGAACATCGCCAGTCGCGCACCACTGCTGGTCGTCAGCGGCGAGCTGGACCACCAAGCGCTCCGCGCTGACGCGCTGCGCCTCGTGGACGCAATGGGAGAACGGTCCGAACTGCTGTCGATCCCCGGATTGGCGCATCCGCTCGCCGACGAGCCCGGCATCGAGCCCGCACCGCAGCTGCCCCCGGCCCGCGCGGTGGACTCCGGCCTGACCGCGTGGTTCCGACGCCACATCGCGGAGGCGGGCTAGGCGATACCGCCGAGCAGGCCGTTCCGAGCGCCTCGTCGGTGTCGTTGTCCGCCACGCAGAAGGAGTAACCGACGCCAGTGTCGAGACGACTGATCTGCCGCTCGATGTATGCGAGGGCATCCTCGCAGCCGGGCCGCCAGACCCACACCACCCCGCAGGAACCCCGGCGAGACATCAATAAGCCGGTCCACTCACGCGGCACCTGCGAACCCGGCGCGTGCATAGATCACCTTCCCGGTCCGTCAACGCATGTTCCGGACTCGACAGCAGCTTCCCGGAGGTGTCTTCGTCGCGACACCCCTTCCGGATGGGACCGATCCCGGCCTCGGAACGAGAGCAGACCAGACGCTGCGAGATCACCAAGCCGGGGATCATCATGCCCAAACGCACACCCGTCAGACGCACTCAATTCGGCTCCGGATGTTCTGCGGCGCAGAGCATCCCACCCAGCTGAACGCCCGCGCAGCGGCATGAGCGGAAACTTTGCCAACTGAAGCTAGCTGCGGGATCGAGGTCTCGAACCAACCGATCGTTCTCCACGAACTCTGGAACCGTCCCGAGTTCGGGGCACTTTGGTCTACTTCCGCCGAACCATGCAGGGTGAAACACGATTCGAACACCAGCACCACCGAATGTCAGGCAGAGCCAGCGATTTACAGTTCCGGCCCGCTGATCTACTGTCATGTCGGTTCAGCGGCCTTGGCATGTCAAAGGATGCCTCGAACCGCATGATCGGAGGAGATGAGGCTGGGATGACGGCAGGTCGACCGATGCCCACACAGGACGACGTTCTCGGGTACTTCAACACGCTGTCGAACTGGGGACGGTGGGGCGACGACGACGAACTCGGCACTCTGAACCACATCACCGATGAGGTCCGGCTGGCGGCGGCGCGGGCCGTGCGCCACGGCAGGAGCGTGTCCTGTGGGTGGGAGGTTGCCGTGCCGGAGGAGATGGAGCGGTCGACGACGACGTGCCCGTGCTACGCCGATATGCCGGGAGTCGAGAACATGCCGCTGCCGGGATTCCGCAACGACAGGCACTGGGGCTATTCGAACGAGCGGCTCGGAATCCTGTTCCACGGCAACACCATCACCCACGTCGACTCGCCGTGCCACATCTTCTGGGACGGCACGATGTACAACGGGCGGCCGCACTCATTGGTCGACGCCGCGACTGGATCGGCGTGGGCGGCCGTCACGGCGGCGGCGAACGGGATCATCACGCGTGGTGTCCTGCTGGACGTTGCGAAGGTCCGCGAGGTGTCGTGGTTGGAACCGGGGCAGGGTGTGTATCCCGACGATCTCGAGGAGGCCGAGCGTCGCCAAGGGGTGCGGGTGCGATCCGGCGATGCGGTACTCCTGCGGACCGGCTATGGTCGCGTCCGGCACGAAGCAGGTGTGACCAGCGGTTTCACGCAGGCCGGCTGGCACGCGTCCTGCCTGCCGTGGCTGCACGAGCGGGAGGTCGCGCTGATCGGCGCCGACACCCCTCAAGATGTTCAGCCGTCGGGGTACGAGGACATGGCGATGCCGGTTCATACCGTGGGCCTCGTCGCGATGGGTCTGTGGCTGCTCGACAACTGCGACCTGGAGGTGTGCGCGACCACGGCTGCCGAGCTCGACCAGTGGGACTTCCACATCGCAGTCGCGCCGGTCCGCTTCGCCGGGACGTCCGGCAGCCCGGTCAACCCAATCGCCACATTCTGACCGACGGCATCGATGCGGCCGAGGTGATCGGCGACTCCTTCGGACCCGATAACTCCAAGCAACACAGCGATACACTGCGGCTGCCCGAGATGATCTGTGCCCGTTGATCTTCGAGACTGCCGCGTGGGCCGCTTCGGACTGCCCGCCCAGCGGCATTATGGTGCGTTCGTCGCAGGTGAACTACGACAGGTTTCACGTCCGTCGCTCCCGCCGGTTCACTCGGCGCAGTGGAGGGGAGCACCTGGTCGCTGGGTCTCAATGGGCTGACGGTGTCACCTCGGCACTGCCACGGGCGTACCCGGCCAGTTCGAGTACGGCGGCCGCGCCCGCTGCGACCTCGGAAGCGATTTTGCCCGACGAATCCACGAGGATCGCCATCGGCGTGCCGGAGATTCCGAAACCTGTTCCGACGGTATTGGTGTCATCGAGAAGTATCGGTGCGCGAAGCCCCATCGCCCGGTTCTCGGTGTCGTCACCCGTTGAGATCACCAGGAGCGTCGGCTCGTCCAATGCGGCGTCGCGTTCCCGAAGCGCTGGAAGCATGTCCGCGCAGAAACCACAGCCGGGATCCCAGAACAGCAGCAGCGTCGCCCGGCCGCGGAACTCCGCGAGGCTCGTCGGGCGGCCGCTCAGGTCCGGCAGGGTGAAGTCCGGAGCGGTTTCGCCGACCGGCACGATCGGCGTGGGCGACAACGGGATCGCCGAGTCGGCTGCCAGTTTCGCGATCTCCTCGCCACCGCACACGGGGGCCGACATGGTCAGGTCGGGCCGCACGACGACCGCGCACGGCGTGCCATGAACCCCGAATGCGTCGGATACCTCGTGCTCGCGCTGTACCAGCACCGGTTGCCCGTCGGCTTCTGGTGCGCCGGAACTGATCACGGTGATGGTCAACCTGTCCAGGTACTCCCGTCGCCAGCGGGTGATGTCGGGTTCGAGCGCCGCGCACGAGCCACATGCCGGATCGGAGAAGATGAGCAGCACCGGTTGGCCGCGGGCGAGTAGATCGTCGAGTGTCACCGTCGCGCCGGTGAGGTCGGGAAGCGCGAAGGCGGGGGCCATCCGGGGCGATTCGGTTGCGGGCTTCAGCGTGTCCCGCAGCTGCATCAGGAGGCGGCAGCCGAACGCCAGCAGGGCTACCGCGACGGCTGTGAGGCCGAGCTGGACGATGTCCACTGCGGTCTCGGATGCCAGCCAGCCGGTGAGGTCGCCGCCCGCATCATGCTGTCCGACAAGGACGATGGTTGCGGCCATCCCGGTGAGCAGCAGGTTACGTACGATCGTGGTCGGCCCGATGGGTTCGGTGGAGGCATGGCCGAAGCAGTGGCAGCTCGGCGTGTGCCCGCGCGCCACGTGGTAGCCGACCGCTGTGGTGAAAGCCAGCAGCAGAGCCACCGCGGCGAGCGCCCCGAACCATGCCGAGGCGGCGGGTATCAGTAGCCCGGCGGTGACGAGCTCGAGCACGGGCAGGAGCAGAGCGAACGGCCGGGCCAGCGGTGCGGGAACTCCGAAGTCCAGCATCGCCCGGCGCGATCGCATCCGGTCGGCCAGCTTGGCCAACCCGGACCAGATGAGTATCACCACGAGCAGGATTCGGATGATGAGCAGGATGACGCTCACGAACACAACCTCACTTGTTCGGTAGTCACGACCGCACACATATTCCGTTGCGGCAGATCGGGAAGTTCGGGTCGGTGCACGCTCCGGCGCCGCACAGGGGGCCACACCGGCCGTTCTGGCCGCAACCCATCCCGGGCGCGCAGCACTTGCCGTGGCAACATGTTTCCCCGGCCGGACAGCAACCCCCGCCTTGGCAGCAGGTCGAACCGGATTGACAGCATCCGCCGTTGCAGCAGATCGCACCGGGTAGACAGCATTTGCCGCCGCAGCACACCTCGTCCGGCGAACAGCATGCCTGGCCGCAACACCGGGTGCCCGGATCGCAGCACCCACCGGCGCAGCACGTCTGATCCGACCCGCAGCAGTAGTCTCCGCAGCACCGGCTGCCGACAGCACAGCAGTAATCTCCGCAGCAGACCTTTCCCGCCTGACAACACCCGTCGCCGCAGGTGGTGCCGCACGTCCTGCCGCAGCAGGTGGAACCTGCGTAGCAGCAGTAGTCACCGCAGTCGTGCGGATACGTTCCGGGACAGCGGTACTGGGTGTACGGGCTGTTCGGATCGGGCTGCGGCACCGCCTCCTTCGCGGTGTTCACCAGCGCGTCCGTGGCGATATCCTCGGCGACCTTGCCGGCCCCGTGGCCGATGGCCTTCAGCCACTTGCCGCTGCGCGCCCTCCTGCCGGGGGAACTCGGCTTGCATCCGGTGAGCAGGAACAGGGCTCCTCCGGCGAAGGCGCCGAGGACCTGACGCCGTCTCATGACGCACTCACCGGAACTGGTGCAGCACGAGTGTCCAGCTCCCGCTGTTGTCAACGCTGTTGTCGTCGTTCATCATCAACCACAGGAACGTGGATGCGTTCCCTCGGTATTGGAAGCATGCCCCGGGGCCGAGGTAGCCGCCCTGTCCGTTGGCGTCGTACTTTGCCGACAAGGGAGTATTTCGGCACACCGGGCACCGGGTAGTACCGGTTGTCGGCCAGGTTGCCCCAGCCGGCACCGGCTGTGCCGTACGACGGATCCCACGGCCATTCGCCGATCTTCACCTGCCCGCTGATCCAGTCCACGCGGAACACGTCGTTCGGCCGGACATCAGCGAGTACCGAGCCGGTGAAGACCGAGTTCCCCGCCACCGTGATCGGACCTACGCTCGCGCCTGGCACACCGGCCTGACAGTCGCGGAGCGGTTCCGCGGCGGCGGGTTGCGCGACGCAGATGACCGTCATGGCCGTCAATGCCACGACCGCAAGCAGTTTCATCATGACTCGTCTCCTCAGAAGTGCCGGAGCCGGAGGTAGGGCTGGTTCACGCAGGCAGGTGCCTTGCGGCCAGATCGAGGCACAGCCGAGAGTCGGCATGCTGGACCTGCCACATCGGGCGCGCCCCGCCGTCGCACGGGTGCTGCTGCAGTTACGCGCCGTGCGGGTTGTTGAGATCGGGCATGGTCCAGCACAAGTCGCTGCCCTGGTTGCGGAGCCACGTGGTCGTGACACCGAAGCGGTCGGTGCGCCGAGTTGCTCCATCCACCACAGCTGGGCATAGCCACGGTTGCACGGTTGCTGCGGCACCGGCACGCCGGGATCACTCGAGCCACCAGTGCCGACATGGCATGAGCGAGAATCGTTGTACGCATCGAGCTTCTTCATAAGATCGCCCGGCTCGGATGTGAATCAATCCTGAAGGCGACACGTCTATGTTCTGCGCCCTACCCTGACGGTGCAACGGCCGGAAGCCATTCAAGAGAACGGAACAGTCGCTGTAACATTCGGCGACGCACAAAGTACCTGCGTAGTCAGCTGGCGGAACTGATGCGGGCAACACCTAGAGTTCCGGTTGGTATGTACAGGGCATTAGCGGAGTTCTCGCCCGCTTCCCGGCATGAACGGGCGTTGGGGCACTGAAATGATCTCTGCGCGTTGATCTTCCGGTGTACGCGTAGACCGCGCGCCTGCGGCATAGCTCACTCAACCTGGGTATCGCCAGCTCGGCAGTGCCGCTCCGCAGTCAGGCTCCCGGCAGGCTGTAATGGCACAAACCCCTTGGCCGGATGACGCCGCGCCGCCCGTGTGCCCTGGTGGACGCACTCAGGCGGCGCGGCGGTCGGTACGAGCCGGGCGCCGAAGGGGCTACGCTCGGCTGGTAGTGGGGGCGCGCCAGAGCTGGACAACCGCGACGAGTCCTGCGATTGCGGGGACCAGGCCGATGACACCCATGAGGGTGGTGAGCGCCGGATAACCGGTGCTGTCCTTGACGAGCAGATTGAACAGCGCCCAGCATACGCCCAGGACAAAGAGGACGACCGCGAGGAAGGGGGCGGTGCGCGTCTGTCGTCTGGCCTGCCGCGCTATCCACAGCCAGGCCAGGACGCCGAGGACTCCGTTGACGACCAGGTAGATCGCAATGGTCTGGCGGTAATTGTCTACCTGGGCAGTGCTGTAGTCGGGGTAGGCGTTCTGGATGTAATTTGTGTAGCTGTTGGTCGCGTAGGCGACGACGATCGGGACGAGCACGGTGGCGATCACCGTGAGGGCCAGCCCGACATATAGGCTGGCGACTGCCCGGCGGGTGGAGGATGGCAACTTCTGGAAAGACTCTGAGATACGCACTCGCACAATACGATCAGATCAAGCACCAGCTCAACATCAGGGCAATCCCTGAAATCGATCCCGGAATAGGTTGCCACCCGTCCCTCGGCTCCATCGCGGGCCGCAGTCTCACCTTGTGGCGGACAGAGTCACGTCGGGAACGCGCACACATCGGTAATATCACGCGCGCTGAAAGACCCTGTCGCCCAACGTATCTAAGCGTTTGACCAACGCACACCACGCGGCAGATTCGCGCGTTCGCAAAAGCCCTGGATGACATTGCGCCGAAGAGCCTGACATGAAGTTAGGAGAGGCTTAGGGAGTCCACACTCACGTGGACTCCCTCGGACTCGGCCCGGCTTGAACGGGCTGCCACCCTCTCCAAATGAGCGCATTCATCCGGAGCCAGTGCGCCTTGGGCGAGGACGTCGGTACTCGACGAACGCTCGAAACGCGGCATAGATTTCCGGACGTCCGCCGGGGCACCGGCACGGCGGCTTGGGTGAACGTTGCGGCGCGTGTATGAGTGCATGACCGTGGTGTGCAGACGGACCGTTTCAGCTTCGCCGCCCCAGGTGCAGGATGGGGAAGGGGCGACCATCGGCGTCGGTCTCGGAGCGATTGAGTATGGCGAAGCCGTGGTGCCTATAGAATTCGAGCGCTTGTGGGTTCTGTTCGTTGACATCGATCAACAGGTCGGGAATGTCGGCCATCGCTCTGCGGAGCAGAGCAGAACCCGCACCGCGACCGCGGTGCGCGTGGTCGACGAACAGCATCTCCAGCTTTCCTTCCGCTACTCCAGAGAACCCAACGGAAACGTCCTCCACCGTCGCAACTGTCAGTTCGACTGCGGCGAGGTACTCGTTCACGATGCGGTTTTCGTAGTAGGTGATGTCCTCGAGTGTCAGGAAGTGGTGCGTCGCTTCCACCGCACTGCGCCAGATCCGCACTAGATCCGGCCACTCCTGTGGGCCGCGGCAAGGGCGTAGCACCGTTTCACTGGAGTTTTTCACTCGATCGAGAGTATCGACAGCAAACCATTTCGCAAGGGCTTTTGCGGGCAGACGCAAGTTCATGCGCGTTGGAAGACTATGTCGCCCAATAGATCTGAACGGTTGAACAACGCGCCATGCGACATTGCCGCGCACTTGCCTACGCCCCGCGGCAGTGAGCTCCTCGAGCCCGGCGTGACTGTCGGTGGTGGAGGATACGGTGAGCCGCGGATCAGCGGTGCCGACGGTCATCTCCTGCACGGTACGTGGCATGTCGGCACCGCACGCAACGCTGCGAAGACCCGGCACCTCGCCGCCCGTCCCGTCGCCAGCGTCGCACATATGCGCGGTGAGGACCTCGGCGTGTTCGCACACGGCTTCGTCGTCACGACCAACATCGATCTCGGAGTTGCCGTCGACCATCCCCTCGCAACGGCTAGCCGGGACCGGGAGCGTCAGCGGCTCGGGGCTGTGGTTCGGGGCCCGCCCGGCCGCGCGGAACCCGCCCTGACAGGACCAGGGAATATGGGGCAACGGTCGGTTGGTTGCGTGGATGGTGTGCAGAATCGTAGAAATTTCGTAGACGCCCGGGGGATACCCCAAGGATGCGCAGGTCAGCGATGGGATAGGCTGGATCGGTCATGAAGTCGGCTTTTCCGGGTGCGGTCGGTGCGGTGCCCAAGACGGTCTACCTCGATCACGCGGCCACTACCCCGATGTTCCCGGTCGCCATCGAGGCGATGACGGCTGTGCTGGGGAGTGCGGGGAACGCGTCGTCGCTGCACGGGTCGGGGCGGACGGCTCGGCGGCTGGTGGAGGAGGCGCGGGAGTCGATCGCGGCCGATCTGGGGGCGCGGCCCTCGGAGGTCATCTTCACCTCCGGCGGGACCGAGAGCGACAATCTCGCCGTCAAGGGCATCTACTGGGCTCGACGCGACGCGGATCCGCGGCGCACTCGCATTCTGGTCAGCGCCGTCGAGCATCATGCGGTGCTCGACGCGGTCGAGTGGCTGGAGAAGCACGAGGGTGCGCGGGTGACGCTGCTCGAGGTCGACGGCGAGGGCTTGGTGTCGCCGCGCACGCTGCGTGCCGCGCTCGCCGACCATGCCGCCGAAACCGCGCTGGTCACCGTCATGTGGGCCAACAACGAGGTCGGCGCCATCGAGCCGATCGGTGAATTGGCCGCCGTGGCACAGGAATTCGATGTCCCCATGCACAGCGATGCGGTGCAGGCCGCCGCCCAGCTGCCGATCCGGTTCGGCGCCAGCGGCCTGGCCGCGGCCAGCTTCGCCGGGCACAAGGTCGGCGGCCCGCACGGCGCGGGCGTGCTGCTGCTCGGCCGGCAGGTGCCGTGCGTGCCGCTGCAGCACGGCGGCGGGCACGAGCGCGATCTGCGCTCGGGCACCTCGGACGTGCCCGCGGCCGTCGGCCTGGCGGCGGCGCTGCGCGAGACCGTGACCGGATTGCCCGTCCGCACGGCCGAATTGACGCTGCTGCGCGACGAGTTGATCGCGGGCGTGCTCGCCGCGGTGCCCGACGCGGTGCTGAACGGGCCGCGCGACGAGCGGCGGCTTCCGGGCAATGCCCACTTCACCTTTCCGGGCTGCGAGGGCGATTCGCTGCTGATGCTGCTGGACGCCGCGGGCATCGAATGTTCCACCGGGTCGGCGTGCACCGCGGGGGTGGCCGCGCCCAGCCATGTGCTGCTGGCGATGGGCCACGACCCGCGCCAGGCGCGCGGTTCGCTGCGATTCTCGCTGGGGCACACCTCGACCCGGTCCGATATCGAGACGCTGCTGGTGGCGCTGCCGCCGGTGGTGGAGCGCGCCAAGGCCGCCGGACTGGCCGGTGCACAGGGAGGTACGCGATGAGAGTGCTGGCCGCGATGAGCGGCGGCGTCGATTCCGCCGTGGCGGCCGCCCGCGCGGTCGACGCCGGACACGAGGTGGTCGGGGTGCACCTGGCCCTGTCGGCGACGCCCGGCACCCTGCGCACCGGGTCGCGCGGCTGCTGCTCCAAGGAGGACGCCGGCGATGCCCGCCGCGCCGCGGACGTGCTCGGAATCCCGTTCTACGTGTGGGATTTCGCCGATCGTTTCAAGGAGGACGTGATCGACGACTTCGTCGCCTCCTACGCCGCGGGGGAAACGCCCAATCCGTGCCTGCGCTGCAACGAGAAGATCAAGTTCTCGGCCCTGGCCGACCGCGCGGTGGCGCTGGGCTTCGACGCGGTGGTCACCGGCCACTACGCGCGGCTGGCGGACGGCGTGCTGCGCCGGGCCGTCGACGCCGACAAGGATCAGTCCTACGTGCTGGCGGTGCTGACCGCCGAACAGCTGTCGCGGGCCATGTTCCCGGTCGGCGACACCCCGAAGCCGCAGATCCGCGCCGAGGCCGCCGAGCGCGGCCTGGCGGTGGCGAACAAGCCCGACTCCCACGACATCTGCTTCATCCCGTCCGGCGACACCCGTGCCTTCCTGGGCGCGAAGATCGGTATCCGGCCGGGCGCGATCGTCGACGCCGACGGCAGCAAGCTCGCCGAGCACGAGGGCGTGCACGGATTCACGATCGGCCAGCGCAAGGGTCTCGGACTGCCGGGCCCCGCGGCCGACGGCCGACCGCGCTACGTCACCGGCATCGATCCCGACTCCGGCACGGTCCGCGTCGGTCCCGCCGAGGATCTGCACGTGTGGACGGTGCGGGCGGACCGCGCGATCTGGACCTCCGGCGTGACACCGGCCGGACCGATCGAGTGCGTGGCGCAGGTGCGCGCGCACGGCGGCACCGCGCCCGCGGTGGCCGAGGCGGTCGACGGCGGTCTGGTCGTGCGACTGCGCGAGCCACTGACCGGCGTGGCCCGCGGCCAGGCCGTGGTGCTGTACCAGCCGGACGCCGCGGGCGACGAGGTGATCGGCAGCGGCACCATCAGCGGGACGAGCGGGGAGCGCACGGACGCGGCCGAATTGGTGTCCGATCACGCGGAGTGATCCCGCGGGTGCCGCGAAATCGTGTACGGCGCAAGGGATTCGGCTGCCATGCTGGACTGTTTCGGAAATGGATACGGCGGTGCCGGGTGCGGACGACAGGGATGGTGACCGATGAGCGTTGACGAGGGCGCGGCCGTGCTGCGCGGCGGGGTGGCGACGGGCGTCGGATCGTGGCCGGGCACCGACCCGCGGGAGGCGGCGGCGACCATGGTGGGGGAGCTGGGCGGGCTGCCGCATCTGGTCGAATTGCCCGCGCGCGGAACGGGTTCGGACCTGATCGGGCGGGCCTCGGCGCTGCTGGTCGATCTCCGCTTCGACACCACCACCCGGGGCTATCGGCTCGCCGCGCGGCCGGGCGCGGTATCGCGGCGGGCGCGCGATCTGCTGCGCACCGATCTGGACGCGCTCGAAGAGGCTTGGGAGACAGCGGGTCTGGGCGACAGCGGCCGGGTGGTCAAGCTGCAGGCCGCGGGTCCGCTGACGCTGGCCGCGCAGGTCGAGCTGCCGGGCGGGCACCGGGTGCTCACCGATTCCGGTGCGCTGCGCGATCTTTCGGAATCGCTGGCCGAGGGCCTGGCCCGGCACGCCGCCGAGGTCGGCAAGCGGCTGGGCGCGAAAGTCGTGCTGCAACTGGACGAGCCGTCGCTGACGGCGGTCCTGGACGGCTCGCTGCGCGGCACCAGTCTGCTCGACACCGTCCGCGCCCTGCCCGAGCCGGAGGCCCTGGCCGTGCTGGACACCGTGATTACCGCCCAGTCCGAGCCCGTGCTCGTGCACAGCTGCGCCGACCGCCCCGCCCTGGCCTTCCTGCGCGCCAGCGCCGCCGCCGCGGTCGGTTTCGACCTCGCCACCATCGCCACCGCCGACCTCGACTGGATCGGCGAACTCCTCGACACCGGAAAACACCTGGCGCTCGGCCTGATCCCCACCACCGCCCCCGCCGCCCCGATCACCTGGCGCGACGTCGCCGAACCCGCCGTCCGCCTGATCGACCGCCTG
The DNA here is from genome assembly GCF_013186535.1 of Nocardia terpenica. Taxonomy (NCBI): domain Bacteria; kingdom Bacillati; phylum Actinomycetota; class Actinomycetes; order Mycobacteriales; family Nocardiaceae; genus Nocardia; species Nocardia terpenica. Next base: position 2,227,216 of record NZ_JABMCZ010000003.1, read on the forward strand.
GGCTTCCCCCGCCGCACGCTGGCCGACCGCATCCTCGTCACCCCGGCCTGCGGCCTGGCGGGTGCCCCGCTCGCGTGGGCTCGGCGCGCCCTGGCCCTGGCCAACGATGTGGCTCACGCCTTCGCGGACGAGCCGGAGTCGCTCACCTTCGAGTGAACGCCCTGCTGCATCCCGGCGCGCGCATCACCTGATCCTGCATCCCGGCGCGCGCATCACCTGATCCTGCATTCCAGCGCGCGCATCGTCTGATCCCGGCATGCTTTTGGCCGGGATCCGCCTCCGCCCGAGAGATTCCGGCCAAAAGCACGCCGGAATCAGACGATAAGCCACGCCGGAATCAGACGATAAGCATCGCCGTCGAAAGGTGATGTGCGCGCTGGGATCAGGTGGTGCGGTGGTCAGGAACCGAAGTACGGGCGGGCGCCCGGGTGCGCGAGCTGCCACTGTCCGGGCTTACCCGGCGGGTAGGCCACCGGGATGTCGTCGCCCGGTGCGGGCCACTGGTTCACGTCCCAGGCGAACCGGCCGTACACCGTCTCACCGGCGGGGACCGACGGGCCGGAGATGATGCCGGTGATGGTCACGTACTGGTCGCCCTGGGGTTCCGGGCGCGGGCTCACGCCGGTCACCCGGAGTGTGCCCGACTCCGCCTCGAACGCCGGGGCGCCCTGCCGCCCGCGCCGGTACATCGCGAACAGGCCCACCAGGGCTCCGGCAACGAGCACGACGAATACCAGCTGCAGCAACATACCCCCATGCTAGGCGCTCGCACGGGGCTGCTACCGGGCGGTGAGTTCGGAGGTCCCGTGGGGAGTGCGGCGAAGTTGCCAGACCGTGGTGCGGCGGGATTGGGAGCGGCCGTTGCCGCGGTCGACCAGGGTGCGGGTGCGGGTGGTGAAGACGAGTTGGGCTCCGCGCGAATTGGTTTCGGGGTTCTGGAACAGCTGGATCAGGCGGTCGGCGGTGTCGCCGGTGAGGTGGGCGTCGATATCGTCGACGGCCAGCACGCGGCCGGTGTCCAGGGCGTCCAGCACGGTCGGCAGCAGGCGCAGCAGGGCCAGCGTCGCGGTGGACTCGTCGGCGAGATCGAAGGGGGCGGCGATGCCCTCGTGCACCAGGCCGAGGCCGACGCCGCGGCGGGCCACCATCCGGGTGTACAGGGTGTCGCGGGCCGCGCGGAGATTGGTCAGCTCCCGCTCCAGCGCCAGCGGGGTGAGGCCGTGGGTCTGCGCCAGCCGGTCGGCGTGCGCGGGCGAGGCCAGGCAGGCGTCGAGTTCCTTACCGGCGGCGGCGATTTCGCCGTCGAGGTCGCGCAGGTAGTCCGCATACATCGGATCGTTCTCGGCGATCAGGATGTCCTCGATGCCCAGCTCGGCCGAGCGCAGCAGCATCAGCAGGCGCGCGGCGTTGTCCGCGGAGCGGGAGACGTGACCGCCCAGCCGGTGCGCGATGGCCTGCGAATCCTGGTGTCCGCGTTGCACATCCAGCTGCGCGGAGAACCAGCGGTAGGCGGGGACCAGCGCCTCGGCATACAGCTGCCCGGCCAGGCTGAGCAGCAACGCATTCGGGCGCACCAGCGGTGCCAGCGCGCCGATGCCGTAGCGGACCGGCTCGAACATCGGCCCGATCCGGACCTGTTCGCCCTCCCGCTCGAACACGATGCGTTTGCGATTGTGCGGATGGCTGTGCAACCACTCGGCGGTGACATCGGCGTTGTCGAGCCGGAAGCCGTAGGTGTAGGGGACCCCCTCCGCGACGAAGGTGGCGACGAATTCCGAAGGGCGATCGGCGAATCCGAGATGCGGGGTGCGCACCGGACCGGCGTAGGGATCCCAGCCGGTGACCGAGTTCAGCACCGCGTCGCGCATGTGGGCGAGCGCGTCGATCAGGCTCGATTTGCCGGTGGCGGCCGCGCCGTGGATCGCGGTCACGGGCGCGGGCAGTGCGCCCGCCCGGGTACCGGTCAGCCGCAGTTCCTGCGGTTCGGCCAGCGATCTGTGATTCGTCACCTGAAAAGTCCGCAACACCCGAGTCATCCTGCCGTCCGCCGCCGCCCGGCGCGACACCGGGGATTGACAGGCAACCATTCGGCTGCCTACACTGCCGATGTGCAACCGAATGGTTGCCTGTAGGAATTGTGAACCGTTGGGTGGGAGGTGGATATGGACGAGGTGTTCAAGGCGCTGGCCGATCCCAGCCGGCGCCTGCTGCTGGACGGCCTGAACGCGCACAACGGCCAGACGCTGCGGGAACTGTGCGCCGGGCTCGACATGACCCGGCAGGCGGTCAGTAAGCACCTGGCCGTGCTGGAGGCCGCCAATCTGGTGACCACCCGCCGCCGGGGGCGCGAGAAGCTGCACTATCTGAACGCCGAGCCGATCAATGCCATTGCCGACCGCTGGATTCACCGATACGACCGCGGGCGGGTGCGCGCACTCGCCGATCTCAAAACCGCATTGGAGGGCGCGAGCATGAGCAATGACTTCGTCTACACGACCTACATCAAGACCACCGATCGGCGGCTGTGGCAGGCCCTGACCGACCCGGCGTTCACCCGCCGGTACTGGGGCGCGACCTTCGAAACCGATTGGCGCACCGGCTCTCCCATGATCTGGGAGCAGCAGGGCTGGACCAGCGCGGACCCGGAGCAGGTGATCCTCGAGGCCGACCCGTACCGCCGCCTGTCCTACACCTGGCACACCTTCGACCGGGCCTTCGCGGAGCGGTTCGAGTTCAGCGCCGAGGACGGGGCGAGGTTCGCCGCCGAGCCGCGCTCGACGGTGACCTTCGAGCTCGAACCCGTCGGCGAGACGGTCAAACTCACCGTCACCCACGACGGGTTCCCCGAGGGCAGCGCCGTTCTGGCCGCGATCAGCCAGGGCTGGCCCGGCATTCTGTCGAATCTCAAGACGCTCTTGGAAACCGGCGAGACGCTGCCCGAACCCGAAGCGGCACAGGGATAGTCGGCCGTCTCAGTTGCCGTACTGCTTGGTGTCGGGCCGTTCGATCATGAGCCCGTAGGCGGGTTCCTCCGCGACCGGGCGATGGTCGACCCCGCGCGGGACGACGAAGATGTCTCCGCGCCGGAGGGTGATCGGCTCGCGGTCCTTCAGTTCGAGCCGGAAGGTGCCCTCCCAGCACAGGAACAGTTCGTCCTCGTCGTGGTGGTGCCAGGGGAATTCGCCGTGGAAGCGGGCGATGCGGACGATCGCGTCGTTGGCCACCGCGAGGTCCCGCGGCTGCCACGGGCCGGTGATGGTCGAGGTCACGTCGTCGATGGAGATCTTTCCCATGGCTTCATCGTCGAGGCGGCGGGTTCGCGATACCAGGGCCAATCCGGCAGAATTGGTTTGATTATGGAGCCAATCGAACTGGCCGACCGGCTCGGCCGCTGGTCGGCGGGCCGGGGACCGCTGTATCTGCTGCTGGCCGGGCGGCTACGGATGCTGATCGACGACGGCGAGCTGCCGCCCGGCGTGCTGCTGCCGCCGGACCGCGCCCTGGCGAAAACCCTCGCGGTGGGGCGCAGCACGGTGGTGGCCGCCTACGACCTGCTCAGCGTGGAGGGGCGGGTGGTGCGCAGGCAGGGCAGCGGCACCCGGGTCGCCGGGCTCGACGCGCCGCCGGTCCGCGATACCACCCACTCCCCGGCGTTCCTGCACCTGCTGGAGCCGGACGCGGATGTCATCGCGCTCGCCTGCGCGGCCCCGGTGACGCCGCCGCCCGAGGTGGTGCAGGCGTACGGGGCCGTCCTGCCCGAGCTCGCGGCGCTCGACGGCGATATCGGCTATCGGCCCACCGGACATCCTGTGCTGCGCAATGCCATTGCGGAGCGGTATCGGGCGCGTGGGGTACCGACCGATCCGGAGCAGATCATCGTCACCGGCGGCGGCCAGCAGGCGCTGTCGTTGCTCGCTCGCGCGCTGTTGCGGCCCGGGGACCGGGTATTGGTCGAGGCGCCGACGTATCCCGGTGCGCTGGAAGCGTTTCGAGAGGTCGCCGCGATACCGCAGGTGGGGCCGATCGGTCTCGGCACGATAGGTCCCGTAGCGCTGGCCTATGTCGTGCCCACCTACCAGAACCCCACGGGCGCGGTGCTTTCCGCGCTGTCCCGCCGCGCGCTCACCGAGTCTGCCCGCGCGTCCGGTGTCCCCCTGATCGACGACGAGGTGCTCGCCGACCTCGGATTCCCGGGAACCGAGCCGCCGCCCCCGTCCCTGGCCGCCTACGACGAATCGGTGATCTCCGTCGGCTCGCTGAGCAAGATCCTCTGGGGCGGAATGCGTGTCGGCTGGGTCCGCGCACCGATCCCGATCATCGCCCGCCTCTCCCGCCTGCGCGCGGTCCACGACCTGGGCGGCAATATCCCCGCCCAACTCGCCGCCGCCCGCCTGCTCCCCGAACTCGACCACCTCCGTGACCGAATCACCAAGGAGCGCAAGGAAAGCCACGACACCCTGGTCTCCGAACTGACCACCCGCATCCCCGACTGGAAAGTCCCCCCGGTCCCCGGCGGCCAAACCCTCTGGATCCGCCTCCCGCACGGCGACGGCACCTCCTTCGCCCAACGCGCCCTCCGCCACGGCGTAGCCATCCTCCCCGGCTCCGGCCTCGACCCCTCCGGCGCCAGCACCACCCACATCCGCATCAGCTTCGTAGCCACCCCCACCACCCTCCGCGAAGCCGCCCACCGCCTGTCCACCGCCTGGCGAACATACGAACCTCCCGCCCACCCTGTCGCGAACTCACCCTCCCTGGCGGTGTGATCGGTTGCGGTTCCGCTGAAATGTCGTTGTCGGGGCGGGTTCCGAGAACCTAGCCTCCGAGAGGTTCGCAGTGGGAAAGAGCGGAGGGAGTGGGTATGGATGACGAGGTGTTCCTGGGGAGGGTCGCTGAGGCGTTGGCGGGGTTGCCTGGGGTGGTGGCGGTTTCGCTCGGGGGGTCGCGGGCGGTGGGGAATTATCGGGCGGATAGTGATTGGGATTTGGCGGTTTATTATCGCGGGGGTTTTCGGCCCGAGGATTTGGGGGCGTTGGGGTGGGAGGGGTATGTGTCGGGGCTGGGGGAGTGGGGTGGTGGGGTTTTCAATGGTGGGGCCTGGTTGACCGTGGAGGGGCGGGCGGTGGATGTGCACTATCGGGATCTCGAGGTGATCGAGGAGCAGATGCGGGAGGCGGAGGCGGGGCGGTTTCGGGTGGAGCCGTTGGCGTTTCATCTGGCGGGGATTCCGAGTTATCTGGTGCTGGCGGAGCTCGGGAGCAATCGGGTGCTGCGCGGGGAACTTCCGCGGCCGGAGTATCCGCAGGCGTTGCGGCGCAATGCTCCCGGGGTGTGGCGGCAGCATGCGGAGCTTACTTTCGACTACGCCGCGAGTGGGCATGCGGCGCACGGGCGGCTCGGTCAGTGTGTCGGGCTGATCGCGGTGGCGGCTTCGTGTTACGCGCATGCCGTGCTGGCGGCGTGCGGGGAGTGGGTCACCAATGAGAAGACGCTGCTGACCCGGGCCGGGTTGGCCGAGGTGGATGCGATCGTCGAAGGGGCGACACGCGAACCCGGCAGTCTGCGCGCCGCGGTCGGCAGGGTGCGCGAGCTCTGCCGGGCTACCCTCGAAAAGGCAAGTGCCGGTGCCTAATTCAGCATTCCGTAGGCGTGGTTCGGCCTGATGCGGGCCAGGACGCGGCGGTCGCGGACCATGGCGGCGCGGTAGTCGGCCCAGTCGGGGTGTTCGCCGCTGATGGCGCGGTAGTAGGCGATGAGCTCCTCGACCGTGGCGTCGTCGGGGTCGGCGGCGATCGGGGACAGTTCCGCCTCGCCCTCGAGCACCGCGTAGGCGTAGAAGTCGTCGCGGGTGATGTGCAGTGCCGCCCACGGCTCCCGGCGCAGATTGAAGTACTTGGCCCGGTCGGCGGTGATCGAAATCCGGATCACCCCGTCGTCGGCCACCCAGTGCGTCACATTCGACAGCTGCGGCCGCCCGTTCTTGCGGATCGTCGTCAGCACCGACCGGGGGTGCGACCGCGCGAAGTTCAACGCGACATCGAGTTCCATACGAGCTCCAACCGACCCGCCGCGACGGCTGTTCCCACTGCCCCGAACTGTCGGTGGGCTGGGCTAATGTGCCATTCGTGAGCGAACCCGGTATCGAGATCCCCCCGGCCACCGCCGACGAACGAACGCAGTGGCAGCGCCTGGCGGAAGAGGTGCGCGAGCATCAGTTCCGCTACTACGTGCGGGACGCACCGGTCATCTCCGACGGCGAATTCGACGCGCTGTTCCAGCAACTGCTCGCGCTCGAGGAGGCCCACCCCGACCTGCGCACCCCGGATTCACCCACCCAGCAGGTCGGCGGCGGTTTCGCCACGGAATTCGCCCCCGCCGACCATCTCGAGCGCATGCTGTCGCTGGACAACGTCTTCGACGAGGACGAACTGCGCACCTGGGTGAGCCGGGTCGAGGCCGAGGCCGGGTCGGACCTGCACTACGTGTGCGAGGTCAAGATCGACGGCGTCGCGCTCAACCTGGTGTACGAGAACGGGCGGCTGACCCGCGCCGCCACCCGCGGCGACGGCCGCACCGGCGAGGACGTCACCCTCAACGCCCGCACCATCGCCGACATCCCGGAGCGACTCACCGAGCACACCGAATTCCCCGTCCCACCGCTGCTCGAGGTGCGCGGCGAGGTCTACTTCCGGCTCGAGGACTTCGAGAACCTCAATGCCGCCATCGTCGCGGAAGGCAAGGCGCCCTACGCCAATCCGCGCAATACCGCCGCCGGATCGCTGCGCCAGAAGGACCCGGCCGTCACCGCGCGCCGCCGCCTGCGCATGATCTGCCACGGCTTCGGCCGCATGGAGGGCTTCACCCCCGCCTCGCAGTACGAGGCGTATCGCGCGCTGGCCGCCTGGGGGCTGCCGGTATCCGCGCACACCGTGCGCGTGCAGGGCGCGGACGCGGTGATCGAGCGGGTCCGCTACTGGGGCGAGCACCGCCACGACATCGAGCACGAGATCGACGGCCAGGTGATCAAGGTCGACGAGTTCGTGCTGCAGCGCCGCCTCGGCGCCACCTCCCGCGCGCCGCGCTGGGCCATCGCCTACAAGTACCCGCCCGAGGAGGCCACCACCAAACTGCTCGACATCCAGGTGAATGTCGGGCGCACCGGCCGGGTCACCCCGTTCGCTGTGATGGAACCGGTCACCGTCGCGGGATCGACCGTCGCCATGGCCACCCTGCACAATGCGGCCGAGGTCAAGCGCAAGGGCGTGCTCATCGGCGACACCGTCACCATCCGCAAGGCCGGCGACGTCATTCCCGAGGTGCTCGGCCCGATCGTCGACGTGCGTGACGGCGCCGAGCGGGAATTCGTCATGCCCACCCACTGCCCGGAGTGCGGCACCGCGCTCGCCTTCGAGAAGGAGGGCGACGCCGACATCCGCTGCCCCAACCAGCAGCACTGCCCGGCGCAGTTGCGGGAGCGGGTCTTCCACGTCGCGGGGCGCGGCGCGTTCGATATCGAGGCGCTCGGCTACGAGGCCGCGATCGACCTGCTCAGGTCCGGCGCCATCGGCGACGAGGGCGACCTGTTCGACCTCGACGAGGACAAGCTGCTCACCACCACGCTGTTCGCCAACAAGGACGGCAGCCTGTCCGCCAACGGCAAGCGGCTGTTGCAGAATCTCGAGTCCGCCAAGGACCGGCCGCTGTGGCGGGTGCTGGTGGCGCTGTCCATCCGGCACGTCGGGCCGACGGCCGCGCGGGCGCTGGCCTCGGAGTTCGGCAGCATGGAGCGCATCGAGGCCGCCTCCGGCGAGGAACTGGCCGCCGCCGACGGCGTCGGCCCGACCATCGCCGCCGCGGTCGAGGAGTGGTTCACCGTCGACTGGCATCGCGCCATCGTGGCGAAGTGGGAGGCGGCCGGGGTCAGCATGGAGGACGAGCGCGACGCCTCCATCGCCCGCAATCTCGAGGGTCTGTCCATCGTGGTCACCGGCTCGCTGCAGGGCTTCTCGCGCGACGAGGCCAAGGAGGCCATCCTCGTCCGCGGCGGCAAGGCGGCCGGTTCGGTCTCGAAGAAGACCGCCTTCGTGGTCATCGGCGATTCCCCCGGCTCCAAGGCCGCCAAGGCCGAGGAACTGGGCGTGCCCATCCTCGACGAGGACGGCTTCCGCACGCTCCTCGCGGAGGGTCCGGAGGCGGTGACGCCCGCCGCGGAGGACGCGGAGGAATAGCCGCGCGCGCCGGAATCATGTGAGCGGCAACGGAGTCGAGATGTCATCGTGTGAGAGTGGTTGCAGTGAGTGAGGATTTCGAGATCCGCCCGGCCCGGCCCGAGGAGTACCCCGCGATCGGCGCGCTGACCGTCGACGTCTACGTCGGCGACGGGTACATCCACCCGGAAAGCCCCTATGTGCCCGAGCTTTCCGATACCGAGTCCCGTGCGCGCGTCGCCGAGATCATGGTGGCCGTGCGGGGCGGGATCGTGCTGGGCTCGCTGACGGTGGCGCGGCCGGGCACGCCGTACGCGAATGTCGCGGGCCCCGACGAGATCGAGTTCCGCATGCTCGCCGTGGCGAAGCGGGCGCGCGGCAGCGGTGTCGGAACGGCCTTGGTGCGCACGGTGATTCGGACGGCCCGCGCGGAGGGATTCGCGGCGGTCGCGCTGACCACCATGCCGCCCATGGTCGATGCCCGCCGGATGTACGAGCGGCTGGGCTTCGTCCATGTGCCGGAACGGGATTGGGTGGCGTCCTCAGGGACCGTGCTGACGGTGATGCGGCTGGATCTGGCCTAGGGGTCAGTTCAGGACCGTGGCGATGATGCCCGCCAGATACCCCAGCCGCGCCACCTCGGACGGGCGGAAGTCCGGCCCGCCGGGGCGGCCGAGCAGCAGCACCTTGCCGGTATTGCCGAGCGGCGCGGCGGCCAGTTTGGTGTCCATGTCCTTCCAGATCTGGGGGACCCAGGCGGCCTCGCCGTCGAGGACCGCCGGTTTCTCCAGCGGCATCCACGGCGCCGAGCCCGCCTGGGTCTCGGGCGCGCTGCCGCTGCCGACCAGCCGGAAGGCGCCCTGTGGACCCATATCGATGATCGTGCTCCAGCCGACGCGCAGCACCCGCGGCGCGCCGTCGACCAGCACCTGTAATCGGTCGTCGCGGGCGCTGGCCACCTGGTCGATCAGTTCCAGCTCGCGATGGGTGTCCAGCACGCCGGAGTAGGGGCGCAGCGAGTCCACCCGCACGTCCCCCAGGGATTCGGCCGCGGTGATGAGCGTGTCGGGCAGCGCGCCGGTCGCCACCTCCACCACGATGTCGTCGATCGCGTATCCGGCGCCGCGTTCGACGACATCGAGCGAGAGGATGTCGGCGCCGACGGAGCCCAGTGCGAGCGCGAGAGATCCGAGACTTCCTGGGCGATCCGGAAGTTGCACGCGAAGCAGAAATGACACGTGCGTTCCTTCCTTTCCTGTGCGGCCGAGACTTTCGGACGTATACCCGAGTCTCGCAATACTTACACCCGCGACCTCGGGAAGAATGTCCCGAACCACGCGCAGTGACCGATGCCACTCGCCATTGTCGGATGAACCGCCGCCCGGTGCCAGTGTCAGCGAGTGACAGCCACCCACCCCGCACCCCCGCCTGCCATCCCCCGCGCAGCGTCGCTCGTGGTCCGGACGCCTTGCCCCCGCGGCCCCGACATATCGTCCCCGCGGTCCCGAGGCATTGCCCCCTATGCCCCCGCGATGTTGCCCCAGTCCCGTGATGTTGCCCCCAGCACCGCGATGTCGTCTCCATGTCCCGTGATGTCGTCTCCATTCCATGTCCCGCGATGTCGTCTCCATGCCCCGCGATGTGGTCCCCATGGTCCCGGCGTGCTTTTGGCCGGGATAGGCTGTACCGGTCGTCCCTGTGCCACCCGTGTGCGGGGAGATCGTCTGCTCGAATCTGCCGAAAGGGGATCACGCGGTGCCCGCCATCTCCCGTGACGAGGTCGCACACCTCGCCCGGTTGTCCAGGCTCGCCCTGACCGAAGAAGAGCTCGACCGCTATGCCGGTCAGCTGGATTCGATCCTGAGCCATGTGCAGGTCATCACGCAGGTCACTGCCGATGTCCCGGCCACCGCCTCGCCGAATCCGACCGTCAACGTCACCCGCCCGGACGTGAGCGAGCCGTGCCTGACCCCGGAGCAGGCGCTCTCGGGGGCGCCGGCCGTCGAGGAGCAGCGGTTCGTGGTTCCGCAGATTCTGGGAGAGGCCGAATGACCGACCTGACGAAGCTGAGCGCGGCCGAGCTGGCGGAGAAGATCCACGGCCGCGAGGTGTCCGCGGTGGAGGTCACCGAGGCCCACCTGGGGCGCATCGCCGAGGTGGACGGCGAGCTGAACGCCTTCCTGCACGTCGCCGGTGAGCAGGCCCTCGCCACCGCCGCCGAGGTGGACCGGTCGGTCGCCGACGGCGCCGTGGCCTCGCCGCTGGCGGGAGTTCCGTTGGCGCTCAAGGACATCTTCACCACCACCGACATGCCGACCACCTGCGGCTCGAAGATCCTCGAGGGCTGGGTGTCGCCCTACGACGCGACGGTGACGGCCAAGCTGCGCGCGGCGGGCATCCCGATCCTCGGCAAGACCAACCTCGACGAGTTCGCCATGGGCTCGTCCACCGAGAACTCCGCCTACGGCCCGACCCGAAACCCGTGGGATACCAGCCGAATTCCCGGCGGCTCCGGCGGCGGCTCGGCGGCGGCGCTGGCCTCCTATCAGGCCCCGCTGGCCATCGGCACCGACACCGGCGGCTCCATCCGGCAGCCCGCGGCGGTGACCGCGACCGTCGGCACCAAACCCACCTACGGCACGGTGTCGCGCTTCGGTTTGGTCGCCTGCGCGTCCTCGCTGGATCAGGGCGGTCCGTGCGCGCGCACGGTGCTCGACACCGCGCTGCTGCACGAGGTCATCGCGGGCCACGACCCCAGGGACTCCACCTCCCGCAATGTCGCGGTCCCGGCCGTGGTGGCCGCGGCACGCCAAGGCGCGCAGGGCGATCTGCGCGGCGTGAAGGTCGGTGTCGTCAAGGAGCTGCACTCCGACAGCTACCAGACGGGCGTCATCTCCTCCTTCGACGCCGCGGTGGCGACGCTGAAGGATCTGGGCGCGGATGTCGTCGAGGTGTCCTGCCCGCACTTCGAATACGCGCTGGCCGCCTACTACCTGATCCTGCCCAGCGAGGTGTCGTCCAACCTGGCGCGCTTCGACGCCATGCGCTACGGGCTGCGCGTCGGCGACGACGGTAAGCACAGCGCCGAGCAGGTGATGGCCGCGACCCGCGAGGCCGGATTCGGCCCGGAGGTCAAGCGGCGCATCATGATCGGCACCTACGCGCTGTCGGCGGGCTACTACGACGCCTACTACGGGCAGGCGCTGAAGGTGCGCACGCTCATCGCGCAGGACTTCGACCGGGCCTACGAGCAGGTCGACGTGCTGGTCTCGCCCACCAGCCCGTTCACCCCGTGGAAGCTGGGTGAGAAGGTCGACGATCCGCTGGCCATGTACCTGTCCGACCTGTGCACCCTGCCGACCAACCTGGCCGGGCACCCGGCCATGTCGGTGCCGTCCGGCCTGAGCAACGACGACGGCCTGCCGGTGGGCCTGCAGATCATGGCCCCGGCACTGGCCGACGACCGCCTGTACCGGGTAGGCGCGGCCTACGAGGCCGCCCGCGGCCCGATCGCCTAAGCGGCACAAGGGAAGTCGGCGACCTGAGGACCGCCGACCTTCTTGCCCGCGGTCGCGCTGCGACCGCGCAGACCGTCGATCTCCGCGTGCGCAGACCGTCGATCTCCGCGTGCGCAGACCGTCGATCTCCGCGTGCGCAGACCGTCGATCTCCGCGTGCGCAGACCGTCGATCCCCGCGTGCGCAGACCGTCGATCCCCGCGTGCGCAAACCGTCGATCCCCGCGTGCGCAGACCGTCGATCCCCGCGTGCGCAGACCGTCGATCCCCGCGTGCGCAAACCGTCGATCCCCGCATGTGCAAACCGTCGATCCCGGCATGGTTTTGGCCGGGATCAGCAGCCGCCGAGGGCCGTGCCCTGGTCGATGCCGTAGCGGTGGCCGTGGCCCGGGGCGGGGGTCAGGGCGGCGAGGAGGTCGGCGGAGGTTTGGAGGAAGCTGATCACCGGGAGCCATCGGGGCTGGGGGGCGTCGGGGCGGGTGTCGGTGAGATCGGGGGCGCGCCAGAGGAGTTCGGGGGACCAGCGGACCACCGGGTCGGAGGAGTTGGCCAGGACGGTGGCGCGAGTGCGGTGGACCTGGTTGGCGGGCGGGCCCGCCCACAGGGCCGCGCAGACGCGGTGTCGCTGGTCGGCGTCGTCGGCGAAGATCGCGCTGCCCGCGGTGGCGCCCAGGCTCTGGCCGTAGACGTACAGGTGCGGCGGGTCGGGCAGGGCGGCCAGCCGGTGTTCGACGGCGGTGAACAGGGCGCGGGCGGACCGTTCGGCGGCGGCGCGGCCGAAGACGAAGGTCGCCCAGCTCGGCGCCTCGGAGTATTGCAGCCCGACCAGCGCCACATCGCCGCCGAAGCGCCGGTCCAGCCCCTCGGCGGCCTGGCCGTCGATCCAGCCCGAGCCGGTCGGCACCACCACGACCAGATTCGACCGCCGCAGGCCACCGGATCGCTCCAGCTCGCTGATCGCCAGGGCGACACGGGAATCCAGATCGGGCGCCGATTCGAGGCCGACATACACCCGCACCCCTCGCTGCGGCTGTCCGGCCACGAATCGGCGCCCCTGCGCCCCGAGCGAGGGCCAGCTCACCGCGGAGCCCGTGCTCCCCGATCGGGAGTACGAAACCGGCTGCACCACATCGGGTTCCAGCTCGGCATTGGCGGCCGCGTACGCCTGTTCCCGCCACTGCACCAGCGCCGGAACCACGGCGAACTGCGTGGCCAGCACCGCCAGCACCCCGAGCCCGACGCTGCGCATCCGCCCCAATCTCCGCACCGTCCACCGCAATCCGCGCACCACGCCGATCGCGAGGGCGACGACGACCACGGCCCCGAGCAGACACTGCACCCAGTACCCCGGCCCGACGCCCGGAAAATTCATGGCCGCCCGCAACCGGTTCTGCCAGTAATTCGCATGCACCGCCGCCCCCGTGAGCGCCACCACCCCCACCCCGGCCACCCACCACCGATACCTACCCCACCGCCCATTGACATCGATCCCACGCCACCGCAACACAATTCGCGCCAGCCCGGCAATCGCCAACGCGACCACCACCAGCAGCGCACTCAAAATCGCCTGCGCCCCGGCCGTCCGCGGCAACAGCCCCGGCGCCAACGACGCCACCCCACCCGCAGCCACGGCAAGCGCCGTACCGATCCGCGGCGGATGCCGGGCGGCAAGCGAAAACCCCTGCCGCAGACGGGATCTCACCGTGTCGAACCGCCCGGTGCCCTGGGTCGAGCGGATGGATGAACTCATGGAAACTCCTGAATCAGTAAAATTTGGCGGCCGGGTGCCTATCGCGGCTACGCGCCGATTCCCTTGATCCCGGCGTGCTTTTGGCCGGGATCTCCGCCTTTCGAGTGGATCCCGGCCAAAAGCACGCCGGGATCAAGGAGGGGAACGCCGGGATCAAGGATGGGAACGCCGGGATCAAGGATGGGAACGCCGGGATCAGGGGGGAACGCCGGGGCTGAAAGAGGGGTGCGCCGGAGTGGAGGGAGAGGTGCGCCGGGACCAAATGGTGGGCATCACTGCGAAACCGGCTGGGGTAGGCGGGAAATGATGGTGCGGCGGTACTTGATCGCCGCGAGGATCAGGGCCGCGAAGGCGGACAGGGCCAGGGCGGGTGGGCCGATGAGGCCGAGGAGTTGGGTGGCGAGGTGTTCGCCCTCCAGGCGGGTGCCGAAGAGGTACTCCGGGCGCGGGGGTGCGTAGTTCTGGCGGCGGGAGTTGAGGTCTACCGCGGTGGTGGCGATGGTGGCGAGGGTCTGGCAGCGGAGGTTGTCGAGATCGTCGGAGATGGTGGTGCAGGCGGCGTGCATGCGCTGTTCCAGGGCGGCGTCCACGGCCTGGCGGGCCCACGGGCCGAGGGGCTGGCCCGCGTGGTCGGCGTAGCGGAGGATGTCGTAGCCGAGATCGTGGGCCTTGCAGGCGGTGTCGAACTCGTGGGGGAGCGGGAGGGGGGAGGAGCAGGCGCCGTCGGGGTCGACCAGCAGGCCGTTCTCCATCACGGGCCGGTAGCCCGCGTCCGCGGCGAAATCGTCCGGCAGCGCCACCGACCAGGGATGTGCACCCGTCAGGTCCGTCACCGCGTCCCGGGCCGTCGCGTTCTCGGCGGGGGCGGTGACGCTCGCCGAGGCCGCGGGGGTGAACGCCGCGGTCGTGGCCGCCACCGTCGCGGCCACGGCCAGTGCGGCGGCCCCGCGGCGCAGCACGCGCCGAGAGGTCTTGCCCGCCAACGGGGTACCCGGAAAATCCAGTGCGTCGCTCATGCCGTCCGACGCTAGGAATCGCGGGTCGAACCGCGCCTCACGCTGCGGGTCGAGTTCCGGCACGCAGGGGCGGGGGAGGATCGGCGCCGAGGCCGTACCGGAGTAGGGGCCGCGATCTCACCCGTGGGTATGAGGACGCGGCGAACAGGCGTTATCTAGTGTCGTACCCATGGTTCGGGCAGTGCAGAAGATGGGGCGGGTGGCGCGGAAGCCGGGTCGGCTCCGCACGGAATTCGACATACTCACCGGCATCGTCACTCTCGTCTTCTTCGCGGTGGGGTGGCCCACGCTGCACGTCACCCATCAGGTGCCGATCGCCGCGCAGCCGTTCATCGCGGGCCTGGCCGCCTTCCCCTTCGCCCTGATCCGCGTGAATCCGGCGCTGGGCTGGGCGATCTCGGCGGGGTCGGCGCTGCTGATCGCGCTCGCGATCCCGCATCAGCCCGGCCACCACATGGCGTTCCAGGTGGTGCACATCCTGGCGCTGTTCGCCCTGCTGTTCGCCGTCGCGGTGCGCGCGCCCATGCAGATCGTGGTGATCGCCTGGGCATCCACCTCGGTGCTGTTCGGCACCACCATGTCCAACAACGGGAATCCGTGGGGCTGGCCCATCGGCATGACCGGCCTGGTGATCTTCGGCCTGCTGGTGCGCTGGCTGGTGCTGTCGCGCAAGGCCCTGGTCGAACAGGCCGAGGAGAACGAGCTGGAGCGGGCCCGCCGCGCCATCCTCGAGGAGAAGGCCCGCATCGCCCGCGACCTGCACGACGTGGTGGCCCACCACATGTCGATGGTGGTGGTGCAGGCGCAGACCGCGCCCTACCGGGTGACCGACGTATCCCCGGCCGCCCGTGCCGAATTCGAGTCGATCGGGGCCTCGGCGCGGGAGGCGCTCAACGAGATCCGCAGCATGCTCGGCGTGCTGCGCAGCGATGGGCAGCTGCCCGAGCACGCGCCGCAGCCCGCCGCGGTCGACCTGCTGACCCTGCTCGACGGCGCGCGCCGGGCCGGAATGCCGGTGGAGTGGACCGTCGACGGTGCGCTGCAAGCGATTCCGGACACCGTCGGCCTGGCGCTGTACCGGATCGTGCAGGAGTCGCTGTCCAATGCCTCCCGGCACGCCGCCGGGGCCGCGGTGCGGGTGAGCGTGGCGGTCGGCGCGTCCGCCGTGGAGGTGGCGGTCGGCAACGGCCCCGGCGGGACGACCACCCCGGGCGCCCCGGGCACCGGCATCGCGGGCATGCGCGCGCGGGCCGAGGCCATGGGCGGCGAGCTCACCGCCGGGCCGCGACCGGACGGCGGATTCGAAGTCAGGGCGACGCTTCCGCTGACCGCGGGCGCGGCCGAGGCGGACGCGGCGACGATTTCGGCGGACTCGGTCTAGACGGGTCCGCGACGGGCGGATCGGGTGCGGCGAATCCGGTTCGGACATGCGAGACTCGTCACGATGCTCACCTACATCCAAGCCATCGTCATCGGTGCCCTGCAAGGCGTCACCGAGCTGTTCCCCATCTCCAGCCTCGGGCATTCGGTGCTGGTCCCGGCGTGGATCGGCGGCTCCTGGGAGCAACTGGTCACCGAGGGCGACTCCGCCGACGGCACCCCGTACCTGGCGTTCGTCGTCGCGCTACACGTGGCCACCGCGCTCGCGCTGCTCGGCTACTACTGGCGCGACTGGCGCGACATCATCGTCGGCTTCCTCGTCACGCTGCGCACCCGCCGGATCGAGACCTCCGCGCAGCGGCTGGCCTGGCTGATCATCCTCGCCACCATCCCGGTCGGCGCGCTCGGCCTGGTGCTGGAACATCCGCTGCGCACCATGTTCGCGACGCCGATCTTCGCCAGCGTCTTCCTGACCCTCAACGGCGTCGTGCTCATCGTCGGTGAGGGACTGCGCCGCCGCAACGGTCCGTCGCTGGCCGACTACGGACGGACATTCGCCGAGCGCGAGGCCCGCGCCGCCGCCGAGGCCCGCGGCGTCGCGGTCGCGGCGGACACCCGCGCCGAGTCCGAACGGCGGCTGGCGTCGCTGAGCGTGAAGGACGCCCTCGGCATCGGCCTGGCCCAATCCGGTGCGCTGCTGGCCGGATTCAGCCGCTCCGGCCTCACCATGGTCGGCGGCCTGCTGCGCGGGCTCGACCACGAGGACACCGCCAAGTTCGCCTTCCTGCTCGCCACCCCGGTCATCCTCGCGGCGGGCGTGCTGAAGCTGCCGGAGCTCGCCGGACCGCAGGGCGCGCACATTCACGGCCAGGCCCTGGTCGGCGCGATCGTGGCCGGGGTGGCGGCGTGGCTGGCGGTGCGGTTCCTGGAGCGGTTCTTTCAGAGCCGCACGCTGCTGCCGTTCGCGGTGTACTGCCTGATCGCCGGGCTGGCGTCGATCATCCGGTTCGCGTGAGGTCGGCGTGCCCATCACGGTTCTGATCGCCGACGACCAGGCGATGGTGCGGCAGGGCTTCGGCGCCCTGCTGGCCGCCCAGCCCGATATCAGCGTCATCGGGGACGCGCCCAACGGCAAGATCGCGGTGGCCGAGGCCAAGCGGCTGCGCCCCGACGTGGTGCTCATGGACGTGCGCATGCCGGAGATGAACGGCCTGGACGCGGCCCGCGCCATCCTCGCCGCCGGATTCGATCCGCCGGTGCGGGTGTTGATGCTCACCACCTTCGATATCGACGACTACGTCTACGAGGCATTGAGCCTGGGCGCCAGCGGTTTTCTGCTCAAGGACGCCCCCGCCGACGAACTGGTGCGCGCGGTGCGGGTGGTGGCCGACGGGCAGGCGCTGCTGGCGCCGACGGTGACGCGGCGGCTCATCGCCGACGTGACCCGGCGGCGCGCGCGCCCCAAACCGGCACCGGCGCTGGACATGCTGACCCCGCGCGAACGCGAGGTGCTCGAGCTCATCGCGCGCGGCATGTCCAATGTCGAGATCGCCGAGGCGCTGTTCGTGGCCGAGCAGACGGTCAAGACCCATGTGTCCAAGGTGTTCTCGAAACTGAACCTGCGCGACCGCGCGCAGGCGGTGGTGCTGGCGTACGAGTCCGGGCTGGTGACACCGGGCTGACCGGGTAGGATCGCGACGCGATACGGTCGCCGGAAGGGGAAGTTTGGTGTTGCGCAGCGGTGACGTGTTCGCCGGGTTCACCATCGACCGGCTGCTGGGTCAGGGCGGCATGGGTTCGGTGTACCTGGCGCGACACCCGCGGCTGCCCCGGCTGACGGCATTGAAGCTGCTGAATCGGGAGTTGTTCACCGACGCCGAGATTCGCGCCCGCTTCGAGCGCGAGGCCGACCTGGCCGCGCAGCTGGACCACCCGAACATCGTCGCCGTCTACGATCGCGGCACCGAGGACGATCAGCTGTGGATCAGCATGCAGTACGTCGACGGCGTGGACGCGGCGAGCGTGAACCCGCACTCGCTGCCGCCGGAGCGGGCGGTGCAGGTGATCGAGGGCGTCGCCGAGGCACTGGATTACGCGCACGGGTGCGGCGTACTGCACCGGGATGTGAAGCCCGCCAACATCATGCTGGCCCGCTCGGGCGGCGGCAAGGGCGAACGGGTATTTCTCACCGACTTCGGCATCGCCCGCCTGCGCGAGGACTCCACGCACCTCACCCAGGCCGGAATGTTCACGGCCACACTGGCTTACGCGTCGCCGGAGCAGATGACCGGCACCGCGCTGGACCACCGGTCCGACCAGTACTCGCTGGCGTGCGCGCTGTACTGGCTGCTGACCGGGACCGGGCCGTTCGATTCGCCCGATCCGGCCGCGCTCATCCGCGGTCATCTGCAGCTGCCGGTGCCGCCCGCCAGCGCGCGGCGGCCGGGACTGACACCGGCCATGGACGCCGTGCTCGCGCGGGCGATGGCCAAGGGGCCGCTCGAACGCTTCGCCAGCTGTGCCGATTTCGCGGCCGCCGCGCGGCAGGCGCTCCGGGGCCGGATGCCCGCCATGCCGGTGCCCGTGTCGTCCACCGCGGTGCCGGTGCCGCCCGCCGGGTATCTCCCGGCAGAGGAATCGGTTGCCCCGCAGAGGTATCCGCCGGAGGCTCTCGCCCCCACGTCGCCGGTCTATCCGACCGGGACCGGATTCGCGCCGGTTCCCACTGCGCCGCAACCGATGTCGCGGCGCCCGTCGAACGCCCTGATCTGGCTGGCGGTGGGCCTCACGGTGGTGCTGGTCGCCGTCGTCGCGGTGGGTACCACGCTGTGGCTCGGCTCGGGGCACCACAGGGGCAAGCCGGTGCGCGCCGAGCCGCCGCGCCCCAGCGTCGTGCCACCGCCGGTCCCCACCACCCGGGCCCCGGCCCCGACCTCGATATCGCCTGCGCCGCCACCGGATCCGCGTTCGCAGGCGCAGAGCGGTTTCTCCGCGCTGCTGCCGCCGGGGTCCAACACCACGGTCGGCTACGCGTATCAGGACGCGTCGTGCGCCTGGAAGAAGCCGGGCGAGGCGGGCACGGTACTGCAGGACGAGCCGCTCAAATCCGGTCCGTGGCAGGGTGTTTGGGAGTGCACCCCGAAGGCCGCCGGGACCGGCCTGTCCATCGCGTACGCGGTGGTGGTGTACGACAGCCCCGCCGCCGTGCAGGCCGCGGTCGCCGCGCTGCCCGCCAAATCCGCGGTGCCCGGCTACAAGCAGGGCATCGCGTACAACGCGCACAGCTGGGCGATCCCCGACCGGTACGATCCGGCGCACTACGAGACCGCGCAGCTGGCCGTGACCTTCGACTCCGATCCCCTCCGCGCCGATACCCTGCTGTACGTGCGGCTCTGGGGTGGTTCCGGCGCGCCCGACACCGCCCCGCCCTCCGCGCACGAGGCGGTCGCCGAATGGTGGGAAGCCGCGCCGCTGTGACCCGGCTGTGCCATCGTGGTCACTCATGACCCGTGTGCACGTGATGAGGATGCGGTGGCGGCCCGATGCCGGGCGGCTGGTGACCCTGATGGCGGTGGCCTTCGGCCTGACCGTGGTGATCACCCGCTTGTATCTGATGGCCTCCGGCTACCCCAAGATCGGCGGCAGCACCTATCACATCGCGCACGCCCTGTTCGGCGGCCTGCTGCTGGTGATCGCCTGCATGCTGCAGCTCATGTCGTCCGGGCGCACCGCACTGATCTGGGCGGCGCTGCTGTCCGGTGTGGGTCTGGGGTTGTTCATCGACGAGGTCGGCAAGTTCATCACCTCCGACAACAACTACTTCTTCCCGCTGGCCGCGCCCATCATCTATCTGGCCTTCCTGCTGACCGTGGCCGCCGCCCGCTACGCGGCGAGCCGCCGGGTGCGCTCGCCGGAACTGGCGCTCGGCGCGGTGACCGAGGAGATCGGCCGATCGGTCGGCGCGCGGCTGAGCACCCAGCGGCAGCAGGAACTGCTGACCGAATTGCGCGGAATCGACCCCGACGCCTGCGGACCCGAGTCCCGCGCGCTGGCCGCCGCGCTGCGGGACTACCTCACCGCCGCGCCCTGCGAGACCGAGCCGACGCTGGGCGGCCGCCTGCTGCCGGTCGCCCGGCGGCTGGAGCGGCGGCTGCTGCCCCTGCCCGCGCTGCGTGTGGCGCTGATCGCGGTGCTCATCGCGCACGCCGTCTGGTCACTGCTGCGGCTGGGGCTGGCCGGGGTGGTGATCGCCGGGTGGCATTCGCGCTGGCCCACCCTGGACCGCATGCTCGACGTCACCCACGGCCACGGCTGGAAGTCGATGGTGGGGCTGGCCATCGCCGCCGCCGCCGAACTGGCGGTCGGCATCGGCTGCGCGGTCGGCGCGTTCGCCTGGCTGCGCGGCGACGAGGATCTCGGTGTGCGCCTGGGTATCTGGTCCGATGTGGTGTCGCTGACCGTGGTCAACGTGCTGGCCAGTTACTTCAGCCAGTTCCTCACGGTGTTCACCGCGATTGCCGAGGCGCTTTTGCTGTGGGCGTTGGTGCGCTACCGGATACGGCGCGCTGCTCAGCCGAAGAACGCGGCCGCCTCCTGATAGCGGTCGGCCGGTACCAGCTTGAGCTGCTTGGTGGCCTCCGACAGGGGCACCAGGTCGATCTCGGTGCCGTGCAGCGCCACCATGGTGCCGAACTGCCCGTCGTGCACGGCCTCGGTGGCGTGCACGCCGAAGCGGGTCGCCAGCACCCGGTCGTAGGCGGTGGGCTTGCCGCCGCGCTGCACGTGCCCGAGCACGGTGGTGCGCACCTCCTTGCCGATGCGGCGTTCGATCTCCACGCCCAGCTGATGCGCGACGCCGGTGAAACGCTCGTGGCCGTACTCGTCGACGCCGCCCTCGCGCAGCGCGAACGACCCCGCGGCGGGCTTGGCGCCCTCGGCGACCACGCAGATGAAATGCGAATCCCCGCGCTGGAAGCGGCGTTTGATCATCGTGCAGACCTCGTCGACGTCGAAGGGCACCTCGGGAACCAGGGTGAGGTGCGCGCCCGAGGCGATGCCGCAGTTGATCGCGATCCAGCCCGCGTGCCGGCCCATGACCTCCACCAGCATCACGCGCTGATGGGATTCGGCGGTGGTGTGCAGGCGGTCGATGGCGTCGGTGGCGATGTCCACGGCGGTGTCGTGGCCGAATGTGGCGTCGGTGCAGTCGATGTCGTTGTCGATGGTCTTGGGCACCCCGACGACGGGGACGCCCTCGTCGGACAGCCAGCTGGCGGCGGTCAGCGTGCCCTCGCCGCCGATCGGGATGAGCACGTCGATGCCGTTGTCGTCGAGCGTCTGCTTGATCCGGCCGAGCCCGGCCCGCAGCACATCCGGATTGGTGCGTGCGGTGCCGAGCATGGTGCCGCCCTTGGTGAGCAGGCGGTCGGTGCGGTCGTCGTTGTGGATGTGGATCTTGCGATCCTCGAGCAGACCACGCCACCCGTCCTGAAAACCGACGATCGCGTCGCCATAGCGGCCGTTCGCGGTGCGAACGACGGCCCGGATGACCGCGTTCAAGCCTGGGCAGTCCCCGCCTCCGGTCAAGACTCCGATGCGCATGCCCGCTATCTTGCCGGGCGCGCGCCGATACCGCAGCCCCGCCCCCGATGAATCCTGGGTAACGACGCCTTGGTCGGCGTGTCTGGATTGTCCGTCAGTGCGCGCCGGGGCAGTGCCCCACCGGCAATTCCCCCAAATGCTTGCCGATCAGCGTGACCATCTTGTCGAGCATCTGGGTGCCCTCGGTGAAGGAGCCCGAATTGGCCTGGGCGGCAAGGGCGATGGCCATCTCGCCGCCCGGGGTGGTGACCAGGCCGAGCTGGCGGACCAGGTAGTTGCCGTTCGGGTCCGGCCCCCAGCCGCCCTTGTACTGGGCGTTGTCGAGATGGCCCAGGCCCCACTGCTGCCCCCAGACCACCTTGCTCATCAGGGTGGTCACGGTGTCCGCACCGGGCAGGCACGGCAGGTGCGCGGTGAAGCGCGCCTGATCGGCCAGCGCCCAGGCGGCCTGGCCGAAGGCCGAATAGTCCGGCCGCGCCCGGGTCGCGGGCACCGTGGTCGTGGTGTCGCCGCCGTCGCGCAGCACCGCCTGCACCGCCTGCGCCGCCGCGTCCGGGGTGCCCAGCGACTGCCACAGGCCGTCGGCGGCGGTGTTGTCGGACTCGGTGATCGCGGCCGACATCTGGTAGGTGCCGGTATTGCCGTTGGTGCGGAGCACGGCCAGGGCGAGCGGCACCTTCATGGTCGACCACGCGGGTCCGGTGGTCCAGTTGCCCATGGTGACCGGCCGGTCGCCGCCGACGGCCTGGATCGCCATGCCCGCGTGCCCGTTCAGCGACGGCAGCAGATCGGCGAAGTCGGCGGCCAGCGAGCCCGGCAGCGCCACCACCGCGCCGGTGCCCGACGGCGCGCTGGGCCGGGCGATGGTGGCGGCCGGGCCCGGATCCGAATGCGAGGAGCACGCCGGAACCAGCAGCAGCGCGCCACAGCAGAGCGCGGTGAGCAGTACGCGGATCCGCTTGCCCGGCCGGATCGTCCGGCGGCGTCCGGCGGCGTGCGCGGGACCGGCTGCGGCCGTGGCCGTTCCGGCGCCGCGCTCTCCGCCCGTTGCGAAAGTGCCCGATAGTGGGCACAATTCGCGCGCCGGGAATCGGTTGTCCGGCCGCGATTGCGGTGCGTCCACCCGTCTACCTCCAACATCAGGGGTGGCCGGAAACCGTTCCACCCGTAGTCGAGGCATTCTGTGCCGTTCCGGGCGTGCGGTCAAATGCTGTGACCGCAAGTGTCGCTAATGCGCCGAATCCCCTGTCACGCGCGGCATTCGCCGCCGCCGAGTTCGTGCACGTGCCGGGCCAGCAGCGCGGCCAGCTTGTCCAGCATGGCCGTCGCGTCGTCGTACAGGCCCGAATCCGGTTGGGCGGCAAGCGCCACCGCCAGCTGCCCGGACCACGTGGGGACCAGCCCGAACTGGCGCACCAGGTAGTTGCCGGTCACGTCGTCGGGGCCCCAGCCGCCCTTGAATTCCGCGCCCACGAACGCGCCCAGGCCCCAGCTCTGGCTGGAGGTGATCTGGCCCATCAGGTCGACCACGCGGGAGGCGTGGTGCAGGCAGGGCAGCCGGGAGGCGAAGCGGACCTGGTCGAGCAGGGTCCACACGGTGGAGCCGAAGGCCAGCGGATCGTCCACCGACACCTGCCCGTCGGGGTTGTGCCGCTGGGCGATATCGGTGGTGGTGTCGCCCGCCTCGCGCAGCACCGCCTCGACCGCGTCGGCGGCCTGGTTGCCGCCGCCCAGCGCCTCCCAGAGCGCCTGCGCCGCATCGTTGTCCGAGGCGGTGATGGCGGCGGTCGCGGTATCGGTGAGGCCGACCGGGTCGTGGCGCAATGCGGCCAGCGCCAGCGGCACCTTGATGGTGGACCAGGCGATGCCGGTGGTCCAGGTGCCCAGGGTGAGGGCGTGGTCGCCGCCGACCCGCATCACCGCCAGTCCCACGGTGCCGTGCAGATCCTGCTGCAGGTTCGCGAAATCGGCGGCCAGGGTGGCGGGGACGCCGAAGCTCTCGTCGACGGGATCGGCGGTGGGGTGGGGTGTTTCGGCACCGGGCGAGGCGACGACCCCGACGGGCGCGGCGGTGTCGGCGTGCGCGGCGCACGCCGACACCGCCAGCATCGCCGACAGCAGCGCGGCGCCGCGGAACCCCCTGCGCCGCAGGCGCTTGCGCTCAGTAGACATACACCACCGCGTTCTCACCGCCGCTACAGGTGACCACCCGGCCCGAGGTTGTGCAGGTCATGGTGTAGGACCGGCCGGTGACCGGGCTGAGGGCCACCACCGTGGCGGGCTGCGACCCGGCGGATGCGGCCTGCGCGTAGGCCGCGCGCACCGCCTCGGCGAAACCGCAGGACGTGACCGAGGTGCCGGTGGCCGCGTGCGCGTACTTGCCTTGTGCCGCACCGGTGCTCTGGCACGCGGTCGCGCCGGGCGGCGGGGTGGCCGCGGCCGAGGTGCTGGTGGCCGCGCCCGTCGTGGTCGCGGCCGACGGGGACGGGCTCGCGGTGGCGGCGCGGGTGGTGGGGGAGCCGGTGGATATCGCCACGGAGGTACCCGGGGGCTTGTTCAGCACGTGCCAGCCGAACGCCGCCACCACCGCGGCGAGGGCGACGCCGAGCACGCCGAGGACGATCGGCACGGCGATGGAGCGCTTGTTCGCCCGCCGGTCGTCGTATTCGTCGGCGGCGTAGTCGCTTCCGCCGTAGTGCTCGTCGTAGCCGTACCCCTCGCCCTCCTCGTAGCCGTACTCGTCGCCCTCGTAGGCGGTTTCGGCACCGGGCTGCCGCAGATCCGAGCGCGGCAGGAATTCGGTGCGCGGCGGCAGTTCCCACGGCGCCGGGGGCCGTGGCGGCGACTGCTGCGGCAGCGGGGTGAACTGAAACTCGCCCGGCCGCACCAGTGTCGGATCCGACGGGTGGATCACCGGGAGATCGCTGCCGGTGTCGTGCTCGTCCCCCTGCTTGGCAGGCGGAATGATCCGCAGCGTACCCGTGGTCGGAGGCTCGAACCCGTGCGCCTGCGGATCGGTATCCTCGGCATCCGACGGCGCCCGATCGCGCGCCATGAACGTGGTCGGGGAATCGGCCGTAGACGGCCGCCCGGTGCCCACCCCCGTCGGCATCACCGTGGTCGGCGCCCCCGCCACAGGCGGCTCCCCACCCTCGTCGAGCGGATACCCCCGCGGCGCAGGCTCCTGCCCCGCCTCGACCGGAAACACCCGAGTGGGATCCGCCCCCCGCGGCCGCATCTGCGCCGCAATAGTCGGCCCCTCCGGCCCGAACGGCTGAAAAGTGGTCGCCTCGTCCCGCATCCGCACCCCGGGCATATCGCGCCCACCCCCAGCCCCGTAACCGCCGGGTACAACATCGGCACTGGTCTCACCGGATGCCTCGTAACCACCTCGCGCACTCCGGCTTTCGGGCCCGCCCTCACTCACCGACGCGCCATATCCGCCTTGCCCGCTCCCGGGGCTCGGTGCGCCATGGGTGTCTTGCCCGCTGTCGCCGACTGGCTCGCCGTATGTGCTGCTGTCGTTGGCTGGTGCGTCGTACGTGTCTTGTCGGCTGCCGCTGGCTGGCGTGCCGAACGCGCCTTGTCGGCTATCGCCGACTGGCTCGCCGTATGCGTGCTGTCGGCCCTCGCTGGCTGGCGTGGCGTACGTGTCTTGTCGGCTCTCGCCGACTGGTGCGTCGTATGCGTCTCGTCGGCTGTCGCCGACTGGCTTGCCGTATGCGTGCTGTTCGCTGGCTGGCGTGGCGTACGTGTCTTGTCGGCTCTCGCCGACTGGTGCGTCGTATGCGTCTCGTCCGCTGTCGCCGACTGGTGTGCTGTTCGCCTCTTGTTCGCTCCCGTTGTCCGGTGTGCCGTAGCTCTGTTCGCTGGTGCTGACCGGTTCGGCGTAGGTGGCGCGATCGTTTTCGGCGTCTGGTGCCGTGTGCGGGACGGGTGGGTTGCTGCTGCGTAGCGTGTTGAGGGCGTTCAGGGCGAGGTAGGTGGTGGCCTCGGTGCGGGAGGGGGGATTGACCGGCGGTGGTGGGTGGGGGGTGTCGGGGGTTGGTTGGGGGGTGCGGTAATTCGGGGACAGGCCGATGGCGGCGCGGGCGGCGCCTGCGAATTCTCCGGCGGTGGGGTAGCGGTCGGCGGGGGTCTTCGCCATGGCGTGGGCGATGACCGCGTCCAGGGCGGGCGGGACGTCGGGGCGGTGCAGGCTGGCGCGCGGCGGGGGTTCGGACAGGTGGGAGCGGATGAGCACGCTCACGCTCTGTACCGGGAACGGGGTTGCGCCGGTGAGGCATTCGTGCAGCACGCAGCCCAGCGAGTAGACGTCGGCGCGGCCGTCGACCGGGCCCACGTCGAACCGCTCGGGCGCCATGTAGATGTAGGAGCCGATCGCGGTGCCCACCAGCGTCATCCCGCTGTCGCCCTCGCTGCGGGCGATGCCGAAGTCGGCCAGGTACGCGAAATCCGCCTCGGTGACCAGCACATTGGCCGGTTTCACGTCGCGGTGCACCAGCCCGGCGGAGTGCGCGGCATCCAGCGCGTCCGCCACCTGGTCGACGATCGCGACCGCCCGCGCCGGATCCATCGGGCACTCCCGGCGCAGCAGCGCACGCAGATTCTGCCCGCGCACCAGCCGCATATCGATGTAGAGAACCCCGTCGATCTCACCCCAGTCGTGAATCGGGATGATATGCGGCTCGGCCAGCCGCGCCGTCGCCTGCGATTCGCGGCGGAAGCGTTCCTGATAGCTCGGATCGTGCGCCAGCTCCTCGGGCAGCAACTTCAGCGCAACGACCCGCCCCTTGCTGGTGTCATAGGCTTCGTAGACCTCGCCCATGCCGCCCCTGCCCAGCAGTGAGCGCAGCTCGTACGGGCCGAATCGGCTGCCGGCCCGTGAGCGCGGTGCGTTCACCGGTGAAACCTCCACATCCCTGGGCAGGGTGCGATACCCGTGCCCGGCGTTCCACCGGGGTTGCCTGCCCCTCTATGGAGCCGATTCTCCGGGTGCGACCACGCCGTGGTCAAACGCGAAGACGATGGCCGCGGCACGATCTCGTAACCCTAGCTTCCCGAAAACGTGTCCTACGTGGCTCTTTACGGTTACCTCCGAGATACCCAACTCGGACGCGATCTCGGCGTTGACCCGCCCGCGCCCGATCAGCCGCAGCACCTCGAATTCGCGCGCGGTGAGCTCGTCGAGCCGGTTGCGCTGCGGCATGGGCGCGGGCCGCACCGATCGGTAGGCCGACAGCACCCGCCCGGTCACCGACGGATCCAGCCAGGATCCGCCCGAGGCGACGGTGCGCACCGCGCGGATCAGATCCTCGGCGGGGGAGTCCTTGAGGATGAACCCGGCCGCCCCCGCCCGCAGCGCCCCCGACAGCAGCTGGTCGTCGTCGAAGGTGGTGAGCACCAGCACCGGCGGCGCGTCCTCGCGGGCCCGCAGCGCGCGGGTGGCGTCGATGCCGCCGATGCGTTTCATCCGCAGATCCATCAGCACCACGTCCGGGCGCTGGGCGGCCACCGCGGCGGGCACCTCGTCGCCGTCCGCGCATTCGGTGACGGCGAAACCGTCCCGGCGGCGCAGGATTCGGCGCAGGCCGCCGCGCACCAGTTCCTGATCGTCGACGACCAGCACACCGACCGTGTCCTGATCGACGGCCGAGGGAGATTCCGAGATCACATGCCCTCCTGAAGTTTCCGGGTCACCGTCGTGATGGCGTCGCGCACCAGCCGCAGCGGATCGTCCGCGCCGGTGGCGGGACAGACCAGCGTCGACTTGCCGGCCAGCGGGATACGGACGTCCACCTGCCAGCCGTCGTCGCGGGGCCCGGCGGTCAGCGTGCCGCCGAGCAACTCGGCCCGCTGCCGCATCCCGGAGATCCCCATGCCGCGCCCGCGCCGCGCCGGTGTGCCGTCGGGCAGCGTATTGGCCACGCGCACAGTGATATCGGCGGCGGTCACGGCGATGCCGAGGGTGACCCGCGCGCCCGGCGCGTGCTTGGCGACATTGGCCAGCGACTCCTGGCTGATCCGGTACAGCGCCAAACCCGTACTGGCCGAGACCACATCGGGATCACCGGTGAGCCGGTAGTGGACCTCGAGCCCGGCCCGCACGAAATCCTCGACCAGGCCGTGAATGTCGTCGAGACCCGGTTCCGGGGTGATGCTGGCCGGGCGCTGATCCAGCAGGCCGACCGTGTGCCGGATGTCGGCCATCGCCTGACGCCCCAGCCGCTCGGCGTCGGTGAGCGCGTCGACGGCCTCGTCCACATCGCCGTCGGTCTGCAGCGCGTGCCGGGCGGCGGTCAGGTGCAGCAGCGTCACGCTCAGCGAATGCGCGATCACATCGTGCACCTCGCGGGCGATGCGGCGGCGCTCCTCGTCGGCGGCCTGGGCGGTGCGGATCTCCTGGGTCTCCCGCTCCTGATACAGGAACCGGCGCTGGAACTGCAGCATCAGCCCGACCATCCAACCCAGCACGATGGATGTCACATAGATCGGCAACTGCCGGTCCACATGGTCCATCGCATAGAAGATCAGGAACTCGATGATGACCGCCGCGGACCAGAAGATGCTGATCCGCTTGGGCGCGATCGCGGCGATCATGCCCGCCATGACCGTCGGCACCAGCACCGAAACGTCGGGGGAGACCGGCTGGGCGAGGAACAGCGCCTCCGAGGCCAGTGCCGCGAGGCCGAACACCGCCGGTCGCGGCTGCACATCGAAAAAGAAGAACAGCGGATAGCAGATCACCAGCAGCGCTACCGCCACGAACGGCAGCCCGGTCGGAAAATAGCTGTGTCGCTGCGCCGCCGCCGCGGTCGCCGTGATGACCACCGCGACATCGGCGATCCAGACCACGCCGGGCGGATAGTCATAGGACAGCTGCTCGATGCGACGGCGCAGCGTGCCCGCCGGATCGTGGGCGAATTCCACCGACCGGTCCCGCAGCCGCGTGAGCACGGCCTTCGGATGGACGACCGAGACCATCCGCCCGAACCGGTTCGGCCGCTCGATGGTGCTGGTCACCTCCATATCTGCAAGGCTAGCCGCCCGAATGGCCGCCCGGCACCCGCCCGTGGCCGGGGCTGCGCTCCTACCGGGGTAGGAGCAGAAGTCGGGTCCTCGGCACGAGGTAACGGCGGTTGCACGTCCGTAGCGTGGGTCCCACAGCGCCCGGTCACACCGAGATCCCGGGCGATCGGACGGAAGGGGCAGACACCATGACATGGGCCGATCTGCACGCCCGGACCGCCATCCTGCATGAGGTGCTCGCCCGCGCCGCCGCGGATCCGGCCAGCCCGGGATTGTTCTACGACCTCCCGGGGTGCGATCGGTTGTTCGGCGGGCCCGGCGGTGTGCTGGCTGCCCTGCACTACCGATGGAACAACCACCTGCGGGCGAAGGTGGACCAGGCATTCGCGCACGGCCGCACGGCCGCCGACGCCTACCTGGAGTTGGCCGCCGAACAGCCGGTGCTGCGCGCGGTGCTCGACGCCCAGGACGCGCGGCGCTGGCAGGACACCCGGGCGCTGGCCCGCTGACCGGGCCGTACTCGAATGCGCCGCAACGACAATCACGAGACCGAGGGGTGAAGTCCATGCTGGAACTGACCGATGTCGTCAAGGAGTACCGCGTGGGCGGGCAACGGGTATGCGCCCTCGATGGGGTGAGCCTGCGCATCGAGGCCGGTGAGTTCACCGCCATCATCGGCCCGTCCGGGTCGGGGAAGAGCACGCTGCTGCACCTGCTGGGCGCGCTGGACTCGCCGGACTCCGGGTCGATCGCCTTCCGCGGTGAGGAGATCGGCGCCCTCGATGACGACCGGCAGTCCGAATTCCGGCGGCACCGGGTGGGTTTCGTGTTCCAGTTCTTCAACCTGCTGCCTACCTTGTCGGCCTGGGAGAACGTCGCCGTCCCGAAGCTGCTGGACGGCACCGGATTACGCCGGGCCAAGCCCCGCGCGCTGGAACTGCTGGACCGCGTCGGCCTCGGCGACCGCGCCGACCACCGCCCCGCGGAGCTGTCCGGCGGCCAGATGCAACGCGTGGCCGTCGCCCGCGCCCTCATCATGGACCCGCCCCTGATCCTCGCCGACGAACCCACCGGCAATCTCGACTCCAAGACCGGCGCCGCCATCCTGGACCTCCTCGGTGACATCACCACCTCCGGCAACTCGGTCGTCATGGTCACCCACGACATGACCGCCGCCCACTACTGCGACCGCGTGGTCACGCTGCGCGACGGCCGGATCGGCTCGATCACCGCGGGGGAGCATGCGCGCGATCGCGCCGGTGTGTCGGATGTCGTGCCCGCCGGTGACGAGCGAGCCGGGGTGGGCGCGTGATCGCGGCCGGGTGGGATCGGCTGCGGCTGTTCAATATCGGGGAGCTGCTGATTCACCGGGGGCGGACGCTGCTGTCGCTCGTCGTGATGGCGGTGTCGGCGGCGCTGCTGGTGTCGGTGTTCAGCCTGGCGGGGTCGGTGACCGGGTCGGTGGACCGGCTGACGAAGAGTCTCGGCGGGAAGGCGGCGCTGGAGGTCACCGGGATCACCGATGCCGGGTTCGATCAGCAGGTGCTGCAACAGATCCGGGCGACGCCGGGTGTCTCGGCGGCGGTGCCGATGATCCGGGCCCGGATCGGGGCGGATACCGATCGCGCCCTGCTGGTCGGGGCCGATGCGAGCGTCACCGCGCTCGGCAGCGCGCTGGACGGCCCGCTGCGCGCCGACGCGGTGAAACTTGTGACCGTCCCGAACGGCGTGCTGGTCGGCGCGGCGATGGGGCATCGGGCAGGCGAGACGTTCCGGGTCGGCTCGGGCACGGTCACCGTCGCGGGCGTGCTGGACGACGCCACCTCGAAGCGGCTCAACGGCGGGCACATCGTGGTGACGCAGCTCCCGCTGGCGCAGCGCCTGCTCGACCGCACCGGGCAGCTGGACTCGATCCAGATCGTTCCGGCCGCGAATACCGATGTGGGGCAGCTGCGTTCGACCCTCACCCAGGTGGTGGCGGGCCGCGCGGTGGTCGCCGACCCGAGCCTGCGCACCGCCCAGGCCGGGGGCGCGGTGATGCTGGTGCGGTATTCGACCACCGTCGCCTCGGCCGCCGCGCTCATCGTGTCGGGGTTCCTCGTCTACAACGCGATGAGTATGGCCGTGGCGCAACGCCGCCCGATGCTGTCGCTGCTGCGCGCGCTCGGCGGCCGCCGCCGATCCATGGTGCGCGACCTGATCGCCGAGGCGGGCGTGCTCGGCCTGATCGGCGGCCTGGCCGGAGCGCTGCTCGGAACGGTCATGGGCCGCACCGCGATCGACCGGCTGCCGTCGGCGATCGTGCAATCGGTGGAGGCGCGCACCGAATACATCGTGCCCGGCTACGCGGTGCCGGTCGCCGTGGCGGCCTGCGTGCTCGCCAGCGTCGCCGCCTCCGCGATCGCCGCCCGGCAGATCTACAAGGTGCGGCCGATCGAGGCGCTGGCGCCGGTCGGCGTCTCGCGCTCGGACGCGGTGAGCCCGCTGCTGCGCCGGGCCGCGATCGTGGGGGGCCTGGTCCTGGTCGGCGCCTCGATCCTGTTGGCGGAGGCCGATATCGGCCGCTATTCCATCGTGTCGATCTCCCTCGCGATCACCGCGGCCGTGGTGCTGTGCTTCGCCGCGACCGGGCCCATCGTGCGGGCGGTGGCGGCGGTGGCCCGGCTGTTCGGCGCGCCGGGCGCACTCGGCGCGACCACCGTGGAGCGGGCCCCGCGCCGGGTCTGGGCCACGGCCATGACCGTGATGATCGG
The DNA here is from genome assembly GCF_013186535.1 of Nocardia terpenica. Taxonomy (NCBI): domain Bacteria; kingdom Bacillati; phylum Actinomycetota; class Actinomycetes; order Mycobacteriales; family Nocardiaceae; genus Nocardia; species Nocardia terpenica. The sequence goes on from NZ_JABMCZ010000003.1 coordinate 2,258,468, forward strand.
CGTGACCGCGGTCGTCGCCATGGGCAGCGCCTCGGAGAATCTCGCGGATTCGGCGGGGACGAGCTTCCGCAGCCTCGGCAACTCCGATCTGTATGTGAGCCCGGGGGCGTTCACCGAGTTCCCGACGGGTCCGCTGCTGCCACCCGAGGTGAAGGACAGGATTCGCGTGGTTCCCGGTGTGGCGGGCGTGGAATCGGCGCAGATGGCCTTCGCGACGCTGGGCGGCGGCCGGGTGATGCTGCAGGGCTACGAGGACGACAACCATGCCTATCCCACCCCCCTCGACGACCGGGCCCGGGCCGGTCTGGTGGCCGGGACCGGCGTGGTGATCTCCCGCGACATCGCCAGATCCCAAGGGGTGCACGAGGGTTCGACGCTGTCGCTGCCGACGCCGACGGGCACCCGCACCGTGCGGGTATTGCGGGTGATCCCGTACTTCTCGGCCATCGCCGGTGTGGTGGTGATGAACATCGACATCATGCGCGAGTGGTACCAGCGCCCCGGCGAGACGATCCTCGCGGTGGACTTCCAGCACGGCGCGGACCCGTCCGCGGTCACCGCCGCCATCCGCGCGGCGGTGCCGCCCCAGCTGCACGTCTCACCCGGCAGCGAGGCCGTGGCCGCGATCTCCGGCGGCGTCCGGCAGGGCACCGCCCTGAGCAATTCGATCCTCTGGATCGTCGTGCTGGTCTCCACGATCGCCCTCCTCAATACCCTGATGTTGTCGGTCCTGGAGCGCCGCCGCGAATTCGGCGTCCTCCGTGCCATGGGCACCAGCCGCCGCTTCCTGCTGCGCACCGTCCTCACCGAGGCGGCCGGAATCGGCCTCGTCGGCGCTGCTCTCGGCCTGGCCTTCGGCGCCGCGGTCCAATACCTGGCCACCGTCGCCCTGGGCCACGCCATGACCATCGACGTCGCCTACAAACCCAGCCCGATGCTCCTGGCCTACGCCGTGGCCGCCCTCGTCCTGGCCTTGCTCGGCTCGATCCCCCCGTCCCTGCGGGCCGCCCGCATGCCCATCGTGGAGGCCATCGCGGTCGATTGAGAGTTATTGGGAGACAACGGCCCTCGCCCGTGCGGCGGGCGAGGGCCGTCCATGTCGGAGCTACCTGATGTCCAGCAGCTCGCTCACGGTGAGATCGGTGTCGGCATAACGGAGTGGAATCCGATCGCCCGGACGATATTCGGTGCGCACGCGGTATCCAGTCGACGCGGGTTCGGTGTGCTCATAAACCACCTCATGGGTGACGACCCAGTACACGGGATATCCGGCTCGGCTGTAGAGTTTTGCCTTCTTGCTCAGGTCCTGCAGGACCGTCTCGTTGGAAACCTCCACGACGAGCAGCACATCCGCCGGATCCCAGATGCTCAGGTCGGACCCGACCGTTCCGACAGGTTCGGCCGAGATCCGGCGAACCCAACAGTCCGGATCCGGTAGCGAGTCCTCGCTCGGCAGCGTCGCCCCCGACACACGCACGGTGGGATGCCGCAGCGCGGCGGCAACCTGGAACGACATCTCCCCGTGCCAATCGCCGATCACCACCGGCCAGACCTCCCCCTCGATCAATTCCACCCTGTGGTCGAAGACCTTCGCCTTCCAGGCACGCACGAACTCGTCCCGCGACCAGTGGTAGCTCAATGTGGCCTCTGACATGCACCAACCGTACTGCCGCGACCAGGCTCGAGGCTATGACTACCGCGCATCCGCACCCCTTGTATCGATCCGCACCCCGTGTAGCGCGGGAAAGGGTGCGGATAGGCGAGGGCCGGACCCGTTTACATAGACTTGTCGGCATGACTGCACCCACGGTGGAACTGATGGACTATGCCGATGTCGTCGACCGGTACGAGCCGGTGCTGGGCATGGAAGTGCACGTCGAGCTGGGGACCGCCACCAAGATGTTCTGCGGATGCCCGACGGCGTTCGGCGCGGAGCCGAACACCCAGGTGTGCCCGGTGTGTCTGGGGCTGCCCGGTTCGCTGCCGGTGGTGAACGAGAAGGCCGTCGAGGCGGCGATCCGGATCGGCCTGGCGCTCAACTGCTCGATCACCCCGTGGGGCCGGTTCGCGCGCAAGAACTACTTCTACCCGGACCAGCCGAAGAACTACCAGATCAGCCAGTACGACGAGCCGATCGCGCAGAACGGCTACCTTGAGGTGCTGCTCGACGACGGCACCCCGTTCCGGGTCGAGATCGAGCGCGCCCACATGGAGGAGGACACCGGCAAGTCGGTGCACGTGGGCGGCGCCACCGGCCGCATCCACGGCGCCAGCCACTCGCTGCTGGACTACAACCGCGCCGGCGTGCCGCTCATCGAGATCGTCACCAAGCCCGTCACCGGTGCGGGTGAGCGCGCGCCGGAGGTGGCCCGTGCCTACGTCACCGCGCTGCGCGACCTGCTGAAGGCGCTCGGCGTCTCGGACGTGAAGATGGAGCAGGGCTCGCTGCGCTGCGACGCGAATGTCTCGCTGATGCCCAGGGGCGCAACCGAATTCGGCACCCGCACCGAGACCAAGAACGTCAACTCGCTCAAGAGCGTCGAGGTCGCGGTCCGCTACGAGATGCGCCGCCAGGCCGCGGTGCTGGCCTCCGGCGGCACCATCGTCATGGAGACCCGCCACTTCCACGAGGCCGACGGCACCACCTCGGCGGGGCGGCGCAAGGAGACCGCGGAAGATTACCGCTACTTCCCCGAGCCCGACCTCGAGCCGGTCGCCCCGGACGCCGCCTGGGTGGACGAGCTGCGCGGCACCATCCCGGAGTATCCGTGGCTGCGCCGCTCCCGCATCCAGGGCGAGTGGAGCCTGTCCGACGAGGTGTTCCGCGACCTGATCAACGCGGGCGCCCTCGATCCGATCATCGCGACCGTCGACGCCGGCGCCTCGGTCGACGCCGCCCGCTCCTGGTGGGTCGCCTACCTGACCGAGAAGGCCAAGGAGCGCGAGGTCACGCTCGAGGAGCTGCCCATCACCCCGGCGCAGGTGGCCGAGGTGGTGGCGCTGGTCGAGGCCAAGACCATCAACAACAAGGTCGCCAAGCAGGTCGTCGACCTGGTCCTCGCCGGTGAGGGCGACCCGGCGCAGGTCGTGGAGGCCAAGGGCCTCGGCATGGTCTCCGACGACTCCGCCCTGCAGGCCGAGGTCGACAAGGCGCTCGCGGCCAACCCCGACATCGCCGACAAGATCCGCTCCGGCAAGGTGCAGGCCGCGGGCAAGGTCGTCGGCGACGTCATGAAGGCCACCCGCGGCCAGGCCGACGCCGCCCGCGTGCGCGAGCTGGTGCTCGCCGCCTGCGGCGTCTCCGGCTAGTCCGGGCTGCCGCCGGAGCCACCCTTCAGCGGCGGGATCCGCACCACCCGATCGTCGAACGGGCCGGGCTGACCCTGCTTGTTGACGGTGTCGACCCAGACGAAGCCGTTCTGGTCGAGCGAGGCGGCATTGAGCGCCCCGTACTTGTTCTGCGCCACCATCGTCGGCGCGGCGGTGATGGCGTGGGTGGTCGGATCGGGTGCGGCGAAGGCGAGCGCCTTCGCCCCGGTCATCGCCACCGCCACACCGTCGACCGCGGCCGCGCAGCCGCCCACGCCCGGCCGGTCCGGCCAGGTCCACGCGGTGGTCACGGTCCCGTCGGGGGCCAGCCGCTGTAGCCGGTCCTCGGCGGCGGTGCGGTCGGTGAACCAGATGCTGTCCTGGTGATCCGGGCAGACACCACCGGCCGCGCCGAGGCCGGAGGCGACGACCTTCGGCGTGGCCTCGTTCACCGACGGGTTGTCGACCGTGAGCAGCTTGCCCGCCAGCGAATTCGGGTCGGCCGCCGCGGCCGGACTGCCGGTGTCGCCGGTCAGCACCACCATCCGGTTCGCGTTGACGAAATCGATCGCGCCGCGATTTCCCGTGGCGCCCTTGGGAATTCCGGTGAGGATCGGCTTCGGGACACCGTCCGCGCCGATCCGCACCACTCGGTTGTCGCTCCCGGTGGTGATGTAGGCGTAGATCAGCCCGTCCTCGGGATAGGAGGGCGAGAGGGTGACATCGGTGAGCCCGCCGTCGCCCGTGGCGTCCACGCCGATCCGCGCGATCTCCACGGGCTCCGGCGGCGCCTCGCTCGGGTCGACCGCGGTGATCTTCAGGATCCGGCCGCCGACCCGCTCGGTGACCAGCGCCTGCTGACCGCCCGGCAGCACCGTGATGCCGCCCGTCGTATCCAGGCAGGAGACCACCACCGCGGGATCGGGATCGATGCACGGCCCGGACGGGCGCGGCGCGGCCGAGGTCGACGGCGGCGGGGTGTTGCTCGGTTGCTGCCCCTCCGGGACGAGGGTGGGAGCGGGGGTGAACGGGTTGGACGCGGAATCGTCGAAGCGCGCACAGCCGGCCACCAGACCGGCGGTGACGGCCAGGACCAACGCGACACGTCCGGCGACAACCACACTCATGGCTCAGACGTTACGGAAATAGTGTCGCAGGCGCTCGCACGGGGTTGGCGCGGCGCGCCCGGTAGCTCGGACACGCCGTTGACGCACCCCGCGCGGACCGCCCACCAGCCTTACTCTGACCGGGTGACCGACAAGCCGAACGAATCATCGGAGCCGACGCCGCCGCGCACGCAGCCCGTCGTCTCCGGTCAGGCGGCGCCGAGCCCCTACGACAGTCCGACCGGCGAGATCCCCGTGGTGAAATCCGGGGTGGGCGAGAATGTTCCGCGCACCGAGGACGAATTAGGTCTCGACCCCGAGGTTCCGGGCGTCGGCGAGCGGACCGAGCCGATCGCGAACCGCCCGGCGGAGGAGCCGACCGAACCGGTCACCCCCGCCTACGCGTTCGCCAGCATCCCGCCCGCCCCCGCCGCGGGCGAGGGCGGGCTCCGTCGCCGCGGCGACTATCGGCGCGGCACACTGGATCTGGGCCTGCTCGCGCTTCGCCTGGTGGTCGGCCTGACCTTCCTCTACCACGGCCTGCAGAAGCTGGCGGGCTGGTTCCACGGTCCGGGCCTGGACCAGACCCGGGCGATGCTGGAGCAGGGCGGCTGGAAGCACGGCGAACTGTCCACCGCCATGCTCTCCGTCGCGGAGGTCGGCGGCGGCGCGCTCATCGTGCTCGGCCTGGCCACCCCGCTGGCGGCGGGCGCGGTGCTCGCCTCCATCACCGACGCGTGGCTGTGGAAACAGGGCATGGCGCCCGGATTCCAGTACAAGCCGGTGGAATTGGAGTCCATCCTCGCGGGCCTGGCCGCCACCCTCATCCTCACCGGCCCCGGCCGCCTGGCCTTCGACCGCAACCGCGGCTGGGCCACCCGCCCGATGTGGGGCTCGGTGACGGCCCTCGTCCTAGCCCTGATAGCGGCCACGGTCAGCTGGATCTACCTCCACGGCGGCAACCCTTTCACCGGCATCTTCGACTGAGCCCCAACACCATTCGTTACGCAAACTGGGAACTTCCCCCCCGGGTCCCGGCGTGCTTTTGGCCGGGACCTCGCGAGATCCCGGCCAAAAGCACGCCGGGATCAGTGGTGTAAGCGATGCGGGGATCGGTGGTGTGAGCGGTGCCGGGATCGGTGGTGTGAGCGGTGCCGGGATCAGTGGTGTAAGCGACGCCGGGATCGACGGTGCAAGTGCCGGGATCAGGTGGTGTAAGCGACGCCGGAATCACATAGAGAAAGCCGGGATCCGTTGTAGGATCCCGGCTTTCAACGTCACAACTACGGCACCCGGCGGACGGCTCCCTTGTCCGCCGAGGTTGCCAGTGCCGCGTATGCTCGCAGGGCCGTGGTCACCGGTCGGTCTCGGTGGGCGGGCTGCCAAGGGCGTTCGGACGCTTCCATTTTGGCGCGGCGCTCGGCCAGAACCTCGTCGGGGACCAGCAATTCGAGGGCGCGGGTGTGCACGTCCACGCGGATGCGGTCGCCGTTCTCGATCAGGCCGATGGTGCCGCCGCTGGCCGCCTCGGGCGAGATGTGTCCGATCGACAGGCCCGAGGTGCCGCCGGAGAAGCGCCCGTCGGTGATCAGCGCGCACACCTTGCCCAGGCCCGCGCCCTTCAGGAAGGCGGTGGGGTGCAACATCTCCTGCATGCCCGGCCCGCCGGAGGGACCCTCGTAGCGGACCACGACCACATCGCCGGGCTCGATCTGTTTGCCGAGGATCTTCGACACCGCCTCCTCCTGCGACTCGACCACCACGGCCGGGCCCTCGAAGGTGAACAGGTCCTCGTCGATACCGGCGGTCTTGAGGATCGCGCCGTCCGGGGCGATATTGCCCCGCAGCACGCACAGCCCGCCCTCGACGGTGTAGGCGTGCGCGATATCGCGGATGCACCCGGACTCGGCATCGGTGTCCAGCGACGACCACCGGTTGTCGGTGGAGAACGGCTCCGTGGTGCGCACCCCGCCCGGCGCGGCGTGGAACAGCCGCAGCGCCTCGTCGGATGCCTTGCCGGAGCGGATGTCCCAGGCGTCGAGCCATTCGTCGAGGGTGCGGGTGTGCACGGTGGTGACGTCGGTCTCCAGCAGGCCCGCCCGGCGCAGCTCGCCGAGGATGGCGGGGATGCCGCCCGCCCGGTGCACGTCCTCCATGTGATAGTCGGAGTTGGGGGAGACCTTCGCCAGGCACGGCACCCGGCGTGAGATCTCGTCGATGGTGTCGAGGGTGAAGTCGACCTCGCCCTCCTGCGCGGCGGCGAGGGTGTGCAGCACGGTGTTGGTGGAGCCGCCCATGGCCACGTCCAGCGCCATCGCATTGCGGAATGCCTTGGCGTCGGCCACGTTTCGCGGCAGCACCGACGCATCGTCGTCGCGGTACCAGCGGTTGGCGATGTCCACGACGGTGGTCCCGGCCCGCTCGAACAGCGCCCGGCGCGCGGCGTGGGTGGCGAGGGTGGAGCCGTTGCCCGGCAGCGCCAGGCCCAGCGCCTCGGTCAGGCAGTTCATCGAGTTGGCGGTGAACATGCCCGAACACGAACCGCAGGTCGGGCACGCGCTGCGCTCGACCTCGGTGAGGCCCTCGTCGCTGACCTGGCTGGAGGCGCTGGCCGAGATGGCGGTGATCAGATCGGTCGGGGCCTGTGCGACACCGCCGACCACCACCGCCTTACCGGCCTCCATCGGGCCACCGGAGACAAACACCGTCGGGATGTTGAGCCGCATCGCGGCGTTCAGCATGCCCGGGGTGATCTTGTCGCAGTTGGAGATGCACACCAGCGCGTCGGCGGTGTGCGCATTGACCATGTACTCCACCGAATCGGCGATGATCTCGCGGCTGGGCAGCGAGTACAGCATGCCGCCGTGGCCCATGGCGATGCCGTCGTCGACCGCGATGGTGTGGAACTCGCGCGCCACGCCGCCCGCCGCCCGGACGGCCTCGGCCACGATCTCGCCGACGTTCTTCAGGTGCACGTGCCCCGGCACGAACTGCGTGTAGGAGTTCGCAATGGCGACAATCGGTTTGCCGAAATCGGAGTCGGTGAGCCCGGTCGCGCGCCAGAGGGCGCGAGCGCCCGCGGCATTGCGTCCGGCGGTCGTGGTTCGGGAACGAAGCGGTGGCATGGGTTATGGGTCCTCAGGATCTCGTCGCGGGGCTGGTAGCGACCTGCGCCGAGGGTGCTCGGCGGCCATTCCACGGTACTCCCGGATGCGGAGCCTCCAGCGTGCCGGTGGGAAATCGCGATTCATGTTCCTCGCGGTCGGCACAACGTGGTCATCGACGTCTTTTTACAGCCTACGCACTCCGCGTTGTATTCCCCGAGGCCGCCGCTCAGTCCGCGGCGTCGGGCTTGTCCGCCTCCGGCTCCGCGAACAGATCCGGAATGCGCCCGTTCGACGCCGCGATCAGATCCCGCAGCCGGTCGTAACTCACCGCGGGCAGCGTCACCTCGGACTCGTCGGCGAGGTGGGCGCGCACGAATCCCCGCTTCGGGATGCGCAGGCCCTTGATCTGCGCCCAGTCCAGGTGCCGGGAGCCGAAGGCGGTCCGCAGGTCGAGCCCGGTTTCCGACGCCGTGGTGCGGGAGCGCTCGATCCACAGCGCCACCGCGGCGGGGATCACGAACAGCACCCACAGCACCTTCGGCCACCCGAAGAACGGGAACGCCACGCAGAACAACAGGATGAGCACGCCGATATGACCGAGCCGGGGGATGCGGATCACACGACCCGTTTCCGCTCCCGTCTTGGCCGTGTGGGACGATCGAGCAGGTGGCACGGACTGATGCGACGATGACACACCCCCATCCTCGCATCACGGTAAGTAGACAGACCTACCCGCCCCGTCTCACATAATGGGACTGCAATGTCAAAATATTTGACGGACCGACTCTCGCGCACATACCGTCGTGCACGTGAATCGAATCGAGCTTCTCGTAATCGGCCGGCGCGTCCAGCGCTGAGCCTGACGACATACCAGTCGACTACGTCAAGCTCGCAGCTGCGACGCGCCACCCTCGATCAGCCATCGGCTGTCGGGGGATTTTTTATGTTCAGGCAAGTTCCGTGAGCGAGAACGACAAGCAGTAAGGATCCAGACGGTGAGCGCACCCACCACTCGGCCCGGGCCCTCGGCCCGCAGGCCGGCGCCTTCGGCGAATCAGCCGACACCCGCGGCGTCCGCCGCGACCCCGAACCGTCGCCAGGTCCCGCCCGAGCGGGTCACCGGCGCGCAGTCGGTCATCCGGACCCTCGAGGAGCTCGGTGTCGACACGGTCTTCGGTATTCCGGGCGGCGCGATTCTTCCCGTCTACGACCCGCTCTTCGATTCCACGCGGGTGCGGCACGTGCTGGTCCGGCACGAGCAGGGCGCGGGCCACGCGGCCACCGGGTACGCGCAGGCCACCGGCAAGGTCGGCGTGTGCATGGCGACCTCCGGCCCGGGCGCGACCAATCTGGTCACCCCCATCGCGGACGCCCAGATGGATTCGGTGCCGCTGGTGGCCATCACCGGCCAGGTCGGCCGCGGCCTGATCGGCACCGACGCCTTCCAGGAGGCCGACATCTCCGGCATCACCATGCCGATCACCAAGCACAACTTCCTGGTCAACGACCCGCTCGAGATCCCGCGCACGATCGCCGAGGCGTTCCACCTGGCCGCCACCGGCCGCCCGGGCGCGGTGCTGGTCGACATCCCCAAGGACGTGCTGCAGGCGCAGACCACCTTCAGCTGGCCGCCGGAGATGCGCCTGCCCGGCTACCGCCCGGTGACCAAGCCGCACGGCAAGCAGGTCCGCGAGGCCGCCCGGATGATCCTGGAGGCCAAGTCCCCGGTTCTCTACGTCGGCGGCGGCGTGATCAAGGCCGAGGCGTCCAAGGAACTGCTGGAACTGGCCGAGCTGACCGGCATCCCGGTCGTCACCACGCTGATGGCCCGCGGCGCGTTCCCCGACAGCCACACCCTGAACATGGGCATGCCCGGCATGCACGGCACCGTGGGAGCCGTTGCGGCACTGCAGCGTTCGGATCTGCTCGTCACCCTGGGCGCGCGCTTCGACGACCGGGTGACCGGCCAGCTGGACTCGTTCGCCCCGGGCGCCAAGGTGATTCACGCCGACATCGATCCGGCGGAGATCGGCAAGAACCGGCACGCCGATGTCCCGATCGTGGGCGACTGCCGCGAGGTGATCGCCGAGCTGATCGAGACCCTCAAGGCCGACCCGGCCTCGAAAGGCGCTCCGCTGCTGAATCTTTCGGAGTGGTGGAGCTACCTCGACGGCGTCCGCAAGAGCTACCCGCTGGGCTGGACCCCGCCGTCGGACGGTTCGCTGTCGCCGGAGTTCGTCATCGAGAAGCTGGGGCAGCTCGCCGGGCCGGACGCCATCTACTGCGCCGGCGTCGGCCAGCATCAGATGTGGGCCGCGCAGTTCATCAAGTACGAGAAGCCGCGCACCTGGCTGAATTCCGGTGGTCTGGGCACCATGGGCTACGCCGTCCCGGCCGCCATGGGCGCCAAGATGGGCGCACCCGACAAGGAGGTGTGGGCGGTCGACGGCGACGGCTGCTTCCAGATGACCAATCAGGAGCTGGCCACCTGCGCCGTGGAGGGCGTGCCGATCAAGGTCGCGCTGATCAACAACGGCAACCTGGGCATGGTCCGGCAGTGGCAGACGCTGTTCTACGAGCAGCGCTACTCCAACACCGATCTGGGCACCCACACCCTGCGCATCCCCGACTTCGTGAAGCTGGCGGAAGCCCTGGGCTGCCACGGGATTCGGGTGGAGCGCGAGGAGGACGTGGAGGCCGCCATCCGCGAGGCGCAGTCCATCAACGACCGTCCCGTGGTGATCGACTTCATCGTCGGCAAGGACGCGCAGGTGTGGCCGATGGTCGCCGCCGGCACCTCCAACGACGAGATCATGGCCGCCCGCGGCATCCGCCCGCTGTTCGACGACGACGAGTCGGCCGCCGAGCCCGCCGTCATCCACGAGGCCATGGTGCACGATCGGGCGAAATCGGAGCACGAGCGGAAGGGAACCGAGTAGATGAGCACCACCCACACCCTGAGCGTCCTCGTCGAGGACAAGCCGGGCGTGCTGGCCCGGGTGGCGAGCCTGTTCTCCCGCCGCGGGTTCAATATCGAGTCGCTCGCGGTCGGCGGCACCGAGGTCAAGGACGTCTCGCGGATGACCATCGTCGTGACGGTCGACGACCTGCCGCTCGAGCAGGTCACCAAGCAGCTGAACAAGCTGGTCAATGTCATCAAGATCGTGGAGCAGGACTCCGACAGCTCGGTGGCCCGCGAACTGATCCTGGTGAAGGTGCGCGCCGACGCCAGCGTGCGCACCCAGGTCATCGAATCGGTGAACCTGTTCCGCGCCAAGGTGATCGACGTCTCCCCGGACGCCCTCACCATCGAGGCCACCGGCACCCGCTCCAAGCTCGACGCGCTGCTGCGAATGATGGAGCCGTACGGGATCCGGGAAATCGTGCAGTCGGGCGTGGTGGCGGTCGGACGCGGACCCAAGTCCATAACTGCTACGCGCTAACCTGCCCCCAAAGACTCCGTGCCGCGCCTGGAGAACCGAGAAATTTCCAATAGAGAAGGGACACAACCACAGTGGCAGTCGAGATGTTCTACGACGACGATGCCGACCTGTCGATCATCCAGGGTCGCAAGGTCGCCGTCATCGGCTACGGCTCCCAGGGACACGCGCACTCGCTGAGCCTGCGTGACTCCGGCGCCGAGGTCCGCGTCGGCCTCAAGGAGGGCTCGAAGTCGCGCGAGAAGGCCGAGGAGGCCGGTCTCACCGTCGGCACCCCCGCCGAGGTCGCCGAGTGGGCCGACGTCATCATGCTGCTCGCCCCCGACACCGCGCAGGCGTCGATCTTCTCGGGCGACATCGAGCCGCACCTGAAGGACGGCGACGCCCTGTTCTTCGGCCACGGCCTCAACATCCACTTCGGCCTGATCAAGCCCCCCGCGACCGTCACCATCGGCATGGTCGCCCCCAAGGGCCCCGGCCACCTGGTCCGCCGCCAGTTCGTCGACGGCAAGGGCGTCCCCTGCCTGATCGCCATCGACCAGGACCCCACCGGTCAAGGCCAGGCCCTGGCGCTGTCCTACGCCAAGGCCATCGGCGGCACCCGCGCCGGAGTCATCAAGACCACCTTCAAGGAAGAAACCGAAACCGACCTGTTCGGCGAACAGGCCGTGCTGTGCGGCGGCACCGAAGAGTTGGTCAAGACCGGCTTCGAGGTCATGGTCGAGGCGGGCTACGCCCCCGAGATGGCGTACTTCGAGGTCCTGCACGAACTGAAGCTGATCGTCGACCTCATGTACGAGGGCGGCATCGCCCGAATGAACTACTCGGTTTCCGACACGGCGGAGTTCGGCGGATACCTGTCCGGCCCCCGGGTCATCGACGCGGGCACCAAGGAGCGAATGAAGGACATCCTGCGCGACATCCAGGACGGAACATTCGTCAAGCGCCTGGTCGCCAACGTCGAAGGCGGCAACAAGGAACTCGAGTCGCTGCGCAAGGCGAACGCCGAACACCCCATCGAGGTCACCGGCAAGCAACTGCGCGGCCTGATGAGCTGGGTCGACCGCCCGATCACCGAGACCGCGTAAGGTTTCGTAGGACGGCCCGCCGAGTGAACCCACGCGGCGGGCCGTTCACTTACCGTAGAGAGGTACCGATACACATCCGCGATGGCCGCGGGTCATAACACCTACAGCGGGCGTCGCGTTGGATACTTTGTCTATGTGACTCACCTCTTTGACGATCCTGACGGTACTGACCCGGCTCTTGACGAAGTCGCGACAGAACTGAGGAGACTGGACCCCGATGGCAGCAAATGGGCTGATGTCGTCCGGCATACTTACGATATGATCTATAATGGTGCGGAGACCGGCCGATATCGCTGGTCGCAATTGATGAAAACCGAGAAGACTCATTTCGGTACACTCTTCGAAATAAATGCTCAAAGAGCATTCGGGTTCGCCGGAGGAGAAACGACCGATTATCGAATCGCGGGGCATCAGATCGACGCTAAATGGAGTCAGGTAGAAGGCGGATGGATGTTACCGCCGGAAGTATTCGATGAGCTGGCTCTGGTGGCTACCGGCAGTGACGTTGAGGCCAGTTTTTCACTCGGCCTCATCCGGGTGAAACCCGAGTATCGCCGCGAAGGTACGAATCGAGACAAGAAGAGTTCTCTAAATTCTTCCGGACGTGCAGCCATTCGGTGGCTATGGAAAGATTCGCCAATGCCGGGAAACATCTTACTTCAGCTTCCTCCGCCTGTTGTTGATCACATCTTCGACAGCCGCTATGGTACCGAGCGAGTCAATAGGCTATTCCGAGCTGCTGAAGGAAAGCTGGTTCACCGCAATGCTGTCCGTACCGTTGCTATGCAGTTGGATGATCAGAAGCGAGTCCGGAAGAACGGAGGAGCCCGGAGCGCTCTGCAGTCCGAAGGCTTTATCATTCTGAGCGGATATCATGCTCACCTTGCCAGGCAGCTCGGAGTATCCATACCTGATCGCAAACACTACATAGCTGTTCGGGTTGTGCCGGGCAGCAGCTCTGATCCCTTGATTAGTGGCCGGCGATGGCGGAGGGCTCTGCCGGATGAGTTGTGCAGCAGCGCTGCACCGGATCTGCCTGATCGCGGAGTCCGGGAAGAATAGCAATTGCGGGCAGTCGGGTGTTGCCCGCGGAGGGTTGACCCGGTAAGAAAGCTGGAGTGCGGCGAACTCTCGCCGCACTACCTGCTGAGTGCAATCTCAACTAATCTTCGACTTGTTGGACTTGAAGTATTCATGTCGAGAATGGTCATCTTGACCGATGAAGGCGCGGAATTTGCCAAGCTTATATACCGTGCCGTCCATGCTTTCCTCTCTATGGATGATAAAATCATGGTCGATCAACTTGATTCGGCGTTCAATCTCGGAGTCTTCGAGTCTCAATCCCGCCGCTTGTGCAATTTCCGAGGCGGTCATATACGTGCGGCTTTTTCGAAGGGTCTCGTATACAGGGTCCGACTTCGAAGGTGTTGAATGCCTGTTAGGTGCCGAGGCTGTCTTTCGAGGCCGCTTTTTCGTGCTATTCTCGGACGCCTCTTCGGGTGACCTATTATGATTCAGCGCTGCGGCGATTGCTAGTCCCAATGATTTGGCCACCGGTGGAGGGAATGCGTTTCCGATCTGCCTGTACTTGGCGGTCTTCTTTCCTGTGAAACTCCAGCTGAATTCGCCATCATTCCATCCTTGAATGCGTGCGACCATTTCAGGGGTAAGTTTGGGTCCTATATCGGTGATCGATCTGTCGTTTGGTGAGTATGGTTTGTCATCATCGTGTAGCCCGTAGGCATCTATCCCCATATCTGCCCATGCTAGCTTTGCCCGAGTGGGTCCGAGATCTGCGCCGCCATGCTTTTTTGAGCCGCCGACAATCGTAGGTGCGATCTTGTTCGCACGGTTCACCCATTTTTTGAGCTCGGCACTACTTTTGAAAACCTTCTTGCGTTTCATGAGATCGTGCAGCGTCTCTCCAACTGTTGGGGTACGCTCAGCTGGCTCGGGCCAATGAAAATATGCGAAGTCATCGGGATGCATGGCTATCAGAATGAACCGGGGGCGCAATTGGGGCACGCCATAGTCTGAAGCTTGGATAAGTTTCCATTCTGCACTGTATCCAAACTTTCGTAACCTATCGAGAACATGCTGACGATAACCGGCAAATCGTGGCATGCTGAGCCCTCGAACGTTCTCCAATAGGAGCGCTCGGGGCTTAATAACGTCGACCTGCTCTACAGCCCATGCGAATAGGTCGCGCTCGTCGTTTGCTCCGAGTTGTTTTCCTGCAATCGAGAACGGGGGGCACGGGACTCCACCGGCTAGAAGGTCGATCGGCCGTCTATCCGGGGCCGGAGCATACTCGGCTGGGTTCCACAGCGTGCTAGCGACGTCACCTCGCAGGACCTTCCAGTGGGGACGGTTGGCCTCCAGCGTATCGGCGGCATTGTTGTCGAGCTCTATCGCAAGCTCGTGCTCGAAGCCGGCGCACTCTAGACCGAGGGCCTGACCACCTGCACCTGCACAGATCTCGATGACACGGAGTTCGGTCACAGCGATGCCTTTCGGTGTTGTGGCCGGCGGCGTCCGGGCCAATCGTTGAGAGTATCTTTCCGCAGACCATGGTTCCTCGTACAACCGGTGTGGATGTGACTGAGAACAAGGCAGAACGAGCCCGACGAGCGGCGCATGAACGCGGCCTCTACCCCGCCCCGCTCGACGAGGGTCGGTCGCGGAACATGCAAGCGAATCGTCGCACTGATACCAAGCCGGAGGTAGCGCTTCGCCGCGCACTGCATCGGCTGGGGTACCGCTATCGCAAAGACCTTCGCTTGGAGATCGGCTCGATGAAGGTCCGGCCAGACGTCGTGTTCACGGCTCGGAAAGTCGCTGTGTTCGTTGATGGTTGCTTCTGGCATGTTTGCCCCGTACATGGCCGACAGCCGACGACCAACGAGTGGTACTGGGCACCGAAGCTCCGCCGGAATATCGAACGTGACCGAGCGGCAGATGCTGCCTTGGCCGATGCAGGCTGGAAGGTTGTCCGGATCTGGGAGCATGAGCCCGTCGAGACTGCGGTGGGGGCAGTTGTGCACGTCCTGGAGGGCGGATCCGAACATGTGAGCGATACTAAGCTAGCGGACTGACATCTTTCGGCTCGTACAATGTGGTGTCGCAGTCAAACCATCGTCGGCGTGTCCGGCCGAAATATGCCATATGCTGATGGGCTGGCAACATCTTGAGAGTCATCTACGGGTCGTCGTCCTGGTAGTTGGCTTTGCTGCTTTCCGGCTGACTTCCTCGGCTCTGATCGCCGCGATGATGTTGTCCGGCCACGGCGCAGATCGTGTCAACCGGTAGTAGCTGCGCACTCGACCACCTTCACGACGCTTCTTGTGGGTATAGTCCCAGCCGATGAAACGCAGATCACGTAGTCGGCGGTGCCAGTCTTCTTGAAATTCTTTCGCATTGGCCACGACCGCAAGCAGGTCCGACCGTATCCACTCGTCGGTCCCGAAGGCCAGCAGTAGTTCGCCGATTCGTCGCTGCGGCTCGTCGTAGGAGGCAGCCTGCCGGATCTGCTCGGCGAACTGGTCGAATGTCTTGAAGTAGTCTTTTTTACCAGCGTTGCACTCCGCGCATAACGGTTGCAGATTGTCGACGTCATTAGAGCCACCCCACGCCTGTGGCACTTTATGGTCTACGACCAGTTTGACACCATCATCAAGCGGGGTGCGGCCGCACGTTGCACAGCGTCCGGGCTGCAGGACCTGTGCGCGAACGCGGCCACTAATCCGTGCATCGATGCCGGTGTTCAACACCCGGCAGGATCGCAGTCAGCTCAGAGCTGTCTGGTAGCGGCAGGTCCTGCTCGTTCACAGCGTGAGGCTATCGGTCGCAGCGGCGGCGCTCGCAACCGCGGTAGGGGGAACACATCCTCGGAGTGGAAGTGCAGGCGGATCTGACGTGTCCCCGGGAACCTGTACCTGTCGGATCTTCGTCATATCACCGTGATCGGCGGGTATGTGCGCCAGGGCTTCACGGTGGGGTATCAGCTCGAAACGAGGAGGAGCGCAGCGGATCTCGACTAGGCCGGTGTATTGCACGCCTATCAGCGCGAGACGGTCGGGCTGGTCGGTCCGGAACGCTTTCCGGAGGCGGTGGATCTGTTCGGCTCATGGCCGTTCCGGAGCAGGACACGGCCAGTGCGGATTTCACGTTCAGGCCCGAGCTGATTCTGGACGGGGGTGGCGACGGCCATCGAGTCGGCGCGAACTCGTAACGCGGCGAACGGTTTTCGGGCTCGGCGGCCCGGTGCCCGACGCACCGGGCCGTCGGCCCGGCCGGTTCGGGTGGTGCCGAATCGGCCGGGCGGGACGATATTTCGACGCCACCAACCCGGATGGTGGTGTCGCGCGGCCGAACGGGTCGCGGTTGTCGTCCCAGCGGTCGTGACGGTTCCGGCCCCAGTTCCGGATACGCCACTTACACTGTCGCGCATCGGCGGCGGGCGGTCACGGGTATCGGCCGGAGATCGGGGTGGGATTCGTTCTCGAGGATGAGGGGGATCAGGGTAGACCCTGAGACGGCTCGATCAGGCGATGGTGCGCCATTCGCCTTCGGGGGCGGCGTGGTCGATGTGCCAGCTGTGCACGCGGCGCGGGTGGATGCGAATGATCTCCTTGGCGAACCATTCCGGCGCCACCGGCGGCACCTCGACCGTGAGAATCTCTGCCACGCCGCGGATCTCGACCCCGCGGCCCCAGCCGGGCTTGACCTCGGCCGGATCGTCGGGCGTCATATCGTCCACCACGAAGCTCACATTCGGATTGGCCCGCACGTTGTGGTACCGCCGCGCATCCGGATTCGGGCCGCCGATGTCGATGGTCCCGTCGGCATTGAGCTGGAACGAGACCGGCACGATCTGAGGTTTGCCCTGGGCGGAGACGGTGGCGAGCCGACCGAGCCGCTGCCCGGTCAGGTAGGTGCTCTCGATGGCGGTGAAGGTCATGGGGAGGACCCTAAAACCTCGAGTTAGCTCTAGGTCAAGGGTCGAAGGTCACATTATCAGGGGAATCTGTCCTACGCGCCGCGAGTATCTGCTCTGTCCGCAGCGACGAATACCCTACGACCGCAGTTATTTTCGCTGTTCGGGGGCGGTTCGTCCGAGCCTCCGGCCGCAGTATCCGGGATGGTGCCCATGATCCAGGAACTAGTCGTAGCGGGTATCGGCGCGGTGGTGGGGGTGATCGTATTCATGGTCGGCGCGCGGGTCTGGCCGTCGGGGTGGCAGCGGGCGCACGAGGAGTCCGCCGGTGAGCTGGTGCTCGACCTGGTCAAGACCTTCTTCGTGGCGGTCGTCGCCTTCGTGGTGGTGCTCGGCTGGCAGCAGTACGACAATGCCGAGAGCCACACCATTACCGAGGCCAAGGGGCTGGTCGGAACCTATTGGCTCGCACACGATCTCCCCGATCCCGCCCATCAGCGCATCCAGGGCCTGGTGCGGCAGTACACCAATGAGGTGTTGGATCGCGAGTGGAGCCTGATGGACCGCGAGCACCGCCTCGACCCGGCCGCGCAGACCACGCTCACCTCGCTGGCCGAGGCCGTGGCCGAGATACCGTCGGCCGATTCCGGCGCCTCGGACGTGCGCAGCAAGGTATTCGACAATGTCGAGCAGGTGGTCCAGGCGCGGCAGGACCGCGCCGCCGACGCCGCCCGCAGCGTGCCCGAATTCCTGATGATCGCACTGTATGTCGGCACGGCCCTGGTGCTGGTGAGCCCGGTGCTGTCCGGCTTCCGGATCACGCGCAGCACCATCATGATGATGGCGCTGCTCGGCGTGGTGATCGGTTCCGTCCTGCTGCAGATTCACAATCTCGACCACCCCTTCTCCGGCCAGACCGTGGTGCCGCGCGGCGCATTCGAGGACGCCCAGAGCGCCTACGGGCAGATCAACTAGCCACTCTCGAACGAATGCGAGGTGCGCCCATGACATCCCGTCACCCCCGTCCGCACATCCGCTGCTACACGGGCACATTCGCGATCATGCTCGCCACCGCCCTGCTCACGGCCCCCGCCGCCGCGACCCCACCCGGAATCGACACCGGCAGTGCAGGTCCGGGAATAGGGGCCGGTGACGCT
Source organism: Nocardia terpenica (assembly GCF_013186535.1). Classification (NCBI taxonomy): domain Bacteria; kingdom Bacillati; phylum Actinomycetota; class Actinomycetes; order Mycobacteriales; family Nocardiaceae; genus Nocardia; species Nocardia terpenica. The sequence goes on from NZ_JABMCZ010000003.1 coordinate 2,276,611, forward strand.
GGGCCGGACGGCGCAGCGCCCGACGCCGCGACAGGTGGTGTTGCCTCCGGTATCGGGACCGGTAGCGCCGCCCCGGGCGGTGCGACCGGCTGGGCCGCGCCTGGTGGTGTTGCTCCGAGCCCCGGGACCGACGGTGCCGCGCCCGGCGGTGGTGTTCTGAGAATCGGGACCGGCACGACCGGTAGTAGCGCCCCAGGCAGTCGAGGGGGCGATTCGACCGGCAGTGCTGGACTGGGCGATACCGGTAGCGCCGATCTCGGGCGTCCGTTGCGGCTGGCGCCCTCGCCGCCGCCGCGGGTTGCCGAACATCATTCCGGTGGAGGCGAACTCGTTGTTCCTGCGCCGGGCAAGACAACCACTTCGGTGCCCAACCGCCCGCCCGCGGCGGCCGAAACCCCTATCGCTGTGCCGGGAGTCGACAGCGGAAGTGTGCAGGCCGCGTGTCTGGGCAGTGCCGTCGCCGGAAGTTCGATGATCCTGTTGGGGCTGCTGACCGGCAGTGGATTGAGCGGGTCCGGCTCGGCGCTGGGGTCTGCCGGTGTGGGGTCCGCGGGTGCCGGTGTCGGCGTCGGGTCTGCCGGTGTCGGGGTGGGTGTGGGGTCTGCCGGGGCCGGAGTGGGTGTGGGACCGGCTGGTTCGTTCGCGGGCGTGGGGTCGGCGGGTTCCGGTGTCGGCGTGGGGTCGGCCGGTCCCGCGCTCGGGAGTGCTGCGGTGGGGAGTGCGGCGACCGGGAGTGCCATTCTGACCTGCCTGCTTGCGCTGCCGAGTCAGCCGCCCGCGCCGGAGAGTCCCCTGCAGCTGTCGCCGCCGCGGGTGGCACCGATCGTGCCGTTCGCCCCGGTCGTCGCGCCCGTCGCCGTGCCCCCGCCGCCGCTCGCGGTGCCGCCCCCGGCGCCGCCCAAGCCGGTGGTGGTCCCGCCGCGCGCCGCGTATGTCCCGCCTCCGCCGGAGAGCGCCGCTCCGCCGCCGACCGGCCTGGGGACGGTGAAAATCATGACGATTCTGGTCGTTTCGACGCTGCTCGGGGCGGGCGGGGTGGCGGCGCGGGGGCGGGGGCGGGCCCGCTAGCGACGCATTCTGGTCCGATTCCCGGGACAACGGCCCGCGCCCTGGCTAGTGTCCGTTTCACTTCGTGGCGTTCGGTTGGGCCCGCCGTGGTGGATCCCGGGTGGGCCGCGGGCGACTCGAACTGTCTCGAATACGGGAGAGCGCGTTGAGATTCACACGATTAGGTGCGTTGATGGCGGCGGGGTTGCTGGCCACGAGCCTGGGCCTCGCGGGATGCTCGTCGGGCGGGGGTGACGCTGCCTCCGGATACGTGCTGGCGAACGGGGGAGAACCGCAGAATCCGCTGACGACGGCCAACTTCAACGACAACTACGCCGGTCGCGTCGTCGACCGGCTGTTCGCCGGACTGAAGTACTACGACGCCGACGGCAAGGCGCACAACGAGATGGCGCAGTCCATCCAGACCCCCGACCGCATCCATTACACGATCACCATCAAACCCGACTGGAAGTTCACCGACGGCACGACGGTGACGGCCAAGTCGTTCGTCGACGCGTGGAACTACGCGGCGCTCGGCAGCAACGGCCAGCTGGACAGCTACGTGTACGAGCCCATCGTGGGATTCGACGACGTGAACTCGAAAACCCCGACCGCGCAGACCATGTCGGGCCTGAAGGTGGTCGACGACCACACCTTCACCGTGCAGCTGAAGCACCCCTCCATCGACTTCGAGGACGGGCTCGGCTTCGCGCCGTTCTATCCCCTGCCCGACGTGGCCTTCAAGGATATGCGGGCGTTCGGCAATCACCCGATCGGCAACGGCCCCTACAAGTTCGTGAAGTGGGACCACAATGTCGCTATCGACGTGGCCGCGAATCCGGACTATCACGGCGGCCGCCCGGCGCGGAACAAGGGCATCCGCTTCGTCATGTACCAGTCCCTGGACACCGCCTACGCCGACCTGCAGGCGGGCAATCTCGATGTGCTGGACACGATTCCGGAGAGCGCGGCCGCGACCTACCGGAAAGACCTCGGCGACCGGGCCCTCACCAAGCCGACCGCGCAGAGCGCCAATATCGGTATCCAGCCCAATGTTCCGCACTTCGGCGGGCAGGAGGGCGTGCTGCGCCGCAAGGCCCTCTCGATGGCGATCAACCGGGAGCAGATCTGCGACAACATCTTCCACGGCACCCGCATCCCGTCGCGCGACTTCACCGCCGCCACGCTGCCCGGCTTCGATCCGAACCTGCCCGGCTCGGAGGTGCTGAACTACAACCCGGACGAGGCGAAAAAGCTGTGGGCGCAGGCGAATGCGATCTCGCCCTGGTCGGGCCGCTACGAGATCGCCTACAACGCCGACGGCGGCCACCAGGCATGGATCGACGCCGTGGCCAACAGCATCAAGAACATCCTCGGCATCGACGCGATCGGCGTCTCGTACCCGACATTCAGCCAGTTGCGCGCCGACATCACCAACCACACCGTCGGCAAGGCGTTCCGCTACGGCTGGCAGGGTGACTACCCCACCATGCTGCAGTTCCTCACCGCCATGTACTACAGCGCCTCCGGCACCGACAACGTCGACTACAAGAACCCCGCCTACGACCACCTGATCGACGCCGCCCTCTCCGCCCCCACCGAACAGGACGCCTACAAAATCGTCGCCCAAGCCCAGGAAATGCTGTTCCGCGACATGGTCGACATCCCCGTGCTCAACTACGTCGCCACCGGAGGCTTCTCGACCAAGGTCAAGAACGTCGTCTTCACCTGGAGCGGTCTGTTCGACTACGAGAACATCCAGAAGTAGTCGCGGTCACCGGGTGTGCGCGTCCAGCCACTGCGCCAGGGCGTCGAGCGCTGTCCGATCGATCGGCTGGAAGTTGTCGGCGAGCGCATCCGGTGTGTGGCCGAGAGAGTGTCCGAGGCCGGAAAACATCCGCAGGGTGTGGTCGTGGTTTCCGGTGAGCTGTAGGGCGGTGTCGAGGGCAATCGCACCGGAGGATGGGACATTCGCGTCCTCCGCGCCCTGCAGCACCAGCACCGGTCCGGTCAGCTTCGGGGCTTGGTCGAGCACCGTCGGTAGCGCGCGGCCGGGTCCGTAGATGGACTCGCCGCCGGGTCGCATGAGTTCATCGGTGTATTGCTCTGCCACAGGGCGGTATTCGAGATCTACATCCAACAGGCCATCGTGATTCAAGTCGAACATGGGCTGGACGCTGAAATCTCGTGCCGTCGCATCGACCGCGGCACCGAGCACGCCGCTACGAGCCATCAATCCTCCGCCGCCGGACCAGGCCCGCCGCAGTTCCTCGGGTCCCAACTTCCCGTTCACCGCGAACCGGTGCAGGTATGCCGCCTGCACCTGCTCGGTCTGATACGCGAACACCGCCCGCCACGGAACCGTCACGGCCCCTTGGAATACCGTCCCCGCCAGCTCTGGGTGCGCAGCCGCGAGCGCCGCCGCGACCGTACTGCCCTCGCTCCAGCCGTACAGGAACACCCGATGTGGGTCCACATGCGAATCATGTTCGGCCGCTTGGAGAACCTGCTCGGCATCGTCGCGCATGCCGTTCAGATCCAGCTTGGTGTAGTAGCTCGCAGAGTCCACATCGCCGGGTCCGCGGACATACCGCTTGTTGTACCGCATGACCGCGTAGCCGCGCCCTGTCAAGTCGTTGGCGATATCCAGGAAGATGTGCGAGCTGCCGATGTCGGCGTTCAGGTCCTCGGCGTTGGAGCCCGGAATCAGCACTACGACAGGCGCATTGCGTGCCCCGGTCGGATAATCCAGCTCCCCGGTGGCAGTGAAATCCCCGAATTGAAAGCTGAACTGCTCATGTTCGACGGTCGAATCGGCGTGTGCCGCCCCACCACAGCTCAGCGCCGCAATGAGCCCTGCGGCCAGGACTGCACGGATCTTCATGGTCCTCATCCAAGCAGCGAATCGTTCACCTGTGCTCGGAAACCCTCGCAGTGGTCAAGAGCGTTGTCGTGGGGGCAGGCGAGGAGGAGGTGCAAGTAGGTTCGGGCGGTGGCCAGTTCGGTCAGGGTGGTTTCGATGGTGGTGATGCGGGCGGTGACGATGTCGCGCCAGTTGTGGGGGCGGGTGGAATCGCCCAGGATGGTGGCGATTTCGTCGATGGACATGTGGGCGGTGGAGCGCCACAGGCGGATCAGGGCGATGCGGTAGAGCTGGTCTCGGTCGTAGTAGCGCTGGCCGCCGCGGCGGGCGGGGGTGAGCAGGCCGCGGCGTTCCCAGTAGTGCAGCGTCGACAGGGGGATGGCGAAGTGGTCGGCGACTTGCCGGATCGAAGCCAGGTCGTTCACCGCATCAGTTGAACTCAACCGCGGTTGAGCGGGCAAGGTCGGTCGCGACAGCATTGCGACGTGAAAGAGGCCCCATGCCCGTGCAACTCGGTGTTTCCCTGCCCACCTTCGTGTCCGGCGGCGCCACGATCGGCGACATTCCGGCCCTGGCCCGGCATGTCGAGCGGGCCGGGCTGGACGCGGTGTGGGTCGGCGACCATCTGGGCGGGCCGACACCGTTTCTGGAGAGCGTGGTCGCGCTCAGCGCCGCCGCCGCGGTCACCGAGCGGGTGCGGTTGGGCTTCGGGGTCATGCTGCTCGCGCTGCGGCAGCAGGCGTGGGCCGCCAAACAGCTGTCCTCCCTGCAGTATCTGTCCCGCGACCGGGTGGTCCTCGGCATCGGCGCGGGCGGGCATCCGGACGAATGGCCCGCCGGTGGCATCGAATTCGGCGATCGCGGACGCCGGACCGAGGTCATGCTGCGCGCCCTGCCCGACCTGTTCGCGGGCCATCCGACCGCGCTGGGCACCGTACCCGGTGAGCCCGTAATCACGCTCGCGCCAGCGGTTTCCGCGCCGCCGATCTGGATCGGCGGCATGTCCGACCGCGCCCTGCGCCGCGTTCTCGAGCACGGCACGGGGTGGCTCGCCTCGCTGCTGACCCCGGGGCAACTCGCCGAACACACCGCCCGCCTGACGGCCATGGCGTCCGAAACCGGCTCGCGCACACCCGATATCGGCACCACGGTCTTCGCCGACCTGAATGCCGGTGGCGAACGGGAACATTCCGGCCACACCCGCGTGATCGGTTTCCTCCGCTCGCTGACCGGCGCGCGCGGACTGTCCGAGCGGCAGGCCGACCGCCTGGTGGTCAGCGGCCCGCCCGCGAAACTGGCCGATCGGCTGCACCGCTACCGCGAGGCGGGCGCGAACACCTTCGTCGTCAACCTGTCCGGCAGCGATCTACCCGGGCAGTACGATCTGCTCGCTCGAACCCGGGAATTGTTGGCCGATTGAGAATACGGGTGGTCAATCGGGTGACAAGCTGTCTTTACCTGGCTACTGTCCCAGAGCAATCCGATATGTCGATTGCGTGACGTATCGGCGGCGTCGCGGTGCGTTCCCGGGGCGCTGAACGATCTCGAGAACGGATTGAGCGCGTGAGATTCAGAAGATTCGGAGCGCTGATCGGCGCGGCCCTGCTGTGTACGGGGCTGGGGCTGACCGCATGTTCGTCCGGTGGCGGTGGCGACGACGGCGTGGTCACCGTCAATGGGGCCGAACCGCAGAACCCGCTGGTACCGACCAATACCAACGAGAACATGGGCGGGCGGGTGGTGGACCGGCTGTTCGCGGGGCTGAAATATTACGACGCCGACGGTAAGGCGTACAACGAGGTCGCCCAGGCGATCGACTCGACCGACCGGCAGCATTACAAGATCACCCTGAAGCCGGGGTGGAAGTTCACCGACGGTACCCCGGTCACCGCGAAGTCGTTCGTCGACGCCTGGAACTTCGGCGCGCTGAGCACCAATGCCCAGCTGCAGAACTGGGTGTTCACCCCGATCGTCGGCTACGACGACGTCGCGGCCAGCCCGCCCAAGGCGCAGACCATGTCGGGCCTGAAGGTGGTCGACGACAACACCTTCACCGTCGACCTGACCCGCCCGTCCATCGACTTCGAACTGGAGCTGGGCTTCGCCCCGTTCTATCCGCTGCCCGCCGTCGCCTACAAGGATATGAAGGCCTACGGCGAGGATCCGATCGGCAACGGCCCCTACAAGTTCGCCAATTCCACGGCCTGGCAGCACAATGTCAAGATCGACCTGGTGCCGAATCCGGACTATCACGGCGGCCGGGTGCCCAAGAACAAGGGCCTGCGGTTCGTGATGTACCAGTCCTACGACACCGCCTACGCCGACCTGCTCGCCGACAATCTCGACGCCCTGGACACCATGCCGGAGAGCGCGCTGGCCACCTATAAGAAGGACCTCGGCGACCGCGCGATCAGCAAGCCCACCGCGCAGAACGAGCACATCGGCATTCAGCCCAATGTGCCGCATTTCAGCGGCCCGGAGGGCGTGCTGCGGCGCAAGGCCATTTCCATGGCGATCAACCGGCAGCAGATCTGCGACACCATCTGGCACGGCACCAAGATCCCGGCCCGCGATTTCACCGCGTCCACCCTGCCCGGTTTCGATCCCAAACTGCCCGGTTCGGATGCGCTGGACTTCAATCCGGACGGGGCCAAGAAGCTCTGGGAGCAGGCCAATGCCATGTCGCCGTGGTCGGGCCGGTTCGAGATCGCCTACAACTCCGACGGCGGGCATCAGGCGTGGATGGAGGCGACCGCGAACAGCATCAAGAACACCCTCGGCATCGATGCCGTGGCGGTGCCGTTCCCGACCTTCAAGACCATTCGCGATCAGGTCGTCGGCGAGACCATCGGCAAGGCGTTCCGCTACGGCTGGCAGGGTGACTACCCGTCGATGCTGGAATTCCTGACCTCGCAGTACTACACGGGCTCGGCGACCAACGACATCAAGTATTCGAATCCGGAATTCGACAAGCTGATCGATGCCTCGCTGTCGGCGCGGACCCCGGAGGAGTCCTACAAGTTGAGCGGTCAGGCGCAGTCGATCCTGTTGCAGGACATGGCCGACATCCCGGTGCTCAATTACATCTCCAATGCGGGTCGGTCCACCAAGGTGCAGCAGGCGCCGCTGACCTGGAGTGGTCTGTTCGACTTCGAGAACATCGTGAAGTCGTGAGGGGGAGCCCGCCTATGATCCCGGCCAAAAGCACGCCGGGATCATAGGCGGGCAGACCGGGATCATAGGTGGGCGACGATGTCGGCCGACACTGAAGGAGAAGGCTTTTAGTGCCGGACCTCGTCGACCGCTACCGGTCGTCGCTCCTGTCGGGACAGTTCGCATGCCTCGGCGATGTAGAACGCCTCTACCGCGTCGGTTGGGCTGCAGGGGTTTTCGATTCGGCCGCGGGCCACGTCGAGGAAGATCGCCAGTTCCTCGGCGTAGGCGTGGCGGAAGCGGTCCATGAATCCGGGATAGGCCGGATATGCCGAGGCCGGGTAGTCCGGCTCGACCGAGCGTAGCGGCGCCCGATCGTCCAGTCCCACAATGGCATTGCCCTTCGAACCGAGCACCTCGAGGCGCACGTCGTAGCCCGCGCCGTTGTAGCGGCCCAGCGATACCGTCGCCAGCGCGCCGTCGTCCATTCGCATCGCCACCGCCGCGGTGTCCACATCGCCCGCGTCCACGAAGAATCGCTCGCCGCGATTGGCCCCGAGCACGAACACCTCGGTGACCTCGCGCCCGGTGACCCAGCGGATGATGTCGAAATCGTGGACGCCGCAGTCGCGGAACAGGCCGCCGGAGCGCGGAATGTACTCCGCGGGCGGCGGCGCCGGATCCAGGGTGGTGGCGCGCAGGCTGTGCAGCCAACCCAATTCGCCCGACGCGACCGCGGCCCGCGCGGCCCGATATCCGGCGTCGAATCGGCGCTGGAAGCCGATCTGCACCGGGATCGGGGAGCCCTCGATGTGCCGGATGACCTCGAGGGTGCCCTCGATATCGGCGGCGACCGGCTTCTCGCAGAACACCGGGATGCCGCGATCGACCGCGCGGGTGATGAGCTCGGGATGCGAATCGGTGGCGGTGGTGATCACCAGGCCCCCGATGCCGGAATCGAGCAGCGCGTCGATATCGGGGGCGAACTCCACGCCCAGCTTGGTGGCCGTGGTGCGGGCGCGCTCGGTGTCCGTGTCGGTCACGACGACCGCCGCGACATCGGGCAGGGCCTTGAGGATTTCGGCGTGCGAGGTGCCGATGCGGCCCGTGCCGGCGAGGCCCAACCGGATGGTCATGAGAGTGCTCCTGTCGACGAAAGATCAGTGGGCGGTGGGGAATCCGAGTTCGACGCCGCGCGCCGGACGGGGCCAGCGGGCGGTGGTCACCTTGGCGCGGGTGTAGAACCGCACGCCCTCCGGGCCGTGCATGTGGGTGTCGCCGAACAGCGAATCCTTCCAGCCGCCGAAGCTGTGGTACGCCATCGGCACCGGGATCGGGATATTGATGCCCACCATGCCGACCCGCACCCGGCGCTGGTATTCCCGTGCGGCCATGCCGTTGTCGGTGAAGATGGCGGTGCCGTTGCCGTAGGGATTGCCGTTGACCAGCTGCAACGCCTCCTCGAAGGTGTCGACCCGCACCACCGCGAGCACCGGCCCGAAGATCTCCTCGGTGTAGACCCGCATCTCGGGGGTGACGTGGTCGACGAGGGTGGGTCCGACCCAGAAGCCCTCGGTGGGCACCCGCACGTCCCGGCCGTCCACGACGATCCGGGCACCCTGCGCCACAGCCGATTCCACATTGGCGACGACGCGGTCGCGGGCCGCCGCGGTGACCAGCGGACCCATCTGCGACTCGGGGTCGGTGCCGGGCCCGACCCGCAGTTCCCGGGTGCGCGCCGCCACGGCCTCGACCAGCGCGTCGGCGGTATCGCCCACCGCGACCAGCACCGAGATCGCCATGCAGCGCTGCCCGGCGCTGCCGTAGCCCGCCGACACCGCGGCATCGGCGGCGGTGTCGATATCGGCGTCCGGCAGCACCACCATGTGGTTCTTGGCCCCGCCCAGCGCCTGCACGCGTTTCCCGGCCGCGGTGGCGGTGGTGTAGACGTGCTTGGCGATCGGCGTCGACCCGACGAACGACACCCCGTCCACATCCGGATGGGCCAGCAGCCGGTTCACCGCCTGGGCATCGCCCTGCACCACATTGAAGACGCCGGGCGGCAGGCCCGCCTCGGTGGCCAGCTCGGCCAGCCGCAGCGACGCGGACGGGTCGCGATCGGAGGGCTTGAGCACGAACGCGTTTCCGCACGCGATCGCCACCGGCGCCATCCACAGCGGCACCATTACCGGGAAGTTGAACGGGGTGATGCCCGCGACCACGCCGAGCGGCTGGCGCACCGAGTAGCTGTCGACGCCGCGCGAGATCTGCTCGGAGTGCTCGCCCTTCAGCAGTTGCGTTACACCGCAGGCGAATTCGACCACCTCCAGCCCCCGCTGCACCTCACCGGCGGCGTCGTCGAGCACCTTGCCGTGCTCGGCGGTGATCAGCGCGGCCAGCTCGTCGCGGTGGCGGTGCAGCAGCTCCCGGTACTGGAACAGCACCCGGGTGCGCATCGACAGCGAGCTGTCGGCCCAGTCGGCGGCCGCCTTCACCGCCGAGGCCACCGCGGCGTCGACATCATCGGCGTCGGCGAGTGCCACCTCGCGGGCGACATGCCCGGTGGCGGGCTGAAAGACAGGGCCTCGGCGAGGCGAGGATCCGGCGGCGGATGCGCCGTCGATCCAATGGGATACCAGGTCGGGCACGACTGACTCCATTCGGGCTCGAGGGGAGGGGATTTCGGGGGATTTCAGTTGAGTGGGGCGGCCGTCGTCGCACGGACGACCAGCGACGGCTGCACCCGGCGGCGGACCGGCGCGGTGCGGCCCTCGCGCAGGCGTTCGACCAGTGCCTGCACCGCCAGCCGGCCGATCTCGATGCGCGGCTGGTCGATGGTGGTCAGCGAGATGTGCCGCAGCGCGGCCAGCGACGAATTGTCGTAGCCGACCACGGAAACATCGTGCGGAACACGCAGTCCCGCCTCCTGGAGCGCGGACATCGCGCCGACCGCGTTGAAGTCGTTGCCGCACACCAGGGCGGTGGGAAAGTTGGTGGGGGAGAACACCTTCAGCAGCTTGCGCACCGCGGCGAGGCCGGCCGCGTCGGTGTGCTCGCTGGGCACCACCATCGGCTCCAGGCCGTGGCGCTCCATGGCGGCGACATAGCCCCGGCGGCGCGGCGCGGAGCTGAAGGCCCCGCCGCCGTCGAAGTGCACGATCCGCCGATGCCCCAGCGACACCAGATGATCCACCGCCAGTCCGACGCCGACCTCGCCGTCGTCGTTGATCGTGTCGATCTCGGCCACCGTGGAGGTGCGCGACACCAGCACCACCGGGCACTGCTGCGCCGCCGGGCGCATCGCGGCCGCGGGCAGCACCGGCGACAGCAGGATGACCCCGCCCGGGCGGAAGGCCAGCAGGCTCGCCAGCGCCGTGCGTTCGCGCGGTGCGCTGCGGCGGCCGGTATTGAGGATGAGCTCGAGCCCGGACTCGCGCGCGGTGGTGTCCATGCTCTCGACCACGTCCGCGAAGAAGGCGTTGTGCAGGTCGGAGACCATGACGCCGACGATGTCGGAGGTGCGGCTGGCCAGCGAGCGCGCCATCGCATGCGGTTGGTAGCCCAGCTCTTTCGCCGCCTCCAGCACCGCGTGGCGGCGGTGTTCGCTGACCTTCGGTGAGCCGCGCATGACGAGCGAGACCAGCGCGCGGGAGACGCCGGCTCGGGCGGCGACGTCCTCCATCGTGGGTCGCGTCATCGTGGTGGTCCTCCATCGGTCGGCGAGATCGGTGTGTCGCACGTTACAGCGTTGGAGCGCTCCAATCAATAGAGCGCTCTAACGAGACAATTTCGGCGATCCCTCGATGCGGCATTTGTCCTGCGTGAGCGCATCTTCCGAGGTAGATAGCCGTATTTAGGTGCAGAAGAGACTCTTGACACGCCGTGATGCAGGTTACATAGTTGGAGCGCTCCAACGATGTGGAGCGCTCCAACTCGCAACCGACAGGCCGGAGAAGTCCTGATGACCGAACCGTTGCACCCGCTGCGCATCGCCGCCGCACCGATCTCCTGGGGAGTCTGCGAAGTTCCCGGCTGGGGTGAGGTGCTCGACGCGCGGACCGTACTGTCCGAGATGGCCGCCCTCGGACTGACCGCGACCGAATTCGGGCCGCCCGCATACCTTCCGACCGAGCCCCGGGAACTGCGCGCCCTGCTCGAGCCGTACGGCATCACCGCGATCGGCGGATTCCTCGCGCTGCCCCTGCACACCGAGCCGAGCAGGGCGCTGGCCGCCGCCCGCGAGAGCGCGGAACTGTTCGCCGCGACCGGCGCGGAGGTGCTGGTGCTGGCCGCGGCCACCGGGCAGGACGGCTACGACGCGCGGACGCCGCTGAGCGACTACGAATGGCGCACGCTGATCGACACCGCGGCCAGCATCCGCGACATCGCCGCCGAACACGGCCTGCGCGCGGTGCTGCACCCGCACGTGGGCACGCACGTGGAGACCGAGGCAGAGGTCGAGCGCTTCCTCGCCGACTCCGAACTCGACATCTGCCTGGACACCGGCCACCTGCTGGTCGGCGGCACCGATCCGGTCGCGCTGGCGCGGCGTCACGCGCACCGCATCGGCCACATTCACCTCAAGGACGTCCGCAAGGCCGTCGCCGACGAGATCCGCGGCGGGCGAATGGAATACAGCGAGGCCGTGCGCCGGGGCCTGTACGTCCCGCTGGGTGAGGGCGATGTCGACGTCGCGGCGCTGATCCGGTTCGCCGCCGCGGCCGGATACCGGGGCTGGTACGTGATCGAGCAGGACACGGCGCTGTCGCCGGGGGATGCGGCCGAGGCTGCCAGCCGCGACGCCGCGCGCAGCCTACGTTATCTGGCGGACGTGGGCGCCGCCCTGGAGTCCGCTCGGATCTAGCTGGAAAGAGTCAGGTGGGAACTATGACAACGATGTCTCGACCGCGCCGCTGGCGGCGCATCCTGCCGTGGCTGGCCGCCGGGACGGTGCTGGCCGCGTGCAGCGGCCCGGGCGCCGACGGGCCGGTCACCCAGACCTCGGCCCCGGTCGCCGCGGGCAAGCTGGACTCGGTCGCGGTGGTCACGCACGGCACGCCCGGCGACGCCTTCTGGAACGTGGTGAAGAACGGCGCCGAGGCGGCGGGCAAGGATCTCGGAATCCGGGTGGAGTACAACTCCGCGGGCGATCCGGGGCAGCAGGCCAAGCTGATCGATAACGCGGTCGCGCAGGGCGTGGGTGGGCTGGTGGTCTCGATGGCTAATCCGGAGGCGCTGCGCCCGTCCATCGAACGCGCCGTGTCCGCGGGCATTCCGGTGGTCACCATCAATTCCGGCGAGGCCGAGAGCGCGCAGTACGGCGCCATCGGCCATGTCGGCCAGAGCGAACGGCTGGCCGGGCAGGCCGCGGGCAAGCGCCTGAAGGATGCCGGGAAGACCAAGATGCTCTGCGTGATTCACGAGGCGGGCAATATCGGCGCCAACGATCGCTGCGCCGGCGCCATCCAGGGCTTCGGCGGCAACGCGACCACGCTGCAGGTCGACATCAACAATCCCACCGACGTCCAGTCGCGCATCAAGGGCGCGCTCGAGGCCGACCATTCGATCGACGCGGTGCTGACGCTGAATTCGCAGATCGCCGCCCGCGCGGTGGCCGGGGCGCGGGAGTCGCACTCCCCGGCGGAGGTCGCGACGTTCGACCTGAACAACGATGTGGTGGAGGCGATTCGCGCGGGCACGCTGCTGTTCGCCGTCGACCAGCAGCAGTACGAGCAGGGCTACCTGCCGGTGGTGATGCTGCTGACCTATCGCAAGAACCTCAACACGATCGGCGGCGGCGCACCGGTGCAGACCGGACCGGCCTTCGTCGACAAGGGCAACGTCGACGCCATCGCCAAGCTCGTGGCGCAGGGCACCCGGTGAGGACAGGAGTGGATGAAATGAGTGTTGCCGCAACCACATCCGGAGCGTTACCCGCGCCGTCCGAGCAGGGCTCGACGCTGCTGAACCGACTGATCGTGCGGCCGGAGCTGGGTTCGGCGCTCGGCGCGCTGGTGGTGTTCGCGTTCTTCTCGATCATCACCGACAAGTTCCTGAGCCCGCTCGGCGTGGCCACCTGGCTCGACGACGCCTCCACGCTGGGCATCATGGCGGTCGCGGTGGCGCTGTTGATGATCGGCGGCGAATTCGACCTGTCCGCCGGTGTGATGACGGCGTCCACCTCGCTGGTGACCGCGCTGCTGGCGGTGCACGCGGGGTGGAACGTGTGGCTGGCGCTGCTGGCCTCGCTGCTGTTCGCGCTGGCGGTCGGGGCGCTCAACGGCTGGGTGGTGATGCGCACCGGGCTGCCGAGCTTCATCGTCACCCTCGGCACCTTCCTGGCCCTGCAGGGCCTCAACCTCGGCGTCACCCGGCTGGTGACCGGGACCGTGCAGGTGTCCGGAATCCGTTCGGCCCCCGGCTATTCCTCGGCGGGCTGGGTGTTCGCCGCCACCACCAACCTCGGCGACGCCCGCATCCAGGCGTCGGTGGTGTGGTGGATCGTGGTGACGCTGCTCGCCGCGCTGCTGCTGGTGCGCACCCGGTTCGGCAACTGGATCTTCGCCGTCGGCGGCGCGCTGCCCAGCGCCCGCGCGGTCGGCGTGCCCGCGGTGCGGACCAAGATCCTGCTGTTCATGGGCACCGCGTTCGCGGGCTGGATCGTGGGCTCCTGCAATATCCTGCGGTTCGCCAGCGTGCAGGCCAATCAGGGTGTGGGACTGGAGTTTCAGTACATCATCGCCGCGGTGGTGGGCGGTTGCCTGCTCACCGGCGGATTCGGGTCGGTGGTCGGCGCGGCGATCGGCGCGCTGATCTTCGGCATGGCCCGGCAGGGCATCGTGTTCGCCCGCTGGGACAGCGACTGGTTCATGTTGTTCCTCGGCATCCTGCTGCTGTCGGCCGTTCTGGTGAACAACGCCTTCAAGAAGCGCGCGGAAAGGGTACGCCGATGAGCGTTCCGCTGATCGAAACCATTGGTATCGGAAAGAGTTACGGCGGCGTGGTCGCGCTGCGCGACGTGTCGACCGTCGTGAACGCGGGCGAGGTGACCTGCGTCCTCGGCGACAACGGCGCGGGCAAGTCCACGCTGATCAAGATCCTGGCCGGGGTGCACCGGCACGACGCGGGCCAGCTGAAGATCCAGGGCGCGGCGACCCGATTCGATTCGCCCCGTTCGGCGCTCGACCACGGCATCGCCACCGTGTACCAGGATCTGGCGGTGGTCCCGCTGATGAGCGTGTGGCGCAACTTCGTGCTCGGCTCCGAGCCGACCTTCGGCGTCGGCCCGCTGCGGCTGCTGGATCGCCGCAAGGGGCAGGAGATCGCCCGCAAGGCGCTGTCGGACATGGGGATCGAGCTGCGCGACATGGAGCAGCCGGTCGGCACGCTGTCCGGCGGCCAGCGGCAGTGCATCGCCATCGCCCGCGCGGTGCACTACGGCGCGAAGGTGCTCATCCTGGACGAGCCGACCGCGGCGCTGGGCGTCAAACAGGCGGGGGTGGTGCTGCGCTACGTCGTGCAGGCCCGCGATCGCGGCCTCGGCGTCATCCTCATCACCCACAACCCGCATCACGCCTACCCGGTGGGCGACCGGTTCCTGCTGCTCAAGCGGGGCGCCCAGCTGGGCTCCTACGAGAAGTCCGATATCGACCTGCCGGAGCTGACCCGGCAGATGGCAGGCGGCGCGGAACTGGATGCGCTGCAACACGAATTGCAACGGGTGGTGTCATGAGTGAGACCCTGGAGGCGTTGACGATCGGCCGGGTCGGGGTGGACCTGTATCCGGAACAGAGCGGCGTGCGGCTGGCCGACGTGCGGACCTTCGCGAAGTCGCTGGGCGGCACCGCCACCAATGTCGCGGTGGCCGCCGCCCGGCTGGGACGGCGCAGCGCCGTGCTCACCAAGGTCGGCCCCGACGGCTTCGGCGACTACGTGCGCACCGCGCTGGCGGGCTTCGGCGTCTCGGCGCAACACGTGTCGACCGCGCCGAATCTGCAGACGCCCGTGGTGTTCTGCGAACTGAACCCGCCCGCCGATCCGCCGCTGCTGTTCTACCGCGCCCCGATCGCGCCCGACCTGACCCTCACCCCGGACGAGGTCCCCTGGGACGTCGTGGCATCGGTGCCGCTGCTGTGGGTGACCGGCACCGGGGTGAGCGCCGAACCCGGCCGCGGCACGCAGCGGGAGATCCTGCGGCGGCGCGCCCGCGCCGGGCACACCGTGCTCGATCTGGACTACCGGCCGATGTTCTGGCCGGACATGGCGACCGCGCGGCGGGAGATCGGCTGGATGCTCGACCACGTGAACGTGGTGGTGGGCAACCGGACCGAGGCGCAGGTGGCGGTCGGCAGCGCCGACCCCGACGAGGCCGCCGACCGGCTGCTGGCGCGCGGCGTGCGGCTGGCGGTGATCAAGCGCGGCGCCGACGGCGTGCTCGTCGCCACCGAATCCGAGCGCTGGACCGTGCCGCCGTGCCCGGTCGAGGTGGTGTGCGGGCTCGGCGCGGGCGACGGCTTCGGCGGCGCGCTCGTGCACGGGCTGCTGTCGGACTGGGATCCGCATCGGATCGGCGCCTACGCCAATGCCGCCGGGGCGCTGGTGGCCTCGCGGCTGGCCTGCGCCGACGCCATGCCGACCGCGGACGAGATCGAGGAATTGCTGTGTCGTTGAGGGGGAGTGGGAGCGAGGAGTTGTGATGGTTCATCTGACCGAGAAGCGCTGGCACGAGCTGCTGTGGGTGCGCGCCGGCGACCCCGGCGCGATCGCGCGCGCCTACGCCGGGCGAAGACGCCGCCCGGCACTGCTGTCCGCGAAGCGCACCCTGTTCCTGGTCGCCGCCGACCATCCCGCGCGCGGCGCGCTCGGGGTGGGGGCCGATCCCACCGCGATGGCGGACCGGCGAACCCTGTTGGAGCGCTTGCTCATCGCGCTGGAGAACCCGGAGGTGGACGGCGTGCTCGGCTCGCCCGACATCATCGAGGAACTGCTGCTGCTGGACGCCCTGCACGACAAGATCGTCCTCGGCTCGATGAATCGCGGCGGCCTGGCGGGCGCGGACTGGGAGATCGACGACCGGTTCACCGGCTACAACGCCCGCTCGCTGGTCGAGTCCCGGCTCGACGGCGGCAAAATGCTGCTGCGCCTGGTGGATTCGGACCCGGGCACCATCCCCACCCTGCATGCCTGCGCCGACGCGGTCTCCGAACTCGCCGCGCACGGGCTGATGGCGATGGTCGAGCCGCTGCCGTATCGCCGCGACGAATCCGGCACGCTGCGCCTGCAAACCGACGCGGCCTCGCTGCAGCGGGCGATCACCGTCGCCTCCGGCCTCGGCGTCACCTCCGCGCACACCTGGCTGAAGATTCCCGCGCCGCAGGATCTTTCGGTGCTCGACGCCACGACGCTGCCGGTGCTGCTGCTCGGCGGCGCCCCCTCCGGAGATATCGCCGCGGATCTGGCATCCTGGGGCGGTGCGCTGAGTCACTGTGCCGCTCGCGGTCTCGTCGTCGGCCGCAGCCTGCTCTATCCCCCCGATGGTGACGTGGCGCGCGCCGTGCAGGCGGCCGCCGATATTCTGAAGGAGGCGCGGTGAGCGCATTGCATCGACCGGCCGGAAGCCTGTCCGACGGAACCGATCCCGTGCTGCTGACCGCCGACGCGGCGGGCTGGGCCTACACCGGCCTGCGCGTGCTGCGGCTGGCCCCCGGCGTGGCGCGCGCGGTGCGCACCGGCGAGTACGAGGCGTTCGTGCTGCCGCTCGCGGGCTCGTGCACGGTGCGGGTGGACGGGCAGGTGTTCGAATTGGCCGGGCGCGACACGGTATTCACCCGCGTCACCGACTTCGCCTACGTGCCGCGCGACGCGGAGGTCGAGCTGATCTCGGCGGCGGGCGCGGAGATCGCGCTGCCGATGGCCCGCTGCACCCGGCGGCTGGAGCCGAGATACGGTCCGGCCGAGGGCGTTCCGGTCGAGGTGCGCGGCGGCGGGCAGGCCAGCCGCCAGGTCACCAACTTCGGTGCGCCCGGGGCGTGGGAGCACGCCGACAAGCTCAACGCCTGCGAGCTCATCACCCCGGACGGCAACTGGTCGTCGTACCCGCCGCACAAGCACGACGAGGCGAGCGAGTGCGAGGTCGTCAACGAGGAGATCTACTACTTCCGCATCGCGGGCCGCGACGGAATCACCCCGGGCCCCGAGGGTTTCGGCCTGCACCGCACCTACACCGCCGACGGCGAGCTGGACGAGAACGTGGCGGTCCGCGACGGCGACGTCTTCCTGGTCCCGCGCGGTTACCATGGCCCGTGCATCGCCGCGCCCGGCTATCCCATGTACTACCTGAACGTGCTGGCCGGACCCGCGGACGAGCGGTCGATGGCGTTCTGCGACGATCCCGCGCACGGCTGGGTCCGCGACACCTGGGCGGAACAGCCCACCGACCCGCGCTGCCCGGTCACCGATCACCGGGGGCGGGCGCAATGACGGTTCCCTGTTCCACTGTTCACGACTGAGGGGCGATGTCCATGAAACTGACCACCGCGCAGGCACTCGTCGCCTGGATGATCGCCCAGCACTCGGAGACCCTCGACGGTCGCGAGGTACCGCTGTTCCCCGCGGTTTTCGCGATCTTCGGGCACGGCAACGTGCTGGGCCTGGGCACCGCGCTGGAGGAGCGGCGCGACGTGCTGCCGGTCTGGCGCGGGCACACCGAGCAGGGCATGGCGCTGGCCGCGGTCGGCCTGGCCAAGGCGACCCACCGGCGGCAGGTCGGTGTCGCGACCTCCTCGATCGGCCCGGGCGCGCTGAACATGGTGACCGCCGCCGGTGTCGCGCACGCGAATCGCCTGCCGCTGCTGCTGCTTCCGGGTGACACCTTCGTCAGCCGCGCCCCGGACCCGGTGCTGCAGCAGGTCGAGCACTTCGACGACCCGACCACCACCGTCAACGACGCGTTCCGCCCGGTGAGCCGCTACTTCGACCGCATCACCCGGCCCGAGCAGCTGATCGCGACGCTGCCGCAGGTGGCGCGGGTGCTCACCGACGCCGCCGACGCGGGCCCGGTGACGCTGGCGCTGCCGCAGGACGTGCAGGCCGAGACCTACGACTTCCCCGAAGCCCTGTTCGCCCCGGTGGTGCATCCCATCCGGCGCCCGCGCCCGGATCGCGGGGCGATCACCGAGGCCGCCCGCGCGCTGCGGTCGGCCGAGCGGCCGCTGCTGGTGCTGGGCGGCGGGGTGCGGTACTCGGGCGCGGGGCGACGGGCGCTGGAACTCGCGCAGCGGCACGGCATTCCGGTCACCGAGACCACCGCCGGGCGCACCCTGGTCCCGCACGACCACCCGCTGTACGCGGGACCGCTGGGCATCACCGGATCGTTGTCCGCGAATACCCTGGCCGCCGAGACGGATCTGGTGCTCGCGGTCGGAACGCGGTTGCAGGACTTCACCACCGCGTCGTGGACGGTGTTCGCGCCCGGCGTGCGGCTGGTCGGCATCAACGCGGCCCGGTTCGACGCGGTCAAGCACGGCGCGCTCGAGGTGGTCGCCGATGCCGGTGCGGCACTGGAGGATCTGGCGCCGCTCTTGGCGGACTGGCGGGTCGAGGGCGGCTGGTCGGCGCGGGCGGCCGCGGTGCGCGCCGAATGGGACACCTACATCGACAAGCTGCGCACCCCCACCCCCGGCGTGCCCAGCTACGCCCAGATCGTCGGCGCGGTCAACGATCTCAGCGCGCCCACCGACTACGTGATGACCGCCTCCGGCGGCATGCCCGGCGAGCTGGTCGGCGGCTGGCGGGCCGGTGGCGGCGAGCCGACGATGGACGTGGAGTACGGATTCTCCTGCATGGGTTACGAACTCGCGGGCGCGTGGGGCGCGGCCATGGCGCACCGCCGCGGCCTGGTCACCACCATGCTCGGCGACGGCTCGTATCTGATGCTGAACTCCGAGCTGTTCTCCGCGGCCTTCGCCGGGCACCCGCTGGTCGCGGTCGTGTGCGACAACGACGGCTACGCGGTCATCGCGCGATTGCAGGAGGGGCAGGGCGGCAACGCCTTCAACAACTTCTACACCGAATGCCGCACCAACAGCCCGAGACCGCCGCGGGTGGACTTCGCCGCGCACGCGAAGGCGCTGGGCTGCGAGGTGTTCCGGGCCACCGACCTGACCGGGTTCCGCAAGGCGTACGAGAACGCCCGCGCGGCCGCGATCGCGCACTCCCGCCCGGCCGTGGTCGTGGTGCGCACGCAGCCCTCGGCCTGGACCGAGGCCGGGGCCTGGTGGGAGGTCGGGGTGCCCGAGCATCTGTCCGGCCGCCCCGCCTACGAGGCCGCCAAGCCGGGTCAGGTGCGTTACCTGGGTTCGTGATCGACGCGGGGACGATTGACCCAAATTCGGCCCTGGACTCCGCGCCCGCGTGTCGTTACTCTCCTGCCTGGTCCGAACGGCGAGAAGGTGTGGGAGATGACAAGCGGCACGGTGAAGTGGTTCGACAGCAAGAAGGGGTTCGGCTTCATCGCCTCCGACGGCGGTGGGCCGGACGTCTTCGTCGACTACACCGAGGTGCAGGGCGCCGGATTCCGTTCGCTGCGGGAGGGCCAGCGGGTGGAGTTCGAGGTGCGCCGGGCCAAGGCGGGCCCCGAGGCGCGCGGCGTGCGCCTGCTGCTCGGCTAGGTCTGTGAGCCGGGGCACGGACACCGAATTCCTGTTGTTCCCGTCACTCCCCTAATCTTCTGGGTAACGGATTTTTCACACCTCTCGATAAGCTTTTTGTCAGCCAGTTCGACTGGGTTGTCTCAAGGAGAGGTATTCCATGATCCCCGTTATCATCGACACCGGTAGCGCCGCCCTGAACGGTCTGTTCAGCACCTTCGGTGCCGCTTTCCACGGTCTCGTCGACACCCTCTGGACCGGTTCGTTCGGTCGCTGAGCTTGCTCGATGGTCGCCTGACGCGACCTGCGGGCCGACCCCGGGCAGGGAATGGCAGGGGTCGATTCATCGAATACGTCGACTACCCCCGCGCGTATTGCCGGAATCATTGCTGTGCGTCCGGCGCGCGGGGGTGTTCGCGTATCACGGCATAATCACGTCCCGATAATTGTGCGCTCGTGGAATGCGCGGTGCGGCACTGCCGAGTCCGATTCAGGGGGTGCCCCTCGTGGCGCGTTCGTGCGTCGGCATGGCAAGGTGGACGAACGAGACCGGGGTGCTCACAGGTTGGCCCTGGCTCGTCTACAGAAGGTATGAAATGGCGCAAGGCATTGTGAAGTGGTTCAACAGCGAGAAGGGCTTCGGGTTCATCGCGCAGGATGACGGCGGTCCCGACGTGTTCGTGCACTACTCGGCTGTGACCGGTTCGGGTTTCCGCTCCCTCGACGAGGGCCAGCGCGTGGAGTTCCAGATCGGCCAGGGCCAGAAGGGCCCGCAGGCTCAGGAAGTCCGCGTGCTCTGACAGCAGACTTCAGACGAGGCCCCGCACCACCGTGCGGGGCCTCGTCTCGTCTCAGCCGATGCTACGGATCGGCACACCCCGGGCGCAGCCCATTTTGCCTGCGTCACAGCGGCGGTCGGTGATCGTTTCGAGACGTGGAGCAAACGCCGGGATCGGGTTGTGACGAGCCGGACGTTCCTCGTTAAGTCCCTGGTCAACGGCGAACTGAAGGATGGTGGGACCGGTAGCTGAAGGGCGGCTGCCGACGGGCGAGTGGGAGGCCCGACGCATGGATATCGACGTGGGCACCGTCGAGCCGGACGACCACAAGTACACGATGCGGATCAGTCGGCTGGCGATCGACAAACTGGGAATCAAACTCTACGACCGGGTTTCGGCGGTTCTGGCCGAGCTCATCGCCAACTCCTACGATGCGGACGCGACGTTGGTGCGGGTGACCCTGCCGTGGGGCGTCACCCTGGCGGGCACGGTGCGCGCGGCCGAGGAGCCGCAGTACGAGATCATCGTGACCGACAACGGCCACGGCATGACCGCCGACGAGGTCAACGCGCACTACCTGATGGTCGGTTCCGACCGGCGGCTGCGTACCGGCTCGGACCTGTCGCGCGAGCGGCGGCGACCGGTCATGGGCCGCAAGGGAATCGGCAAGCTCGCCGCCTTCGGCATCTGCCGGACCATCGAGGTGATCACCGCGGGCAGCGGGTCCGCCGACCGCACCCCCGCGGGCTGGCCGGTCTCGCACATCGTCATGGACCTCTACGACATGCTCTCCGACACCGAGAGCGACTACTACCCGAAACCCGGTGCGCGCGACGGCATGTTCAGCGACCGTCGCGGCACCACGGTGATCCTGCGCGACTTCTTCCGCAAGCGGGTGAACTCCGGCCCGGAACTCAACCGGCAGCTGGCCGCCCGCTTCGGCATCGAACGCTCGGACTGGCGGGTGGAGGTGCACAACGGCGCCGTCGCGGGCGAGAGCTTCATCCTCAGCGACCTCCCGATCGACGTGATGGAGGAGACCCGAATCGACCTGGCGCACCGGCCCGTTCGCGTCGGCCGCGCCCAGCTGCCGGTGACGGGCTGGGTGGCCTACTCCAAGCAGCCCTACCGCGACGAGGCCATGGCCGGGGTGCGCATCTACGCGCGCGGCAAGATCGTCGCCCAGACCCGGGATTTCGGCATCCCGGCGGGCTTCACCGGGGAGTTCAAGCTGCGGTCGTATCTGGTCGGGGCCATCCACGTGGACTGGCTCGACGACGACGAGGACCTGGTGCGCTCGGATCGCCAGGACATCATGTGGAATTCGCCGCGCGGGGAGGCGCTGGCGGCGTGGGGCCGGGAGCTGATCCGCGAGATCGGCCGGATGGGAGAGCGCTCGCTGCGGCGGCGGGTGTGGGAGGAGTTCGTCGAGAAGTCGTGCATCTACGAGTCGCTGGAGGCGATCGCACCGGGCGACAGGATGTTTCGCGATTCTGTCATCGACGCGGCGCGAATCCTGGTGGCCAGCAAGGACCGCGCCGCCCTCGACGATCACGGTCACGTGGAAAGCATTGTGCGACTGGCCCTCTCGCTGGGACCGCAGCGCAGCCTGCTGGCGACGATGAAGGAGATCGCCGAGGACACCGATCCGCGGCTGGACATGGTGGTGGCGCTGTTCGAGCGCGCCCGGGTCGCGGAGATCTACTCGCTGGGCCAGATCGCCAGCGAGCGGGTCGCCGTGGTGGACCGGCTGCGCCGCCTGATCGACGATCGCCGCTCGCTCGAGCGTCCCTTCCAGGAACTGATCGAGCGCGCGCCGTGGCTGCTCGCGCCGGAGTGGACGCCGCTGGGCATGAACGAATCGCTCAAGCGGGTGCGGGCCAGCTTCGAGCGCTGGTACCTGCAGAAGTTCGGGGCGACGCTGGTGACCACCTCGATCGGCAGCGAGAAGCGCGAGCCGGACTTCGTGCTGCTGCACGACTCCGGCGAGCTGTGGATCGTGGAGATCAAGCGGATGGACTACCACCTCACCGACGAGGAGTACAACCGCGCCATCAACTACCTCTACTCCCTGGACACCTTCCTCACCGAGAATCCGCGCATCGGTGCGCAATTCCCGCGCCGGCGGCTGACGTTCATCGTCGACCACATCGACAAGCTGCGCCCAGCCTCGCGGTCGTCGCTGGACAGCGACTCCCGCATCGACCGCCGCACCTGGCGGGAACTGCTCGACTCCACGCTGCGCGCGCACCGCGACTTCCTGGAGCGGGTGTACGAGATGCGGGCGGTCGAGGACGAGGAGGACGGTGGCGTGCGGGCCGTCTAGTCGATTGCGGCCCCGGTGGTCACCTTGCAGCCCGCATCGGCCGGATGCCCGGAACCGCCCGCGCGCAACGACTTTCCGTCCAGCTCGGACACCGGCGGCAGGCCCGGCAGATCCGGCACGGTGGGGTGAGGTCGATCAGCGAGTAGCCGTTGTATTCGCGCCCCGCCGCGAAGTCCGGACCCCACGCAATCACGAAACTGGCCACCTCGTAAGCACTTTGGCCGCCCTCGGGCCTGTTGGATTGGCCAAGGATTCGCGCAACCGGCACACCACCGACGAATCGGGTTCACGCAATCGTTCCCCTTGCCGCTACGAATGGGCGCAGTGGCATCCTCTCGGCGCACCCACCGCGCCTTCGTCGTGCCCGTCTCGTCCCCTCGGCGTGCATCGCGTCCCCCGGCGTGCCCGTCTTGCCCCCTGGGCGTGCATCGCGTCCCCTGGCGTGCCCGTCTTGTCCCCTGAGCGAGCATCGCATCCCCTTGGCGCGCTCGCGTTGTCCCCTTGGCGCGCTCGCGTTGTCCCCTTGGCGCGCTCGCGTTGTCCCCTTGGCGCGCTCGCGTTGTCCCCTTGGCGCGCTCGCGTTGTCCCCTTGGCGCGCTCGCGTTGTCCCCTTGGCGCGCTCGCGTTGTCCCCTTGGCGCGCTCGCGTTGTCCTCTCGGCGCGCTCATCTCGTCCCTCGGCGCGCTCATCTCGTCCCTTGGCGCGCGTTCATCTTGTCCCCGGCGTGCTTTTGGCCGGGGCCCCTACAGAACCGGTCGTCCGTACCCCCGCCCTACTGCCGGGGGGTACGGACATCGTGAATCCGGACGATTAAGCTGACGGCGGTAAATGCCGGTCCCTTCCTCTCAGGAGTACTCCCAGTGAGCCAACAAGGCCGTCCTGTTGTTCTGATCGCGGACAAGCTTGCCCAGTCGACTGTCGATGCGCTGGGTGAGGGTGTGGAGGTTCGCTGGGTGGACGGCCCGAACCGGCCCGAACTGCTGGCGGCGGTGCCGGAGGCGGATGCGCTACTGGTGCGGTCGGCGACCACCGTCGATGCCGAGGTGCTGGAGGCGGGTAAGCGGCTGAAGATCGTCGCCCGCGCGGGCGTGGGTCTGGACAATGTGGATGTGCCCGCGGCGACCGAGCGCGGGGTGATGGTCGTGAACGCGCCGACCTCCAATATCCATACCGCCGCCGAGCATGCGGTCACGCTGCTGCTGGCCGCCGCCCGGCAGATCCCGGCCGCGGATGCCACGCTGCGGGAGCACACCTGGCAGCGCAGCAAGTTCAACGGTGTGGAGATCTACGGCAAGACCGTGGGCGTGGTGGGGCTGGGCCGGATCGGTCAGCTGTTCGCGGCGCGGCTGGCGGCGTTCGAAACCAAGATCATTGCCTACGATCCCTATGTCTCGCCCGCGCGGGCCGCGCAGCTGGGTATCGAGCTGGTGTCGCTGGACGAGCTGCTGGGCCGGGCGGATCTGATCTCGGTGCACCTGCCGAAGACGCCCGAGACCAAGGGTCTGCTGTCGAAGGAGAAGCTGGCGCTGACCAAGAAGGGCGTGGTCATCGTCAATGCCGCGCGCGGTGGGCTGATCGACGAGCAGGCGCTGGCCGATGCCATCACCTCCGGGCACGTGCGGGCGGCGGGTATCGACGTGTTCGCGACCGAGCCGTGCACCGACAGCCCGCTGTTCGAGCTGCCGCAGGTCGTGGTGACCCCGCACCTGGGCGCCTCCACGTCGGAGGCGCAGGATCGGGCGGGGACCGATGTGGCCAAGTCGGTATTGCTCGCGCTCGCAGGCGATTTCGTGCCCGGCGCGGTGAATGTGCACGGCGGGACGGTCGACGAGTTCGTCGCCCCCTGGCTCGAGATCGTGCGCAAGCAGGGCGCGCTGCTGGGCGCGCTCGCCGACGAGCTGCCGGTCAGCGTGGAGGTGCAGGTCCGCGGTGAGCTGTCCGCGCACGATGTCGCGGTGCTCGAGCTGTCGGCGCTGCGCGGCGTCTTCTCCGCCCTCACCGAGGATTCGGTCACCTTCGTCAACGCCCCCGCCCTGGCCAAGGATCGCGGCATCGAGGCCACCGTCGCCACCGCGACCGAAAGCCCCAGCCACCGCAGCCTCGTCGACCTGCGCGCCGTCTTCGGCGACGGCCGCACCATGAACGTGGCCGGCGCCCTGACCGAACCGGACCAGGTCCAGAAGATCGTCAACATCAACGGCCGCAACTACGACATGCGCGCCGAGGGCCTCAACCTGGCCGTCCTCAACTACGAAGACCGCCCCGGCGCCCTCGGCAAGATCGGCACCAAACTCGGCGAAGCAGGCATCGACATCCAGGCCGCCCAGCTGAGCCAGGATGTGGACAAGGAAGGCGCCACCGTCATCTTGCGGGTCAATCAGCAGGTCCCGGCCGACGTCCAGTCCGCCATCGCCACCACGGTTGGCGCCGCCAAGATCGCCTTGGTCGACCTGAGCTGAGAGATCCCCGCTGCCCGGCCCTAGGGGGCCGGGCAGCGGGGAAATCAATGGCCCGCCTGGTAGGGGAAGTCTGTGGCCCGCCCGGTAGGGGAAGTCTGTGGCCCGCCTGGTAGGGGAAGTCTGTGGCCCGCCTGGTAGGGGAAGTCTGTGGCCCGCCCGGCAGGGGGATCTGTGGCCCGCCGGGCAGCGGGGACAGGGTCGCAGTGGGGAGCCGGGTCCCTGGTTCGGCCAAGATTTCTCAGCGCCGCCCGAGTCGGCCACCTGTCCGTTCCGGATCGTGCGGTCGGTGATGCGCATCTTGGGACCGGTCTGCCCTCTTATCCGCCACGCGACTTCTCTGTGCTCGGCGGGACAGTCGTGTCGGGCGGCGTCTCGTGTCGTCCTGCCGGTCGGCGTACTTTGTCCCCTTCAGGGCAGACCCATATGTCTTCGTGTCGGGCGGCATCCGTGTTTCCCTCTCGGGCGGGAACTCGTGTCTTCCTGTCGGGGCATCTCGTATCTTCCTGTCGGGCAGCATGTCTTGCCCCTCGCCAGGCGGCACTTCGATTACCTACGTTGGGGACGCGTCTCGGTCTCCTGGTTGGGCGGCATTTCTAATCCTGCGCTGGGCCGCATCTCTCCTGTGCGAGCGACATCCCTCCTGTGCGAGCGACATCCCTCCGTGCGAGGGCGGCATCTCTTCTCCTGCGCTGGGCGGATTCTCGATTCCCCCGCCGCGAGCGTTCCCGTACCTATTCCCCCGACGGGAGCGTTCCCGTACCTATTCCCCTGACGGAGCGTTCCCGTACCTATTTCCCCCGCCGCGAGCGTTAGCGAGCGGTGGGGGTCTCAATATTTGGGAACAGAGTGCCCTGGTGTGGAATGGGGGTGGGGTGGTCGATATGGTGGCGGGGGTCGTTGAGCTTGATGTCTGTGGTGAGTGAACTGGAATGGAGCGTTGTCGATGAAGCTTGCTGTCATCCCAGGGGATGGGATTGGGCCTGAGGTTGTTGCCGAGGCGTTGAAGGTGCTCGATGTGGTGGTGCCGGGGGTGGAGCGGACGCACTACGACCTGGGGGCCAAGCGGTATCACGCGACGGGGGAGGTGCTGCCGGACGGGGTGCTCGACGAGCTGCGGGGGCATGATGCGATTCTGTTGGGGGCCATCGGGGATCCGTCGGTGCCGAGCGGTGTGTTGGAGCGGGGGCTGCTGCTGCGGACCCGGTTCGCGCTCGACCATCATGTGAATCTGCGGCCGTCCCGGCTGTACCCGGGTGTCACCAGCCCGCTGTCGGGGGCGCCGGATATCGACTTCGTCGTCGTGCGGGAGGGGACCGAGGGGCCGTACACGGGGACCGGCGGTGCGATCCGCGTGCAGACCCCGCACGAGGTCGCCACCGAGGTGAGCACCAACACCCGGTTCGGCATCGAGCGCGTGGTGCGGTACGCGTTCGACGCGGCGCAGCGCCGCCGCAAGCATCTGACCCTGGTGCACAAGACCAACGTGCTCGCCTTCGCGGGCTCGCTGTGGCAGCGTACGGTGACCGAGGTCGGCGCCGAGTACCCGGACGTCGAGGTCGCCTACCAGCACATCGACGCCGCAACGATTTTCATGGTCACCGATCCGGGCCGCTTCGACGTGATCGTTACCGACAACCTGTTCGGCGACATCATCACCGACCTCGCCGCCGCCGTCTCGGGCGGCATCGGCCTGGCCGCCTCCGGCAATATCGATGCCTCCGGCGTCAACCCCAGCATGTTCGAGCCGGTGCACGGCAGCGCCCCCGATATCGCCGGGCAGTCCAAGGCCGACCCCACCGCCGCGATCCTGTCGGTCGCGCTGCTGCTCACCCATCTCGGCAACACCGACGGCGCCGCCCGCATCGAGGCCGCCGTCGCCAAGGATCTCGCCGCGCGGACCGCCCCCGCGTCCACCGTGGCGATCGGCGACCGCATCGCCGCCGCAGTCTGAACGCTTGACCAGTTGCCCTGTGCTCGAATCCGATTCGAGTGCAGGGCTTTTCACTTTCCGGTCGGTACCATCTCCGCCCCGGCGGCGCCCAGGTCTGAAGTTGAGCCGTTTATCATGCCGAACGGAACCGTTTCGTGCCGTAGGGTTTTCGCCGCACTCCGGACGGAACCGGTTGCGGCTCTTGTCGACTCAGCTAACTTCCGATCCCCTCCAGCAACCGATGCCGGGCGATAGCTCGGATGTCGGTCGGCGGCGGGCGCGGCGGTGCGGTCGATCGGCGCGAGCGGGACTGCGGCGGGGGCGATTCCGGCCGTGAGGGCGACGGCGGCGGGGGAGGGTTGGCAGGCCGGACATTTCGGTCACCGGCCGATCGCGCCGGAAAATCCGTGCGCCGCAGCGACTGTCGGCACGACCAGCGCTGCGACGCCTGCACGATGCCCAGGGCGACGCCGCGCCGATCCGGCGGGAACCACCCGGCGCTCGCCCCGTTCATGTTCGCAGTGCCCATGCTCGCGACCAACAGCAATGCACCCTGCACACCATGATTCGTCGTGAGTATGCAGAGTGCCGTGGCGACGAATGCCGCTGTGGGACCGGCGAACACCGCCTCCCGCGCGCCGAAGCGATCTGTCGCGTACCCCCGGCCGACGAGCGCGACCACCACCCAGACCCGCGGCATGGCGATCAGCAGATCCACTGCGGCCAAGGGTATTCCGGCGGCGGCGCGCGACGGCAGCGGAAACGGCGTGCCGCGCACGATGATCACACTGGCGCACCGGGCGAGGACGCCGAGCACCGACACCGGAACATCGCGAAAAGGACAGCGGTGCCGGTCTACTCGCGGGTAGTCGCCCGCGTCCGGTCCATCGGGACGAGCGGAACCGCGGCCACGGCCGTCGCCGCCGCGACCAGATACGCGGCCGAGAATCCGGCGGCGCTGATGAGCGCGCCGAACAGCGGCGCGACCGCGGCCGAGGCGAGGTACTGCCCCGTGTTCTGGACGCCGAGACCCCGTCCGCTCCAATAGGGTCCGGCGATCTCGGCGACGGCGGTGAAGGCCAGTCCGTTGTCGGCCACGGTGATGACGGAGGCGGCGATCAGGATGGGTATCGCCGCCCACCACCAGTGCAGCCAGGCGGCGAAGGCCAAGGCGGACATGGAGATCACGGCCGCGACGGCGACCGTCCGCAGCGGCCGCAACCGGCTCCCGACCCGGTCCGACCACGCCCCCGCGCCGATTCGCCCTGCCGCGCCCAGGATCTGGGTCGCGGTGACCAGCGCACCGGCCGTCGCCAGCGACAGCCCCACGTCGCGGTGCAGCCACAGCAGCGCGAAGGTCCACACCGTGGCCTGCGGAATCACCAGCAGCATCGAGACGCCGTGAATCCGCCACAGCGTGGCCGAGCCGCGATACGGGTTGGCGGGCCGGGCATCTGCCGTCGCGGCCGGTCGCGGCGGATCTACGATGCCGACCGCGCAGCCGATCGCCGCCACCCCTGCCATCAGCGCCGACACCAGGATGGCGGTGGAGAACCCGTGTGCCGCAGCGATGGTCGGGATGGTCAGCGCGCCGATCGCGACCCCCAGCGGCTGGGCGGTCTGCCGGATTCCCAGCGCCAGCCCGCGCTGCCGGGGCGGGAACCAGCCCACGATCACCCGCCCGCTGGCGCCGTTGGTGCTGCCCGCGCCCATGCCCGCGACGAGCAGCAGCGCCCCCAGCACAAGGTAATTCGTCACCGAGGCGGCCGCCGCGCCCGCGACCAGCATCACCGCCGGACCGGCCACCAGCGCGACCCGCTCGCCGACCCGGTCGATCACGTAGCCCCAGGGGATCAGCGTGCAGACCATGCCGACCATCGGCATGGCGACCAGCAGACCCGCTGTGGCCAAAGGCATTCCACGGGCCGTCAGGGCGGGGAGCAGGAACGGGGCGCCCTGCACGGCCACCGCGGTGGCGCTCTGGGCGAACACCCCGAGCCCGAGCATCGTCCACCGCCTCGTCGTGCGCATCTGGGTCATGGTGCCCACGGCCTCACCTCTATCTCAAATAATGGGATCATATTCCTACAGGTTGAACACGTGAAAACGATACACCCGGGTGGTCGGCCGCATACACCCAGGTGGATAGACTGCGATTCATGCGTCTAGGTCGTGTAGCCAGCCCCGATGGGGTCGCGTTCGTCAGTATCGAAGGATCGGATTCGGACAGCGTCGCGCGGGAAATCGCCGAACATCCGTTCGGGACGCCGACGTTCACCGGCCGCAGCTGGCCGCTGGCCGATGTCCGGCTGCTCGCGCCGATCCTGGCCAGCAAGGTGGTGTGCGTCGGTAAGAACTACGCCGCGCACGCCCGCGAGATGGGCGGGGAGGCCCCGGAGGATCCGGTGATCTTCCTCAAGCCCAGCACCGCCATCATCGGACCGAACGCTCCTATCCTGTTGCCGCCCAGTTCCTCTCAGGTGGACTACGAGGGCGAACTGGCCGTGGTGATCGGCCGCCCGTGCAAGGACGTGCCCGCCGCCCGGGCCCGCGAGGTGATCCTGGGCTACACCGTCGCCAACGATGTCACCGCCCGTGACCAGCAGCGACACGACGGCCAGTGGACCCGCGGCAAGGGTTACGACACCTTCTGCCCGCTCGGCCCGTGGATCGAAACCGAGCTGGACCCAACGGATCTGGAGATCACTACCGAGCTGTCCGGCGAGGTCCGCCAGCGCAGCCGGACTTCGCTTCTGCTGCACGACATTCCGAAGCTGATCGAATGGGTCACCACGGTGATGACGCTGCTCCCGGGCGATGTCATCCTCACCGGAACACCGGAAGGTGTAGGACCGGTGCAGGATGGGCAATCAGTGTCCGTGACGGTCCAGGGCATCGGCACGCTGACCAATCCCGTTGCCGCCAAACGCTGATCGAGAGAGAGACATGACTGACGTACGGGTCCGATTCTGCCCGTCACCGACCGGCACCCCCCATGTCGGCCTGATCCGGACCGCCCTGTTCAACTGGGCGTACGCCCGGCACCACGGTGGAACATTCGTGTTCCGCATCGAAGACACCGACGCCGCACGCGATTCCGAGGACTCCTACCGGGCGCTGCTGGACGCGCTGCGCTGGCTCGGCCTCACCTGGGACGAGGGCCCCGAGGTCGGCGGACCCTACGAGCCCTACCGGCAGTCGCTGCGGCGTGAGCTGCATCTCGACGTGGTCCGCCGGTTGCTGGCGGCGGGGGAGGCGTACGAATCCTTCTCCACCCCTGAAGAAGTCGAGGCCCGCCACCGCGCCGCCGGCCGGGATCCCAAGCTGGGCTACGACAACCACGATCGCGACCTGACGCCCGAGCAGATCGCCGCCTACAAGGCCGAGGGCCGCGGCGCGGTGGTCCGGCTGCGCATGCCCGACCACGATCTGTCCTGGGACGATCTGGTGCGCGGGGAAACCACGTTCCGGGCCGGGTCGGTGCCCGATTTCGCGCTCACTCGCGGCACCGGCGAACCGCTGTACACGCTGGTGAATCCGGTCGACGACGCCGCGATGAAGATCACGCACGTGCTGCGCGGCGAGGACATTCTCTCCTCCACGCCGCGGCAGATCGCGCTGTACGAGGCGTTGCAGCGAATCGGGGCCGCGGACTTCACCCCGAGGTTCGGACATCTTCCGTTCGTGATGGGGCAGGGCAACAAGAAGTTGTCCAAACGCGATCCCGAGTCGAATCTGTTCGTCCACCGGGACCGCGGATTCATTCCGGAAGGTTTGCTGAATTACCTCGCGCTGCTGGGCTGGGGCCTCGCCGAGGACCGCGACGTCTTCTCGATGGCGGAGATGGTCGCGGCCTTCGATATATCGAAAGTGAATTCGAATCCGGCCCGCTTCGATCAGAAGAAGGCCGACGCGATCAACGCCGAGCACATTCGTTTGCTGGAGCCGGGTGATTTCGCTCACCGGCTGCGGGAGTACCTGACCGAGCACGGCCACATCGGTGCGGAAGTGGACGAGAAGCTTTTCGCAACCGCGGCCGAGTTGGTGCAGACCCGGATCGTGGTCCTCGCCGACGCCTGGGACCTGCTGAAATTCCTGTTCGTCCCGGCCGGCGAGTTCACCGTCGACCCGGCCGCGGCCGAAAAGAACCTCGGGCCCGACGCCGCGCCGGTGTTACGGGCCGCCATCGCGGCGCTGGACGGCATTTCGGAGTGGACCGCGACCGTGCTCGAGGAAGCGCTCAAAACGGCGCTGGTGGACGATCTGGGCCTGAAACCGCGCAAGGCGTTCGCCCCCGTGCGGGTCGCCGTGACCGGATCGCACATCAGCCCGCCGCTGTACGAGTCGCTGGAGTTGCTGGGCCGGGCGGCGACCATGGACCGGTTGCGTGCCGCCGCCGGTTCGATCGGCGTCGAATAGCCCGAAAACGGGGGTTTGATCAGGCGATTTGTAGTTGACCGGGCAGGGTTTGGTAATCTTCTTCCCGGCCCGGACAACGGCGCCCCACCCAGCCAGGGAGGGCCCGAACGCCCAGGTCATTGGGGTATGGTGTAATTGGCAACACAGCTGATTCTGGTTCAGCCATTCTAGGTTCGAGTCCTGGTACCCCAGCAGAGAGTGTTGATTCGCTTCGCTTCGCGGTCGAGACGAACAACATCCTGGCGATTTGGTCGCCGGGTCTCGGCCGGTTAAGCTGGCCGGGCATCTCGGATCGGAAGATCCCCTGGCCCCGTCGTCTAGCGGCCTAGGACGCCGCCCTCTCAAGGCGGTAGCGCGGGTTCAAATCCCGTCGGGGCTACAGCGAAGGTCCTCAGTTCGATGAGCTGAGGGCCTTTTTCGCGTTCCAGGGTGGATCCCGGCCAAAAGCATGCCGGGATCAGGTGTAGGCCGTGCCGGGATCAGGTGTAGGCGCATGCCGGGGTCAGGTCATGCCGGGGTCAGGTGTAGGCGCATGCCGGGATCAGGTATAGGCCGTGCCAGGCCGGTGATCCCCGCGTGCTTTCGGCGGGAATCTCATTCCTCGGAGGGCCAGGTCGAGCCGCCCGCGGGCATCGCGGGCAGGCCCAGTTTGCGGTGATCCCAGCTGCGCAGGCGATCCGGCACCACCCGGATCGCCACCCGCTTGTTCAGCATCGCCTCCACCAGCGGGCGCACCTGCTCGGAGTACGGGCCGGTGTAGCGCTCCCAGACACTCACCCCCACCCGGAACAGCGCCTCGGGGTCGTCCACGATCTCCGCGCGGCCCTCGATCGACACTCCGCGCAGCGTGTCGTAGGTGTCGCCGCCCTCGACCAGCACCGTCACCCGCGGATCGCGGCGGATGTTCACCGCCTTCTGCGACTTGGCCTTCGTCTCGAACCAGATCTCACCGTCGACCAGGCCGTACCACATGGCCGTCAGATGCGGCAGGCCCGACCTCCCGAGCGTCGCCAGCGTCATGACCCGGCTGCGCTCCAGGAATCGTCCCACCTCGGCGTCGGACATCACGATCTGCTCGCGTTGATTCACTCCCATGCGGCGACTGTAGTTTACGGCGTATGGCGGACAACAGGTTCCGCGTGACCGGCGCGGCTACAGCCGTTTGTGCAGGGCGTCCGCGGCCGCGACCAGATCCGCCGCCCAGCGCGCCCCGGGCCGCCGACCCATCCGATCGATCGGGCCCGACACCGACACGGCGGCCACCACACCGCCGGTCGAATCCCGCACCGGGGCCGACACGCTGGCCACCCCGGCCGCCCGCTCGGCCGCGCTCTGCGCCCAGCCCCGCCGCCGCACCTCGGCCAGCGCCCGGTCGCCGAACACCGCGTCGGTCAGCACGCTGCGCTGCAGCTCCGGATCGGCCCAGGCCAGCAGCACCTTCGCGGCCGAACCCGCGGTCAGCGGCAGCCGCGCGCCCACCGGCACCGTGTCGCGCAACCCCGCGGCCGGTTCCATGGCCGCCACGCAGATGCGGGAATGGCCGTCGAGCCGGTAGAGCTGCACGCTCTCCCCGGTGATCTCGCGCAGCCGCGGCAGCACCGCCGCCGCGGCCTCCAGCAGCGGGTCCTCGGCGGAGGTGGCCAGCTCCGACAGCGCCGGACCGGGCCGCCACAGCCCGTTGGCGTCGCGGGCGAGCATGCGGTGCACCTCCAGCCCGACGGCCAGCCGATGCGCGGTCGCGCGGGGCAGGCCGGTGCGGATGCACAGCTCGTTGAGGCCGCAGGGCTGCTCGGCCACCGCGTAGAGCACGGCCATGGCTTTGTCGAGTACCCCGATACCGCTATGCTGTCTCATAGCTCGATACTAACGTCTTACATAGTGAGATTCCCAAATTATAGCTCTGCTGAAACGCGAACAGCGCCGCCGGAGGCGGCGCAATCAAACACAGAGAGGTGATACGGATGGCCGATCGGCCGCGCACTCTGGCGGAGAAGGTCTGGGAGCAGCACGTGGTGGCCCGCGGCGCGGGCGAGGGGGAATCGCGCGAACCCGATCTCATCTACATCGACCTGCACCTCGTGCACGAGGTCACCAGCCCGCAGGCGTTCGACGGCCTGCGCGCGGCCGGGCGGCCGGTGCGCAGGCCCGACCTCACCATCGCCACCGAGGACCACAATGTCCCGACCGTCGATATCGACAAGCCGATCGCGGACCCGGTTTCCCGCATCCAGGTCGAGACGCTGCGGCGCAATTGCGCCGAATTCGGTGTCCGGCTGTACCCGATGGGCGATCTCGAGCAGGGGATCGTGCACGTGGTCGGTCCGCAGCTGGGCCTGACCCAGCCGGGAACGACCGTGGTGTGCGGTGATTCGCACACCTCCACCCACGGCGCGTTCGGCGCGCTGGCCATGGGCATCGGCACCAGCGAGGTCGAGCACGTGCTGGCCACGCAGACGCTGTCGCTGCGGCCGTTCAAGACCATGGCCGTGAACATCGACGGCCAGCTGCCGCCCGGGGTCACCAGCAAGGACGTGATTCTCGCGGTCATCGCGCAGATCGGCACCGGCGGCGGCCAGGGCTATGTGCTCGAATACCGCGGCGAGGCGGTGCGCGCCATGTCCATGGAGGCGCGGATGACCATGTGCAACATGTCCATCGAGGCGGGCGCCCGGGCGGGCATGGTGGCCCCCGACGAGACCACCTACGAATTCCTGAAGGGCCGCCCGCACGCCCCGCGGGGCGCGGATTGGGATGCGGCCGTGGCGGCCTGGGACGCGCTGAAGACCGATCCGGGCGCGGTCTTCGATGCCGAGGTGCACCTCGACGCCTCCGCGCTGACCCCCTTCGTGACCTGGGGAACCAACCCGGGACAGGGTGCGCCGCTGGCGGAGTCGGTGCCGAATCCGGCCGATATCGCCGACGACACCGCGCGCGAGTCGGCCGAGAAGGCGCTGCGATACATGGATTTGAAGCCCGGAACTCCGCTGCGCGAGGTGCCGGTCGACGCCGTATTCGTGGGATCGTGCACCAACGGCCGCATCGAGGACCTGCGGGCGGTGGCCGAGGTGCTGCGCGGCCGCAGGGTCGCCGACGGCGTGCGCATGCTGATCGTGCCCGGCTCCATGCGGGTGCGCGCGCAGGCCGAATCCGAGGGGCTGGGCGATATTTTCACCGCCGCCGGCGCGGAATGGCGGCAGGCGGGATGCTCGATGTGCCTGGGCATGAATCCGGATCAGCTTTCGCCCGGTCAGCGCTGTGCCTCCACCTCCAACCGCAACTTCGAGGGCCGGCAGGGCAAAGGCGGGCGCACACACCTGGTTTCGCCGCCGGTCGCGGCGGCCACCGCGGTGCGCGGAACCCTGTCCTCACCTGCGGATCTGAACTGATCGGCCCACTTTCACCGGATTTTCGAGGAGAACTCATGGAACCTTTCAAGGTGCACAAGGGGATCGGGGTGCCGCTGCGCCGATCCGACGTCGACACCGACCAGATCATCCCCGCCGTCTACCTGAAGCGGGTCACCCGAACGGGTTTCGAGGACGGCCTGTTCGCGTCCTGGCGTTCGGATCCGACCTTCATTCTGAACACCGAGCCGTACAACCGGGGGTCAGTCCTGGTCGCCGGTCCGGATTTCGGCACCGGATCCTCACGCGAGCATGCGGTCTGGGCCCTGATGGACTACGGCTTCCGGGTCGTGATCTCGTCCCGGTTCGGCGACATCTTCCGTGGTAACGCCGGGAAGGGCGGCCTGGTGGCGGCCCGTATGTCACAACATGATGTCGAATTGCTCTGGAAGTTGCTCGAGGAACATCCCGGTCTGGAATTGATCGTGGACCTCGAGGCCCGCACGGTGGCCGCTGGAACCACCGTGTTGCGCTTCGATATTGACGACTACACCCGGTGGCGTCTGCTCGAGGGTCTGGACGACATCGGGCTGACACTCCGCCAGGAAGACGCCATCTCCCGGTTCGAAAAGGCAAGGCCGGCTTGGAAACCCACCACCATTCCGGACCCTATTTCACGGGCGTAAACAGTCCTGGGTGTTAGCTGAGAGCTACCAATCGCGGTTGCTGGGCGTGTGCCACACCACATGAAATTTGGCGTGGCACATAGACTCTTGCCCATTGAAGGTTTACCGTGGTACCTAGTCGGTCCGACGACGGGCCATTAGTCTGCGGAGGATTCAATGAACAAGGCGGAACTGATCGACGTTCTGACCGAAAAGTTGGGTACTGACAGGCGCACGGCCACTGCGGCAGTCGAGCAGATTGTCGACACGATCGTGCGTGCTGTGAACAAGGGACAGAGCGTCACCATCACCGGATTCGGTGTCTTCGAACAGCGCAAGCGTGCGGCACGGGTGGCGCGTAACCCCCGTACCGGCGAAACCGTCAAGGTGAAGCCGACTTCGGTCCCCGCCTTCCGTCCGGGCGCGCAGTTCAAGGCGATCATTGCGGGTAAGCAGAAGATCGCCGCTGCGGGTCCGGCCGTGAAACGCGGTGTGGCAGCGCCGGTGTCGGGTGGCACCGCCAAGAAGACGGCCAGGAAGGCGGCCAAGAAGACGACCGCCAAGAAGGCCGCGGCCAAGAAGACGGTCGCGAAGAAGGCTCCGGCCAAGAAGACGGCCGCCAAGAAGGCTCCGGCCAAGAAGACGGTCGCCAAGAAGGCCACGGTCAAGAAGACGGCCGCCAAGAAGGCGACCGCCAAGAAGACCGCGGCCAAGAAGACCACGGCCAGGACGACCGCGAAGAAGACGACCGCGAAGAAGACCGCCGCCAAGCGCACTGCCGCCAAGCGGCCCGCCGCCCGTCGTCGCTGACGCCGGAACGCACGACGGCCCCGGACCTTTGGGTCCGGGGCTCGTTCGTTTCTGGGGCCGGGGCGGCGGTCCGGCGCAATAGCGCGCCCCGTCAGCCGATTATTCCGTGCGGAGGGCGCGGTCGAGGTGGTCGGCGGCGACGAGGCGGCCGTCGGAGAAGGACAGCACCCAGGCGCTGCCCTTGCGATTGCGCGCGGGTGGCAGTGCGACACCGTCGGTTTCGGCCCAGCGCGCGAGCAGATCGGGAATCACCTTGCCCTGACTGCAGATCGCGCGGACGGTGTCGGTCGACACCAACTCGCGCATCCGGGCCAGCGCCGCGTCCGGCGCTGCGGCATAACCGGTTTCGGATAGTAAAGGTTCCAATCGAATGTCGCCGCCGAGTTGTTCGGTGAGCGGTTCCATCGTCTGCACACAACGCAATGGCGGCGCCGAATAGATATCCGCCGCACCGAAGGCGAGCAGATTCGGCGCCAGCGCCCGGGCCTGTGCGCGGCCCGTCCGGTCCAGCGGGCGCTCGTCGTCGTCGCCGGTGAACCGGTCGCGCCGGCCCGCCTTGCCGTGCCGGACGAGCAGCAGCGTCGCCGTATCCGGGGGCAGGCGCAGGAAATTGCGCACCATGTGGCGGTCCATCGGATACGACAGCGCCTCCATTACGCCGTCGACGCGCTGCCAGGTCAGCTCGTCCACTTCGGGATTGGCGATGAACGTCCCGTCGGTCACCGTGGCCGCCCAGTAGTCCACCCGCTTGAGTTTGCGGTGCCCGGTGACCGGGTAGGTCACATGGCCCAGATAGCGCCCCAGGCGGCACCGCAGGCCCGTTTCCTCGGCCACCTCGCGCACCGCGGCGACCATCGGGGTCTCACCCGGGTCGAGCTTGCCCTTGGGCAGCGACCAGTCGTCGTATTTGGGCCGATGGACCAGCGCGACCTCGACGCACCCGTCCGGTGCGCGACGCCACAGCACCGCCCCGGCGGCAAGGATATTGGCGGTCACCCGGGGATCGGAGAACGAGATCTCGTCGCAGTCCGGTAGCGCCGGGTGGGTCATGGTCGATCCGGTCGCCGCAGTCGCATGAGGAACTCCTGGTGGTCGCGCACCTGTTCACCGTGTTCGATCGCCTCCTGGGTGGGCTGGGCCTGCCAGCCCCCATCCGCCTGGAGTACCCAGCAGCGGGTCGAAGGATGCAGGGCGGAATCGAACACCACCTCCAGCTGCTCGCACAGCTTGGGGTCCTTCACCTGGGCCATCACCTCGACGCGGCGGTCGAGGTTGCGGTGCATCATGTCGGCGCTGCCGATCCAGTACTCGTCCTGGGCCTGGAAGTGCAGCACCCGCGAATGTTCCAGGAAGCGGCCGAGAATCGAACGCACCTCGATGTTCTCGCTCATGTCGGGCACGCCCGGGCGCAGCCCGCAGATGCCGCGCACCACGATCTGCACCGGCACCCCCGCCTGGGAGGCCCGATACAGCGCGTCGATGATCTGCTCGTCGACGATGGCGTTGGCCTTCAACCGGATCCGGGCGGCCAGCCCCTGCTGCGCCAGCTCGGTCTCGCGCCGGATCCGCTCCACGATGCCCGAGCGCACGCTGCTGGGCGCCACCAACAGGTTGCGGTAGTTGGCCTTTCGCGAGTATCCGGTCAGCGAATTGAACAGGTCGGTCAGGTCGGCGCCGATTTCCGGTGCGGCCGTGAGTAATCCGACATCCTCGTACAGGCGCGCGGTCTTCGGGTTGTAGTTGCCGGTGCCGATGTGGCAGTAGCGGCGGATGGTGGCGCCCTCGCGGCGCACCACCAGGCAGGTCTTGCAGTGCGTCTTCAGGCCGATGAGGCCGTAGACCACGTGTACCCCGGCCTGTTCCAGCTGCCGCGCCCACTTGATGTTGGCCTGCTCGTCGAAGCGGGCCTTGATCTCCACCAGCGCCACCACCTGCTTACCGGCCTCGGCGGCGTCGATGAGGGCGTTGACGATGGGGGAGTCGCCGGAGGTGCGGTAGAGGGTCTGCTTGATCGCGAGCACCTGCGGATCGGCGGCGGCCTGCTCGATGAAGCGCTGCACGCTGGTGGAGAACGAGTCGTACGGGTGGTGCACCAGCACGTCGCCCTCGCGCAGGGCGGCGAAAACGTTGCGGGGGGTTTCTCTTTCACCGAACGCCGACGGGGTGGCCGGGACGTAGGGGGCGTCCTTGAGGGCGGGCCGGTCCACGCCGTAGACCTGCCACAGGCACGACAGATCCAGCAGGCCGGGCACCTGGATGACGTCGCCGGGGTCGACGTCGAGCTCGCGCAGCAGCAGATCGAGCATGTGCTCGGTCATGTCGTCGGACACCTCGAGGCGCACCGGGGAACCGAACCGGCGGCGGGCCAGTTCGCGTTCCAGCGCCTGCAGCAGGTCCTCGTCGCGGTCCTCGTCCACCTCGAAGTCGGCGTTGCGGGTGATGCGGAACGAATGATGTTCCACCACATCCATTCCCGGGAACAGCTGATCGAGGTGCGCCGCGATCAGGTCCTCCATCGGCAGGAAGGCGGCGAGGTTCACCCCGGTGCTGCCGTCGGGCTCGCGGCTGGCCGCGGTGCGCGGCTCCCGGGTGCCCGGGCTGCGCCGCACGCGCACGAACCGGTCCACGTTGTCGGGCACCTTGACGCGGGCGAAGTGCTCGCCGCCGGTGTCGCAATCCTTCACCGTCACAGCCAGATTCAGGCTCAGGCCGCTGATGTAGGGGAAGGGGTGCGCCGGATCCACGGCCAGCGGGGTGAGCACCGGGAAGACCTGGTCCTGGAAGTATCCCGAAAGCCGCTGCCGCTCATCGTCGTCGAGGTCGGCCCAGCCGATGATCGCGATGCCCTCCCGGGCCAGCGCGGGCTGCACCTGGTCGAGGAAGACCCGGGCGTGCCGGACGGCGAGATCCTGGGTGCGCTCGGCGATCAGCACCAGCTGCTCGGACGGGGTCAGGCCGTCGGCGGAGCGCACCGACAGGCCCGCCTCGGCGCGGCGCTTGAGACCGGCCACCCGGACCATGTAGAACTCGTCGAGGTTCGAGGAGAAGATCGCGAGGAATTTCGCGCGCTCGAGCAGCGGTTCGGACGGATCCTCGGCCAGGGCCAGCACCCGGGCGTTGAAATCCAGCCAGCTCAGTTCCCGATTCAGGTAGCGATCCTGTGGCAACCGTTGCGCGGCGGTGGCGGTGGGCGGCGGGGTCGCCGCCGGCGGCGCGGCCGGTAGTCGCGGCTGCTGGACGGTTTCCGTTTCGCTCACGCTCACGATCATTCCTTAACGACTGGGCGACGCCGCCTGCGGCATCGCGATGGCGAATCGGGACGCCGGTCCCGCGATCATCTAGCACACATGTGACCGGCTGGCGTACCTCCGTGTGAGATCCGTGTGAACGGGGCTCGGCCACCCGATGTCGGCCAGCAGCGCGCCGGTGGCCGGTCCGACGCCGAGCGCCGTGGCCCGCTCCAGATCGGCGGCGGTGTCCACGTCCAGCCGCAGTCCCGGCCAGTCGCCGACGAGATCCATTGCGCCCGAGGCGATGTGGCGGCGGGCCGAATCGGCGCCGAAAAGCGGTGCGAGCGGGGCGTTTCCGTCGCGCACCAGCAGCGCGGCGGTGCCGTGCCCGGCGTGGTCGGCGACGATCGCGCGCCCGGCGGCCGGGGCGGCGGTGAGCATGGCGGCCAGTTCGTCGGCGCGCAGCGCGGGCAGATCGGCTTGCAGCGCAAGCAGATCCACCGCGCCGTGGCGGGCGCGCACCGCGGCGGCCGCGTCGGCGAGCGCCGCGTTCAGGCCGTCGGCCTCGGCGGCGTCGGCGGTCACCGCGGCGCCCATCGGGTCCGGATGGACCACGGCTCCCAGCGCAGACACCGTGTCGGCCACATCGGGGTCGGGAGTCACCACCGTCACCGAGCCCAGCCCCGCCGTGACGGCCGCGCTGACGGTGTCCGACACCATGGCCAGGACCAGCCGGGCCCGCACCGCGGGCGGCAGCCGGTCGGCCAGTCGGCTCTTCGCCCGATCGAGGTTCTTGACCGCGATCACGGCGTGCACAACATCCGGACGCATGTGCCAATCGTCGCACGTCCGCCATAGTGGCGGAGGTCATGCCCAATTTGAATACCGGTCGGTCGGACACGGTATCGAACGGGGATTCTCCGGTGTTCGCGCCCGCCGTGCGGGCCGTTCGCTGCTCGCCGCGGGCGGGTTCGCCGCTTTCTGCGGGTCGTTTGCGCGGGGGTGGCATATTGGCTTGCATGACGAGGGCGGCAGTGATGGGTGCGGGGTCGTGGGGCACGGCGTTCGCGAAGGTGTTGAACGACGCGGGTACCGACGTGACGATGTGGGCCCGGCGGCCCGAGGTGGCCAAGACGCTGAACACCGAGCACCGCAACCCCGCCTATCTACCCGATGTGGAGCTGCCCGGCATCGCGGCCACCGACGATCACCGGGTCGCGCTCGACGGCGCCGACATCGTGGTGCTGGCCGTGCCCTCGCAGTCGCTGCGCGCGAATCTGGCCGACTGGCGCGAGGTCATCGGGGCCGACGCCACCCTGCTGAGCCTGGCCAAGGGCATCGAGACCGGCACGCTGCTGCGGATGAGCCAGGTGATCGCCGAGGTCACCGGCGCCGGAACCGATCGCATCGCGGTGCTGTCGGGTCCCAACCTGGCCCGCGAGATCGCCGCCGGGCAACCGGCCGCCTCGGTGGTCGCGTGCACCGACACCGCCCGCGCCGAGGTCGTGCAGCACGCCTGTGGCACCGGCTATTTCCGCCCGTACACCAATATCGACGTGGTGGGCTGTGAGCTCGGCGGCGCGTGCAAGAACGTGATCGCGCTGGCCTGCGGCATCGCCTCGGGAATGGGGTTGGGCGACAACACGATCGCCAGCCTCATCACCCGCGGGCTGGCCGAGATCATGCGGCTGGGGGTGGCGCTGGGCGCGAATCCGGTCACCCTCGCGGGCCTGGCCGGGGTCGGCGACCTGGTGGCCACCTGCACCTCGCCGCTGTCGCGCAATCGCTCGTTCGGGCACGTGCTGGGCGCGGGCGGATCCATGGACGCCGCGCAGGAGGCCACCCACGGGCAGGTCGCCGAGGGCGTGAAGTCGTGCACCTCGATCCGGGCGCTGGCCGAGCGGCACGAGGTCGAGATGCCGCTCACCACCGCGGTGCACCGGGTGTGCCACGAGGGGTTGTCGGTGGCCGAGGCGGTCGGGCAGCTGCTGGGCCGCCGGATGAAGCCGGAATGATTGGATGCGGCGTCCTACGGG
Source organism: Nocardia terpenica (assembly GCF_013186535.1). Classification (NCBI taxonomy): domain Bacteria; kingdom Bacillati; phylum Actinomycetota; class Actinomycetes; order Mycobacteriales; family Nocardiaceae; genus Nocardia; species Nocardia terpenica. The sequence goes on from NZ_JABMCZ010000003.1 coordinate 2,318,319, forward strand.
TACGGTTCGCTCTATGACTGACCGCATCAGGGTGGCCGTCGTCTTCGGCGGGCGCAGCAACGAGCACGCCGTGTCCTGTGTGTCGGCGGGGTTCGTGCTACGCAACCTGGATCCCGAACGCTACGAGGCGGTGCCGATCGGCATCACCCGTACCGGCACCTGGGTGCTCGCCGGATCCGACGCCCGCGAGCTGGCCATCGCCGATCGCGCACTGCCGTCGGTGGATTCGACGGGGACCGAGCTGGTGCTGGCGGCCGATCCGGGGCGGGCGGGCAGCCTGATTCCGCTGGGCGGTCGCGCCGCGGGGCCGGATGCGGTCGATGTCGTCTTTCCGGTGCTGCACGGCCCGTTCGGTGAGGACGGCACGGTGCAGGGGCTGCTGGAGATGGCCGGGCTGCCGTACGTGGGGCCGGGCGTGCTGGCCAGCGCCACCGGGATGGACAAGGAGTTCATGAAGAAACTCCTTGCCGCCGAGGGCATTCCGGTGGGCGACTACGTGGTGCTGCGGCCCGGGACGCAGACCGTGGGCGAGCGGGATCGGGCGCGGCTGGGGCTGCCGGTCTTCGTCAAACCGGCCCGCGGTGGCTCGTCCATCGGCATCTCCCGGGTGGACTCGTGGGACGCGCTGGACGACGCCATCGCCCTGGCGCGCCAGCATGATCCGAAGGTGCTGGTGGAGGCGGCGGTGGTCGGGCGCGAGGTCGAGTGCGGCGTCCTGGAATTCCCGGACGGTCGCGTGGCGGCCAGTGCGGTGGCCGAGATCCGGATGCCCGAGGAGGCCGCGGGCGAGCAGGCCCCCGAGTTCTACGACTTCGATACCAAATACCTCGACGACGTCTGCGAATTCGACATCCCCGCCAAGCTCGACGACGCCGTGGCCGACGGGGTCCGCGAACTGGCCGTGCGCGCCTTCCGCGCGCTGGACTGCCAGGGGCTGGCCCGCGTCGACTTCTTCGTCACCGCCGACGGACCGGTGATCAACGAGATCAACACCATGCCGGGCATGACCTCGATCTCGATGTATCCGCGCATGTGGGACGCGACCGGAATCGACAACCGCACCCTGGTCAGCACGCTCGTCGAGACGGCGCTGGCCCGCGGTACCGGGCTGCGCTGACTAGTTCGGGACGGGGCCCGGGTCCAGTGGCCGGGCGGGCAGCACCTTGGTGATCGCGTCCGAAATGGCCTGCAGCGGTGTGGGGCCCGCGCTGTTGGGCATGGTCAGCGCGATGTAGGTGCCGCGGTCGACGACGAACCAGGTGCCCGAGGTGACGCCGCTGGTCTGGTCGCGCACCTCGAACCAGTTGACGCCGTTGATCACCTGCAGCGCGGACGCCTTGTTGAACTCCAGCGGGCGATCCAGGCCGCAGCGCAACACGATCGGATCGCCGCCGTCGGGCAGCTGCCAGGCGACGGTGGCGGGCGGGGCGGGCTGGGCCAGCTCGGCGCGGGTGTAGTCGCCGAGCTTGTCCGGCAGTGCCGGGAGCAGCGCGGTGCACGCCTGGCCCGCCGCGGCGGGGGCGGGCACCGATCCGAGGGCCAGCGGCTCGCGGGTGGCGTGCCGGTTCGACATGACCGCGATGACGAGGACGGCGACGACCAGTGCGACGGGCAGCGCCACGGCGGTGGCGATGAGCGCGGGGTGCAGCCTCGGTGTCTTCGACTCGGCGGAGTAGCGATCGCCGGATTCCGTCGATGGCCCCGCCGGGGTCGTCGTCGCGTCCGACTGTTCGGTCGTCCCGTTGGACCGTTCCGTGTCGCTGCTCATTCGAGAGTTCGTCTCCGCTCGTGGGGCCGGATGCGCGGTCCCCGGGGCCGGTGGATTGTCGCTCCGAGGGTAGCGACCAGCGCGGTCGTGTCCCGGACCCGGGGGACCGGTAGCGTCGATCCGTCGCGCGTCGGCAGGTCCGCCGCGCCGCGGCTCACGGAAGGAGACGACCATCGCTGACACCCGTCCGCGCACCGTCCGCGAACTGGGGGAGTTCGGGCTGATCGCGCGCATGACCGCCGGGCGCACGCAGGCGGCCGGGGTGCTGCTCGGCCCCGGCGACGACGCCGCGGTGCTGGCGGCGCCGGCCGGGCGATTCGTGGTGAGCACCGACATGCTGTTGCAGGACCGGCACTTCCGGCTCGACTGGTCCACGCCCTACGACATCGGGGGCAAGGTGATCGCGCAGAACGCCGCGGACGTGGTCGCGATGGGCTCGGCGCCGAGCGGATTCGTGGTGTCGCTGGGCTGCCCGGCCGACACCCCGGTGGAGTTCGTCGACGGGTTCGTCGACGGCATGTGGGCCGAGGCGCGGCGGGCGGGCGGCTCCATCGCCGGGGGCGATGTGGTGCGCAGCCCGCTGCTGGTGATCTCGGTGACCGCGTTCGGCGATCCGCTGGACCGGGAGCCGGTGCTGCTGTCGGGCGCGCGGCCGGGCGATGTCGTCGCCGTCGCCGGGCGGCTGGGGGCCTCGGCCGCCGGGCTGGCCGTGCTGGCCGCCGGGATCGATCCCGGTAGGTTCCCGGAAGTCGTTGCCGCGCACCGGCTTCCGCAGCCGCCGTACGAGGCCGTGCTGGGGCTGCCGCCGACGGTGCCGATCCACGCCCTGACCGACGTCTCCGACGGCCTGCTCGCCGATGTCGGGCACATCGCCGAATCCTCCGGTGTGGCCGTGGATCTCGACTCCGCCGCGATCGCGGACCCGGCGCTGCGGCCGGTCGCCGAGCTGCTCGGCGCCGACGCCCTGGCCTGGGGCCTCACCGGCGGCGAGGACCACGCCTTCGCCGCGACTTTCCCGGCGGGACAGGACCTTCCGGCCGGATGGGTCGCGGTCGGCCGGGTCGCGGCCGGGTCCGGGGTCACGGTCGACGGCGCGGTGTGGACGGGACCGGTCGGCTGGGAATCGTTCACGGAGGGCGGGTGAGCTTCCGCGCGGAAACCGGCCACGCTATGTTGGGCGGCCATGGGCGCTAAACCACTGTCGGAGATCATGGATACGGGCTGGGCCGACGCACTCGCACCGGTCGCCGACCGTATCGCGGAAATGGGTGAGTTCCTGCGCGCGGAGAATGCGGCCGGGCGCGGGTATCTCCCGAAGGGCGAGAATGTGCTGCGCGCGTTCCAGCGGCCCTTCGACAAGGTGCGCGTGCTGATCGTCGGTCAAGATCCCTATCCGACGCCGGGGCATCCCATGGGATTGAGTTTCTCGGTGGCGCCGGATGTCTCGCCCGTTCCGCGCAGCCTCGCCAACATCTTCGCCGAATACGAGCGCGACCTCGGCCTGCCGACACCGTCCTGCGGCGATCTGTCGCCGTGGTCGGATCACGGCGTGCTCCTGCTCAACAGGGTGCTCACCGTGCAGCCCGGCCAGCCCGCCTCGCACCGCGGCAAGGGCTGGGAAGCGGTGACCGAGCAGGCGATTCGCGCGCTCGTCGCCCGCGACCAGCCGATGGTGGCCATTCTGTGGGGCCGGGACGCGTCGACGCTGAAGCCGATGCTCGGCTCCGTGCCGACCATCGAAAGCGCCCATCCCTCACCGCTGTCCGCGTCGCGGGGATTCTTCGGATCGAAGCCGTTCTCCCGAACCAACGAATTGCTCGGTACATTGGGTGCCGCCCCGGTCGACTGGCGGCTGCCGTAGGCCGCGGGGTGTGTAGACGTTCGAGCGAATCAGGAGCAGTTGCATGCAGATCAAGTCCGTGCGCGGTGCCGTCGTGACCGTCGCTGCCGGAGCGGCCATCCTGGGCGCCCCCGCGGTGGCGCAGGCGGCGACGATCCCTCTGGAACCCGCCCCGCAGGAGCAGGTGTCCACCCAGCCGGCCGCCCCGGTGCTGGCGCTGTGGGATCCCCAGACCGGCTCGGCGTCGCTGTCGTCCAATGTGAACGCGCGGTTCCTGTGCGTGTTCCAGAGCATCAGCGCCGCGGGCGGGCTCGACTGCCTCAACGGCCAGAACTGAGCGTGGTGGTGGCGGGCCGCACCATGCGGACCTCCCACGCCACGGTGAACGCCTCGGCCCGGCGCGCGCCGTCGAGGGCGAAGCCGTACTTCCGATAGAACGCCTGGGCGCGCGGATTCTCCTCGAACACCCACAGATACGTGCCGACGGTGGGATCGAGGGCCGCGCGCATCAGGTCGTGGGCGACGCCGGTGCCGTACCACGCCGCGCGGACGTAGAGGGCGTACAGCGCGCGCTCCGCGACGGGCCGTTCGTCGAGCGGGGCTCCGGCGCTGGCGAAGCCGACGACGGTGTCGCCGTCGAGGGCGACGGTGGTGGCGCCCGGATACCGCACCCGGCGGCTTTCCCACATCTCGGCACGCCCGTCGAGATCGAACGTGTCGAGCACGTGGTCGGGGACCAGCCCCCGGTACGCCTCGCGCCAGCATTCGATATGGCATTCGGCGAGACCGCGGGTGTGCTCGGCGGCGAGCGGGCGCAGCCGCCACGCGTTCCCCGTCATGGTTCCCCCTGTCGACGACCGGATGGCCCACGGTACACGGTGGCGAGTCGTGTCGGGGCGGGCGACTAGGCTGGTGGACGGGGTGTGGACGAGATCGCAGTGACGGCGTGGAAGGACGGTGACGTGCCCGGGGTCCCGGAGACGCTCGACGGAGCGGCGCTGGCGCGCTGGGGTCGGCTCTGCGTGGCCGGTCTCGGGCGTCACCGTGACGAGATCAATGCGCTCAACGTCTTCCCGGTCGCCGACGCCGACACCGGAACGAATCTGCTCGCCACCATGCGCGCCGCCGTCGCCGCCGCCGAGCCGCTGGCCGCCGGATCCCCGGCGCACGCGGTGGCCGGGGCCATGGCGCGCGCCGGAACCGCCGGGGCGCGCGGCAATTCGGGCATCATCGTGTCGCAGGTGCTGCGCGGCCTGGCCGAGGCGGTACAGGACGGCCCGCTGACGGCCGCCACCGTGCGAATCATGTTGCGCCGCGCCGCGATCCTGGTGCGCGAGGCGCTGAGCACCCCCGTGGACGGCACCATGCTCACCGTGCTCGAGGCCGCCGCCGACCGCGCCGCCGACTGCCCACCCGACGCGCTTCTTGCCGATGTCGCCCTCGCCGCCGCCGACGGTGCGGTGAAAGCCCTCGGCGACACCCCGTCGCAACTGACCGTGCTGCGCGAGGCCGGAGTGGTCGACGCGGGCGCCCGCGGTCTTTTGGTCCTGCTCGACGCGCTCGTTGAAGTCACCGGCGTCCCCGCCCCCACCCGCCCGGCCTACGAGGGCCCGATCATCCCCACTCACCCCGAACACCGCTCCCCACGCCCGCCCGCATCCCCGACGACCCCCCACCCGGCAGCCACCGACCACACGGGCCGAATCACGGCCGCCTACACCGATATCCGGCCCACGGCACCCGACGCCGCCGCGCGGGTCGCGGCCGCTCGCGGCGATCGTTGGGCGGGGCCGCAGTACGAGGTCATGTATCTGTTGAGCGACACGGACGGTGAGCGGATAGCGGCGTTGCGGAATGAGCTTGCGGGGCTGGGCGATTCGGTTGCCGTCGTGGGGGACGGAGCGGGGGGCTGGTCGGCCCATGTGCACTGTGGTGATGCCGGGGCCGCCGTGGAGGCGGGGCTGGCGGCGGGGCGGCTGAGCCGGATTCGGATCGAGGGGCTGGCGGCGCGGTCGGCGGAGCTGCCCCGGGCCGATCGGGGCATCCTGGCCGTGGCGTCCGGGGCGGGGGCCGCGCGGCTGTTCGAGGACGCGGGCGCGATGGTGCTCGACGGCGAGGTCACCGCCGACCGCCTGCTGACCGCGATTCGCGAGCTGCCGCATCGGGAGGTATTGGTGCTGCCGAACGGGGCGCTGCCCGCCCACGAACTGGTCGCGGTCAGCGTGGCCGCCCGCGGCGGCGTGGGCGGAACCCGTTCGGCCGCACGGGATGTGCTCATGCTGCCCAGCGGGTCCATGGTCCAGGGCCTGGCCGCGCTGGCCGTGCACGACCCCGGGCGGATCGCGGTCGACGACGCGTTCGCCATGTCCGAGGCGGCGGCGGGCACCCGCTGGGGCGCGCTGCGGATCGCGGCCGAGCGGGCGCTGACCATCGTCGGCACCTGCGCGCGCGGCGACGGGCTCGGACTGGTCGGGAACGACGTGGTGGTCATCGATCCCGACGCACGCGCCGCCGCCCGCACGCTGCTGGACCGCATGCTGGGCCTGGGCGGCGAACTGGTCACCCTGCTGCTGGGCGCCGCCGCCCCGGCCGGGCTGGGTGACGAACTGGCCCAGCACATTACCGCCACCTTCCCCGGCGTGGAGGTCGTCGCCTACGACGGCGGCCAGCCGGTGGACCTGGTGCAGATCGGGGTGGAGTAGCCCATGGCGACACTGCGTGACCGGCTCGACCACGTCCTGGGCGTGAAGGCGGCCGAGCCGCTGGCCGACGCCTTCGACATGCACACGGTCGAGGACCTGCTGCGGCACTATCCGCTGCGCTACGCGACCCAGGGCCAGCCGCTGACCGAGGAGCAGCCCGAGGAGGGCGCGCACATCACCGTCGTCGGGCACGTCACCAAGACCGAGCTGCGCCCGATGCGCCAGCGCCGCGGCAAGCTGCTCAAGGTCGAGCTCGACACCGGCTCCGCCCGCCCGGTGGAGATCACCTTCTTCAACGGCGACAAGGTGAATTACCTTGTCAAACAGGGTGTTCGGGCCATGATGTCGGGCACCGTGCACTGGTGGCGGCCGGACCGGTGGAACCTGTCGCACCCGTCGTATCTGATCCTGCCCGAGGCGGGGGAGTCGATGGAGAGTCTCACCTCGGTGCGCGGCGGCGGCAGCCTGCGCGGGCTGGCCGAGAGCGCGAAAGGCGCCGACGGCGTGGATGTCTCGTTCTTCGAGCGGGAATACATCCCGGTGTATCCGGCCACCGCGAAGGTGCAGAGCTGGGACGTGCTGGCCTGCGTGCGCCAGGTGCTCGACCAGCTCGACCCCATCGATGATCCACTGCCGCAGGATATTCGCGAGGAACGCAACCTGCTGGCGGTCTCGGACGCGCTGCGCCTGATCCACCTGCCCGAGCGCAAATCCGATATCGAGCAGGCCCGCGAGCGGCTGCGCTTCGACGAGGCGCTGGCGCTGCAACTGGTGCTGGCCGAGCGCCGCCACGACGTCGAGGGCCGCGCGGCGCGGCCGTGCCCGCCCCGGACCGGCGGCATCGCAACGGCTTTCGACAAGCGGCTGCCGTTCGAGCTGACCACCGGGCAGCGGCAGGTGATCGAGGAGATCTCCGCGGACCTGGCCCGCAGCCACCCCATGCACCGGCTGCTGCAGGGCGAGGTCGGCTCCGGCAAGACCATCGTGGCCCTGCACGCCATGCTGCAGGTGGTCGACGCCGGTTTGCAGTGCGCGCTGCTCGCCCCGACGGAAGTGCTTGCCGCCCAGCACTATCGGTCGCTGCGCGGCATGCTCGGCGACCTCGCCACCGCGGGCGAGCTGGGCGCGGCCGAGCACGCGACCAAGCTGGTCCTGGTGACCGGATCGATGTCGGCGGGCGCGAAGAAGGCGGCGCTGCTGGCCGCGGTCACCGGCGAGGCCGGGATCGTGATCGGCACGCACGCCCTGATCCAGGACGCCGTCGAATTCTTCGACCTGGGCATGGTCGTCGTCGACGAGCAGCACCGGTTCGGCGTCGAGCAACGGGATGCGTTGCGCGCCAAGGCGAAGGACGGTGTCAGCCCGCACCTGCTGGTGATGACCGCCACCCCGATCCCGCGCACCATCGCCATGACCACCCTCGGCGACCTGGAGACCTCCACGCTCACCGAGCTGCCCCGCGGCCGCTCCCCGATCAGCACGAAAGTCGTTCCCGCCAAACTGAAACCGGCGTGGGTGGAGCGGGCGTGGGAACGCATCCGCGAGGAGGTCGCCGCCGGGCGGCAGGCGTACGTGGTGTGCTCGCGGATCGGCGACGAGGACGACGACGGCAGCGGAAACGGCAAGGGCCGCAAGGGGAAAGCCAAGTCGCCCGAGGAGCGGGAGGCCCCCGCCACGCACGCCGCGCTCGACGTGTTCGCGACGCTGTCGACCGGTGCCCTGGCCGACCTGCGGGTCGGCCTGCTGCACGGCCGCCTGCCCGCCGAGGAGAAGGACGCGGTGATGCGGGCGTTCAACGACGGCGATATCGACGTGCTGGTGTGCACCACCGTGGTCGAGGTCGGCGTGGACGTGCCGAACGCGACGGTCATGGTGATCGTCGACGCCGACCGGTTCGGCGTGAGCCAGCTGCATCAGCTGCGCGGCCGCGTCGGCCGCGGTAAACATCCCGGGCTGTGCCTGCTCGTCACCGAATCCTCGCCGATGGGTACCGCGATGGCCCGGCTCGAGGCGGTCGCCGGGACGCTGGACGGCTTCGAGCTGTCGGTGCTGGACCTGCGGCAGCGCCGCGAGGGCGACGTGCTCGGCGCGGCGCAGTCCGGCACCGCGCGCAGCCTGCGCCTGCTGTCGCTGCTCGACGATCTCGAGGTGATCACCACCGCGCAGCAACTCGCCCGCGAGGTCGTCGCCGCCGACCCGGGGCTGCGCAAGCATCCGGGCCTGGCCACGATGATGCGTGCCGCGGTGGACGGCGAGCGGCTGGAGTATCTCGCCAAGTCGTGAGCCGCGTGACGGTCGTCGCTAACGGCTGGAAATCGGTTGCCGGGGGGTGAGATGCTGCCGGTGAGCAATACCGATCGGCAGCATGGTGGAAGGGGCGGCGATGGTCGCGATCGATTTCGGGTGGGCACGCAAACCCGCGCTGCCGTGGGGGTTTTCGCGATCGGCGGCCCGGCAGCGGGTGGGCGGGGTGCCGCCGACGGTGCTGGTGCTGGCGGGCATCGTCAGCGTTCAGGTCGGGGCGGCGGTGGCCAAGCAGCTGTTCGCCGCGACCGGCCCGGCGGGCGCGGTGAGCCTGCGCCTGTTCTTCGCGGGCGTCGTGCTGCTGGTGTGCTGGCGGTCGTCGCTGCGGATCGAGCGCCGCGCGCTGCCCGTGGTGCTGGCCTACGGCGCCATTCTCGCGGTCATGAATCTCGCCTTCTACGAGGCGATCGACCGCATCCCGCTGGGCATGGCCGTCACCCTGGAGTTCCTGGGGCCGCTGGTCGTCGCGCTCGCGCATTCGCGGCGCTGGATCGATCCGGTGTGGGCGGTGCTCGCGGGCGGCGGCGTGCTGCTGCTCACCCATGCCGACGGTCCCGTGCTGTGGACCGGTGTGCTGTTCGCCCTCGCCGCGGGCGCGTGCTGGGGCAGCTACATCCTGGTGGGCGCCAAACTGGGCGAAAGGACCAGCGGCGGAGGCGGTCTGGCGATCGCCATGGCCTTCGGCGGGCTGCTGTCGGCCCCGATGGGCATTCTCGGCGCGGGCGCCTCGCTGCTGCAGCCGTCGGTGCTGCTCGCCGGATTCGGGGTGGCCCTGCTGTCGTCGGTGGTGCCGTACTCGGTGGAGCTCGAGGCGCTGCGCCGGATTCCGCCGCGGGTGTTCGGCGTGCTCATGAGCCTCGAGCCCGCGGTGGCCGCGCTCGCCGGGCTCGTCGTCCTCGGGCAGCTCATGAATTTCGCGCAGTGGGCCGGAATCGCCTGCGTGGTGGCGGCTTCCGCGGGGGCCACCCGGACCGGGCGGTAGCTCAGCGGGTGGCCCGCGGATAGGGCAGATCGACGGAGGTGTTCTCGCCGACGGCCAGCGGGCGGCCGATCTGCGGGAAGGCGCGCTGCGGGCACGCGGAGCGCTCGCACACCTTGCAGCCCGCGCCGATCGGCACCGCCGCCGCCGGCTCGTCGAGCTGCAATCCCTTCGAATACACCAGGCGGTCGGCGTATTCGATGTCGCAACCCAGGCCGACCGCGAATTCCTTGGTGGCCGTGCCGAATCCGTGCGGCCCGGGACCGGTGGTGCGGGCCGTCCACAGGTAGCGGCGGCCGTCGGGCATGGCGGCCACCTGGGTGAGGATGCGGCCCGGATGGGCGAACGCGTCGTGCACCACCCACAGCGGGCAGCTTCCGCCGACCCGGGAGAAGTGGAACGCGGTGGCGGACTGGCGCTTGGAGATGTTCCCGGCCCGGTCGGTGCGCACGAAGAAGAACGGCACCCCGCGCTGCCCCTGCCGTTGCAGCGTGCTCAACCGGTGGCACACCGTCTCGAAGCCGACCTCGAACCGCAGCCCGAGCAGATCGATGTCGTAGTGCAGTTCCTCGGCCGAGCGCAGGAACTTCCCGTACGGCAGGATCAGCGCTCCCGCGAAGTAGTTGGCCAGCCCGACCCGCGCCAGCGCCCGCGATTCCCCGGTGAGCGAGGGGGTTTCGGCCAGCACCTCGTCGAGCATCTTGCCGTAGAGCAGGAAGGCCAGCGTGGTGGAGATCTGGAAGGCGCGCTGGCCGGGGCGCAGCCGCCGCGCCAGCGTGAGGACGCGGGTCTCGGGTTCGAAGTGCCGCTTGGGAATCGACGGGTCGGCGCCGTCGCCGCGCACCAGCACCGTCACCCCCGCCCTCTCCTCGGCGACCCGGGCCAGCTGCCGGTCCAGCGATCCGATCGACAGGCCGCACTCCTCGAACAGGCGCTCGGCGGCCAGGTCCAGCTGGGCGATGTGGTTGTGGTGGTCGTAGAAGAAGTCGCGCACGTCCTCGTACGGCATCGGCACGCCGGGCGCGCCCGTGGGCGTCGCGACCTTGGACGACAACAGATCCAGCTGATCGGTGGCCGCGCGCAGCCGCCGGTGCATGGCGACGATGGTCCGGGCGACCTCCGGCAGGCGGCTGGCCAGATCCTCGACCTCGGCGGCGGGTGGCGGGGTGCCGCCGGCGGCCTCCACCAGCACCTCGTGCAGGTCCGACACCAGGCGCGCGTCCGAGTCGGCGGCGAAGAACTGCACGTCCAGGTCGAAGGTGGAGTTCAGCTTCAGCAGCACCGGAACCGTGAGCGGCCGCTGGTCGCGCTCGAGCTGATTGAGGTAGCTCGGGGACAGCTCGAGCGATTTGGCCAGCGCGGCCTGGGTCATCCGCCGTTCCTCGCGCAACCGCCGTAGTCGGGCACCCGCATACATCTTGCGCACGGTGCGATGCTACCCAATAATCTTCGCAAACATTGCAATTTCAATGGTTGTCGCCGACAAAAATCCGTTACTGCAAGGTATTTTCGCGTCCGTTCGTCGCTGCGTAGCGTGCGAAGTAGGCGATCAGTCGGTTTCGTCGGAGTCGCGGATGACCGCCTGCGCGACAATGACATTCGTTCCGTCGAAGGTCACCGCCGGGGATCCGTACAGCCGGTACCCGCTGTCGAGGATCGTGCTGACCCGCTCGCAGAAGGCGGCGTCGTCGGGGCCGGTGATGACCCGGTAGCGGGGCGGTTGGGCATCGGTCATACCGCCAGCATAGGGCGGTGATCGACAACGGGCGAGGTCCCGCCCGGCACCCGGGCGGGACCTCGCGCCGTCAGCGCACGGCCTGCGCGGCCGCGACCATATTGCGCAGCGACTGCTCCACCTCGGCCGGGCCGCGGGTCTTCAGGCCGCAGTCCGGGTTGACCCAGAGGCGCTCGGCCGGAACGGCTTTCAGCGCCGCCCGGAGCGAGGCGGTGATCTCCTCCACGCTCGGCACCCGGGGCGAGTGGATGTCGTACACGCCCGGCCCGACGCCCAGGTGGAAGCCGACGGCATTGAGGTCGTCGAGCACCTCCATGCGCGAGCGGGCCGCCTCGATCGAGGTGACGTCGGCGTCCAGGGCCGCGATCGCGCCGATGACCTCGCCGAACTCCGAGTAGCACAGGTGGGTGTGGATCTGGGTGGCATCGGAGACGCCGCTGGTGGCCAGCCGGAAGGCCGCCACCGCCCAGTCCAGGTACGCCTGCTTGGCCTCGGCGCGCAGCGGCAGCAGCTCCCGCAGCGCCGGCTCGTCGACCTGGACGACGCGGATGCCCGCGCCCTGCAGATCGACGGTCTCGTCCCGAATCGCCAGCGCCACTTGGCGAGCCGTCTCGGCCAGCGGCTGGTCGTCGCGCACGAACGACCACGCCAGAATGGTCACCGGGCCGGTCAGCATGCCCTTGACCGGCTTGTCGGTCAGCGACTGCGCGTAGCCGATCCACTCCACCGTCATCGGCTCGCGCCGCACCACGTCACCGAACAGGATCGGCGGGCGCACGCACCGGGTGCCGTAGGACTGCACCCAGCCGTTGGCGGTGGCGGCGAAGCCGTCGAGCTGCTCGGCGAAGTACTGCACCATGTCGTTGCGCTCGGGCTCGCCGTGCACCAGCACGTCCAGGCCCAGCTTCTCCTGCAGCGCAACGACATCGGCGATCTCGGCGCGCATCCGCTCGTGGTACTGCTCCGCGGTCAGCTCGCCCTTGCGCAGCGCGGCGCGGGCCAGCCGGATCGCCCCGGTCTGCGGGTAGGAGCCGATCGTGGTGGTCGGCAGCAGCGGCAGGCGCAGCCGATCCCGTTGCAGCGCACGGCGTTCGTCGGCGGGGGCGCGGTGGATCGCCTCCGGGCCCAGCGAGTCCAGCCGGGCGCGCACGGCGTCGTTGCGCAGCCGCGCGTCGGTGCGGCGGCTCCGCGCGGCCGCACGGGCCGCGGCCAGCTCGTCGGCGATGGCGTCGGTGCCGTCCCGCAGCGCGGTCGCCAGCGCCCGCACCTCGGCGACCTTCTCCGCGCCGAACGCCAGCCACGAGCGCAGCACCGGGTCCAGATCCGGCTCCGCGTCCAGCGAATACGGCACGTGCAGCAGCGAACTCGAGCTGGACACCGCCAGCGCGCCCGCGCTGCCCAGCAGGGTGCCCAGGGTGGTCAGCGCCCCGTCCAGATCGGTGCGCCACACGTTGCGGCCGTCCACCACCCCGGCCACCAGCAGCTTGCCGCTCAGCGCGGGCACCGACGCGACGTCGGAAACCGTTGTCCCGGAGGTGAAGTCGACCGCGACGCCGTCCACCGAGGTGGAGGCGAGCGCGGCCAGCGCCGGGCCGGGGTCACCGAAGTACGTCGCCACCAACAGCTTCGGGCGATCCGGCGCGGCCGTCAGATCGGCATAGGTCTCCAGCAGCAGCGAGAGCTCGGCCTCGGTCAGATCGGTGACCACCGCCGGTTCGTCGATCTGCACCCACTGCGCGCCCGCGGCGGCCAACTGCCGCAACAGGTCCCGGTACAGCGGCAGCAGCTCGGGCAGCCGGTTCAAGGGTGCGACGCCGTCGACGCCCTTGGCCAGCTTCAGGAAGGTCAGCGGGCCGATCACCACCGGCCGGGCCGCGACACCCAGCTCCTGCGCCTCGGTCAGCTCCACCAGCAGCTTGTCCGGGTGCAGCGTGAACACGGTGTCCGGGCCGATCTCGGGCACCAGGTAGTGGTAGTTGGTGTCGAACCACTTGGTCATCTCCAGCGGTTCGATCGACTGCGCGCCGCGGGCGGCGGCGAAGTACCGGTCCAGCGGGTCGGCGATACCCGCCACGCGCGGCGGCAGCGCGCCGAACAGCACTGCGGTGTCGAGCATCTGGTCGTAGTGGGAGAAGGTACCGACCGGGATCGAGTCCAGCCCGGCCGCCGCCAGCGCGGTCAGCTGGTCGCGGCGCAGGGTGCGTCCGACGGCGCGCAGTTCGGCGGCGTCGATGCGACCGGCCCAGTAGGACTCGATCGCGCGCTTGAGCTCGCGCCGCGGCCCGATCCGCGGGAGCCCGAGAACCGTTGCGGTGAAGGGGTTCTGCGATGTGACAGTCACGGTTGTCTCCAGTGCTGGGAAGCCACGGGTCACCGCCGACAGAGCAGACGGAGCCCGAGTTGCTTTGCCGCACCGGGTCGTCCGGTGTGCGCACTGGTGTCCGCCCGCCCGATCCACGAGGCGGTGGCCGCCGGATACGGCGTATCCGGCACAGCCGGCAGGTCTTCGGACTTGCGGGCGCGGCCCCTGGAGCCACCTACTGGCCGTCGCTTCCCAGGCTCGTGCCCAGTGCCGATGACGGCGGTCGTTCCCGTATACCGCTGCGGGACAGTCCCGGATTCCCACCGGGTTCCCTCTCGCCGATCCGTGCGGATCGGTTTCGGCGCTGCGGACGACGCTCGGGGCTCCAACTCGTCGGCGCAGCGAACCAGCTGCGTTCTGAGCATAAGCCACGACGCGGCCGTTTCTATTCCGAAGGGCCCTATTTCAAGACTGGGCGGTCGTTTCGGGTTGCGCCCGGCCCCGAAGTCACTACGGTATTTCCGACTCGAAGATTGTTCGAACAGTGGGATCGTCCGGGGAAGTGGTCAACGTGTCAGAGCCGACAGTGTCCGTCGTCGTGCCCGCGTACCTGCGCGGCCGGGCCGGGCTGGAGCTGCTCGACGTGCAGCTCGCGGCGCTCGCCGAGCAGCGGGACGCGCCGGAGTTCGAGGTGCTCGTCGCCGACAACGACTCCCCGGTCGATGTGCGGGCCCATCTGGCCGAGCATCCGCTGCGGGAGTCGTTGCGATTACGCCATATCGAGGCGACCGCGGTGCGCGGCGCCTCCTATGCCCGCAATGCCGGGGCGGCGAGCGCGACGGGGGAGTACGTCCTGTTCTGCGATCACGACGACCGGGTGTATCCGGAGTGGATCGCGCGGCTGGTCGGCTTCCTCGGCGAGGGCTACGACGTGGTCGGCTCCGCGGTCGAGGGCCGCACGCTCAATGCCGCCAATCCGCGCGGCGCCGTCGAGCTGCCCGCCCCCGAGAACTTCCAGTCGCCGGGCGTGTTCGCGCCGCAGATCGTCGGGTGCAGCATGGGGGTGCGCGCCGCGGTCTATCGCAAACTGGGCGGTCTGGACACCAGTTACGCGGCCAACGAGGACATCGAATTCGGTTGGCGCGCACACCGGGAGGGATACCGGGTCGGATTCCTGCCGGAGGCGCTGGTGGCCTACCGATACCGGCGCGGGCTGCGCGCGGGGTACCGGCAGGGGCGCCCGCGCGGTGTCGGGTTGGCTCGGCTGCACGCCGAATTTCCGGGGAACGGGTTGCCGGAACCCCGATTGCCGCTGCTGCTGCTCAGCCTCGCGGCGGTCTCGGCCAACCTCCGCCTCACCGGAGAAGAGCGTGGTCTATTGCTCGGGATCACCATGGGGCAGCTGCTCGGGGGGATGCGCTACCGCACGTTGCACTGGTGGTAACCGCCCGGTTGCCGGGGGTATGTCCGGAGTGTGAGGTTCGCTGCGAAGCCCGCATTCGCTACGCGGCCATAGTCGGTGTCCGGGTACCTTGATCCAATGTTCTCGAAAGTGCTGGTCGCCAACCGCGGTGAGATCGCGATCCGAGCGTTCCGCGCCGCCTACGAACTCGGCGTCGGGACCGTCGCGGTCTTTCCCTACGAGGATCGCAACTCGGTGCATCGGCTCAAGGCCGACGAGTCCTATCAGATCGGCGTCCCCGGTCACCCGGTGCGGGCGTATCTCTCCATCGACGAGATCATCAAGGCCGCCCAGACCGCCGGGGCCGACGCCGTCTACCCCGGTTACGGCTTTCTGTCCGAGAATCCGGACCTGGCCGCGGCGTGCGTGCGCGAGGGCATCACCTTCATCGGGCCCTCTGCCGAGGTGCTGGAACTGACCGGCAACAAGGCCCGCGCCATCGCCGCCGCCAAGGCCGCCGGGCTGCCGGTGCTGAACTCGAGCGCCCCCTCCGCCGAGGTGGACGAGCTGCTGACCGCGTCCGAGTCGATGCAGTTCCCGGTCTTCGTCAAGGCCGTCGCCGGTGGCGGCGGGCGCGGCATGCGCCGGGTCGCCGAGCGCGAGCAGTTGCGCGAGTCGATCGAGGCCGCCATGCGCGAGGCCGAATCGGCGTTCGGCGACCCCACGGTGTTCCTGGAGCAGGCGGTGGTCAACCCCCGCCACATCGAGGTGCAGATCCTCGCCGACCAGCACGGCAACGTCATGCACCTGTTCGAGCGCGACTGCTCGCTGCAGCGGCGGCACCAGAAGGTGATCGAGCTCGCGCCCGCGCCGAACCTGGATCCCGCACTGCGCGAACGCATCTGCGCCGACGCGGTGGCCTTCGCCCGGGAGATCGGTTACAGCTGCGCGGGAACCGTGGAATTCCTGCTCGACGAGCGCGGCAACCACGTGTTCATCGAGATGAATCCGCGAATCCAGGTGGAGCACACGGTGACCGAGGAGATCACCGATGTCGACCTGGTGCAGGCGCAGCTGCGCATCGCGGCCGGGCGGACGCTGGAAGAGCTGGGCCTGAGCCAGGATTCGGTCTCGATCCACGGCGCCGCGCTGCAGTGCCGCATCACCACCGAGGACCCGGCCAACGGCTTCCGGCCCGACACCGGGCGCATCACCGCCTACCGCAGCCCGGGCGGCGGCGGCATCCGCCTGGACGGCGGCGCCAATCTGGGTGCCGAGGTCGGCGCCTACTTCGACTCCATGCTGGTGAAGCTGACCTGCCGCGGCCGGGACTTCGGCGCGGCGGTGGCGCGGGCGCGGCGGGCGGTCGCCGAGTTCCGCATTCGCGGTGTGGCGACCAATATTCCGTTCCTGCAGGCGGTGCTCGACGACCAGGACTTCCGGGACGGGCGGGTCACCACCTCGTTCATCGACGAGCGCCCGCACCTGCTGACCCAGCGCGGCTCGGCCGACCGGGGCACCAAGATCCTGCGCTACCTCGCCGACGTCACCGTGAACAAGCCGCACGGCCAGCGGCCGACGGCGGTGTACCCGCACGACAAGCTGCCGCCGCTGGATCTGACCGTGCCGCCGCCGGACGGCTCGCGGCAGCGGCTGTTGCGACTGGGCCCCGAGGGTTTCGCGCGGTCGCTGCGCGAACAGCGGGCGGTCGGCGTCACCGACACCACCTTCCGCGACGCGCACCAGTCGCTGCTGGCGACCCGGGTGCGGACCAACGGTCTGCTCGAGGCCGCCGAGTACGTGGCGCGGATGACGCCGGAGCTGCTGTCCATCGAATGCTGGGGCGGCGCAACCTATGACGTGGCGCTGCGGTTCCTCTACGAGGACCCGTGGGAGCGGTTGGCCGCGCTGCGCGAGACGGTGCCCAATATCTGCCTGCAGATGCTGCTGCGCGGGCGCAATACCGTCGGCTACACCCCGTACCCGGAGCAGGTCACGCGCGCGTTCGTGTCCGAGGCCACCGCGACCGGTATCGACATCTTCCGCATCTTCGACGCCCTCAACAATGTCGACCAGATGCGGCCCGCCATCGATGCCGTCCGCGAAACCGGCACGGCCATCGCGGAAGTCGCGCTCAGCTACACCGGCGACCTGTCCGACCCGAACGAGGACCTCTACACCCTCGACTACTACCTGAAGCTGGCCGAGCAGATCGTGGCGGCCGGGGCGCACGTCATCGGCATCAAGGACATGGCCGGGCTGCTGCGCGCACCGGCCGCCCACACCCTGGTCACCGCGCTGCGCAGCAACTTCGACCTGCCGGTGCACGTGCACACCCACGACACCCCGGGTGGGCAGCTGGCCACCTACCTGGCGGCGTGGCAGGCCGGGGCCGATGCGGTCGACGGCGCGTCCGCGCCCATGGCGGGCACCACCTCGCAGCCCGCGCTGTCGGCGATCGTGGCCGCGGCGGCGCACTCGCCCTACGACACCGGGATCGATCTGCAGAAGGTCTGCGATCTCGAGCCGTACTGGGAGGCGCTGCGAAAGGGCTACGCGCCCTTCGAATCCGGGCTGCCGGGGCCGACCGGGCGGGTCTATCACCACGAGATTCCGGGCGGGCAGCTGTCGAATCTGCGGCAGCAGGCCATCGCGCTGGGGCTGGGCGACCGGTTCGAAGAGGTCGAGGCGAAATACGCGGCGGCCGACCGGCTGCTGGGCCGTCTGGTCAAGGTGACGCCGTCCTCCAAGGTGGTCGGCGACCTCGCGCTGGCGCTGGTCGGGTCGGGCGTGGACGTGGAGGACTTCGCCCGCGATCCCGGCCGCTACGACATTCCGGATTCGGTGATCGGTTTCCTGCGCGGCGAACTCGGCACCCCGGCGGGCGGCTGGCCGGAACCGTTCCGCAGCAAGGCGCTGGCCGGGCGCGGGCCCGCCAAGCCCGAGACCGCGCTCTCGCCCGCCGACGACGCGGCGCTGCGCGGCTCCTCGCAGCAGCGCCGGGAGACGTTGAACCGCTTGCTGTTCCCCGGCCCGACCGCCGAATTCCTCGCGCACCGGGAGAAATACGGCGACACCTCCGGGCTGTCGGCCAACCAGTTCTTCTACGGCCTGCGCCACGGCGAGGAGCACCGGGTGCAGCTGGAGAAGGGCGTCACCCTGCTCATCGGGCTGGAGGCGATCTCCGAGCCGGACGAGCGCGGCATGCGCACGGTCATGTGCATCCTCAACGGCCAGCTGCGCCCGGTCACCGTGCGCGACCGGTCCATCGCCAGCGAGGTGCCCACCGCCGAGAAGGCCGACAAGACCAATCCGGGCCAGGTGGCCGCGCCGTTCGCGGGCGTGGTGACCCTGGTCGTCGCCGAGGGGGAGACCATCGCGGCGGGCGACACCATCGGCACCATCGAGGCGATGAAGATGGAGGCGGCCATCACCGCCCCGCGCGGCGGCGTGGTGCGCCGGGTCGCCATCGGCAAGGTGCAGCAGGTGGAGGGCGGCGATCTGCTGGTCGAGGTGAGCCTGACCGAGGCCGCGGCCGAGTGAGGGCGATCCGATGACCCGCATCGTGGCGGGCACGGCGGGCGGGCGGCGGCTGCGCGTGCCGCCCGCGGGCACCCGGCCCACCTCGGATCGGGTGCGCGAGGCGCTGTTCAGCCTGCTCGCGTCCCGGCTGGACTTCGACGGCATTCGCGTGCTCGACCTGTACGCGGGGTCGGGCGCGCTGGGCCTGGAGGCGCTGTCGCGCGGCGCATCGCACGCCCTGCTGGTCGAATCCGACCGCAAGGCGGCCGCGATCGTCCGCGGCAATATCGCCGATCTGGGCCTGCCCGGGGCCGAATTGCGGTGGGGCACGGTCGGTTCCGTGCTGCGGACCGCCCCGGCGCGGCGGTACGACCTGGTGTTGTCGGACCCGCCGTACGCGCGGGAGGCGGGCGACTCGGCCGCGGACCTGACCTGTCTGGTCGACAACGGCTGGCTGCACGACGGGGCCCTCGTGGTCGTGGAACGCCCCACCCGGTCGCCCGAAATCGCCTGGCCCGCGGGCTTCGCGCCGGAGAAGCCCCGCCGCTACGGGGAGACTCGCATCGAACTCGCCGAGTACGAGACGCCGACCGGCTGTTAGCGTTCGATCATGGCTGGAGCACTATGCCCCGGGTCGTTCGATCCGGTGACCAACGGGCATCTCGACGTCATCGCGCGGGCGGCCGCGCAATTCGACGAGGTCGTCGTGACCGTGACGATCAACAAGAAGAAGCAGACCATGTTCAGCGTCGACGAGCGCGTGGACATGCTCCGTGAGGCCACCGCCGACCTGCCCAATGTGCGGGTCGAATCGTGGCACGGGCTGCTGGTCGACTTCGCGCGCGAGCAGGGCATCACCGCCATCGTGAAGGGCCTGCGCGACGCCTTCGACTTCGGATACGAACTGCAGATGGCGCAGATGAACAAGAAGCTGTCCGGCGTGGACACCTACTTCCTCGCCACCAACCCCGCCTACAGCTTCCTGTCCAGCTCCCTCGTCAAGGAGGTCGCCACCTTCGGCGGCGACGTCACCGACATGCTCCCCCCCGCCGTCCACAAACGCCTCCTCCCCCGAATCGCCGAACGCCGCGGCTGATTCCCCCGCCCCCCTTGATCCCGGCGTGCTTTTGGCCGGGATCTCACCGAGGATTCCGGCCGAAAGCACGCCGGAATCCAAGGGTCAGCGTCATCGCAACGGTCGCAGCATCAGTCGCTTCGGCTCCGGGAGCGGCACCTGCCGGATGTATCCGAGAGGTGGGTCGTAGCGGGCGTGGATGAGGGCGTGGCGGAGGCGGGACGCGGCCTCGCCGGTGGACAGTTGGGCCCAGGTCCAGCGGACGAGGTGGAATCCGTTGGCGCGCAGGGCCTCTTCCCGGCAGTCGGGGTCGGGGCGGTCGGTGCATTCGCCGAGTACGCCGGTTCTGCCGAAGTAGAAGGGGACGCGGCGGAGCAGGCGGCCGTCGGCGGTGAAGACCTCGCCCTGGGACCGGGGTACGGGTAGGCCGAGGCGGTGCAGCAGCAGGCGGCCGCGCGATTCGCCGACGCTCGTGCTGTGCGGGTCGAGCAGCGATACCGCCCGCCGGGCGGCGCCGATGCCCGTGCGGCACCGGGCCAGCTCCAGTTCGGCGGCCAGATCCGCTGCGGTGACGCCGTATTCGCGGGCCAGCGCGTCGCCGATGACGACCGCCGACTCCAGCGGCGCGGTGCGGGCCACGTCGACGATGGTCCGCGCCGGGGTGGTGAGCAGCAGCCCGCCGACCACGGCCACCGTCTCCACCGGCGCGCAGTGCACCTTCAGCCCGGGTTTGATCCGTCCGCCGTTGCGCCGATTGCGGGTCACCCCGACGCGATCCAGCTGCGCCATCCGCACCGGCGCCCCGTACAGCACCGCGGCGGACTGGTGGCTGACGACCGCGTCGGCGGCCAGGCCGGAGAGCACCGCGGCGACCTGAACCCGGTGCCGCGCCACCGCATTCATGCTCGCGTAGGCCGCCTCGTCCGCATACGACCCGCGGCGCACCCGCTGCCACTGCCCGCCCGTGCACCGGCGGCGGATCTCGGCGTCGGAGATCCCCGCCCGGACGATGTCGCGCCGATGACGCACCCCCGCGTCCCGACGCGCACCGGAACCTGCTGCGGGCCCGGCCGATTCGGCCCCGCTCACTGCGGCCCGGTATCGGTGTGCGGACGCCGGGTCCGCGGCGTGGCGAAGCGCACGCACGGTACGGCGGGCCGACCATCCACGTGGACGCGAGACAGCCGCGGGCTCACCGTATTCCGCCCCGACGACCGGCACCCTCGACGACGTTCCATTACTGACCTCCCCTGCAGAATGTGGGTTTGCCCTCGTATGACGCCGGGTTCCCCCGCCCGGTTCCCTGGCCATTCGACCAGGTCACAAACGCACCTCTTGCGTGAAATGTGAGGCGAGGCCGTGTAAGGCCGGGGGCGTTAGAAGACCCAGAGGCGGAGGGTGACGAAGCGGAGGGTGCCTACGGCGGCGGTGATGGTGATGACGGCGATGGCTTCGGCTATGTCGTTGAGGCCGGGGGCGGTGACATCGAGGATTGCCAGGGCGGCGGAGGTGATGGCCAGGCCCGCGAGGGCCAGGCCGCCGCCTTCGAGTTGGGCGGTGAGCCAGCCGACTCGGCCCGACGCGTGGAAGGTGAGGCGGCGGTGTAGTTCGTTGGCCAGGGCCGTGCTCACGATCGAGCCGGTGAGGTTCGCCAACTGCGGGCCGCCGCCGTAGCAGGCCAGGAACAGCAGGAAGTAGCCCACATTGCTGAGGCCGCCGACCAGGGCGAAACGGATGAGCTGCGCGAACCATCGGTCGCCGCGCAGGAATACACCCAGTCGCCCGAATACGCCGAGCGCGGTGGGCTCGGCGTCGGGTTCGGGGGTGAGTGCGGCCGCGGCCGCGGCGGTCTCCGGCTCGTGGGCCCGGGAATTCTCCTGCGGCACGGGCTTGTCGACAACGATGGCGGATACGACCGGGTCGTGCTGGGGGTCGACCCACATGCCCGGGGGCATCGGATACAGGACAGTCATTGTCTTTCCGATCGAACTTCGCCGGTCCCGCCGCGACGACGAGGCCGACTGTCTACCGCTCGGTAGAAACATAACACCAAGCGGAGAGATTCCCTCCACTTGATCGATGTGGTCTTCGAAACACCCCTCCGACACACCGGTAGTGAACTGGGCAGATGCCCGTGACGCGGGGCACACTGGGGCGAGTGAATGTTCGGCAGGAGAGTGGGGTCAGCTGATGTACCGCGTATTCGAGGCACTCGACGAACTGGTCGCGATCGTCGAAGAGGCACGCGGCATCCCACCCACTCGCAACTGCATCATTCCGCGCGGCGACGTCCTGGAACTGCTCGACGACGTCCGCGACGCCATCCCCGGCGAGCTCGACGACGCGCAGGACGTGCTCGATCACCGGGACAAGATCGTCAACGACGCCCGCGACGCCGCCGAGCTCGCGGTCACCGGCGCGAACGAGCAGGCGGCGCAGACGGTTTCGGGCGCCCGCGAGGAGGCCGACCGCATCCTCGCCGACGCCAAGGCGCATGCCGACCGGATGGTCGCCGAGGCCCGCGCGCACGCGGAACACATGGTCGCCGCCGCGACCGCCGAGGCCGACCGGATCGTCGCCGAGGGCAAGGCCGAGTACGAGGCGCTCACCGGCCGGGCCCGCACCGAATCCGATCGCATGATCGCCGCCGGTCAAGCCTCCTACGACCGCTCGGTGTCCGACGGCCGCGCCGAACAGGAACGCCTGGTCTCGCAGACCGAGGTGGTGCGCGCCGCGCACGGCGAATCCGCGCGCCTGATCGACGCCGCCACCGCCGAGGCCGACCGCCTGCGCGAGGAATGCGACCGCTATGTCGACGGCACCCTCGCCGATTTCGAGGAGACCCTGCACAGCACGCTGCGCACGGTCGGCCGCGGCCGCCAGCAGCTGCGCAGCGGCGGCGGCGTGCCGGATTACGCGGCGGAATTCCGCCGCTGAGCGGGATTTTCGATACCGGTCGGAATGGTCCGAAATGCGGTGCATTTGAGGGATCCATGCGGATTCGCGTATTGTTGAGTGGTTGCCCAATTCCCACACACTGAGTGAGTGAGTTCCTGATGCCTGCCGAATCCGGTTCCGGTTCGCGTCGTCGTCGTCCGACCGACGCGGGCTTCGTGCTGGACACACGCAGCCTGGGCCGGGCCCCGGGTTCGATGCGCGAGGTACATCGGATCGTCACCGCGCCGGAGCGGATCGGGCTCGATCTGGTCGCCGTCCCGGTCGGCGCCGAGGTCGACCTCGCGCTGACCCTGCAGTCGGTCTCGGAGGGTGTCCTGGTCACCGGCACGGTGTCCGCGCCGCTGGCGGGCGAGTGCTCGCGCTGCCTCGAGCCGTTCACCGACACGGTCGACCTGCGGCTCACCGAGCTGTTCGCCTACCCGGACAGCGCCACCGAGCAGACCACCGAGGAAGACGAGATCCACCGCCTCGTCGACGACATGATCGACCTGGAACCGGTGATCATCGACGGCGTCGGCCTGGAGCTGCCGCTGCAGCCGCTGTGCGAACCCGACTGCGCCGGACTGTGCCCCGAATGCGGTGTGCGGATGGCGATTGCAGGTTCCGATCACAAGCATGAGATACTGGACCCTCGCTGGGCGGGGCTCGCGAACTTCGCGGCCGATATCCCCGGTGCCGGTGTCGCAGACGCCGAAGCTGAATCAGACGCAGACCGATCGCTTGCCGGCCGCAACGGCTCGGGAAGTTCGAAGACAGAGGAGAAGTAGTCGTGGCCGTTCCGAAGCGCCGGATGTCTCGTGCCAACACCCACTCGCGGCGCAGCCAGTGGAAGGCCACCGCGCCGGCCCTGATCACCTGCCCGAACCGGGCCTGCGGCCAGAAGACCCTGCCGCACATCGCGTGCCCCAACTGCGGCACCTACAAGGGCCGCCAGGTCGCTGCCGCGGTCTGATCGCGCGATCGGTAGCCGACAGTGACCGCCAGCAAGGACGGAGCGGACGACCCCGCAGCGGGTGAGTACGCCGACCATTCGAGCCTGCTCGAGGCACTCGGCGTCGACGTGCGCCCGGACCTGCTCCGGCTCGCCCTCACGCACCGGTCCTACGCCTACGAGAACGGCGGTCTGCCGACCAACGAGCGCCTGGAGTTCCTGGGCGACTCGGTGCTCGGCCTGAGCATCACCGAGCGCCTGTATCTCGAGCATCCGGACAAGTCCGAGGGCGAGCTGGCCAAGCTGCGCGCCAGCGTGGTGAACATGCACGCCCTGGCCGAGGTCGCCCGCGGTCTCGGCGAGGGTGGCCTCGGCCGTCATCTGCTGCTCGGCAAGGGCGAGGAGCTGACCGGCGGCCGCGACAAACCGAGCATTCTCGCCGACGGCATGGAGTCGCTGCTCGGTGCGGTGCATCTGCAGCACGGCATCGACGTGGCGCGCGACGTGGTGCTCACCCTGTTCGCCGAGCTGCTCGAGCGCGGCCCCCGCATGGGCGCCGGCCTGGACTGGAAGACCAGCCTGCAGGAGCTGACCGCCGAGCGTGGCCTCGGCGTGCCCAGCTACGAGATCACCTCGACCGGCCCCGACCACGACAAGGAGTTCACCGCCACGGCGGTGATCGGTGGTCAGGCATACGGCAAGGGCGTCGGCCGCTCCAAGAAGGAAGCCGAACAGAAGGCCGCGGGCGCCGCCTGGCAGGCCCTCACCGCCGAGAGCTGAAACGCCGAGAAACTTCATATGCCCGAACTTCCCGAGGTCGAGGTCGTCCGTCGCGGACTGGCCGAGCATGTCGTCGGCCGCATCGTCGAATCCGTCACGGTCAAGCACCCCCGATCGGTGCGCCGCCACGAGCTCGGTGGCGACGATCTGGCCGCCCGGCTGGCGGGTCTGCGGGTGGAATCCGCGCAGCGGCGCGGCAAATTCCTGTGGCTGACCTTCGACGACCCGGACACCGCGCTCGTGGTGCATCTGGGCATGAGCGGGCAGATGCTGGTGCAGCCCTCCGGCGCGCCGCTGGAGAAGCACGCCCACATCGTCGCCACCCTCGATTCGGGTGAGCAGGTTCGCTTCGTCGATCAACGCACCTTCGGCGGCTGGGCGCTCAATACGATCGTCGAGGTCGACGGCACGGCCGTGCCCGAGTCCGTCGCGCACATCGGCCGCGACCCGCTGGATCCGCTCTTCGACGCCGACGCCGTGGTGAAACGGTTGCGCGCCAAGCATTCCGAGATCAAGCGGGTGCTGCTCGACCAGACCGTGGTGTCGGGCATCGGCAATATCTACGCCGACGAGGCGCTGTGGCGCGCCAGCATGCACGGCGAGCGTATCGCCGCCACCCTCACCCGGCCCGCCCTGCACGGGCTGCTGACCGAGGTGCGGGCGGTCATGTCCGACGCGTTGCATGCGGGTGGCACCTCCTTCGATGCCCTGTACGTGAATGTCAACGGTGAGTCCGGGTATTTCGAGCGGTCGCTGGCCGCCTACGGGCGTGAGGACGAGCCGTGCCGCCGCTGTGGTGCGCCCATCCGGCGGGAGAAGTTCATGAACCGGTCGTCGTTCTCCTGTCCCCGGTGCCAGCCCAAGCCGCGCCGTCGAACCGATTGAAGCGCTAACGTTTTTCCTGTAACCGCCGTGCAACCACGGTTCGGGAAAGGGAGGACGGATGCGCAAGCTGACCTACTACGTCGCATCGACCATCGATGGCTTCATCGCCACCGAGGACGGTTCGGTCGACTTCTTCCCGGTCGGGGGTGATCACGGGCCCGCGATCACCGCGCAATATCCGGAGACACTACCGGCGAAGGTGCGCGAGTCGCTGGGCGTCGACAAGCTCGGCAGCACCTTCGACACCGTGCTGATGGGCCGCAAGACCCACGATTTCGGCGTCCGCACCGGGACCTCGAGCCCTTATGCGCACCTGCGGCAATTGGTGGTGTCCACCACACTGCCCGACCGGCCCGACCCGGATGTGGAACTGATCTCCGAGGATCCGCTGGGGCGGGTGCGAGAACTCAAGCGGGAGAAGGGACTCGGCATCTGGCTGTGCGGCGGCGGTGAGCTGGCGCAGGAACTGCTGCCCGAGATCGATCAGGTATTCCTGAAGCTGTATCCGATCGTGCTGGGGCGCGGGCGCCCGCTGTTCGGTGCGGGCGGGCAGCTGCCGGAGCCCGCCCGATTCCGGGTGCTCACCAGCCGGGTCTTCTCCGACGGTGTCGCCTTCCTCAAGTACAGCCGGATTCGATAGTGGCGCAGGGGGTTCCGGGCCCGGTCGAGGCGCTGCGGGAGATCGCGTTCTGGATGGAGCGCTCCCGGGCGCAGACGCACCGGGTCAAGGCGTACCGGCGGGCGGCCGATATCGTGGCCGCCCTGCCGGACGCCGACCGCGAGCGGTTCCGCGAAGACGGGAACTGGCAGCAGCTTCCGGGCATCGGCCCGAAGACGGCCGCGGCGATCGCGCAGGCGTGCGCGGGACAGCTGCCCGATCAGCTGGAGAAGCTGCGCGCCGAGGCGCGGCCCATCGCGCCGGAGGGCGCGGCCCTGCGTGCCCGGCTGCGCGGCGACCTGCACACCCACTCCAACTGGTCCGACGGCGGCAGCCCGATCGAGGAGATGATGCGCACCGCCATCGCGCTCGGGCACGAATACTGTGCGCTGACCGATCATTCGCCGCGGCTCACCGTGGCGGGCGGCCTGTCCGCGGACCGGCTGCGGCGGCAGCTGGACGTGGTGGCCGAGCTCAATGCGGAGCTGGCCCCGTTCCGCATCCTCACCGGCATCGAGGTCGACATCCTCGACGACGGTCGGCTCGACCAGCAGGCCGATCTGCTGGCCGAGCTCGACATCGTCGTCGCCAGCGTGCATTCGCACCTGCGCGACGACGCCGAGACCATGACCCGCCGCATGGTGTACGCGGTCGCGAACCCGAACGTGGACATCCTCGGCCACTGCACCGGGCGGCTGGTGGCGGGCGAGCGCGGGCTGCGCCCGGAATCGGAGTTCGACGCCGAGGTGGTGTTCGAGGCGTGCCGTACCTACGGCACCGCCGTCGAGATCAACAGCCGCCCCGAACGCCGCGACCCGCCCGGCCGCCTGATCCGGCTCGCCGCGGAGATGGACTGCTACTTCTCCATCGACACCGACGCCCACGCGCCCGGCCAATTGGACTGGCAGGGTTACGGATGCGAGCGCGCCCTCGCCAACGGCGTTGCGGCGGAACGGGTTATCGATACGTGGGCGGTGGAGGAGTTATTGGCGTTCGTGGCACAGTGACTATTCGGCCGGAATGCGGTGCGGGACGAAGGTGGAGCTGTCGTCGGTGATCAGGCCCGGTGTCTCGCGGATGCCCATGCCCGCGGCGGTGTCGCCGACGATCCACGCGCCCAGCACCGGTCGCATGCCGTCGAAGTCGGGCAGCGGGTCCAGCAGCTGGTAGACGTAGCCCTCCTCGCCGTACACGCCGCCGGTGGCGGTCTCCAGGCCCGCGCCGACGATCGTCATATTCGCGCCCTCGCGGCCCAGCTTGGGCTTTTTGATGTACTCGGTGAGCTCGTGCGGATCGTCGAGGTAGGTGGGCAGCAGGTTCGGGTGCCCCGGATACATCTCCCACAGCACCGCCAGCAGCGCCTTGTTCGACAGCATGGTCTTCCACAGCGGCTCGATCCACGTGGTGCTCGGCAGCGAGTCGACCACGCGCTTGCCGAAATCGTCGTCGAGCACCCACTCCCACGGATACAGCTTGAAGACCGATTCCATCGGCGCCTCGGCCAGGTCCACGAACCGTTCCAGCTCGGTGTCCCAGCCGACCTGCTCGATCGCCAGCGCCACCGTGTCGAATCCGGCCTCGGCGGCGGTCTCCTGCATGTACGCGGTGGTGACGTTGTCCTCGCCGCTCGCGTCCGCCGAGGACCAGGTGAAGTGCAGCTGGGTGGTCGGCAGGCTGTGTTCGCGCAGTTCGGTCCAGCGCTCGACGAGCTTCTCGTGCAGCGAATTCCACTGATCGTCGCCGGGGTGGACGTCGGTCAGCCAGTGCCACTGCACGATCGCCGCCTCCAGCAGCGAGGTCGGCGTATCGGCGTTGTACTCCAGCAGTTTCGCCGGACCGCGGCCGTCGTAGCGCAGATCGAACCGGCCGTAGACGTAGGGGTCCGAGCGCTGCCACGACTCCTTGATCGGGCCCCAACTCCATTCCGGCAGACCGAATTCGGCGAACCGCTCGGTGAGCACGATCTGCTCGCAGGCGGCCAGGCACATCGAGTGCAGCACCTCGACCTGGGCCTCCAGGCCGAGGATCTCGTCGAGGTCGAACTCGTAGTGCACCGATTCGTCCCAGTACGGCCGGGGCCGCCCGTTGGTGTCGACGCCGGGGGAGCCGTACACCAGACCCTGCTCTGCAATGATGCGCTGCCATCCGCCTCGGGCCTGGCCGCGTACGCGCCGCACTTAAGAACCTCCACTCTTGGAGCCCCCGCCGGAGCTCCCTCCGCTCTTGGCGCCCAGCCCGCCCCGAACGACGGTGCCGCTCTTGGTGCTGACGGTGCCGCGGCTGGGCTCGATGGTGCTGCCGCCGGTGGGCGGCCGTCCGACGGTGTTGTTGCCGCCGTAGTAATAGCGATACTGGGTGCCGTTGCCGAGGATGAAGATCGGCGGCATACCCGCGTGATAGGTGCCCGCACCGGTCGCGTAGGACTGGGCCCGCACGCACTCGTCGTCGTCGACCACGGTCTTCGGATTGCCGTTGGGGTCGGTGACGGTGCAGTAGGCGGTGGTGACGGGTTCGTCGGGAGTGGTCGCCGCCTCGTAGACGAGATACCCCGCGCCCACCACGGCCGCCACGCCGACTACGGCCGCGCCGCCGATCATCATCTTCTTGCGGCGGCGGCGTTTCTCCTCCAACGCCTCCGCGGCCGCCCGCTCGGCCTCCTCGGCCCGCTTGCGCGCCTTCTCCCGCGCCCGCGTCTCGGCCAGCGTCGGCGGCCGGGGCTTGGTGATGCCCTCCTCCTGCCGCTGGATGCTGCCGCGCATGCGGCGCGTCGGCTCGCCCTGAGCGGAGGTGTCCGCGGTCGGGTCGGAATCCGTTGCGCCGGAGGGCGGTTCGAGCGGATTCGGCATGCCGGGCAGCGCCGCCGCGGGCTCCGCGAAGCCGGGTGTCGTCAACTTCTCCGTGACATCGTCGGAGGATTTGTGATCGTCGGGCGAGAAGCCCGGATGTTCAGTTGCCAACGATCGACTCCCTGTTCCCCACCACTTATCGTTCCTCGAAGCCGACCAGATCGCCCTGGGCGGCGTCCCAGTCTTCCACAACGAGGTCGACCCGACCAGGTGTGTCCTCGGACCGCAACAGCGTCAGCAGCCGCTCGCCCCGCTCGCGCGGACCCTCGGCGACGACGTGGACCCGGCCGTCGCGCGTATTGCGCGCGTAGCCGACCAGCCCGAGTTCCAGTGCCCGCGAGCGGGTCCACCAGCGGAATCCCACGCCCTGCACCCGCCCGTGCACCCAGGCGCTCAACCGGACCGGACCGGCCGTCACGTCAGGACTCCACCTGGAACGAGAGGGTGACCTTGGTGCCCGCCTGCAGGGTGCGGCCGACGGTGCAGACCTTGTCGATGGCCCGCTGCACGGTCACCAGCAGCCGTTCGCGCCCGGCCTCGTCCAGCTCCGACAGATCCAGCTCGACCACCTCGTCCAGCTCCGGGTAGACCTCGTTCTCCCGGTCGGCGGCGCCCGACACCCGGATCGTCACGTCGTAGCCGTCGCCGAGCCGATTCGACAGCGGGAAGTCCGAACTCATTCCGGTGCACGCCGCCAGCGCGACCTTCAGCAGCTCGCCGGGGGTGAACACGCCCGGAACGCTCTCCGAGCCGATCAGCACCTCGGCGCCGCGGGAGCTGCGTCCCGTGTAGCGGCGAACGCCGGTGCGCTCGACCCACAGCTCGGTCTGCGCCGGGGCGGTCGCGGCGGGAGATACGGAGGTCTGCTCAGCCATATCTCGATCCTGCCATTCGCGTGCCGCGGTGACACACCTGGCGCTGTGGTCTGCGTCATCGCGGCGACGGTGGACGGCGGTCAGGCGCTGAAGCGATAGCCCATGCCCGCCTCGGTGAGCAGGTGCTTGGGATGGGAGGGGTCGTCCTCGAGTTTGCGGCGTAACTGGGCGAGATAGACACGCAGGTAATGGGTTTCGGTCGCGTACGACGGCCCCCACACCTCGCGCAGCAGCTCGCGGCGGCCGACCAGCTTGCCCTGGTTGCGCACCAGCATCTCCAGCACGCCCCACTCGGTGGGGGTCAGGTGCACGTCGGTGCCGTGCTTGGTGACCTTCTTGGCCGCCAGATCGACGGTGAACGAGGAGGTTTCGACCACCGGGTCGGTGGTGTCGGCGGTGGCCGCGGCCCGGCGCACCGCGGCCCGCAGCCGGGCCAGCAGCTCGTCCATGCCGAAGGGCTTGGTGACATAGTCGTCCGCGCCCGCGTCCAGCGCCTCCACCTTGTCGGTGGAATCGGTGCGCGCCGACAGCACGATGACCGGCGCCTGGCTCCAGCCACGCAGCCCGGCCAGCACGTCGATGCCGTCCATATCGGGCAGGCCGAGGTCGAGCACCACCACATCGGGGTGTTTCTCGGCCGCCGCTCGCAGTGCCGCGGCCCCGGTGGACGCGGTGATCACCTCGTAGCCGCGCACCGAGAGGTTGATGCGCAGCGCTCGCAGGATCTGCGGTTCGTCGTCGACCACCAGAACCTTGGTCGGCGCCACAGGTGTCGTCACCCGATCTCCTGTTCTCGATCTGTGTCTGTGTGGGCACGACGAGCAACCCGATCATTGTCGCTCATCATGCCTCCGAGTCGGCCGGTAGATCGACCACCATCGTCAAACCGCCGGCGGGTGTCGGTTCGGCGTGCACGGTTCCGCCCATCGCCTCGACGAAGCCGCGGACCACGGACAGGCCCAGGCCGACACCGGTGGAGTTGTCGCGGTCGCCGAGCCGCTGGAAGGGCTCGAACAGCTGGTCCTCCAGGTCGGTCGGCACGCCGGGACCGGAGTCGACCACCGTGATCGACACGCGGTCGCCGGTGCGTTCGGCGGTCACCCGGATGGGCGAGTCGGCGGGGGAGTAGCGCAGCGCGTTGTCGATCAGGTTGGCCAGCACCCGTTCCAGCAGGCCGCTGTCGGCGAGCACGGAGACGTCGCCGACCTCGACCTTGACCCGGTCCATGGCCGCGCGCCGCAGCCCGCGGGTGCCCATGCCGATGCCGACGACCGTGCGATTGACGACCTCCTCCAGATACACCCGGCGCAGCTGCGGTTTCACCACACCCACCGCGAGCCGCGAGGAGTCCAGCAGGTTGCCGACCAGCCCGGTGAGCTGATCGACCGATTCCTCGATGGTTTCCAGCAATTCGGCGGTGTCCTCGGCGGAGAACTCCACGTCGTCGCTGCGCAGGCTGGACACCGCGGCCTTGGCCGCCGCCAGTGGGGTGCGCAGGTCGTGGCTGACCGCCGACAGCAGCGCGCGGCGCAGCCGGTCGGCCTCGATCACGCTGGCCGCGGCCTGCGCCTCGTCGGACAGCTTGCGCTGGCGCACCAGCCCGGCCGCCTGATTGGCGACCGCGCCCAGCACCAGCCGATCGCCCGGGGTGAGGGCACGGCCGTTGAGTAGCAGCCAGTGCGTGTCGTCGCCCGCCTCGATGGCGGTGTCGGCGTCGGCGACCCGGCGGGCGGGGTTCTCGCCGACGCAGGCGATGAC
This sequence comes from Nocardia terpenica, assembly GCF_013186535.1. NCBI lineage: Bacteria > Bacillati > Actinomycetota > Actinomycetes > Mycobacteriales > Nocardiaceae > Nocardia > Nocardia terpenica. Next base: position 2,349,639 of record NZ_JABMCZ010000003.1, read on the forward strand.
GTCGTCGTCGGTGGCGAAGCTGACCGCGCGCTGGCCGTAGGTCTCGCGGGCGCGCTCGAGCAGATCGTGCAGGTCGGCGCCGTGCAGCACCGAGCCCGCGAACAGGATCAGCAGCTCGGCCTGGCGGGAAGCCTTGCGCGCCTCGCGGGTTCGCTTGTTCGACAGGTCCACCAGCGCCGCGACCGCGACCGCGACCATGGCCATCACCACCACGGTGAGGAAGTTGTTCAGCTCGGCGATGGTGAGGCTGTTGGTGGGCGAGACGAAGAACCAGTTCAGCAGCAGGCCGCCCAGCACCGCCGACAGCGCGGCCGGGGCGACGCCGCCCAGCAGCGAGACCGCGATGACGCCGATGAAATACAGCGCGCTCTCGCCACCCAGGTCCAGGTGCCGGTCCAGCCAGAAGTAGCAGATCGCGGTGATCACGACGGGCGTGAGCAGCGACGCCAGCCAGGAGATCGTCTTGTGTTCCCGCGGCGCCACCGAGGACCAGCGGAACCCGGTCTTGGCCCCCTCGTGGGTGACCATGTGCACGTCGATCTTTCCCGACATCTGCACCACGGTCGAGCCGATGCCCTCGTCCAGGATGCGGGCCCAGCGCGAGCGGCGGGAGGTGCCCAGCACCAGCTGGGTGGCGTTGACCTGGCGGGCGAAGTCCAGCAGCGCGCTCGGCACGTCCTCGCCGGTCACGGTGTGCAGGCTGGCGCCGAGGCTGTTGGCCAGATCGCGCAGCCGCCCCAGCCGCTGCGTGGACACGCCCACCAGTCCGTCGCCGCGCACCACGTGCACCACGATCAGATCGGCGCTGGACTTGGTGGCGATGCGGCTGGCGCGCCGCACGATGGTCTCCGATTCCGGGCCGCCGGTCACCGCGACCACGACCCGCTCGCGGGCCTCCCACAGCTCGGTGATCTTGTGGTCGGCGCGGTACTTCGCCAGCGCGGCGTCGACCTGGTCGGCCAGCCACAGCAGCGCCAATTCCCGCAGCGCCGTGAGGTTTCCGGGCCGGAAGTAGTTGCGCAGCGCGGCGTCCACCTTCTCGGCGGCGTAGACGTTGCCGTGCGAGAGCCTGCGCCGCAACGCCTCCGGCGTGACGTCGACCAGCTCCACCTGATCGGCGCTGCGAACCACCCAGTCCGGCACCGTTTCTCGCTGCACCACGCCGGTGATCTGCTCGACCACGTCGTTGAGGCTCTCCAGGTGCTGCACATTGACCGTGGACACCACGTCGATGCCGGCCTCGAGCAGTTCGTGCACGTCCTGCCAGCGCTTCTCGTTGCGGGAGCCGGGCACGTTGGTGTGCGCCAGTTCGTCGACGAGCACCACCGTGGGCCGCCGCCGCAGCACGGCGTCGACATCGAGTTCCGCGATGGTGGTCTCGCGGTAGGACATCATCTTCGGTGCGACGCGCTCGATGCCTTCCAGCAACTCGGCGGTCTTCTTGCGACCATGGGTCTCCACCACCGCGGCCACCACGTCCCGGCCGCGTTCCAGGCGCCGATGCGCCTCACCGAGCATCGCGTAGGTCTTGCCCACACCGGGGGCGGCGCCCAGGTAGATCCGTAATTGACCGCGTTTCACTCGTCAATCATCGCGCGTGACGTGCGTCGCGAACGCCCCGGCACGCGTGTCCTGGTTTGCGTGCCCGGGTTGGCGAGCACGCGCAGGAGCAGCGCGCAGCCCAGGAAGCCGAGAATCACACACAGCGTGACCGTGAAGTCCGGCACCGTCCCTCTCCTTACTCATCCCGACGCCGGCCGTCACCTGCCGCGGCCGAGCTCACCACTGTCTACCGCCCGCATCCGGAGCTACCGTGGTCTTTACGCCTTCTTGACGGCTGTGACATCGACCTTTATGCCTTTCCGGCGACACACCGGGGTCACCCGTAAGCGGCCCGTCAATCCGGACGTCTGGGACGCTAAGAAGGCGTTAACGGCCTCGAAAACGACCGATATCGACGCTTGACTCACTCCGGCGCATCGCGGGTGCGTCGTGTTCGAAGAGAGGTTCCAACACATGTCTGTCGTGGTGTTCACGGTGCTGACGGTGGCGATTTTCGCGCTGCTCGGCCTGATCCAACGGGGAGTGGAACGGCTGTGACGCAGAACATCATCGGTCTGGTTCTCGCCGTCGCCATCGCCGTGTATCTCATTGCCGCGCTGCTGTTTCCGGAGAGGTTCTAGGTGAACACGACTACCGCAGGGATCGTCTTCGCGGCGGCCCTGGTCATCGCCCTTGCCGTCGTTCATATTCCGTTGGGCGACTACATGTATCGGGTCTACTCCTCGGAGAAGCATTCGCGCGCCGAGCGTGTGATCTACCGCGCCATCGGGGTGCAGCCGGGCGTGGAGCAGACCTGGGCGGTGTATGCCCGCAGTGTGCTGGCCTTCTCGGCGGTCAGCGTGCTGTTCCTGTTCTTCCTGCAACTGGTGCAGGGCAAACTGCCGCTGCACCCGCATGATCCGGGGACCAAGATGTCCGCGGATCTGGCGTGGAACACCGCGATCAGCTTCGTCACCAATACCAACTGGCAGAACTATGCCGGTGAGTCGACGCTGGGGCATATCGTGCAGATGTGCGGCCTGGCGGTGCAGAACTTCGTGTCGGCGGCCGTCGGTATGGCGGTGGCGATCGCGCTGGTGCGTAGCTTCGCCCGTCATCACACCGGCGATCTCGGCAACTTCTGGGTGGATCTGGTGCGGGGAACCATCCGCATTCTGCTGCCGATCGCGTTCGTGTTCGCGATCGTGCTGGTCGCGGGCGGCGTCATCGAGAACTTCCACGTGCTCGACCAGGCCGCGCACACGGTGGGCAACACCGGCGCGCAGACCCTGCCGGGAGGTCCGGTGGCGAGCCAGGAGGTCATCAAGCTGCTGGGGACCAATGGTGGCGGGTTCTTCAATGTGAACTCCGCGCATCCGTTCGAGAACCCCACGGCGTGGACCAATTTCGTCGAGATCTTCCTGCTGCTGGTGATCAGCTTCTCGCTGCCGCGCACCTTCGGGCGCATGGTCGGCAACACCAAGCAGGGCTGGGCGATCCTGTCGGTCATGACCACGCTGGCGCTGTTCAGCCTGGTGCTGCAGAACTTCTTCCAGATGCGGCACCACGGCACCGTGCCCACCGCGGTCGGCGCGGCCATGGAGGGGGTGGAAACCCGCTTCGGGGTGTCGAATTCGGCGACCTTCGCCACCGCGACCACGCTGACCTCCACGGGCGCGGTCGATTCCGCGCACGACTCCTACACCAGCCTCGGCGGCTTGATGACGATGTTCAATATGCAGCTGGGTGAGGTCGCGCCGGGTGGTACCGGTTCGGGTCTGTACGGCATGCTGATCCTGGCCGTGATCACGGTGTTCATCGCGGGCCTGATGGTCGGCCGCACCCCGGAGTACCTGGGTAAGAAGATCACCCCGCGCGAAATCAAGCTGGCCGCTTCGTATTTCCTGGTCAGCCCGCTGATCGTGCTGGTGGGGACCGCCATTGCGATGGCGTTGCCGGGGGAGCGCGCGGGTATGGCGAACACGGGGGCGCACGGATTGTCGGAGGTGCTGTACGCGTTCACCTCCGCGGCCAACAACAACGGCTCGGCGTTCGCGGGCCTGAGCGGCAATACCGTCTGGTGGAATACCGCGCTGGGTCTGGCCATGGTGTTGGGCCGGTTCATTCCGATCGTTTTCGTTCTCGCACTGGCCGGTTCGCTGGCGCAGCAGGGCCACACCCCGGAGTCCGTCGGCACCCTGCCGACGCATCGGCCGCAGTTCGTCGGCATGGTGGCGGGTGTGACGGTCATCCTGGTCGCCCTCACCTTCTTGCCCGCGCTGGCGCTCGGGCCGCTCGCCGAAGGAATTCACTGAAATGACAACCACTCTCGACACCGCTGCGTCGAAACAGCAGCACTCGGCCGAGGCCAAGGGCCGGGTGGCGAGCGGCCTGTTCGATCCCAAGATGCTCGTCAAGTCGCTGCCCGACGCGGTCAGGAAACTGGATCCGCGCACGCTGTGGCGCAATCCGGTGATGCTGATCGTGGAGCTGGGTGCGGTCTGGTCGACCGTGCTCGCGATCTACAAACCGACCTTCTTCGCCTGGGCGATCGTCGTATGGCTGTGGCTGACGGTGATTTTCGCCAACCTGGCCGAGGCCGTCGCCGAGGGGCGCGGCAAGGCCCAGGCCGATACATTGCGCAAGGCCAAGACCGATACCGTCGCGCGGCGGTTGGTGGAATGGCATCCGGGGATCGAGCGCGTCACCGAGGAGAGCGTGGCGGCTCCGGAGTTGCAGCGTGGTGACTATGTCGTGGTCGAGGCCGGGCAGGTGATTCCCGGTGACGGCGATGTGGTGGAAGGTATTGCGTCGGTGGACGAGTCGGCCATCACCGGCGAATCCGCGCCGGTGATCCGGGAGTCCGGTGGTGACCGGTCCGCGGTCACCGGCGGTACCACCGTGCTGTCGGACCGGATCGTCGTGAAGGTCACCCAGGAGCCGGGTGGGTCGTTCATCGACAAGATGATCGCGCTGGTGGAAGGCGCCAGTCGGCAGAAGACGCCGAACGAGATCGCGCTGAACATCCTGCTGGCCGCGCTCACCATCATATTCGTGTTCGCGGTGGCGACCCTGCAGCCGCTGGCGATCTTCTCCAAGGCCGACAACCCCGGTGTCGCCGACAGCCAGTCGCTGGACGTCAACGGTGTGACCGGGATCGTGATGGTGTCGCTGCTGGTGTGCCTGATCCCGACCACCATCGGGGCGTTGCTGTCCGCGATCGGGATCGCGGGCATGGACCGATTGGTGCAGCGCAATGTGCTGGCCATGTCGGGGCGCGCGGTCGAGGCCGCGGGCGATGTGAACACGCTGCTGCTGGACAAGACCGGCACCATCACCCTCGGCAACCGGCAAGCCGCGGACTTCGTGCCGATGCCGGGCGTGACGGCCGACGAGTTGGCCGATGCCGCACAGCTTTCCAGCCTCGCGGACGAGACCCCGGAGGGCCGGTCGATCGTGGTGTACGCCAAGCAGGCGTACAACAAGCGGGAGCGGACTCCCGGTGAGCTGGTCGGGGCCACGTGGGTGGAATTCACCGCGCAGACCCGCATGTCGGGGGTGGACCTGTCCGACGGGCATCAGCTGCGCAAGGGCGCGGCCAGCGCCGTCACGGAATGGGTGCGGTCCTCGGGTGGCGCGGTGCCGGTCGAGCTGGGCCAGACCGTGGACGGGATCTCGGCTTCCGGCGGTACGCCGCTGGTGGTCGGTGAGATCGCCGGTGGCGCCGCGCGGGTGCTGGGCGTCATTCATCTGAAAGACGTTGTGAAGCAAGGCATGCGGGAGCGTTTCGATGAGATGCGCCGCATGGGTATCCGCACGGTGATGATCACCGGGGATAATCCGTTGACCGCGAAGGCGATTGCCGACGAGGCCGGTGTCGACGACTTCCTCGCCGAGGCCACCCCGGAGGACAAGCTGGCCCTGATCCGGAAGGAGCAGGATGGGGGCCGGTTGGTCGCGATGACCGGTGACGGCACCAACGATGCTCCCGCGCTGGCTCAGGCCGATGTGGGTGTGGCGATGAATACCGGGACCTCGGCGGCGAAGGAAGCCGGGAATATGGTGGATCTGGATTCGGATCCGACCAAGCTGATCGAGATCGTGGAGATCGGCAAGCAGTTGCTGATCACGCGGGGCGCGTTGACGACGTTCTCGATCGCCAACGATATCGCCAAGTACTTCGCGATCATTCCGGCGTTGTTCGTGGCGCTGTTCCCGGGGCTGGACGTGTTGAACATTATGCGGTTGCACAGTCCGCAGTCGGCGATCCTGTCGGCGGTGATCTTCAATGCGATCGTCATCGTGCTGTTGATCCCGCTGGCGTTGCGGGGTGTGAACTATCGGCCCTCCAGTGCGTCGAAGTTGTTGAGCCGCAACCTCTACATCTATGGTCTGGGCGGGATCATCGCCCCGTTCATCGGTATCAAGCTGATCGACCTCGTCATCATGTACCTCCCGGGGATGTCCTAATGCGTATGTCAACTTGGATCCGGCAACACCTGGCCGCGCTGCGCGCGCTGCTGGTGCTCACGGTGATCACCGGAATCGTCTACCCGCTGGCGGTGTTCGTGGTCGCGCAGCTGCCCGGCCTGCACGACAAGGCCGACGGCTCGCTGATCACACACGACGGGAAGGTGGTGGGGTCCAGCCTGATCGGGCAGGCGTTCACCGATGGTAAGGGCGGCCCGCTGGTGCAGTACTTCCAGAGCCGCCCCTCCAACTCGGTGCCGTCGGATGGCAGCATTCCCGACGGCTACGACCCGACCAACTCCGCGTTCGGCAATATGGGCCCGGAAAGCGTCGTCGACACCCTCGATACCGACCCGAAGAAGGCGAAACTGAGCCTGCTGTCCACGGTCTGCTCCCGCAGCAAGGCCGTCGGCGACCTCGAGCACGTGGACGGCAGCCGCCCGTTCTGCACCCCCGGCGGGGTCGGCGCGGTGCTGTCGGTCATGGGCCCGCGTGACCTGAAGGGCAACGTGAACAAGCCCACCAAGGTGATCAGCATCAACGAGGCCTGCCCGGCGACGCCGTTCCTCGCCTCGTACAAAGGCGTCAAGGTCGAGTGCGCCACCATCGGCGAAGACTACTCGGCCGGTCGGATCGTCCCCGTCAAGGGCGACACCTCGACCGCCACGGCGGTCCCGACCGACGCCGTCACCGCCTCGGGCTCGGGCCTGGACCCGAACATCTCCCCCGACTACGCGGCCATCCAGGTCGCCCGCGTCGCCCACGCCCGCGGCATCACCCCCGACCAGGTCCGCACCCTGGTCACCGCCCACACCCAGGGCCGAGCCCTAGGCTTCATGGGCGAACCCCGAGTCAACGTCCTGGAACTCAACCTGGCCCTCGACAAGCAGTACCCATTCAAGGGCTGAACCCCGTCCCCGAACAACGCAAAGGCCGCCCCCTCTACCAAAGAGGAGGGCGGCCTTCGCCTTTCGCGCCCGAACCGTATCGGTATTCGTCAGGCGATTGCCGCTATATCGCCGTCTTCGAAGTAGATCGCCTGATGAAGGCGTCCCCCCAGCGCCACGGCATACCGCGCGAGAACATCCTGCCCCGAAATCTGCCCCCGCTCGATCTGCGACACCCGACCTTTGGTAACCCCCATCCGTTCCGCGATCTGCTGCTGGGTAAAACCACGCTGCTTACGGAGCTCGGCCAGCCGATGTCCAACCATCTCCGCCAGCAACTCCTCCTTACCCGCGGCAACGGCCTGCTCACCTCCGGCCCGCTCGACGAATTCCGTTCGGATGTCCTTCCATCGGGAGTATCCGGTCATCGCCGACCCTCTTCTTCCTCTCGCCGCTCCATCAGATACGCCTCGTACCGTTGCTCCGCCAGCGGAATAGCGGTCCGGTACCACGAATTCCACCGATTGCACTTGTCACCGGCCACCAGCAGCACACATGCTCGCCACGGGTCGAACACGAACAGTATGCGGACGGTCCCCGGCCGCAACTCTTTCAAGTTGGGGAGAGTCGATCCGACGATCGTATCGACCAGCGGCCGCCCCAGTCCGGGTCCGAACTCGGCCAGCATGTCGATAGTCTGCACAACTCTCCGATAGTTCGCTTTGTCGAGCTGCATGATCCATTCGCGAACCTCGTTGACAACGTAGATCTCCCGCTCCTGGTCTGCCACGGAGGAGAAGTATAGCTATCACTATACCGAGCGGAAGGTGAATCCGCGATCTTCGCGACAGCGCGCTGGCCTCGATCCCGGCCTGGTTGCTGTCCGCGCGGAATATGCGGAGCCCGCCCGCCCCGCCTCGCCCTGCGGACCGAAGGTCGACTGAGGGCCTGCGCTGGATTCTCGGGTCAGTGCAGGGCGCTGCCGGCGACCCAGTCGTCCCACGGCACGGTCCAGTCGCCGTTGTCCCAGGTTTGCAGGGGTGGGCCGCTGGTGTTGCGGACCTCGACGATGTCGCCGGGGATCGACCAGTTGTAGAACCACTGGGCGTTGGCCTGGTTGAGGTTCAGGCAGCCGTGTGAGGTGTCGGTGTTGCCCTGCGCCCAGACGGTGGTGTCGAGCTGGTGCAGGTAGATGCCGTCGGCGCTGATGCGGGTGGCGTAGTAGATGGCCTCCTTGTAGCCGAGCCGGGAGTTGACCGGCAGGCCGTAGGTGGAGGAGTCCATGATCACCGGATTGCCCTTGTCCATCACGGTGTAGACGCCCGAGGGAGTGTTGAAGTAGATGGTCTTCCCGCCGACCACCTCGCTGCCGCCGCGGCCCATGGAGGTGGGCATGGTGCGGATCAGCTTGCCGTTCTCGTACACCTGGACCTGTTTGGTGTTGTCGTCGGCGATGGACACGTGCGAGGGGCCGATGACGAACGAGGACTTGGAATCCTCCTGGCCGTACAGGCCCGGGCCCAGTTGCGCGCCATAGATATTGGCCTGCACGGTCACCTTCGTGCCCGGCGCCCAGTACTGCTGCGGCCGCCAGTGCGCATTGCGGTCGTCGAGCCAGTACCACGCGCCCTGCACCGGCGGATCGGTGGTGACCGTGAGCCGCTTCTCCGCGGCGGCCCGGTCCGGGATGTTCTCGTCGAAGTGGGCGACGATGACCGTGCCGACGCCGTAGGTGCCGCCGTCGGCCAGCGGCTGCCCGCCGGTGGTGGTCAGATACGCCTTGGTCTGATTGCTCGGCGTGATGGTGGAGAACGTGGCCGTGGTCGGGCCGCTCGGGCCGGAGATCGTCACGCCCTCGGCCTTGACCGTGTAGGTGTGGTCGTAGCCGAGCGGACCGGACGGTTTCCATGCGGTCTTGTCCGGCGTGAAGATGCCGTCCACGGGTTTGCCCTGCTCATTGGTCACGCTCACCGCGGTCAGGACCCCATCGGACGCGCTCACCTCGATCTTGCCCAGCGGGTCGACGTTCTTGCTGCCGTCCCCGGGCGTCACCGAGATGATCGGTGCCGCCGGACCCGGTTTCGCCGGCGTCGAATTCGACGACGAGTCCGGATGGGATGAGCACGCGGCCATCAGCATCACGACCAGGGCGGACCCCAGTGCGATACCGAATCGGCAGCGGCGACCTGACATGGTGTCTCCTGCGCTCGCCGTGCGCCTGGGCGGACGGGCCCCCGCAGCGCACCAATCGCCTAACTGTCTTGACGGGTAGTTTACGGGTCGCCCGCGCGGCCCGGCACTCGAGGTGTTGCCCCAGGTTTACGTGGTGGCCAGCGGGGTACTCCCACTACCGATGTATGTCCCGAGAGCGGTTCGACCGCTGCTGCCGATAGCGGTGCGTAAGGATGCATGAGCTACGGGCCTCGGTCTGCAAGGGTGGAGAGCTATGAGGGAGCGCAGCGACCGATTGATCGACACAGCCAGCGCCGGTGAGGCGGCGGCATGACCGCAAACCTGATGATCGTGGAGGACGACGACCGGGTACGCAGTGCCCTGCGGTTGGCAATGGAGGACGAGGGCTACGACGTCGCCGAGGCCGAGGAGGCCGAGGACGCGCTCGAGCATCTGCGCGACAACGGGGCGCCGGATGTGATGATCGTCGACCTCATGCTGGGAGATATGGACGGCTTCTCCTGCATCCGGGAGATTCGCCGCGATCACGATGTGCCGATCATCGTGGTGAGCGCGCGCGACGACACCCATGACGTGGTGGCGGCGCTGGAGGCGGGGGCCGACGACTTCGTCACCAAGCCGTTCGAGATCAAGGAGATCACCGCCCGCATGCGCGCGCTGCGCCGGCGCGCCCAGCAGTTCGCCGAGCCACCCACCCCGATGGAGGTGGTGCTCGACGCCGATCCCGATGCGCCCCTGCTGCTTTCGCCGGAGGGCGGCACCGTGCGGCGCGGCGACGAGGAACTGCACCTGACGCTCACCGAATTCCGGCTGCTGTGCGAGCTGGCGGAGACCCCGGGCCGGGTGCTGTCGCGCAGCGTGCTGCTGGAAAGAGTCTGGGACCGCGGCTTTTTCGGCGACGAGCGGATCGTGGACGTGCATGTGCGCCGGTTGCGCACCAAGATCGAGCGGGATCCGTCCGAGCCCGCCGTCGTCGTGACGGTGCGCGGGCTCGGCTACCGACTCGATGTTCGGCGATAGGCGTCGTCGCCTGCCTACACGCCAAAGTCTGCGTGGCCGTGCGGTTGTCGCGTTCGCCGCCACCGCCGGTCTGGTTTCCGCACTGCTCGTGGCCGTCGTCGCCGTCGTCGGCCGCGGCGTGTGGGAGACGCTGCTGCTGGGCGCGCTGTGCGGGACCGCGATCGGCGCGATCTTCGGATTATGGCTCAGTAGAAGGCTTCTGGAGCCGTTGCGTCAGGTGACCGGCACGGCCGCACGAATCGCGTCGGGCGAATTGGGCACGCGGCTACCGGATACCGACGATCCGGACCTGGAACCGACTGTGGCGGCGTTCAATACGATGGTCGACTCGTTGCAGCGGCGCATCGATCGCGAGCGGCGGCTGGTCGGCGACGTCAGCCACGAGCTGCGTACCCCGCTGACCACCCTCACCACCAGCGTCGGTGTCATGGCCCGTTACGAGGACGAGTTGCCCGAGCGCTCCCGCCGGGCATTGGCCCTGGTACAGGCCGAACTCGATCATCTGCGTCGTTTGCTGGACGATTTGCTGGCCCTGGCCCGCGCCGAGGCGCGCATGCACGCCGCCGACGCGGAACCGCTGTCGGTCCCCGATCTGCTCACCCACACCCTGGCCGAGCTGCGGTACCCGCCCGACCTGCTGTCGACGGCCACGGGCCGCGACGCCCTGGTCATCGGGCGCAAATTGGAGCTGGAGCGCGCGGTGGTGAACCTGCTGGACAACGCCCAGCGACACGGCGGCGGCGCGGTCGGGGTCGGTGTCGAACGCCGCGGCGACGAGATCATCGTCACAGTCGACGACGCCGGACCCGGTGTCGCAGCCGAGGATCGGGAGCGGATCTTCGACCGTTTCGTCACGGTTCGGCGCAGCCGAAAATCGGGCACCGGCACCGGAATCGGCCTGGCCCTGGTGGCGGAGACCGTCGCCGCGCACGGCGGAACGGTGTCGTGCACGGACCGGCCCGGCGGCGGCGCGCGCTTCACGGTGAAGCTACCCGGTATACCCCGGGAAAAGTGAGGTAACTCACCAAAAACGCCTCTGTAACACGACCGTAAAGTAGCCGATCGGTTTGCCTCAAAGTTCGCGGGCAACCCTGGAATGGTGATGCAGACCCGAACGCTGCCTTCTCCTCCCTCCGAGACCACGACCATCCGCACCCTGCGCCCCGGCGACGGGACCGCGCTGTGGCGGATCGCCGTGGACTCGCAGGTGTTGGACGCGAATTCGAGCTACGCGTACCTGCTCTGGTGTCGTGACTTCGCGGCCACCTCGGTGGTCGCCGAAATCGGTTCCGACATCGCGGGTTTCGTGACGGGTTACTTCCGCCCGCAGGCGCCGGACACGTTGTTCGTCTGGCAGGTCGCCGTCGATCACGCCTACCGCGGCAGGGGAATCGCCGTCTCGATGCTGGAGCGTCTGGTCGACAGCGTTGCCGGGCAGGGGATTTCGGCCCTGGAGACCACGGTCTCGCCGGACAACGCGGCGTCGCTGGCGATGTTCGCCGCGCTGGCGCGCCGCCGCGGTGCGGAACTCACCAGGAGGCAGCTGTTCGGCCCCGAGGATTTTCCGGACGGGCACGAAGCCGAAGACCTGTACCGGATCGCGCCACTGCACACAGTGGCGCAGAGAGAGGAAGGGATCATCGATGACCACCGCTGAGATGACCGTTTTCGAATCATTGGAATCGGACGTACGCGGTTACTGCCGGTCCTGGCCGACAGTGTTCGACACCGCCCGAGGCTCCTGGATCACGGACGCGGGCGGACGCGAGTACCTGGACTTCTTCGCCGGCGCCGGTGCGCTGAACTACGGCCACAACAATCCGGTGCTCAAGACGGCCCTGCTGGATTACATTGGGCGCGACGGCATTACGCACGGCCTGGACATGGCCACCGTCGCCAAGCGGGAGCTGCTGGAAACCATCGAGCAGGTCCTGCTCGATCCGCGCGGACTCGATTACAAGGTGCAGTTCCCCGGACCGACCGGCGCGAACGCCGTCGAGGCCGCGCTCAAGCTGGCGCGCAAGGTGACCGGCCGCACCACGATTCTCAACTTCACCAACGCCTTCCACGGCATGACGCTGGGCGCGCTGTCGGTCACCGGCAACGCGGCTAAGCGCGCCGGCGCGGGCGTGCCGCTGGTGCACGTGAATCCCATGCCCTACGACGGCTACCTGGACGGCGACGAGGGGCTGCAGTGGATGGCGCGGGCCCTCGACGACCACTCCTCGGGCGTGGACAAGCCCGCGGCGGTGATCGTGGAGACCGTGCAGGGCGAGGGCGGCGTCAATGTGGCGCGGCCGGAGTGGCTGCGGCAGCTGTCCGAATTGTGCTCGGCGCGTGGGATTCTGCTGATCGTCGACGATGTGCAGATGGGTTGCGGGCGTACCGGCCCGTTCTTCTCCTTCGAGATCGCCGGTATCACACCGGATATCGTGACGCTGTCGAAGTCGATCGGCGGCTACGGCATGCCGCTGGCGCTGGTGCTGATGCGCCGGGAGCTGGACCAGTGGGCGCCGGGTGAGCACAACGGCACCTTCCGGGGCAACAACCCCGCGTTCGTCACCGCCACGGTGGCGCTGGATCACTACTGGCGCGACGATCGCCTGACGTTGTCGACGATGGCCAAGGGTGAGCGAATCCATGCCGCGTTCGCGTCGTTGGCGGACACTTATGAGGGGGTGTCCACCCGCGGGCGCGGCCTGGTGCACGGGCTGGTGTTCGAGGACGCGTCGCAGGCCGGGAAGGTGAGCAGGATCGCCTTCGAGCAGGGGCTGCTGGTGGAGACCTCCGGCGCCGAGGATCAGGTGGTGAAGCTGCTCCCGCCGCTGACGATTACCGACGACGAACTGGACCACGGCCTGAGCATCCTGGGCCGGGCGGTCGAGACGGCCAGAGGAGGCAACTGACAATGATCGTGCGGACCACCGCGGAGATCACCGGCACCGACCGCGACGTGGCGGCCGAGGGTTGGCGCAGCAAGCGGATCGTGCTCGGCGGCGACGGCGTGGGATTCTCCTTCCACGAGACCACGATCCAGGCCGGGACGGTGCACGAGTTCCACTACGCCAACCACATCGAGGCGGTGTGGCTGGTCGAGGGTGAGGGCACGCTCACCGACCTCGACAACGACGTGACCTACGAGCTGGCCCCGGGCTCGATGTATCTGCTGGACGGGCACGAGCGCCACCGCCTCGAGACCCGCACGCAGATGCGGATGCTGTGCGTGTTCAACCCGCCGGTGACCGGCAAGGAGGTCCACGACGAGAACGGGGTCTACCCCTTGGTCGCGGTGGGCGAGTAAGTTCGGGTGAGGAGGAGAACACTGCAATGACGTTGGCCGACAGTCGAATAGATCGCTACCCGACGCGCACCTCGGCGGCCGCTCCGCCGGGCGAGCGGACCGATCCCACGGTGTGGGGTGCGGTGACCGCGCCGGCGCTGGCGAGCTTCGACGCCGACGGATACGCGATCATCGACGAGTTGCTGTCCACGGAGGAGGTGGCCGCCTTCTCCGCCGAGATCGACCGGCTGGCGGCCGATCCCGAGCTGCGCCTGGACGAGCGGGTGATCATCGAGAAGAAGTCGAACCGGGTGCGGTCGATCTTCGAGGTGCACCGGATCAGCGCCGCGGTGGCGGAGTTGGTGCGCGACGAGCGGGTGGTCGGGCTGGCCCGGCAGGTGCTCGGCTCGGAGGTGTACATCCATCAGAGCCGGGTGAACTACATGCCGGGCTTCGAGGGCACCGGGTTCTATTGGCACTCGGACTTCGAGACCTGGCATGCGGAGGACGGGATGCCGTCGCCGCGGGCGTGCAGTCTGTCGATCGCGCTGACGGATAATTATCCGTTCAACGGGAGCCTGATGGTGATGCCCGGTTCGCATCGGACGTTCGTGCCGTGTCAGGGGGAGACCCCGGCCGACCATTATCGGGAGTCGTTGCGCGAGCAGCAGATCGGGGTGCCGTCGCACGAGCACATCACCGAGCTGGCCGATCGGTACGGTATCGCGCAGTTCACCGGGGCGCGCGGGTCGGCGCTGCTGTTCGACTCGAATATCATGCACGGCTCCGGGAACAACATCACCCCGTTCCCGCGGTCGAACATCTTCCTGGTGTTCAACAGCGTCGAGAACACGCTGAGCGAGCCGTATTCGGCGCCCGCGCGGCGCCCGACCTACATCGCGAGCCGGGACTTCGACCCGGTCCGCTAGAAACCCACGCCCGGCCTCGCCGACTCAGCGGGACGACACTACCGGGCGTAGGCGATCGGCCCGGCCGTCCGAGGCGTCACCGGACGGCCGGGCCGATCTGTAGGGCCGCGTACCGCGCGATGTGCTGGTCGGTCGTGCCCCACTCGTACTGAATGGCGGTGAGCCGCTTGAAGTAGTGGCCGATGGCCAGTTCCTCGGTCATGCCCATGGCGCCGTGCAGCTGGACCGCGTGCTGGCCGATGAAGCGGGCGGCGCGGCCGATGGTGGCCTTGGCGGCGGCCGCCGCGCGAGCGCGGGCGGTCGGGTCGGCGTCGAGCTTCAGCGTGACCAGATACGTTGCGGCAATGGACTGTTCGAGCTCCAGGTGCATATCGACCAGGCGGTGCGCCAGCACCTGGAAGCTGCCGATCGGCACGCCGAACTGGCGGCGCTGCTTGGCGTAGTCGACGGTGTCGGCGAGGACGCGGCGCATGCCGCCGACCGCCTCGGCCGCTATCGCCGCCACCGCCTCGTCGACGGCGCGCGCCAGCGAATCATCCGCGCCGCCTTCGGTTCCCAGCAGCGCATCGGCCGGGACGCGCACCCCGTCGAGCAGCACGTCGGCGGCGCTGCGGTCGTCGATGGTGCGGTAGGGGTGCAGGGTGAGCCCGGGGGTACCGGCCGCCACCACGAACAGCGACAGCCCCGCGGCGTCGGCGGTGCGCGTGGTGACGAGCAGGTGGGTCGCCAGCGGCGCGGTGGTCACCACCGTCTTCGCGCCGTCGAGCACCCACGAATCGCCCTCGCGCCGAGCCGATGTCGACACCCGCCGCACGTCGTAGCCCGAATCCTCCTCCAGCGCCGCGAATGCCGTGATCACCTCGCCGGAAACGATGCCGCGCAACAGCGATGCGGCGCGCTCGCCCCCGGCGCGGCGCAGCAGCCCGCCGCCGAGCACCACGGTGTCCACGTACGGCTCCACCACCAGCGCCGCGCCCAGCGCCTCGGCGATGATCATCGTCTCGACCGGTCCGCCGCCGAATCCGCCCGCGCTGTCGGGCAATCCGGCGCCGAGGATGCCGACCTCGGCGGCGAGGGCGTGCCAGATCTCCGGCTGCCATCCGGCGCCCAGGCGGGCCGCGGCCCTGCTCTGCTCCAGGTCGTAGCGGGTCGCCAGAAACTCGGTGACGGTGTCACGGAGCAGTTGCTGTTCGGCGGTGAGTTCGAAGTCCATCGGTCACAGTCCCAGGGTTGCCTTGGCGATGATGTTGCGCTGAATCTCGTTGCTACCGGCGTAGATCGAGCCGGCCCGGTCGTTGAGGTACCGCAGCGGCGCCACCGCCTGCCACGGTTCGCCGCTGACGTATCCGTCGGCGGGCGGCACATACGCGGCGATCGGCCCGCCGGGCATGGTGGCGTGCGGCTGATACACCCGCCCGCGCGGCCCGGCGGCCGTGAGCGCCAATTCGGTGAGCCGCTGGCTCAGTTCGGTGCCCAGGATCTTCAGCATCGAGGCCGCGGGGCCCGGATTCCGGCCGCGCGAGATCGCCGACATGGTCCGGTATTCCAGGATCTCCAGCACGTCCGCGCGGATGCGGGCGTCGGCGAGCCGGGCCGCGAAGGCCGGATCGTCCAGCAGCGCACCGCCGTCCGGCCCGGGCCGGGTCGCGGCCTGGGCGGCCAGCCCCTCGGCCAGCACCTGCAGCGTGGGGCCGTAGGCCGCGCCGCCGCGCTCGAAGTTCAGCAGATATTTGGCCACGGTCCAGCCGTCGTCGACGCGGCCCAGCACGTTCGCCCGCGGCACCCGGACCTGGTCGAAGAAGACCTGGTTCTGCACCTGCTCGCCGGAGGTCATCACCAGCGGGCGCACCCGAATGCCCGACGTGGTCATGTCGATGAGCACGAAGGTGATGCCCTGCTGTTTGCGCTCGCCGCGGGAGGTGCGGACCAGGCAGAAGATCCAATTCGCCGCCGTCGCGTGGGTGGTCCAGATCTTGCTGCCCGTGCACACCAGATCGTCGCCGTCGGCCACGGCCGCCATGGTCAGCGCGGCCAGGTCCGACCCGGCCTCCGGCTCGGAGTAGCCCTGGCAGAAGAAGACCTCGCCGGTGAGGATGCGCGGCAGGAAGTATGCCTGCTGCGCCGCGGTCCCGAACGCGATGATCGCGTGCGCCACCATCCGAATACCCATGGGGGACAGGGCCGGTGCGCCCGCGAGCGTGGATTCGCGGTCGAAGATGTAGTGCTGGGCGGGGCTCCAGTCGCAGCCGCCGTGCTGCACCGGCCAGGCCGGGGCCGCCCAGCCGCGCGCGTGCAGGATGCGCTGCCACCGCATGCTGGCCTCGTGGTCGGGGTAGACGCTGGTGGCGAGCCGCCCGGCGCGGCGGAGGTCTGGGGTCAGGTGCTCGTCCAGGAAGCGCCGCACCTCGTCGCGAAACGCCAGATCGGTGGGTGACCAGTCCAGATCCACGGGCAACTCCTTGTGCGATAAATGTTGCCCTACCTTCTCATTTACTCACGCCCGAGCGCAAATGGTCGTTAACTTAATGGCTCGCGACCTCCCACTGTGGGCTGAGGGTGGGTGCGGGTGTTCGGCGCGGCGATTCCGGCGTGTCGAGCACGAATTTCCCGCCGTAGCTTGCGATCTTGACGGCGATGTGGGGAAAGATGTTCGGCATGTTCGCATCTCGAGTGTCCCGTTCGCTGTTGCGTGCCGTCCCCGCGGTGCTCCTCGCCGTCATTGCCGCAGCCACCTTCACCGCGGTCGGCGGGGTCGCCACCGCCGCGCCGATGCCCGCAATCCCCGGCATCCCGAGCGTCGTGCACAAGCTGGCGTTCGTGCCCGGCCAGAACACCTGCGGCGCCAGCGGCAGCATCGCCGGCGGCCAGGGTGACAGCTACGCGATCTCCACCGCGCCCGGGCAGCACCTGGCCTTCGACATCACCTCCCAGAACAACAACGCCGCCGTGTCGGTGGCCCCGCTGGTCGGCCCGCAGATCGCCGCCGGGGTGCCGCACGCCGACATCGACGACGCCAACGGCGCCGACTACCAGATCGAGGTGACCTCCACCGACGGCAACGCCGCCGACTACACCCTGACCGTCACCCTGTCCTGATTCCCGCTCCCGCATCCGAGCAGCCGGGCGAACATATTCGCCCGGCATACTCGGAGCAACGGGGCTGGACACGGTAGCCTGGCGTGCTGTGCACCTGAAGAGTCTGACGCTGAAGGGCTTCAAATCCTTCGCGTCCGCGACGACCCTGCGCTTCGAGCCGGGCATCACCTGCGTGGTGGGCCCCAACGGCTCCGGCAAGTCGAACGTCGTCGACGCGCTCAGCTGGGTGATGGGTGAACAGGGCGCGAAGGCCCTGCGCGGCGGGAAGATGCAGGACGTCATCTTCGCCGGCACCTCCGGCCGCGCCCCGCTGGGCCGCGCCGAGGTCACGCTGACCATCGACAACTCCGACGGCGCACTGCCCATCGAATACTCCGAGGTCTCCATCACCCGGCGCATGTTCCGCGACGGCGCCGGCGAATACGAGATCAACGGCAGCTCCTGCCGCCTGATGGACGTGCAGGAACTGCTCAGCGACTCCGGCATCGGCCGGGAGATGCACGTCATCGTCGGTCAGGGGCAGCTGTCGGCGATCCTGGAATCGCGTCCCGAGGACCGCCGCGCCTTCATCGAGGAGGCGGCCGGTGTGCTCAAGCATCGCCGTCGCAAGGAGAAGGCGGTCCGCAAGCTGGAGGCCATGCAGGCCAACCTGGCCCGCCTCACCGACCTCACCACCGAACTGCGCCGCCAGCTCAAGCCGCTGGGCCGGCAGGCCGAGGTCGCCCGCCGCGCCGCCACCGTGCAGGCCGATCTGCGCGACGCCCGGCTGCGCCTGGCCGCCGACGATCTGGTCACCCGCCGCCGCGAGCTGGAGAGCCAGCAGAGCAAGGAAGCCTTCGCCCGCGAGCAGCAGATCAACGTCCAGACCGAGCTCGACGCCGCCAATGCCGCACTGGCGCAGCAGGAATTCCAGCTCTCCCGGCTGACGCCGGGCGCCGAGGCCGCCGCGCAGACCTGGTTCCAGCTCTCGGCGCTGGTGGAGCGCGTCAATGCCACCATCCGGATCGCCCGCGACCGCGCCCGCAACCTGACCATCGAGCAGCCCACCGGCACCGGGCGCGATCCCGAACAGCTCGAGGCCGAGGCCGCGCGGGTCGAGGCCGAGGAGGCCGAGCTGCTGGAGGCGGTCGAGATCGCAACCGAGACACTGGAAGCCGCCCGCGATCAGCTGCACGAGCGCGAGCAGGCCGCCAAGGCCGCCGAACAGGCGCACCTGGCCGCGGTGCGCGCCATCGCCGACCGCCGCGAGGGCCTGGCCCGGCTGTCGGGCCAGGTCGACAACCTGCGCACCCGCGCCCAGTCCGCGGACAGCGAGATCGCCCGGTTGTCCGCGGCGCTGGCGGAGGCGCGGCTGCGCGGCGAGTCCGCCGAGGCCGAATTCGAGTCCGTGCAGGCCGAATTGAGCGAACTCGACGCGGGGGAGGAGAGCCTGGACGCGGCCTACGAACACGCCGCGCAGGCGCTCGAGCTTGCCGAGGAGCGCGTCGCCGAACTGCGCGAGAAGGACCGCGAGGCCAGCAAGAAGGTCGCCTCGCTGACCGCGCGCATCGAGGCGCTGACCATGGGCCTGGCCCGCCGGGACGGCGGCGCCTGGCTGCTCGAACATCGCGGCGACGGCCTGCTCGGCCCGCTGTCGGCAATGCTGCGGGTACACAACGGATTCGAGGTCGCCGCCGCCGCCGCCCTCGGCCCCCTCGCCGACGCCGTGGCCGCCGGAAGCGGCGACGCCGCGCACGCCGCCCTGCGCGCCCTGCGCGAGGCCGACGGGGGCCGCGCCGCCCTGGTGTTCGGTGGCGCGGCAGCGGCTGGTTCCGGTCTACATGAGGTCGGCGGTGGGAATCGTGGTGCGCTGCCCGGCTCGGCGCGTTGGCTCGCGGATGTCGTGGACTGCTCGGACGCTGTGCGCGAGGGTATTTCGGCGTTGACCGCTCGCACGGTGGTGGTCGACGATCTCGCCGCGGCGACGGAAGTGCTTGCGGGGCAGCCGGAGCTGCGGGTGGTCACCCGCGACGGCGATCTCGCCGGGACCGGGTGGGTGG
This sequence comes from Nocardia terpenica, assembly GCF_013186535.1. Classification (NCBI taxonomy): domain Bacteria; kingdom Bacillati; phylum Actinomycetota; class Actinomycetes; order Mycobacteriales; family Nocardiaceae; genus Nocardia; species Nocardia terpenica. The sequence continues at coordinate 2,369,095 of NZ_JABMCZ010000003.1, forward strand.
TCGGCGGCTCCGATCGCGCGCCCAGCCAGCTCGAGATCCAGGCCGATATCGATTCCGCCCGCGGCGAATTGGAGTCCTGGCAGCGGCAGGCGGGGGAGCTGGAGGCGGCGCTGGCGGGGGCGCTGGCCGAGCAGACCGACCGCAAGGAATCGGTCGATCAGGCGCTGCTGGCGCTGCACGAATCCGATCAGGCGCTGGTCTCGATCTACGACCGGCTGGGGCGGCTCGGCGAGGCCGCGCGCAGCGCGCAGACCGAATCCGAGCGGCTGCTGGCCCAGCGCGCCGAGGCCGAGACCGCCCGCGACGCCAACTCCGACCGGCTCGCCGAGCTCGAGCAGCGGCTGCGGCACGCGGAATCCGAACAGTCGGACCTGGATTCGGACTCCGACGCGGGCACCGAGACCGCCGGTCAGGAGCGCGAGGAGGCCGCCGCCGCGCTGGCGGAGGCCCGCGCCATGGAGGTGGAGGCGCGGCTGGCCGTGCGCACCGCCGAGGAACGCGCGGAATCGGTGCGGGGCAAGGCGGATTCGCTGCGCCGCGCCGCCCGCGCCGAACGCGACTCCCGCGCCCGCGCCGAACGCGCCCAGGCCGCGCGGCGGCGGGCCGCCGAGGTCGCCGCGGTGGTCGCCGAGTCCGCCGAACGCGTTGCCGCCGAACTGGAAACGGTGGTGGCCGAGGCCGCCGCCCGCCGCGACGACCTGGTGCGCCGCCGCACCGAATGCGCCGCGCAGGTCGACCAGACCAAGGAGCGCACCCGCGCCCTGTCCGCCCAGCTGACCCAGCTCACCGACGCCGTGCACCGCGACGAGGTGGCCCGCGCCCAATCCGCGCTGCGCATCGAGCAATTGGAGCAGACCATCGGCGAGCAGTTCGGCATCGCGCTGGACGACCTCATCGCCGAATACGGCCCGCACGTGCCGATGCCGCCGTCCGCGCTGGAGATGCAGGAGTACGAGCAGGCGCGCGAGCGCGGTGACCAGGTCAGCCAGCCGCAGCCGATGCCCTTCGACCGCGCCTCCCAGGAGCGCCGCGCCAAGCGCGCCGAGAAGGACCTCACCACCCTGGGCAAGGTGAATCCCCTTGCGCTGGAGGAGTTCGCGGCCCTCGAGGAGCGCTACAACTTCCTGGCCACCCAGCTCGAGGACGTCCGCAAGGCCCGCCAGGACCTGCTGGACGTGGTGGCCGAGGTCGACGCGCGCATCCTGCAGGTGTTCACCGAGGCATATCAGGATGTAGAGCGGGAGTTTGTCCAGGTCTTCGCCAAACTGTTCCCCGGCGGCGAGGGCCGGTTGCTGCTCACCGATCCGAGCGACATGCTGGCCACCGGCATCGAGGTGGAGGCGCGCCCGCCGGGCAAGAAGGTCAAGCGGCTGTCGCTGCTGTCCGGCGGCGAGAAGTCGCTCACGGCGGTGGCCCTGCTGGTGGCCATCTTCCGCGCCCGCCCCTCACCGTTCTATGTGATGGACGAGGTCGAGGCGGCGCTCGACGACACCAACCTGCGCCGCCTCATCGGCCTGTTCGAGCAGCTGCGCGACCGCAGCCAGCTGATCGTCATCACCCACCAGAAGCCGACCATGGAGATCGCCGACGCCCTCTACGGCGTCAGCATGCGCGGCGACGGCATCACCCAGGTGATCTCCCAGCGGATGCGGGGGGAGAACCTGGTGGGTTCTCCCGCCTGATCCCTCCTATGCCGGTTTGATCCCGACCGCGCCCACGGTGTCGAAATAGCTGGCGGTGGTGTCGTCGCCGGGTTCGGGACGCCACTGCGGGACGCGGACCAGGCCCGGCGCGACGAGCTCGAAACCCTCCAGCATGGCCGAGATTTCGGTGATCGGGCGCATGACGATGGGGGTGCTGGTCCGCTTGCCCATCTCGATCGCCTCGGCGAGATCCGGGGCGGGCCACTCGTCGGTGGTCATGTGCGAGACGGCGATCATGCTGCCGGGGGCGAGGCGGTCGCGCAGCTGCGCGATCATGCGGCGGGGGTCGGCGCTGTCGGGGAGGTAGTGCAGCAGCGCGACCAGCAGCACCGCCACCGGGGCGGAGAAGTCGATCATCTGCCGCACGTCCGGATCGTCGACCAGGCCGTCCAGATTGCGGGCGTCGCCGCGAATCGCGGTGGCCCACGGCAGATCCGCGAGAATGCGGCGGCTCATCACCACCGCGATCGGATCGATGTCGGTGTACACCACGCGGGCGTCGACGCCGAGATCGGCCAGGATCTCGTGCACATTGCCCGCCGTCGGGATGCCCGAACCGATATCGAGGAACTGGGTCATCCCCTGCTCGGCGCAGAAGGTAACAGCACGCCGCAGAAACGCCCGGTTGGTCCAGGCGGAGTGCAGGCTGTGCGGCCACCGCGCGCGGCTCTTCTCGGCCAGTTCGCGATCGACGCTGAAGTTGTGGGAACCGCCTAGCGCGTAGTCGTAGATGCGGGCGATGCTCGGCACCTTGGGGTCGATATCGTCGCTGACCCAGTCGGGGAGAAGCGGGGGTTTGCTGGTGATGTCGGACATCGGTCTAACCGTCCATTGATCGAGCCTCGCCCGCGCGTCCGCGCGGGCGGATTCAACAGTAGCCCGACATCACCCCGCCGGTCACTCGGCCGCGTCGATCATGGCCTTCAACTGCGCCGCGCCGGTCTCGTCCAGCCAGCCGCGCAGGGTCTTCGGACCGGGATGAATCACCCGGAGAGCATCGATGTCGGCATGCCACACAACGCCTTCGCGGGTTGATTGCCACACGCGCCCATCTGTGGGTCGGTTCCTTTCGGTAGAATCCGGGTCATCAAACCCGTATTCGCACCCTGGGATCGGGGACCTCGTGCAGGCCAGTTGGATCGAGAGGGGCCGTAACGAAATGACCACCGCCGCACCGGCGCCCGCCGTGATCCGGGCCGACGCCCGCCGCAACCGCGCCCTCATCCTCACCGCCGCGCAGCGCGCGTTCGCCGAGCACGGCATCGGGGTGTCGCTGGTGGAGATCGCGCGCCGGGCCGGGGTGGGCGCCGGGACCGTGCACCGGCACTTCCCGAGCAAGCTGGACCTGCTGGAAGCCGTTGTGCAGCAGCGGGTCGACCGGCTCACCGCGCTGGCCGTCGGCTACCGCGACGCCGCCGATCCCGGCGCGGCCTTCCTGGCCTTCTGCACCGAGGTCATCGCCACCACGCCGGGCCACAGGGCGCTGTGCGACGTGCTCGAGGCCGACGACGGCTGGCCGCGCACGCTGGTGCACGGGGCGGGGGAGCGCTTCCGCCGGGCCGTCGAGGCGCTGCTGGTCGCGGCGCAGCGGCAGGGGGCGATCCGCTCGGACCTCACGCTGGGCGATGTCCAGACGGTGTTCACCGGAGGCGTTGCCATGCAGCGGGTCTCGGGCCGGGGGCGGGCCCTGTCCCGGCCCGCCGCGCTGTTGCTGGAGGCGATGCGCGCCGACGGCCGGGGCGTGACGAAACTCGGAACCGGCGGCGCGGCCCGTAACGAAAGCGGGGTGGGTAACGAAACGTCGGGCCGCTGCCCGATCTGTGACGGCCCGCTGCGGCAGCCGCGTACCGGCCGCCCGGCCCGGTACTGCTCGGCGGCCTGTCGGCAGAAGGCGCACCGCCGCCGGGTCCGCGCCGAGCATCCGAATTCCGGCGAGACCGCCTGGCGCTGAATCCGTTACGGGTCCGGTACCGGCTCCGGGAGGACGGTGCAGTGGCGCACGATTCCGGAGATGCCGGGCAGCTGTCGCGGCGGGGCCCAGGTGTGCAGGTCGCGGCTGTCGCTGAACAGGTACGTGCGGTCCAGGTAGGCATCGAAGTAGATGCGCCAGCCGCCGCCGGGGAGCGCGATGACGCACGGTCCCTCGCGCAGCGGCCCCCAGCGGGCCCAGTCGCCGGTGTGCAGGAATCGGTAGGGGCCGCACGGGGAATCGGCGACGGCGAGCTCGATGTACTTGGTGGATTCGTTCTTGGTGAAGGCGTAGTAGCGGCCGCCCGCCTGCACCAGGGCGGTATCTATATAGCCGACGGTTCCGGGGGCGGCGGTGAGTCCGGCCAGCGGGCGCAGGGGCGTCCAGGCGGTCAGCGACGGGTCGGTGGCGGTCATCAGGTGCGGTTGGAAGGATCGGCTGTTGCCCAGGGCGACGATCACGGCGACCCGGCCCTGCGGGTCGACGAACCACTTGGGCGCCCAGGTGTGTTGGATGTCGGGCAGCCCAACGGGGTAGTCGCACAGGAAGGTCCACGCGATCCGGTCGGTGCTGCGGGCGAATCCGATGGTCTGCCCGTTCCAGTCGGTGGTGTGGGTGAGGTAGTAGGCGCCGTCGGTGTGACGGAAGATGCTCGGGTCGCGCAGCAGGCCGGTCGGCGGCCGGTAGGCGGGACCCCGCAGCAGCGTGAAGTCGACGGCATCGGCCGATTCGTAGATGTACAAATCGGTTTCGTTGTAATTGGTGAAGGCGCTCATGGTGTACCGGACGGCGGGTTCCGGTACCGCGGCGGCCGTGCCGTACCCCTTCGGCAGCATGCCCAACGGCAGCCCCGCCGCCATGGCAAGCAACGACCTGCGGCACAGCTGTCCCGGCGTCACGGGGGGATTATCGGGGAGCCGAGCTTCAGCGCTTTGCTGACACGCCGAGACGGCTCTACCAGATCAGCGTCTCTTCCCCCACCCGAACACTGGCGAAGAACCGCTTATCGATATCGGCCCCCTCGTGGTTGTAGGCATCGACGATCTCGGCCACCTCGTCGGCGAGTGCGCGCAGGGCCGGACTCACCGACTCGATGCCGTCCTCGAGCACCCATCCCCACTCCGGTGGGACGCCGTCGATCGTGACGACGATCCGCCCGTCGAACGGTGTGTCGACGCGGTAGGCGATGGTCGCGGGCGCGTCGCGGATCGGGCTGCGCAGCGCGAGTTCCGCGGGCAGCCGGGGGGTTGCGAAGGCCCGTGCGAAGTCGATGTCCTCGCGCACCAGCTCCGCGATCAGCGCGAGCCCGGCGTGCCGCCCGCCTCGCCCGTGCCGCGCGCCGTACCGGCGATCGGCTCCGCCTTCCCGCGCCGGGCCGGTCCCGCGCAGCGCTCGCGCGAGCATTCGCTCGGCGACCGCGCGCTCCTCGGCCCCGGTGCCGGGATGCTCGATGAGTGCCCGCAGCCGGGCCGTTCTCGCCCCGATCCCCATGCCCGTCACGCTAGACCGCGCTCCGATCGCCACGCCCAACCCTGTCCGGGACCAACATGATTCGCCGCTCGGCGTGTCGATCCACCGCGGTCACAGCAGGTCGCTCACATCGTCGGGGACATCGACGGCGTATTTGCGCAATGTCTCCATCGGGACGACCTCGAGCGCGTTCTCGTGCGTCGCGGCCAGCACCACCGGGGCGGCCACGCCGTCCTCGTGCGCGTGCAGCCAGCGCACCGCCACCACACACCAGCGGTCGCCGGGCTGTAGTCCGGGGAAGTTGTTCTCCGGGCGCGGGGTGATCAGATCGTTGCCGATCGATTTCTGGTGCTCCAGGAACTCCTGCGTCACGACCGTGCACACCGTATGACTGCCCAGGTCTTCGGGGCCGGTGCTGCAGCATCCGTCCCGATAGAAGCCGGTGAGAGGATCGGTGCCACACTCCTCCAGCGGTCCCCCAAGCACATTTCGATCGGTCACGTCGCCGATCCTATTGTCTCTGTGATGGATTCGCCGCGCCTTCGGCAGCGTGGTGTGCAGATGACCAGACCGGTCGGTAGTCGGAGTGTCTCCACAACTCGATTTCGGCGTGTCTGTGAATGCCGCGCCGCCCGATGTGCTAAGCGAACTACCCTCGTGACATGCGGATAGCGTTCGGAACCGACGAATCCACCGAGATCACCCGGCATGTCAAGCGGTGGTTGACCGAGCGGGGGCACGAGGTCGTGGTGGTCGGCGAGGACATCGCCTGGCCCGAGGTCGGGCGCGGGGTAGGGGAGGCGGTCGCCGACGGGCGCGCCGAGCGCGGCGTGGTGTGCTGCTGGACCGGGACCGGCGTGTCGATCGCCGCGAACAAGGTGCCCGGCGTGCGTGCCGCGCTGTGCACCGATCGCGAGACCGCCGCGGGCGCGCGCAAATGGAACGACGCGAACGTTCTGGCCCTCGGCCTGCGCCTGACCTCGGCCACCGTGGCCGACGAGATGCTCGACGCCTTCCTCGGCACGGCCCCGGAGGAATCGGAGGCGGCCAACTACACCCGGCTCGGCTGACCTGCCGCGGTTTCGCCGGGGTCTTCCCGCCGCCTGCGTGGCGACACCGCCGGTTCTGACAGGATGGGGCCCGTGACTGCGCAAGCTTGGATTCTGATCGCCGCGATCGTCGCCGTGCTCCTGGTGGCGTTCGTCTCCGGATTCGTCCTGTACCGGCGGCGTCGGGTGACCCTGACGCCGAAGGCTCCCGAGAAGGAAGTGACCGACCGGTCGGGTGGCTATACGGCGTCCGGGGGATTCAGCTTCAGTCAGGGCGGCACCGCCACCGCGCCGCCGCCGCGCCCGGAGCCGGTGCCGATCGAGCGCACCGACGACGAGGGCCAGCCGCACATCGGCGACGATGCCGCGATCCCGCGCGATTCGGTCCGCCGCACGATCACCGATGTCCGGCTTCCGGAACCGGAAACCACCGAGCAGGCGCCGACGGACTCCGCCGCCCCGATATCCTCTCCTTCCGCCGAAACGGCCGAGCGCGCAGCCTCGCCCGCCTCCGCGCAGGACACTGCGACAACATCCACCGCGCCGACCGCCCCCACCGAGGCTGCGCCGACCGACTCTTCGGAGGTTGCGCCGTCCGGTACCACCGGGGATGCGTCGTCTGCTCCCACCGAGGTTGCGCCAACTGCTCCCGCTGAGGTTGCGTCGTCCGCTTCTACTGAGGCTGCGTCGTCTGCTCGCCCTGAGGCTGCGTCGTCTGCTCGCCCTGAGGCCGCGTCGTCTGCTCCCGCCGAGGCTGAGTCGTCGGCGCCCGCCAAGGCCGCGCCCTCCGCTCCCACCAAGGTCCCGCCGTCCGCGCCCGCCCAGGCCGCGTCGTCTGCGCCCGCCAAGGCCGCGCCATCTGCTCCGGCCCAGGCCGCGCCGTCTGCTCCCACCAAGGCCCCATCGTCTGCTCCGGCCCAGGCTGCGCCGTCCGCTCCCGCTGAGGTTGTGCCGTCCGCGCCCGTTCAGGTGGAGGAGATCGAGCCCACCTCGGGGCGGCTTACGCGGCTGCGTGGGCGGCTGGCTCGGTCGCAGAATGCGGTTGGTAAGAGTCTGCTCGGGCTGCTGGGGGGTGGGGATCTCGACGAGGACTCCTGGGAGGAGATCGAGGACACGCTGGTGATGGCCGATCTCGGGACGGCCAGCACCACCGCGGTCGTGCAGCGGCTGCGCGAGGAGCTGGCCTCGCGGACCGTGCGCACGGCCGACCAGGCCCGCCAGGTGCTGCGCGACGTGCTGATCGAGGCCTTACGCCCCGAGCTGAACCGGTCCGTCCGCGCCCTGCCGCACGACGATCACCCGTCGATCCTGCTGGTCGTCGGCGTCAACGGCACCGGCAAGACCACCACCACCGGCAAGCTGGCCCGGGTGCTGGTCGCCGACGGCCGCCGGGTGCTGCTCGGCGCCGCCGACACCTTCCGCGCCGCGGCCGCCGATCAGCTGCAGACCTGGGGCGAGCGGGTCGGCGCGGACACCGTGCGCGGCCGCGAGGGCGCGGACCCGGCCTCGGTCGCCTTCGACGCGGTCAGCACCGGCATCGATAACGGCGTGGACGTCGTGCTCATCGATACCGCGGGCCGCCTGCACACCAAGACCGGCCTGATGGACGAGCTGGGCAAGGTCAAGCGCGTGGTGGAGAAGAAGGCCGCCGTCGACGAGGTGCTGCTGGTGCTGGACGCCACGGTCGGCCAGAACGGCCTCACCCAGGCCCGCGTCTTCGCCGAGGTGGTCGACATCACCGGCGTCGTGCTGACCAAGCTCGACGGAACCGCCAAGGGCGGCATCGTCTTCCAGGTCCAGCACGAACTCGGCGTGCCGGTGAAACTGGTCGGCCTGGGCGAGGGCGCCGACGACCTGGCTCCCTTCGAGCCGGGCGCCTTCGTCGACGCACTGCTGGGCTGACCAGGTCTTTCCGGACGGGAATACGCGACCGTGCGCGAAATACGGTCGAAACACAAGGCGCTCATCCGTTCACGCATGTGAAACATCACGGCGGCACGGAGGAAACACCCACTCGCGAACCTTCTCTGCAGGCTCGTTGCCGAGGTCTGGCCGGGCCCGAGATGAGGAGGAAACAAGGTGGCGTATCCCCTGGTCGGTGTTCCCGACACCGGTGACACCGCGTGGATGCTGGCGAGCTCGGCGCTCGTCCTGCTGATGACACCGGGACTGGCATTCTTCTACGGCGGCATGGTCCGGTCGAAGAACGTCCTGAACATGATCATGATGAGCATCAGCGCGATGGGCATCGTCGGCGTGCTGTGGGCGCTCTACGGTTTCTCGGAAGCGTTCGGCAACAACACGTTCGGCGTCCTCGGCGATCCCGGCCAGTTCTTCGGCCTGAAGGGACTGATCGGCGGCAACGGGGTCAAGGCCGCGCCCGCCGACCCCTCGACCGGCGCCGCCGCCGTGCACGGGGCCGACATCCCGCTGTCGGGCACCATCCCGATGACCGTCTTCGTCGCCTTCCAGCTGATGTTCGCCATCATCACCGTGGCCCTCATCTCCGGTGCCGTGGCCGACCGGCTGAAGTTCCGCGCGTGGCTGATCTTCGCCGCCGTCTGGGTGACCGTCGTCTACTTCCCCGTCGCGCACTGGGTGTTCGACGGCAATGTCAGCGATCCGGCGGGCAACCTGGTCCACGAGGGCGGCTGGATTCTGAACAAGTTGCAGGCCATCGACTTCGCGGGCGGCACCGCGGTGCACATCAACGCCGGCGCCGCGGGCCTGGCGCTGTGCCTGGTGCTGGGTCGCCGCAAGGGCTGGCCCAAGTCGCCGATGCGCCCGCACAACCTCCCCTTCGTCATGCTGGGCGCCGGTCTGCTGTGGTTCGGCTGGTTCGGTTTCAACGCCGGGTCGTCGGTGAGCTCCAACGGCCTGGCCGGTTCCACCTTCCTCACCACCACCTTCGTCACCTGTGCCGCCATGCTCGGCTGGCTGCTGGTGGAGAAGATCCGCGACGGCAGGCCCACCAGCCTCGGCGCGGCGTCGGGCATCGTCGCGGGCCTGGTCGCCATCACGCCCTCCTGCTCGTCGGTGAACGTGCTCGGCGCGCTGGCCATCGGCGCGGTCGCGGGCATGCTGTGCGCGCTGGCGGTCGGGCTCAAGTTCAAGCTCGGCTTCGACGACTCGCTCGACGTGGTGGGCGTGCACCTGGTCGGCGGTGTGGTCGGCACCCTGATGATCGGCCTGTTCCTGTGCCCGGAATCCGGCGCGTCGGCGGCGCTGAACGGGGCCCGCGGGCTGTTCTACGGCGGCGGTTTCGCCCAGCTCGGCAAGCAGGCCGTGGGCGCGTTCACCGTGCTGGCGTTCTCCTTCGTGGTGTCGCTGATCCTGGCCTACATCCTCAAGCTCACGACCGGCGTGCGGGCCTCGGAGGAAGAGGAGTTCCAGGGTATGGATGAATCGGAGCATGCCGAAACGGCATACGATTTCGCTGTTGTAGGTGGCACGGCCCGGACCGCCGTCAAGGAGGCATGACGAAATGAAACTGGTTACCGCGATCGTCAAACCGTTCACGCTCGAGGACGTGAAGAGCGGGTTGGAGCAGGCAGGTGTGCTGGGCATGACCGTCAGCGAGGTCCAGGGCTACGGGCGGCAGAAGGGGCACACCGAGGTGTACCGCGGTGCCGAGTACTCGGTCGATTTCGTCCCGAAGGTGCGGGTCGAGGTGGTCGTGGACGATGCCTCGGTGGAGAAGGTCGTCGAGGTGATCGTGGAGGCCGCGCGCACCGGGAAGATCGGCGACGGCAAGGTGTGGGTGACGCCGGTGGATTCGGTGATCCGGGTCCGCACCGGGGAGCGCGGCGCCGACGCGCTGTAGCGACGACCACGGGCGGCGGCGGAACCGGATATCGAGTGGCGGGGTGGTGGGTTGTGGGCAAGGCGCGTGACGAACTCTCGGGCGGCGCAACGGATCTGGTCCGGGCGCGGGACCAGTTGCTCGACGGCGGCGACACCCGCCACCCCCGTCTCGATGCCGAGGCGCTGCGCGGGGCGCTGGTCGATCTGCACGATCTGTGGCTCACCGCCAAGGGGGCCGAGCTCGGCATCACCGGCGACAGCGGCCTCGCCGTGGTCGCGGTCGGCGGGCTGGGTCGCCGGGAGATGCTGCCGTATTCGGACCTGGATCTGGTGCTGCTGCACGACGATGTGGATCCGGCGCGGGTCGCCGAGGTGGCCGACCGGCTCTGGTATCCGCTGTGGGACGCCCACCTCAAGCTCGACCACAGCGTGCGTTCGGTGCCGCAGGCGCTGCGGGTGGCCGCCGACGACCTCACCGCCGCGCTCGGCCTGCTCGACGCCCGCCACATCGTGGGCGACGCCGAGCTGAGCAATCTGCTCATCGGCGGGGTGCGCCGCGAGTGGCGCACCGGAATCCGTTCCCGCTTCGGCGATCTGGTGGAGCAGGCGCAGGCTCGCTGGAAGCGCAACGGCGAGATCGCCCACCGCGCCGAACCGGATCTGAAGAACGGGCGCGGCGGCCTGCGCGACATCCAGCTGCTCGACGCGCTCGCCATCGCCCAATTGACCGATGCCATGCCCGGACTCGGCCCGGACGTGCCGGGCGGCGGCCTGAAGCAGGCGCACCGGCGGCTGCTCGACGTGCGCACCGAACTGCATCGGGTGGCGGGTCGCTCCCGCGACCAGCTGCGCGCCCAGGACGCCGACGAGATCGGCGCCGCGCTGCGCATCGGCGATCGTTTCGACCTGGCCCGCACGCTCAGCGACGCCGCCCGCACGGTCGGCTACTCCGTCGACGTCGGCCTGCGCACGGCCGGAAACGCCCTGCCCCGACGCGGATTGGCGCGGCTGCGCCGCATGCCGGTGCGCCGTCCGCTCGACGAAGGCGTGGTCGAGCACGCCGGGGAGGTGGTGCTGGCCCGCGACGCCCGGCCGCGGCGCGATCCCGGCCTGATACTGCGGGTGGCGGCGGCGTCGGCGCAGAGCGGGCTGCCGATGGCGGCCACCACGCTCAACCGCCTCTCCGAGGACGCCCCCGAGCTGCGCGAGCCCTGGCCGCGCGAGGCGGTCAACGACCTGCTGGTGCTGCTGGGCGCGGGCCGCGGCACCGTCGACGCGGTGGAGGCGCTGGACCGGACGGGCCTGTGGGGCAGGCTGTTTCCGGAATGGGGCGCGGTGCGCGATCTGCCGCCGCGCGATGCCGTGCACATCTGGACCGTGGACCGGCACCTGGTCGAGACCGTGGCCTACGCGAGCGCGCTGACCACCCGCGTGGCCCGCCCGGACCTGCTGCTGCTCGGCGCGCTGCTGCACGATATCGGCAAGGGCCGCACCGAGGATCACAGCGTGGTCGGCGCCGAACTGGCCCTCAGCATCGGCCGCAGGCTGGGACTGTGGCCCTCGGACGTGCGCACGCTGGGCGCGATCGTCCGGCACCATCTGCTGCTGCCGGACACCGCGACCCGCCGCGACCTGGCCGATCCCGCGACGGTGCGGATGGTCGTCGACGCGCTCGGCGGCGATCCGCAGCTGCTGGAGCTGCTGAACACGCTCGCCGAGGCCGACTCGCTGGCCACCGGGCCGGGCGTGTGGGGCGACTGGAAGGCGTCGCTCATCGGCGATCTGGTGCGCCGCTGCCGACTGGCCATGGCGGGAGAGCCGCAGCCGCAACCGGATCCGATCGCGCCCGAACTGCTCGACAAGGCCAAGGCGGGCGGCGTGCACGTGGAGCTGCGGCCCGGCGACGGCCGCTACACCCACGTCGTCACCGTCATCGCCCCCGATACGCCGGGCCTGCTGTCGGAGGCCGCCGGGGTGCTCGCCCTGCATTCGCTGCGGGTGCTGTCGGCGTCGCTGGGCGGCGCGGGGGAGGCGACCGTCGACACCTTCGTCGTCACCCCGAAATTCGGCGATCCGCCCGACGCCGGGCTGCTGCGCCAGGAGCTGATCCGCGCGATCAACGGCGACCTGGACCTGGCGGCGGTGCTGGCGAAGAAGGAGCGCGAGGCCGGGCTGCGGCCCAGCCCGTACGCGCACGCCCGGCCCCGCGTGCTGTGGACCGACACCTCGATGCCCGGCCAGGTGCTGCTGGAACTGCGCGCCGAGGACCGGATCGGGCTGCTCAGCCGGTTGGCGGCGGCGCTGTCGGGGGCCGGGGCCGATGTGCGGTGGGCGAAGGTGGTCACCCACGGCGCGGCCGTGGTGGACGTGTTCTGTCTGGATCTGGGGGACTCCGACGGGCCGCGGCGGCGGGCCGAGATCGAGGCCGCGGTGCTCGCGGTGGTTCCGCAACCGGAGCCGAAGAAGCCGGGGGAAACGGACGCCGACACCGGGTCCGGGGGCAGTTACTGAATGGTCGCCCCGACCCGAAAGTTGCCGGCAAACTGGTCGATTGCTGGTTAACAAGATTGTTGCTTGCCATTTGCCGCAACCTCTGTCGCATGTGACCTGCGCCACTCTACTATCGGACGGGTCCGGTTGTCTCGGTGCGTGAGGGGAGCGGGTCGGTGGCAATTGAGGTCGTCTCCGCGTCGATGATGACCAGCGATGAAACGCAGCACATCGCACGCTGCGTCGGCGGCGATCGCTGGGTGGTCTCCTGGTTGCCCGGCCGCACCCTGTCCGGCCAACAGGCCGTCACCGCCATGACCATCGCCGCCACGGTCAGCCGAACCGAGCCGACCGAAGCCGAATGGTCCATGCTCGACAACATGGCCCTGGAACTCGGCCTCACCGCCCGCGAAGCCGTAGGCATGGTCACCTCCGAAGACCGCGACATCCGCCAAACCCCCCGCCCCCGCCGCCGCACCCTCGAGTAGGGCGCGGCACTCACTCTTGCCCCGGCACGCTTTTGGCCGGGGCGAATCCGTCAGGTCGCGCGTTCCCCGTACCCTGGTATGTCGAGTGATGTCCCTCGAGTAACCCCAGGAGCGCGATCGGTGTTCGAATCACTGTCCGACCGGTTGACCGGTGCCCTCAAGGATTTGCGCGGTAAAGGGCGTCTGTCACCGGCCGATATCGACGCGACCGCCCGCGAGATCCGGCTGGCCCTGCTCGAGGCCGACGTAGCGCTCCCGGTGGTCCGACAGTTCATCGCCCGGATCAAGGAGCGCGCCAAGGGCGCCGAGGTCTCCGGGGCGCTGAATCCGGCGCAGCAGGTCGTCAAGATCGTCAACGAGGAGCTGGTCGGCATCCTCGGTGGCGAGACGCGGCGGCTGCAGTTCGCCAAGAACCCGCCGACGGTGATCATGCTCGCCGGTCTGCAGGGCGCCGGTAAGACCACGCTCGCGGGCAAGCTCGCGAAATGGCTGAAGGGCCAAGGGCATACGCCGCTGCTGGTGGCCTGTGACCTGCAGCGCCCGGGCGCGGTCACCCAGCTGCAGGTGGTCGGCGAGCGGGCCGGGGTGCCGGTATTCGCGCCGCATCCGGGCACCTCGATCGGCGGCGGCGAGAACGCGCTCGGCGTCACGGCCGCCGACCCGGTCGAGGTGGCGCAGGCCGGTGTCGAGGAGGCCCGGCAGCGGCAGTACGACATCGTCATCGTCGACACCGCCGGCCGCCTCGGCATCGACGAGGAGCTCATGCGGCAGGCCGCGGGCATCCGCGACGCCGTGCAGCCCGACGAGACGCTGTTCGTGCTCGACGCCATGATCGGTCAGGACGCGGTCAGCACGGCCGAGGCGTTCCGCGACGGTGTCGGCTTCACCGGCGTCGTGCTCACCAAGCTCGACGGCGACGCCCGCGGCGGCGCCGCGCTGAGCGTGCGCGAGGTCACCGGCGTCCCGATCCTGTTCGCCTCCACCGGTGAGAAGCTCGAGGACTTCGACGTCTTCCACCCGGACCGCATGTCCAGCCGCATCCTCGGCATGGGCGACCTGCTCACCCTCATCGAGCAGGCCGAACAGGTCTACGACCAGCGGCAGGCCGAGGACGCCGCCCGCAAGATCGGCTCCGGCGAGCTCACCCTCGAGGACTTCCTCGAGCAGATGCTGGCCATCCGCAAGATGGGCCCGATCGGCAACCTCTTAGGCATGCTGCCGGGCGCGGGCCAGATGAAGGACGCCATCGCCCAGGTCGACGACAAGCAACTGGACCGGGTGCAGGCCATCATCCGCGGCATGACCCCGGCCGAGCGCGCGAACCCGAAGATCATCAACGCCTCCCGCCGCCTGCGCATCGCCAACGGCTCCGGCGTCGCGGTCTCGGACGTGAACCAGCTGGTCGACCGCTTCTTCGAGGCCCGCAAGATGATGGCCGCCATGGGTCGGCAGATGGGCCTGCCCGGCTCCCGCCGCGGCGGCAAGAACGCCAAGAAGGGGAAGAAGGGCAAGAAGGGCGGCCGCGGCCCGACCCCGCCGAAGATGCGCGGCGGCTTCCCCGGCATGCCCGCCCTGCCCGGTGGCATGCCCGCGGGCTTCCCCGACCTGTCGGACATGCCCGCCGGTCTCGACCAGCTGCCGCCGGGCCTCGACGGCATCGATCTGTCGAAGCTGAAGTTCCCCAAGAACTAGCCAGCGCCAGGATTCAGGGGCGAGCCGATCGGCTCGCCCCTGTTCGGCGTCGGCGGGTGTCAGGAGGGCTCGACTGGCGGCCGTAACGTCGTCGGTCGCGGCGTCGACATCGGGGGCGTATCGTGCGCCAGTCCCTGTTGATCTTCCTGTGCCGCAGGCGATTTCGACCTGAGATCACGCACCGTGCATTCCGTGAACAAAGGTCGCGTCGTCGTGCCGGTGAACTCCGGCAGCGGCGCAGAAGAAGGACAATGATGAATTACACGCTCCGCATGGCGGGTTGGTTGGTGGGCGGCGCCGCGGCGATCGCCTTGGCCGGTTGCACACCCTCGGCGAACACCTCCGGCGGCCCGCTCCCGAGTAGCGCACCGACGACGATCGCGGCCCCCGCCGCCCCGCTCCCGGCCGCCGGAACGACCGAGCCACCGATGTCGGCCGCACCGGCACCCGCCCCGAACGATCTCGGCGCGGTGCCGCAGCCGGCCGCCAGCTGCGACCGGAGCTCGTATGTCAATTCGAACGGGCAGTGCGTGCATCGCCCCGAATCGGCCTCGGCGCCGCCGCCGGGCGCGACCGCGCAGTGCAAGGACGGGACCTACAGTTTCAGCACGCACCGCTCCGGCACCTGCTCGAGCCACGGTGGTGTAGCAGTGTTCTTCTGACCGGCGCACTCCGGAATCGACGGTGGCATGATCTCGGTCATGCCACTGCTCTTTCCAGGGGAACGGCGACCAGGAGGCGGTATGCGGCTGCATCTGCGGGGAGTGGTGCTCCCGGACGACGAGGTGCGCGATCTGTGGGTGTGCGACGGCCGGATCTCGTTCGAGCCGATTCGCGACGCCGAAACCCTGTGTGCGACAGGCTGGATCGTGCCCGGACTGGTCGACGCGCATTGCCACGTCGGCATCCGTTACGGCGGCGGGCACGAGGATCGCGCCGGTGCGATCGCCCAGGCCGAGACCGAGCGCGACGCGGGCGCGCTGCTGCTGCGCGACGCCGGATCCCCGATCGACACCCGCTTCATCGACGAGCGTGCGGACCTGCCGAAGATCATCCGCGCCGGGCGGCACATCGCCCGGCCCAAGCGCTACATCCGCGAACTGGGCATCGAGCTGGACGACGAGCGGGATCTGCCGGACATCGTCGCCGAGCAGGCGCGGCGGGGCGACGGCTGGGTCAAGATCGTCGGCGACTGGATCGACCGCGCGGCGGGCGACCTGCGCCCGCTGTGGAGCGACGCGATCCTGAAGGAGGCCATCGACGCCGCCCACCGCGAGGGCGCCCGCGTCACCGCGCACGTCTTCGGCGAGGACGCGCTCGGCGGCCTGATCGGCGCGGGCATCGACTGCATCGAACACGGCACCGGGCTCACCGACGAGACCATCGAGGCGATGGTCCGGCACGGCACCGCGCTCGTACCCACCCTGATCAATATCGCGACATTCCCCGAAATCGCCGACGGCGCAACCAAATACCCCGCCTACGCGACCCACATGCGCGACCTGCACCGCCGCGTCCGAGACACGGTGGCCGCCGCCCACGACGCGGGCGTACCCATCTACGCCGGCACCGACGCGGGCGGCGGCATCCACCACGGCCGCATCGCCGACGAGATCGAGGCCCTGGCAGCCGCGGGCCTCACCCGCCACGAGGCATTGGCCGCCGCCTCCTGGAAGGCCCGCGCCTGGCTCGGCCGCCCGAGCATCGAACCCGACGCCCCCGCGGATTTCGTTGTGTACGAGGCGGACCCACGCAGCGGCCGGTCCGCACTGGACACACCCGCCTACGTGGTGCTCCGCGGGCGGGTGTACCCACGCCGCGATCCGGTCACCGGACATCGCTGACGGGCGGGGTGTATCCGTCTCTGCGGCCGTATCCCTCGCCATGGACGGCGATGTTATGGCATAACGGACCGCAGTCGGAGTGAGAGGACGAGGCGATGGGTGTGGTCTCGGCGGAGGAGCGGCGCGGGCAGTACGGGGTGGACGCACCGCCGGTGGCGCTCATGCTCGGCGGGTTCGCCGTGGTTTATCTGGTGCTCGCGGTGACCCTGGGCCCGGCCTTCAGTTCGGCGGTCGGCTGGTTCTTCTTCGCCTTGGCCGTGGCGATGACGGTGCAGTTCGTGCTGTACATGCATGCCACTCGCCGCGGCAAGTTCCAGGTCTGGGGCGAACTGCTGGACGGATTGGGCCTGCGCGGCGACGAGCGCCTGCTGGATATGGGTTGCGGGCGCGGCGCCGTGCTGCTGGCCGCGGCCCGTCGGTTGCCGAACGGCCGCGCGGTCGGCGTCGATCTGTGGCGCTCGGTCGACCAGTCCGGCAACGAGCAGGCCGCCACCGAGCGCAATGCCGCCGCCGAGGGCGTCGCCGATCGCATCGAGCTGCGCACCGGCGATATGACCGGGCTTCCGTTCCGCGACGGCGAGTTCGATGTGGTCGTCTCGAGCCTCGCCATCCACAACATCAACTCCACCGAGGGCCGGGCCGATGCCGTCCGCGAGGCGCTGCGCGTGCTGCGTCCCGGTGGTCGCCTGCTCATCGCCGACATCCGCAACCTGCCCAAATATCGGAACACTCTCGCCGAGGCCGGTGCGCTCGATATCACGGTGCGATCGCTGGGCTGGCGGATGTGGTGCGGCGGGCCGTGGGTGGCCACCAGGGCCATCTCCGCCACGGCGCCCGCGAGGATGTAAGGGATACCGGACCGCAGTCGGAGCGGAATGCAAGAATGGTCTCGAGGTAGCCCGGAATGAGGTGACCGGCCGCCCAGGCGCACGGAGCTGAAGCTGAGCAGATCGGACGGGGAAATGACCATGACCGCCGAGGTTTCTACGATTCACCCCCTGGGGCCCATGACTGTGGAAGACTGGCTGGCCGAAGATCAGCCTGCCGATGGTTCTCGACTCGAGCTCATCCTGGGGTACCTCTACATGACACCGCCGCCTACGGGCTCGCATCAGCACGCCACCTTCCGACTTGCGCTCTGGCTGGACGATTCGCTCAAAGCTGCTGGTCGTAGTGATCTGCATGTTCTTCCCGGAGTTGGTGTTCGACTGAGCACCGCGTTCCGGACCGGCGTTATTCCCGATGTCGTCGTCGTGGATGTCGATGTCAACCACACCAGCTTCGCGCCCGACAACGTGGTCCTCGCGGTGGAGGTCTGGTCGTCCGGCAACACCCGGGCGGAGCGCGACACCAAAGTGGCTGCCTACGCGGGCGCGCGTATCCCGTATCTCTGGATTGTGGAGCTGCCGGACGGGCAACCGGCCAAGTTCTGGGGTTATCGGTTCGGTCAGACCGGCTATCGGCAGGAGATCTTCGCCGAGGCTGGTGAGGCGATCATGCCTCCGGCTCCGGTGAAGGTCGAGGTGCCGACCGCAGATCTGCGCTGACTCGGCCCGATTTCTGCCCCACCGGACTCGTCTGGCAAAATGGACCACCGTCCTCGTCGAGGACAGTGTCAGCCCGTCTCCGGTTACGTACCGCGCGGCGGTCACACACTCTACGCAAAACCGGGCCCGTACCCCGTGCGGGCTGCTGAATTGCGCCGTGACCAATCCGGTCGTCTTCGGGCGGCCGACACCGAAAGGCATCAGCTCATGGCTGTTCGTATCAAGCTCACCCGGCTCGGGAAGATCCGCAACCCGCAGTACCGCATCGTCATCGCGGATGCGCGCACCCGCCGGGACGGCCGGGCGATCGAGAACGTCGGCAAGTACCACCCGAAGGAAGAGCCCTCGCTGATCGAGGTCGACTCCGAGCGCGTGCAGTACTGGCTGGGTGTCGGCGCGCAGCCGACCGAGCCGGTCAAGCGCCTGCTGGAGATCACCGGCGACTGGCAGAAGTTCAAGGGCCTGCCGGGCGCCGAGGGCACCCTGAAGGTCAAGGCCCCCAAGCCCTCCAAGCTGGACCGCTTCAACGCCGCCCTGGCCGCCGCCGACAACGAGCCGGTCGCCGAGGCCGTGACCCCGAAGAAGAAGGCCGCCAAGAAGGCCGACGAGGCCGCCGGTGCGGACGCCGCGACCGAGGCTGCCGAGTAATGAGCGCGGTCGTCGCCGATGCCGTCGAACATCTGGTTCGCGGCATCGTCGCCAATCCCGACGACGTCCGGGTCGAGCTGATCACCAGCCGCCGCGGCCGCACCGTCGAGGTGCACGTCCATCCGGATGATCTGGGCAAGGTGATCGGCCGCGGCGGCCGCACCGCCACCGCCCTGCGCACCCTCGTCGCCGGTATCGGCGGCCGGGGGATCCGGGTCGACGTGGTCGATACAGATCAGTAATGGAACTGGTAGTCGGGCGGGTCGCCAAGTCCCACGGCGTGCGGGGCGAACTCGTGATCGAGGTGCGCACCGACGAACCCGAACAGCGGTTCGCGCCCGGCGCTCTGCTGCGCGGCCGGTTGCCGCGCGCGAAAGCCCTGCAGGAGTACACGATCGAGTCGGTCCGGGAGCACTCGGGCCGACTCCTCGTGCGCCTGCGGGGAATCGAGGATCGGGCCGCCGCGGATGCGTTGCGCGGCACGGTGTTCCTGGTCGACTCCGCCGATCTGCCGCCGTCGGATGATCCCGACGAGTTCTACGATCACGAGCTCGAGGGCCTCACCGTGCGGCTCACCGACGGCAGCGTCGTCGGCGAGGTGACCGAGGTGCTGCACTCCGCCGCGGGCGAGTTGCTGTCGGTCCGCGCCGCCGACGACGGCCGTGAAATCCTCATCCCGTTCGTGACCGCGATCGTGCCCACCGTGTCGATCGCCGACCGGCTGGTCGTCATCGATCCGCCCGAGGGGCTTCTCGACAAGGAGTGACGGGTATGCGTATCGACGTCGTCACGATCTTCCCCGAATATCTGGAGCCGCTGCGAACGGCGTTGCTGGGCAAGGCCATCGATAAGGGGCTCATCGAGGTCGGGGTGCACGATCTGCGGGACTGGACGCACGACGTGCACAAGTCCGTGGACGATTCGCCGTACGGGGGCGGGCCCGGCATGGTCATGAAACCGACGGTGTGGGGCGACGCCCTCGACGCGGTCTGCCCCGACGACGCGCTGCTGATCGTCCCCACGCCCGCGGGCGTGCCGTTCACCCAGGCCACCGCGCACCGCTGGGCCGCCGAACACCACCTGGTATTCGCCTGCGGCCGCTACGAGGGCATCGATCAGCGAGTCTTCGACGACGCCGCCCGCCGCGTGCGCGTCGAGGAGGTCAGCATCGGCGACTACGTCCTCATCGGCGGCGAGGCCGCGGTCCTGGTCATGACCGAAGCGGTAGTCCGCCTGCTCCCCGGCGTCCTCGGCAACCAACAGTCCCACGAACAGGACTCGTTCTCCGACGGCCTGCTCGAGGGCCCCAGCTACACCCGCCCGGTAACCTGGCGCGGCCTGGACGTCCCCGAGATCCTGCTGTCCGGCAACCACGCCAGGGTCGACGCTTGGCGGCGGGAGCAGTCGCTGGCCCGCACCCGCGCGCGTCGCCCGGACCTGCTGCCTCCGGAGTGAGGCGATCCTGAAAGAACCTTACGAGACAACTGATTTCGTAAGTACATGGGTAACTCCATGTACTCACGTCGAACTAGCTTGCGATTGGTGCCGTTGTCAAGACCTACCGGTGTTGAATGTCGTTGTGGCCGTTAGGGCCCTGAACTGCGGATATGTCGATGCCGCACCGGATTTGGTATGTGATATCGAACACTAGCGTTGGCGTCCGTTAGCGTCGTTGGCTGACGTCAGTCATTAAATGGCGGGATTGATGACAAACCCGGGCCGTCAGCCAGCAACCGCTGGGACACGCGCACTGCTCGAGCATGTCGACAACCCCCGTTGAACTGGCGTGATCCCGCCGGGGTCAACACCCGCTGAGGTCACCGTTCCCGCGCAGCGGCACGGTCCGGTCTTGCCGTTCCTGGTAGTGAAGACAGCGCGTCGTAAGCGTGGCCGCCCCGGCGTTGTGGTGCCGTCAAGTTCGTGGTGCCAGGTGTAGGCGTAAACGGTTGGGTTTGATTGTGATCTGCTCGGTGACGTCGAGGGCGTAGCTGGGGTCTGCTGTCAGGTCGAAGGATTGAAGGGTTCGCGCTAGAGCTACGGTGAGTTCGTGTAGGGCGAACTGGCGGCCAATGCAGGCTCGGGGGCCGGTCCCCCACGGCTTGTAGATGTGCGAGCCGAGTTGGCGTAGTCGGTCCGGTGCCCACCTGTCCGGGTCGAACTGCTCAGCGTCGTCGCCCCAGCCGTTCGGGTCGCGGTGGGCTGCCAGTGTCAGCACGAAAACCCAGTCTCCGGGGGAGAATTCGTATTCCGCGAGGGTTACGGGGCGGGTGGCCTCGCGGAAGTAGCCGGGGGCGACCGGCCACAGTCGCAGTGTCTCGTCGAGGATTCGGCGCAGGTAGCGCAGGCGCGCGACATCCTCGTAACCGATCGCTTCCATACCTGGTAGTATCTCGTCGATTTCGGCGCGGGCCTTGTCGGCGATGGTGGGGTGACGTGCCAGCTCGTACAGCGCGAAAGATAGCGCAGCAGCGGTGGTTTCGTGCCCGGCGACCAGCATGGTGAGGCATTGGGCATGGATAGCGGTGTCGTCGAGCTGGTCCGGTGCGGCGAGCATCAGGCCGAGCAGGTCGTTACGTGGTTGCGGTGCCGTGCACCGGGCGGAGATCCTGTCGTCGACAACACGGTGCAGCAGAGCGAGATCTCGGTGGTGCTGTGCTGTTCGTCGGCGCAGCACGGTAGATCTCGCGAGAGTCGGCAGATTGACGGTCCGATTCAGATACCCCAGCCCACGCTGGAGTGCGATGCCGAAGTGGCGGTCGTCGGCGAATCCGCCGAAACTCTGGCCGAATCCGGCGCGTGCGATGATTTCCAAGGCCATCTGCTGGGCGTCTGCAGTGATGTCGATCCATTCACCGGTGCGGGTGCGCCAGCGGTCCATGAGTTCGTCGACGACGGTGAGCATAGTGTCGTGATAGCCGCGCATCGCCTCCCTAGTGAACCCTTGCATGAGGACCCGGTGCGCGGCTTCCCATTCGGGTTCGTCGTTGAATGCGGTGAATAGGCCGCGTCCGGCGATCTCTCGCAATGGCGTGAGGATGGCTCCGACGTGTTTGGCCCAAGACCGGTCGTCGTTGACCTGTTCGATCAGGTCGGTGCTGGAGACGATGATGACGGGTTGACCGAAGATGCGGCGTTCGAAGATGCCGCCGAGGCGGCGCGCGTCACGTGCGGCCTGCTGGGTCGGGCGGGCCAGGTCGAGAGTCAGCACATCACCGAGCAGTGGCACTCGGCCTCGCGGGTGTGGGAGGGAGCGTCGCGAACGATGTGCTGTCCTCATCGGAATCCATGATCGGCGATCGTGCCGAGAAAGTCATCGATCGCCGACCATATTGCACGGTGGGATCGTTCCAGGGTGAGGTTGTGCCCGGCTCCGGGGATCACGGTGGCGTGCAGGTGGGCGTGTGTTCCGAAGTGTGGTTGTTCGGCTGCGGTCAATGTCATGTCGGAGGCACAGTCGTCGCCGGTGCAGGAGGTGAAGTCGGCGCTGCCGACCATGGTGAGAACGGGGAGGTCGATGGCGCGGGACGCCCTTTCGATCAGTTCTGGAGAGGCTGTGGAGGCTTCGAGGTATCCGGCGGTGTCTTTGCGCGCTTCGTCGGCCGCGACGATGTCGGGGTCGGCGTTGGCATAGAACATCGCTCGTGCGCCCGGCCAGGTGGTCATGTATCCGAGGTCGGCGGCGCCGAGGTGGCCGGCGAGCCGCGGGTCGAGTGTTGCGGGCATCGTGAGGACAGGGGACGCGGCGAGAGCGGCGTAGTCGAGCGGGGAATGGGTTGCGCCGGTGGCGATCACTGCATCGACGACCGCCCCGGACCCGACAGCCCCGAACGCTATGTAAGCGCCGTAACTGTGGCCGACCAGGATGACGCTGTCGAGACTGCTCCCGGTAACTCGGCCTGCGTGGACTGCGGCGATGACTTGCCGGATCGCACTGGCTTGGGCCGTATACGTGAGGGCGGCGCTGGGTGGATGCCAGGAGCGGCCGGTACCGAGCCGGTCCAGTGCCAGCGTGCCCTCGCCGCGTCGCGTTTCGTGCCGCACGTAGGAGTAGGAATCGTCCGGGGACGAGAAATCCCAGTACGTACGGTCGTAGGTGAGTCCCGGCAGCAGCACCTGTATCCGGGTAGCTCCGGGTGGCATGCACAGCGTGCCCGCGACCGGCCCACCGCCCGCCTCGATCGTCACCGGCACGTCGATCTGCGTGCAGCCGACGGGTTCGCCTGCGACACAAGGGGTTCCAGATACGAAGGCCATCGCGAGAGCGGTGGCCGCGAAGAACGGAAGCTGGCGGCGGGTCATCGGCCGATGGCGTGCGGATCACGCCACATCGGCCACAGGGGTGTGCCATCCACATCGAAAGGGGTCACGGTGGCGAATCCGGCTGCCTCGTACAGCCCGATATTCTCGTCACGGGTGCACACCAGGTAGGCGGCCTGTTGATCCCTATCGCAGCGGCTGCACCCCGAGCGCAGGAGCGCGCCGCCGATACCCTGACGCTGATACCGCGGAAGCACGGCGAGGTTGCACAGATACCAGTGCGGTTCGCGGGGATGCCAACGGTCGAACAGTCGGCGAGTGCGCAGCGCAGCGGGAAGCCGATGCGCAAACGCTGCGGTTAGCTGGGAAGCAGAGAACAGGAATTCGGTTGTGCTGGTGTCCCACCGACCGGGCGGATCCCACAACGCCACCCCTACGATGCCCTCACCGCCATCTGTCATGGCGATCTCCACACCGCCTCCGTGGATGTGGTGGTGCATGATCGCTGTCCGGAAGTAACGCGGCAGCGCCCATCTCCTCTGCCGAACGTTGGGCCACAAATGGCACACCACCGGATCGTTCTCGAACGCAACAGCGACGGTGGTCGCCGCAGCCGGTATCTCGACGCGATGGAGCGGTCGGATGGTGACGTCCACGACCTCCGACGATAGAGGCCGAGTCAGGGAATAATGGCAAAACACGCGAGTGGCCCCCGGACCCGCGCACTCGTATCTGCGCTGATGGCCATCCGATACGGAACTCTTGGATAGTGAAGCGGACGATGATGCTCTTTCGTAATCCGACCGAAACTGAGATTTGGCCACGATCACCCGGCATCAAGAGCAGCATCAACTGACTGCTGGCAAAAAGCACAGATAGGAGAGATCCGGTACGAGGACGGAGGGGAAATTATGGCCGAACCTGCCATCAACTTGCTGATCGAGACCATGAACTCGCAGCCCACGATCCTGTCGGAAGGCGGGCAGGAGTGGAATTTCCGGCGACCCTCGAACTCGCTGCGTGGCGCGGCCCTGCACCTGGTCGAACACCTCGTGACCGAGGTCAGGCGCCAGGGGAAGACCGTGCAGCGACAGGTGGATGCCCCGGCGTCGACGGTGGTGGGCCCTACCATCGCGGCGGCCCCCGTTCTGGGCCCGGAGTCAGCCCAGGGAAATGTCGTGTTCGCCGTGACCTTGGCCGGGACCGCCGGGCAAGCGGAGAAGCGGGCGGCCGAAACGGCGGCGTGGGAGTGGGAAATCGGGCTGGAGAACCTGCCGCCACGATTGTGGTTGGACGAGCGGTTTCTCGACTTGACCAAAACCGCGCAGGATTTCCGGGATCGTATCGTCTTCGGCCCAGTCGACTTCTTCCGTCCCCTGGCACGGCTGCGCGACGTGATCCACATCTGGCAGCACCTTCGCACAGTGCAGGTCGGCGACATCAGTTCGGGCCGGTTCCCTGTGCGGACCAGTGGCGGAGATCTGCGGCAAATCCGTTGGGCGCAGCGGTGTGTGGAGACCGACGCGGGTCCGCGTGTGCGCGGGGTCTGTTGGGATGTCACCGCTGTGACCGACTCGATGGACGTGCATATCGATCAGGTCGAGATGATGCTGAGCGACAAACTTCTGCATCTGCAGGACGCCTACGCCGCTGTCGGGGACATCACCCATCTCAATGCCCCGGTGATCGTCAAATGGCTGACGCCCTACATCCCGACTATCGGCCACGGCGTCAGCACCGGACAGACTCCCGCTATCCATCCCGACACGCTGGCCAAAATCCCTGGCTGGCTCGAGGCCATCAAGAAGGGCCCGGTCACCGATGTAGGAATGACCCGCCGCGGTGGCGGGGGATGGCTGCAAGTCGTGTTCCACGCCGACCTCCTCGACGCAGCCGCGTTCCCGAACCTCGGCATCATCATCGTGTATCCCGGGGATGTGTCAGTGGTCGCGGCCGACCTTGGCGCGGCGGAGCAGCAGCCCTGAGCCAGCCAATACCGCAAGCGCACCCACCACGGCGAGCAGGACGGGCCCGTACAGGTGTCCCCATCGGATCAGTGTGCGGGCCTGTTTGGCGGTGTTGATCGAGTCAGCCAGCGATTGATCGTCGAAATGGGTCGATAGTTCCAAGCTGGTGACCGCCAGTGGGTCGTCGACCTGGCGTGCCAGGAACCGGCGCAGATGCTCGCGCTGTTCCACGATGACTCCGGAGTCGGGCTCGACCCAGATGTCGCGGGTGTTGCTGTAGTACAGATCGAATGTGGTCGGAGCGTCGCCGGGCAGGCCCCACGCCGAGGCTGGCATGGTGGCCGCCATGTCGGGCTGGTCGGCGTGCAGGTTCAGCGGGCCGATCCGCTGACGAAAGTGGTACAACCGCAGCCCGCTTTCGACCCGGTCGTCATCGATGTAGTCGAGCGGGATGTCTCGCCGGGCGGTGGTGTCGAAATACAGATAGCTGTGCCGCTGCGTGCCGAATGGGAAGTGGAGCTCAAATCCTTTGTGGGGCACCGTATCGGCGGGTTTGCCGTAGTCGAGCGCGATCTGTGCGGGCGGGTCGACCGGCTCGGAGCTGGTGCGAGACACGGTCATTGCCTCGGCGCGCGCGGTCACCAGTGCAGTGCTGCCCTGGCGGTCGGTGCGCAGCACCCTGGTCGACTCCACCAGAGTGACCCGGTCCCGATCGGATGGTGACGCGGACTTCACCAGAGTCTGAACCTTCACCGGCACACCCGTTTCAGTCCGCATCCACCCGGCGAGTACCGCCTTGGTGTCCAGCACCGAGGCATTGTCGGCCAGGGAGACGGCCTCAGCGCGCACACTGATCGGGATACGGGTCAGCCGCGGCATCACATACGTCGGCAACAGAATCGCGACCGCCACGGCAGCCGCCCCGACGCCGAGTAACCCGTACCCCAGCCACGGCTGCCGCCGTACTGCTGCCGGTTGCCTCCCCGCGTCCGTCATGAATCGACAGTAACCCGCCCACCCTGTTCAGCCAGGCAAGTCGACCAGTTATGCGCGCATTGCACAGAATGTGCTGGACATCACACATCGTGTGGGTTAATAATGGGCGGCGGCGGACCCTGCCGCACTTTGGCGGATCACTCTCCTGGTGACTCGTCCCAGCGGAAAAGGCCGCTTGCGTACCTCTCCGACAGAGGTTTTGGAGTGCGCCCCTCCTGGTCGTGCTTCCCGCGCTTCGGTGCAGCTGTGCCCGGCGATCACGCCGTGCGGCACGCGTGCACCTCCCGTGGGAGCAACCAGGAGGGCATCCGATGAGCGCATGCGCCGATTTCCGAGTTCCATCAGCACGGGCCAGGCATGTCCTGCGGCAGTGCGCCGCCACGCGGCTGGTGGCCGATACGGCACAGAACCGGTTCGCCGCAGCCGTCGATCGCCGCCTCGGCGTGCAGATCCGGACGCTACGTGGTGGCGACGTACACGTGGAACGCCTTTCCGCTGCTGCCGACGCGGCGGTGATCGGTGATCGTCAATCCTGCGGCGGTGATGCCGTTGGTGACCTCGTTCAGTGGTCGCAGGATCATGCCGTCCTGCCATGGCACGGTGCGCAGATAGTCGGTATCGCCGATCCCGATCGCCACCCGGCCCCCGGGACGCAGGATGCGGGCGAGTTCGGCGAGCGAGCCCGCCAGCTGGTCGTCGGGGATGTAGTAGAGCGTGTTCACGGTCGCGAGCGCGTCCAAATGGTTGTCCGGCAAGGGGATTCGCGCCATGTGGGCCTGTTCGAGGCGCAGCCTGTCCTGCGCAATCTCGCGGCGGAATCGGCGGCGCGCACCGGTAATGGCGGTGCGGGCCGGGTCGATGCCGTACACCACACCGGTCTCGCCGACCCGGGTCAGCAGCAGCGCCACGCCCAGGCCGCCGCCGAATCCGATATCGGCCACGGTCTCGCCCCGCTGCACTTCGAGAGCGTCCAGCGATCCGGTGATCGGGCCGCTGTTAGCCCGGTTGAGCAGTCGGCCAACCAGATGCCCTGCCACTCCCGACGGCGAGCCGAGTTGCTGGGTGAACCGGCGCATGACCTGTCGTCCGATCGGATCCGAGAGGAGGCCCACGGCCGCCAGTGTTGCATAACCCGCGAACATCCGAGCCTCGTACGCGATGCGGCACCGACTCACCGGGCAATCGCCCGCACTCTGCCGATCCGCCGGATCGACTGGCTGACAGTGACAAGACGCCCGATCGGGAACAAGCGCGGGAGCGCCGACGTCTGCTACGTCGAATATCGTTGCCGCGCAGAAGGAACTGCGGAGGAGAACGGGTTTCCCAGCGGTGGGATTGATCCCGGTTCATCACCCGAATTCGTGACCAAACATGGGTTGTCTCCCATGGTGATCTCGCCCTGGTCAATGGAACCCACGCCATCCCGTCCTGGGAGGCCCGACGGAGGGATCGCGCCGCTGACCGAACCGGGCGGTGGTGATCCAACGCAACCATCGTCCGCCGGAATCTCGCCCTCGCACAGCTGTATCGAACAACGAGTACTCAGGAGGTAGATCAATGTCATCGATATCGGTGAACAAGCATGGTGATCGGATTGTCGGGCGAGCATTGGCTGCGGCTGCTTGCCAGGCCGGGGAGCACGCGCATTCGGTGGGGATCTGGGCGGTGTGGCTGCGGTCGCGCCAGGTACTCGGATGTGAGCGGGTGACACGACTGGATGTCGATCCTGTGGTGTCGTTGCCGGAGGGTGTGAGCGGGGCGGTGGTGGTTGCGGTCGCGCCGTGCCGGGTCGCGGGGTCGGTCATCGGGCGGGTCGATGTGGTGTACGACTTCCTGCAGTCGCTCGGGCTGACCGTGTACGCGGTGCATGTGCCCGCGCTGGTGGCCAGGGTGGTTTGGACATCGTTGCGCGGCCCCGCGCTAGCAGGGCTTGTGCCCGTCGCTCCGGTGCCGCCGCAGCCGTCGTCTCCGCGCCGTCGGTTGCCGTTTGCGGTCCGGTCTCGGCGGCGGTGGTTGACAGCTGCGATGGCACCGTTGGCGGCGGTCGCGTTCGTGTTCCCGGCCGCCCATGCGGTTCCGGCCGGGCAGCCTGGTATCGCCCCGACACCGACCCCGGTCGCGGGGCAGGCAGGAGTGACCGCACCTCCCGCGAAATTGGCTGCGCCCGCTACACCATCGCCTGCGGCGATCGGCAGTGACGACGCTGGTGATCGTGCTCATCCACCAGTGACTCCGGCGGCCACCGAGCCGGTTCTCACCTCGCCGTCCTCTACGGGTCTGGCGTCGGCGAGTTCACCTGCGGCGAGCACCGAGACCACCGCGTTTGCCGAAGGCAGCGATACCGAAGTAGATAGCGTCGACAGCCCAGCGGACGCGGCATCACCGCCTCCGGATAGCGTTCAGGTTGCTGCGGTGAGTGTGCCTCGGCCGCAATGGATGTCCCCCGATACTGCGACGCAGGAGCGAGCGTGGAACGCCTTCGTCACGACCACAGCGGCGGCCGTGATGGATGCGGCGGGCCTGGGCAGTCCGTCGGTCGATCGGCTGCTGGGTACCGAGGAGGGGGCCGATGCGCCCGCTACGGAGGAACCGGCTCCAGTGGCGGCGATCCTGCCGGATCCGGCCGACGCGGTCGGTCCGCTACCGGACTCTGTGACCAGTTGGACCGCCCAGGTCCTGCCTCCGCTGGCCGATACCGCCCGATCGGTGGTGGCTCAGATCGTGCAGGCACCGCTGCCATGACCACGGACACGACACCCCTCGAGGGCGAGGACGACGAGCTGGTCGACCTGGATGCTCCGCACATCGGTAGTGGTGCACTGGGTTTGGCGCAGTGGCTGCTCACCGCGACTACATCGTTGCCGCGTCCACAGCAGCGGCGGTGGCGGCATCCTCTGCCGGGTCGCGCTTGCCGTCCGCGATCGGCTCACACACGGTTCGTCGTCGCCGCGGCCGTGTCGGCGGTTGTCCTGACCGTCGGTGTGTGGGCCGCCACGGACATTGGGTCACCCGGCTCGGCTCCACCTGCCGCGTCCCCGGCGTCCTTGTCACCGGACGATAGCGAGTCGCCGATCGTGGTCGGTACTGCGCCCGATTGTGGACCGGGTACTCGGGCGGCGGTGGCGTTGGTGGGGCCGCGTCCGGTACGGGCACGCTCAGGTGGGCAGGCGATCGTGCTGTTCGAGGCCGCCTACTACCAGGCGCGTGACGGCGGCTTGGCGCGGCGGTTGGTGGCGGCCGAGGCGGCAGTGGCTTCTCCGATGGATATTCAGGCTGGGATCGACTCGATCCCAGCCGCGACGACCTTCTGCGCGCGCATCCAGCGGCTGCGGCCGGACCTCTACGACGTCCAGATCCGCGAGGATCGCCCGGCCGAGCCGCAGAACGTGTGGCGGCAGCGGATCGCGACCAGCGACAGTGACGGGCACACGATGATCACCGCCATCACCGCCGTCTAGCGAACTCCTTGTGTTGTGGTCGCAGCACATCACCACCGTCGGTATCGACAAATGCGCGATGATCACCTCGATCGTCGACTACCACCATGGGACGTTGCGGCACCGCGCGGGTGCCTCAGCGGAAATCAGTACACAACAATATTTTTCATCCGATTTGGGGTGTCCGATATGTTGATCGCACTTGCTGCACTGCACACCGGAACCGGGGTGACCACCACTGCTGCCGCATTGGCGGTAGCCTGGCCAGGGCCCGGTACCGCTGTCGTCGTGGAGGCCGACCCGGCCGGTGGCCGCCTCGGTGGTCTGTTGTCGGGGGATCCTGGTGCCGGGCTGGGGAGTCTGGCTCGTGCTGCCCGCTCGCCGCACCTTCCGGTCCGGCTGGCCGAGCATGCTCGTCTGTTGCCGTCCGGTGTGCCGGTGATCGCCGCGCCCCGGGCACCGAGCGAGGTCCGGGCGGTCTTGACTGCTCCGGTGTCGGCTCCCGGGCCGGACGGGTCTGTGTTGGCCGCAGATGCGGTGCTGATCGCAGATTGCGGCCTGGCCGATCCGGACTCGGCGGCATTGCCGCTGATGGCCGGTGCCGATCTGTTGGTCGTGGTGGTCCGCGCCGATCGGGTGGACTCTGCGACACGAGCCCGGCTGGCCCGCCTCGCCGTCGATGGCCCGCCGAAAGCGTTACTGCTCATCGGTGAGGGACGCACCGGTGAGATCGCCGCCGCGCTCGGAGTTCCGGTCGCTGCGGTCTGGCCGCTGGACCCGGCCGCCGCGCAGGCCATCGTGACCGGAGACTGCACCACAGCCCGCAGCGGCTCCCTGTACATCGCCGCGCGTGGTCTGGCCGACACCGTGGCCGCTCAGCTGATCGGCAGCGCCCGCCCCCGGTGTGACCGGCAACGGCTGACCCGCTGGTGGCGTACCCGGGCGGGTGCCCCGCGTCGCCGTGTGCCCGGCGTTTACCGACTCGACACTGCCGTCTCGGCCCCCACCGCCGCCATCGACTCCCCACCCGGACCGGCAGCAGAACCACCGATCCAACCGGCTGCGGCCCACGGCTCGGCGGTCGTGCGGGGCTGCACGACCGGCAGCGACGCCCCCGTGCGCGGTTCGGTCGAACCAACGGCGGTCCCCGCACCGTCCTCGGCTGTGGTGGTGCCGCTGGCTGTCGAGGTATTCGGTCGGCTCCGCGTGCTGTGGAACGCGAGCCCGGACACCGATCCGATCGAGATCACCCGCCAGCTGCGGCCCCGCCAGCGCGAACTGCTGACCGTGCTGGCCGTACACCCCGACGGTGTCACTCGCGACACCCTGGTCGAGGCCCTGTGGGCCGGGCAGAACCTTCGCCGCCCCGCGAACGCCCTCAACACGGTGCTGTCGCGGCTGCGAGCCTCGGTCGCCGCAGCGACCGGTGGCGTGATCACCGACATCCTCGACGGGGACAAGGTCCGTTACCGACTCGACCCCCGCCGGATTCGCGTCGATTACCGCGACTTCAGCGCGGCTGTCACTGCCCTGCGCACCGCCACCAGCGACGACGACCGGAAGCATGCGTGCCGCGCGATCCTCGCCGCGGCCAGCGGAGTCCTCGACGAAGATTTCACCAGTGACTGGATCGCACCGATACGGGAGAACGCGCGCCGAGACCGCCTCAACGCCCTGGGCAACCTAGCCCAGATGCTGGTCGACTCCGACCCCCGCCAAACCCTGGCACTGCTGGAAACCGCGCTCGTCGCCGACCCCTGCAACGAACCCATCTACCAAGACATCCTGCGCCTGCACGCCCGCCTCGGCGAGCCCGCCGCGCTCAACCGCACCCTGGCCCTGCTGAACCGCCGCCTGCAAACCATCGGCGACATCCCCACCCAGAAAACCCTCGATATCGCCCGGAGATTACGGGACCAACCACCCGATAATAGACCCAACGTCGACGGGCACGCCAAAAACCCACGAGAGAAACACCGACCCTGGCCCTCATGACCCAGAGAAGGATATCCGAAAGGCACATCGGGGAACCTTCCCACCGTTTACCGAAATAGTGCGGCGAACGGGAAAGGTATCGGTCATGGTGAGTGCGGCGGTAGCCGGGCGGAATGAAAGAATCGCTGCCGGACGCCGAACGGAGAAAGGATTGGCGTCGGCCGAAAGTGGAGAAGTCGATGATATTCGTCCAGCGTTGAGAGTCTGTCATTGAGGACCTGTGGGTATTGGGCTTCGTTTATGCCGGAGGGTCGCGCAGATTGTGTCTCACCGCGAGGGGCTGGAGCGGTGCGCGTCCAGGGTCGACCACCCTGGGCAACCGAGAGAAAGCCTCGGATGCACTGTCCGCCGATACGGGGGTGAATAGGGGGGCGAATACGGGGGCCGATACGGGGGCCGGTTGAGATCGGCCCACCCCCGCAGTCGTATACATGCAGGTAGAGAAGGCATTCGGATCGGTTCCCGTGTCCAGGCTGTATGGAATACAACAGGGATACGACATCGCGGGCGGTGGTGGTGGCGTGGTCGTCGGGCTGGGGGGTGTGCTGTGTGGCGGTTCGGGAACGGTTCCGGTGGGTGTTTTGCTTTCTGGAATCGTTCGAGTGCATGTATTGAAGGCGTGTAATGCCGGGGCGAGCCCGTTCCTGTATGTGTCGGAGGGGGTTGCCGTGGCTTGCCGTGTCGAATTCTGGCGCGAGGCTGATGCGAGGTCGGTGCCGCGGTTCGGGTGCCGGTAGGGCGACGGCGAAAGTTTTTCGGGAATGGGGTTGAATCCGTGGGTGGTGCAGAGATAGCTTCGACATATCCCGGGGTGAAACATTGCAGGACCACCCGAATTGCCAGACATCACGCGCCGCGCATGCAACCGTTCACCGGAATGCCACGCGACCCGTTTTCCGATAGGAGTTCCGAAATGACTGACCGCGCCCCCACAACCGCAGCCGGTACCCGTTTGGCCAATGGTGAATTGCGCGCCATGGTGGCGCGTGCGCTGGCCGAGAACCCCGGCACCGAATACGGGCCCCGCCAGGTTCACGCCATCATCGGGCATTCGGCCGGTGCGATCGGCAACGCGCTGGCATCGCTGGCCGCTGCCGGGGACGCCGATCAAACCCAGCAACGGCCCCGCCGCTACCGCGCCAACGCCGCCACCGCCACGGCCGCCGCCGGGGCACCGGCCGCCGCCGCGCCCCGGCGGGCCCGCCCCGCCGCCGCGGCGGCTACCCCGTCCGCCGCCGCACCGGGCCCGCTGCCCGACGCCGCCGCCCTCGGCTATCACGCCGCCGCGTTCGGCCGCTGCGCTGCCGCGCTGGGCCGCCAGCACGCCGCCGCATGGGGCCGCCGCGCCAGCGCCGCCCTGGGCCGCACCACCGCCCGCGCGGTCGCCGCCGCCAAGGCCGCCGCCCTAGCCGCCGCCACCGCCGAACCCGCCACCCCACCGGCCGCCCCCGCCCGCCCGGCCGCCACGCGAACCCCGGCCAAGCCCGCCCCCCGCCGCGCAACCCGCACATCGGCGTCGGCTGCCCCCACGCCCGAACCAGCCACCCCCAGCCCCATGGCGGGCGGCACCCCTGCCCCCACACCGGAACCCGTCGCCACTGCGCGGCCGGTGTCGGGCGACGCGCCACACACCAGCACCACCCCGGCCCCGGCCGCCACGCGCGCCCCGGCCACGCCTGCCAGCACCCGCAAGACCACCAAGAAGGCCGCCGCCGAGCTCGCCCCGGCCGCTACCACCCGCCCCGGCAAGCCCGCCCCCAGGGCCAAGCGTGCCCCGGCCACGCCCGCGGGCACCGGTCACCCGAGGACCGCACCGGCACCGACATTGAGCACCCCGGCCGCCCCGGAGAAGGCCGGGACGGGCGCACCCGCCGGGCCCCCGCGGCGCGTGCCGGAGGCCGCCCACGCCGCCTGACCCCGAACGCCGGGGCGCTGTCCGCACCGACGCCCGCCCCCGCCCCGGCATCGAGATCGCCCCCGCTGCCCGAACCAAGGCCAGGGGATCGCGAAACATCCTCTACCGCAACAGGATCGGAGAAATCGAGATGACACCCTACTACCCGTCTATCGGACCGACCGGCCCGCGGTATCTGCGCCCGCGTGATGTGATCGCGGCCCGCGAACGCCAGCACACGCGCGACACATTGCACGCGGACCTGGATCGGGC
Source organism: Nocardia terpenica (assembly GCF_013186535.1). Taxonomy (NCBI): domain Bacteria; kingdom Bacillati; phylum Actinomycetota; class Actinomycetes; order Mycobacteriales; family Nocardiaceae; genus Nocardia; species Nocardia terpenica. Next base: position 2,402,618 of record NZ_JABMCZ010000003.1, read on the forward strand.
CTGCGCCGCCGACGATATCGACACGGCCCTGGCCTGTGAGGATGCGCTGGTGCGGTCCGGCATGGACCCGGCCGACCGTCGCACCTGCGGGCGGTGCGGGTGGTGGGCCGACCACGCCCACCCCGCCCGCGACGACGGGGCGCACGACTGGGCGACGGTCGGCGGTCAGTCCGGGCACATGCGGGCCCGCGACATCCGCGACGCGCTCATCGTGTTCGACCGCGCCGCCACCGCGACCGCCTGGACCCCGTGCCCCGGCGGGGCATGGACCGAAATCACCTACGCCGACACGACTTTCACCGTTTTCCTGGCCGATGAACCGGTGTGTGCGGCGTTCATCGTGGACCGTACCCGCAGCGGGCGGCGCGAATGTACGCCCGCGTTGAACGTGTGGCTCGACGCCCGCGCCTGGGCCATCGCCGAGGCGTACCACCGCACCCCGACCACGCCGGGCACCGGGCCCACAGGAAACGAGGACCTGTCATGATGCGCGACAACCACGACGAGCACGACTACGACCTCGATACCGCTGACCTGGACCAGGTGAGTGTGGCCGAGTTGTGGGCCGCCCGTGACGAGGCCGCTTACGCCCGCGATCTGTTCTGCGCATTGCTGGCCGACAACACGCTCGAAGACCGGGGTGCGCTGGCCGCTGCCGGGGGCCGCCGCCGCACCTGCCGCGCGTGCGAGAGCTGGGCTGATCACGTGCACGACCCGCTCACCGACGAACCGATGGACGTCGCCTGGCCGTTCCGGTTCACCGACGTGGACATGGCAGCGACGGCAGTGACAGCGGCACGGGTGTTCGCGTTGGCGTCGGTAGCCCCGGCCCAGGACTGGACAGAGCGGGCGGACGGGGCGGCCCGGATCGCGGTGGAGCTGGACTCGATCCGGTACGAGGTGATCCTGCCCGCCCCAACCAACAGCGACAGCCGGTCCCGGCGCGCCTACATCGGCAAATGCCGTCCCCTCGAGATCGGCGGACGGTTCCTGCCCCTTGTGCACGCCAACACCCGCGCTCACGCCGCCATCGCCGACGCCCGCCGCTACGTCCGGCCCACGCGGGCCGACGCCCCCGCCGGGGCACGGGCGGGTTGCTCCGATCGGCCCGCGCAGCTGTAACCGGCCGCGCCGGGTGCAGGCCCTCACGGACAGGCACCCGGCCCGGGGATTGGCGAATCGTCCACTGAATCAACCGAATTCGAACCCGCACAGAAAGCGAGGCACATACCGTGAACACCGACCCCACCACCCCGGCCCCAGGGCCGCAACTGACTCTCGCCCACATCACCGGCGGGTGCGCCCAACGCAACGACGTGATCGTTTTCGCCGAACGCCACGGCGTCCCGCTGCGCTACCGCCTGCATATCGACAACACCCGGCACCAGTCGTACTTCCTGGTCGAGGCGTACGACCCGGACCGGCGGCAATGGAACGGGCTGTGGACCATCCCACCGGCCACCTACACCTTCGACGGCTACGCGTGGCAGGAAGCCGCCCCCGAATGGCCGCACATTGCCAGCCCCTACGGTCGCGACCCATTCCACAAGATGACCAGCTGGCAGAAGATCATCGACAGCCTGACCCGCTACGCCGACCGGATACTGGCACCCCCCGCCCCTGCTGAACGTGTGGACCGCGCCCGCGAAACCAACAGCCACACCGACGTCGGCGGCTCGGAACCCGACCCGGACCCGACGCAAGCAGCGCCGGACCGCTGACCGGCCAGACAGGGCCCCGCACCGGTGCCCGTATCCCGGCACGGGCACCCACCGGACCGCCGAACCAGACCACTCGAGCGTGACACGACCACCGGGAACCTTTGGGCACCAAACACATTCGGAACAAGGGAAGAGAAGATGGCAGAATCGTCGAGCAAGGGCGGCGCGGTAGCGTCAGCCGCGCTCGTCCCGATCTACGAGGTGAAAAACACCGTCACCGGCGATCAATTCATCATCTACGCCCCCGCCGACCACGATGACGAGGGAATGTTCATCGCGGCGCACGTGACCGGCGCGCCCGTCGGTTCCGTCGCCGCGCCGCGCATCCTCGTCGTCCACCCTGACGACATCGGCGAGTACGCCACGGACACCGTGCGTCTCATGCGCGCCGCCTCCACCGGTTTCGCCGCGATCGTGTGGACCAACAACACCGCAGGCGAATTGCTCGCCCAGTTGCCTCAGTGACCCCCGCGAGCGCGACCTCGGCCACCTGGGCAGGGCCCGTCCGTTCCCCGCCGTCGGCGACAACAGGAAGGGCCCACCGCGGTGGGCCCTTTGCCGTTGGAATGTGTGGCGCGCCTTATGGTGCGCGCTGGTGTTTTGTAAACCGTTCTGGCTTCGGATGCCTCGGGGTTGAGGCGAGCTACCGGATCGGTTGTTGACGCGGCGAATTCCGGCCGTCGTTTCGGCTGTGTGCCCCATTCGAACCGGCGGCGAATGGGGCCCGGTTGACATTCATGCCGTATCGAGCGTCAATCATTGATGACGGGGAATGTAGGCGGCGGTGCGGGCCGTGTTCCCCGACCATCAATCGGCGTGCGGTATCCCGGATGGGGATCATTCCGGGCGCTTTTCATTCATGGAACAGGAGCGGGTGGCATCGTGAAACATCAAATTGTGGATACCGTTGTATTTCATGCGTTGCGCAGCAGTAACCTCGAGGCATTGACCGGATTTGTTGCGACGAAGGTCGCCGAGGGCTATCAGGCCGGTGACCCGTTCGTCGCCTCGGCGGATCAGTGGCAGGTCAGTATCCGGCGGTCGGCCTCGGCCGACCCGGGGCGCGTCGACATCGAGGCCAGTGCACGGCCGTGGGGATCACCTATATGCGCGAAAGCATCGAGCACGTGATGCGCGACAACGCGACCCATGATGATCGAGGCGCGGTCAAACAATCGGCCAAGCTCAGCGGTGCCGATTACGTGTCCGTGCAATGCAATTCAACCGGGCGGATCGGCCGGTTGCTGTTGATGGACCCGGACCGATGCAACCACGGCATTACAGTGTGCCGGGAATGCGTCGGAAGCTGGGAAATAGATTACGACGTGCGGTACTCCAGCAACCAAGCCGGACGAGAACTATCGGCACAACACGCCACCCCCAAGGAACGAACCGCGCCCACCGGATAGGCACCCCGTTCCCCACGGCCCGGGGCAATCCGCTACCGCGCGGATCGCCCCGGGCCGTAGTGCCGGGTGAGCCGTATGTGCTGGGTGGCCTGGATGGAATCGGGCGGCGTGTACGCGTCGACGGGGGCGACTGTTGCCCGCGGGTTGTTGGTGGGTACGCGCCGGGCATCCGAACCGCCCGGGTGTGCCGCACCTGTTGACGCCGGTGCCCCGCACGCGCCCGTTGCCGTGTCGATGGGTGGTCGGGGTCGGCCGGTGTCAGTCGGGGCAGGTGTCGGGGCCGCCGGGGCCGCTGGACATGCGTCGGACGGCGTGGGCGGCGGCGGAGGGGTTGGAATAGATCCGGCCGTCGGTGAGCATGAGGCCGCCGTCGCCGGTCACTACCGCGCTGGCCTCGCTGTGTGAGTCGTTGGTGAGCACGGTGCCGACCTGGATCTGTCCGGCCTCGATGAGGTCGCGGACCGTGATTCGGGGGCCTCGCTCGAACGGGAAATCGTCGCCGAACTCGTAGTCGGTCCACTCCCGGGCACAGGTGGCGCACACCGAGCTGTGGTCGTGGCTGCATTCGTCGCTGGGCATGATCGTGAATTGGTATTGCCGGATCGCTCCGAACCGGCCGGGACGGTCGAGGCGTGCGTAGGTTTCGTCGAGTGTCGCGGTCACCGTGTCATACAGTCGTGCCGGGCGAGTGTGGCCCCTGCGCCGGGGCTGGCTCGCCGGATTTGCCGGTGCGGGTGTCGGCGCATGTGGTGCAGCCGTTGTGGTGGCGGTCGCCGCATTCGTCGAATTCGGCGTGGTCGGTGATCCAGTGCTGGGCGGCGTCGAGGTCGCCGAGGTGGCGCAGCAGACCAGCCAACGCATCGACCTCGGCCCGGCTCAGCCACCGGGCGACGGATTCGGAAACGTCTCCGGAGAACACGTGCCGGAACCGGGACAGGATCTCGTCGTCGGGATAGGGGGTATCGGTACTCATCAGTCGCCTCCACGGTGTCGGGGCAAGGGTGGAACGTTTCGGTTGATGGAGAGGGGAACATGCAGGGGCCCAACGAAATCCGGGCCCCTGCATGTCGTGTGCGGGATCGGCGTATCGCGCCGGGAATTCAGGCCCCGTCGGCCAGGGCCCATTTCTTCGGGGCGTCGCTGGTGCGGCGTGCGATACCGAGGGTGGTCAGCTTTTCGAGGGCATTGTTGATCGCGCCGCTGGACAGGTCGCGTTGGTGGATGTCGTCGAGCCGATGCTTGAGCGCGGTCGGGCTGAAGTCCTGCCCGGGATTGTCGCGCAGGAAATCCTCGACCATTCCCCGCAACCCGCCCGAGGGCAATTTCTCCGGCTTGGTTCGCTGCGCCGGTGCGGGCCCGGACGCGGGGGCCGCATCGGTGGCCTGCGGGTCGGCCCCGGCCGGTTCCCGGCCGCCGCTGGCGGGCGGGGTGGCGGCGGTGTCCGGGGTCGCCGGTTCGGGTGCCGGGGCGGCGGACGCGGGGCCGGGGGCCGTGTCGGCGGCGGTGCCGGGGGCCAGGGCCCATCGGTATCCGGTGCGGGGTGCGTCGGGGTCGTCGGTGCGTACCGCGGTACCGTCGGCGGCCCAGCGGGACAAGATGGACCGGGCAGTCGACACACTCATTTCGGCAATGTAGGCCAAGTAACTAGCCGTCGACCCGGGATGGGCGGCCAGCGCCGTATGCAGGGCGGTTTCATTGGCGTTCGGTGTGGTTGTTGCGGGTGTGGACATGACGTCTCCCGTCGGAAAATCGTGAATTCGATGTGGTTGGGTCATGTCCCGGCCGGGACGGTTCCCCGCGCGCGAATTGCGTCGCCATCATTCGGTTGCGGGGTACCACCTACATGGACGCTCGCTACCCGCGTGAATGTCAAGCCGATATCTAATAAGATGCCCGTCTTCTTTCAGCGCGATAACCGGGGCCCGTGGTGACTATTTTCCCGGCCGGTTTCCGGCCAGCGGACGCGGGAATTCCCAAGAGAAGCGCCCGGTGGAACAAATACCTCGCGCGCCCTATCCGGCTACAGTGCCCCGGGCACACGGACTTTCTGTGATCGCAGGAGTCCGGCAAGGCCGCCAAAGACATTGTCGACCTGGGGTACTCCGGGAAAGCGCACAACTCACGGCGAAAATATCCAGGCGATGTCGACGCGCCGACCGAATTCTCGCCGCGCGGGGCGGTGATGGTGAATCCGGCTCGGTCCACGACCTGGTCGCTGCCCGCGAGCAGGTGCAACAGCCGGGAACTCGACGTCGGCAACCGCGCCTAAATACGCCGCAGCGGCCTGGTGAACACGCGTCGCCGTCCCGGTCGGCCGCTGGTGCGCGCGCCCCCGCGTCCCGCCGGGCTGGTGCGAGCCCAGTGCGCGCACCGGCCCGGCCCGGGATTACCGGGCGCGGTCGAGGAGATCGGTCAGCCAGGTGGTGAGTTGCTGCAGACCGGTGGAATATCCGCTCTGGTGCACACCGGAAGCGAAGAACTGAGCCGCGTCGGTGCCCTGGCGGGCGAGATCGGTCAGCGCGGAGGCGGGGGTGCTGCCCCCGGATGCGGCGGCGGTGCCGAGGGAGGCCAGTGGTGCGGCGGTGGTGCCGGTGAGCGCGGCGGCGGCGACTGCGGCGAGGTCGGCGGCTACGGGGACCAGTCCGACGAGTTCCAGGCCCGCGCCGAGTGGGTCGCCGGTGGTGAGTTTCTGCACGGCCTGCCATGCGACCTCTTGGGCGGTTCCGGCGTCGGTGGCGAGGCGGTTGATGTCTAGGCGGGCCAGGACTTCGACGATCTGTGCTGCGGCCCCGGTGACGCCGCTGGTGTCGGCGGGGGCGAACAGGGTCAGGATCTGGGCGATCAGATGCAGGTCGACCTGTGAGGCCATGGTGATCAGGGGATGGAACTGGTTGTTGAGGTCGGCGGCGATCTGGTGGGTGCCCTCGATATCGACCGCGGCCAGCTTCTGCGGCAGCGCGAGCAGGTCGGCGCCGATCGTGGGCAGATTCGCCGCGGTCGAGGCCATCCCGGCCAGCACGATCAGGACTTGCCGTGTCACGGTGGACGCGTCCAGGTCTCCGAGTCCGCTATTGGTCGCCGTGCTCTGCGGGGAACCGGGGGTGGTGGGGGTGGGGTTGCCGGTGAACGCGCGCCCGATGGTGGTCACGACCGGGTCGGTCTGCGGGGACACCGAGCAGTAGAGGTCGCCGGTGGCGCAGACCGTGCGGACCCGGCCTGCCAGGACACCGAAACCTGCGGTGCGGGGGCCTTCGACGCCTTCGCCACCGGCCGGGCTGCCCAGCTGCGGGGTGGACGAGTCGCGGCGGGGGTCGGCGACGAGACCGACGGCGAGGATCCGTGAGGCCGGTAGCGGGCCTTGGTTGTTTCCGATGCGGGCGGCCAGGTCTCCGGCGATGTCGGCACCCTGGGAGTAGCCGACCAGGATCACCTGGGTGGAGGCGCACAGCCCGGACAGCACCGACGACAATGCTTGCGCGCCGGAGGATTCCGAGGACGCATAGGTCGGGCTGAGTGAGGCGGAGTAGGGTAGCGACTCGATCGCGAGGTCGCTGCCGTAGCGGGTCTGCAAGGCGTGGGCGACCGGGGCCAGCATCCCCGACACCGGCTGGCCCGGGTCGGCGGCGGCGCTGGTTTCCCCGGTGCCTTCCACGAACACCGCGGTCCACTTCGCGCACCCCGGGACCGGGGCGGCCAGGCCGACGGCGGGAACCGCGGATCCTCCGGCGGCCAGCACCGTGGCCGCGCACACGGCCACACTCACCGCCCGCCGCCGCAGTGGGCTGCGACGCCGCCGCAGATCACCGGATGCGACAACAACGTGTGATTCGATCATGGGGAACCTCCCGAACGTGCCGAGTACGGACGCGGAGGCTGAACTCCTCCGCTACCGGAAGCACTCCTGTCCGAGAGCCGAAAACGGACAACCGGGATGGAAATCAGATGGAGCCGATCAAGCGTGGACCACGCCGCCGGACCCGGGCATGCCGCTGTAGCGCCCTACTTCGGCCAGGTGCCAGCACTGTGCGGGCCCGGCGCGCGGCCTCTGGTGGGAGCTCACGGTGACCGGCGCTCCCACGGGAGGCGTTCGGCGAACAAGTGCATCTCGCGCCATGTCCGAACGCATTGCCGACATACGGACTTTTCGTGATCACACAAGCTGGGTGCGGCCGCGACAGGGATGTCGACCTCGTCTATCCGGAACACCACATCCCGTGAACAGTCAGGAATGTAGGAGCATTCTTGCAGAGCGCTGACGGTCTTCTTTTTCGACGACATGGCAAGGGGGTCCTTTCGCATGGATAGTCGCGCGCGCACGGTGCCTGATCCGCGTGATCAGTGATAGGCTGCAGATCTGCTCCGGTAACGCCGGACAAGTCTGATCCGGTAATTTTCAGGCATCTTTCCTGAGCTGATGACATGGCGGTATTCACACCCTGTCGTATTCCCTTCGACGTCCGTGAGGCGTTCTCGTCTCTTCGGGAGCCGGAAAAGCCCGGTGATTCCCAGGCGGTCGGCGCACGAGGGCGCGGGTCACATTCGCGCGCTAGATCCGCGCAGTGCACCAGATTTCATGACGGATCATCGGCGGGATTTGTCGTTCGGCGGACCGTGAAACACGGGTGATCCGGGTCCGTGTCCTGGATGCGAGCAATGATGTTGTCGCCCGGTTGGAGGTCGTCGGCGTGGATTTGCAGCAGATCCAGCTCGACGACGTCGGGGTCGTGCGGGACCCATCCCAGCGAACGAAGGGCTGCCTCGAGGGTGAGGCCGTGATGGTCCATGCGCGATTGGATGATTGTTCGCGGGATGTGGGCGCGGCGGGCCCAGTCCTCCAGGCCCATGCGCATGCCGAACGCGGTGTAGGGCACCCCGGTGCCCAGCCGTCGGTCTACCTGCGGCTGGGCAGTGATGGCTTGTTCGGGGTCCCACCCGTCGCGTAGTCGTTTCCGTAAGGTGACCGCGCCGCAGTTGGCCCGGTCGTCGACTGCCCATCGAGATACTGATTTCGTTTCGCCGAATGCGGTTACTTCGAGCCTGAAGTTCGGGCCGTCGGGTCCTTTGGCGAGTGCCTGCGCGAGTGTCATTCGGCTTCTCGTGGTCCTGATGACGAGAGTGTTGTATTTGATCCCGCTCTGTTCGGCCCATCCGCGCAGAGTCAGGGTGCGTCCCTCGTGTGTGAATAGCCGGGGTGCGGCGTCGCGTTTCGGGCGGGTGATGGCATCGCCGGGATCCCACCCCAAAGCGAGGCGAGTGCGTAACAGGGCCCGCTTCACCGTGCACCGCGGGTCGTTCGACCAGGCGGCCAGAGTCTTCGATTCCCCGAATGCGGTGATCATTCCGCGCGCTCGCTCCCACTCGAAGCTTTTTCCGTACTTCGTGCTGGTCTTTCTCATGGCCGGTCATTCCTTTCCATGGGTTCGATGATAATGTTTTGCCGTTTTTGTTCCAGCGGTGATGTGGCCAGGCTGAGGAATTCGGGCGAATATGTATTGTCCCGGGTGGAACTGGTGGAGTGTGAGTGTTGAATATCTGCCGAATGCCTCCATTTATCGATATGTCGCGCCACAGCAACCTCCGAGCGTGCCAGATGCAACATCGTTGCGGCCGGTGCCGTAACTCCCGGTCCGCTACATGTCGGGAGGCAATCACGCGACTCGCCAAAACCATTCCGAATTGCTAAAATTGCACAGTCGCAGAATGTGTCCAGTGTTGCATTCATTGCTATAGATCCTGTTTAGCCGGATGTGTCGCGGCGAGGAAGTCGTCGCCGGGGTATCGGAATGGTTTGATTTCGACGCGTTTTCCGAAGTCGGGTGCGTCGATCAATTTTCCGGCTCCGAGATATATGCCGACGTGGTGGATGCCGTCTTTGTTGTTGGCGTAGAAGATGAGGTCGCCGGGGTGGATTTGGTTTTCCGGGATGGGGGTGGTGGCGTGGTATTGCTCGTCGGCGGTGCGGGGCAGGTCGATTCCGGCGGCGGCGTAGGCGGCTTTTGTCAGGCCGGAGCAGTCCCAGCCGCCGGATGTGTCGGGGCCGTTGCCTCCCCAGACGTAGGGTTGGCCGAGCTGGGAGCAGGCGAAGGTGAGCGCGGTGACCGCGGCCGGGTCGAGGGCCGAGATGTGTTGGCAGTCGGTGGATTCGGGTTGTGGTGTGGCGCGGTAGCGGGCGGCTTGGTCGAGGACTTGGTGGACATACCAGTCGGCGTGGTTGTAGGCGAACAGGGCGCGGTGTAGGTCGGTGGGTGCGCCGGTGTCGCAGAGTTCGTAGGCGGCGGCGTGGATGGCGTCGCTGGCGTTGTAGCGCGACGGTGGGCTGGCCCCGCCCGGCGGCAACCGGTGCCGGGCGGTCACCGAGTCGAAGGTGGCTGCCAGGAACTGCATCGGACCTGCCGCGCCCGCGGAATTTTCGCCGCCGCTGACTCCTGGCAGGGGGCTTCTGCCGTGGTCTGTCTCGACTTTGCCGATGGCGGCCAGGATGGTCCAGTCCAGGCCGGGGCAGTCGCGCGACGCCTGGCGGTAGAGCGCGAGTTTGTCGGCGGGGATGTCGGCCACGGCGTCGGGGCTCGGCACCGATCCGCCGGTGGCGGGGGCGGTGAGGCTGGTGCGGGCGGAGTCGACGGCGACGACGGTGACGGTGACCGCGCCGATGGTGACGGCAGCGAACAGGGCCGTGGCGGCGGTACCCGCGGCTGCGCCGAACATCACGGCGTGGCTTCCCGGGGCGGGCGTGGTGGCGGTGGTGGGAGCACGGTGCGCCGGTCCGCCGCCGGGTTCTCGGTGTTGTCGGGTCCGGTGGTGCCGGTTGGCTGTGGCCAGGCGGTGGTGAGCCGGTGCAGGGCGAGCCGGGTCCGGCCGCCGCTGGCCGCCGGGGGGTGCAGCGGCAGCCAGACCGGCCCGGCCGGGTCGGTCTCGGCGGCGGCGGTGTAGTCGGCGGCGGCGGTGGCGATCGGCACGGTGGCTGGGTCGGGTAGTGCGGCGGCTGTGGCGTGCAGGGCGGTGCGGGCGGCGGCTTCGCGCCCGCTGGTGGGTAGCCACAGCAGTAGTGGGGTGGTGATGCCGGTGGCGGTGGCCAGGTTCGCGTAGCCTGCGAGTTTGCCGCAGACCTGGGTGAGTGACTCTGTGCCGCAGTCGTATTCGAGGAAGAACTCGACACCCGGGAGGCCGGGCTGGGTGGGGTCGAGGCGGCCGTAGCCGTCGGGGCGGGCCAGGTCGCCCCACAGCCGGGTGCAGCGGGTGTGTGACCACCACGCGGTCAGCACGCCCTGAGTGGGGCTGGTGGTGGCGAGGTCGGTGAACCAGTCGTTGACGGCGACGTCGTGGCGTAGCCGGAGGCTGTGGGCCAGTGCGAGTGCGCGGTCGTGGCGCCAGCGCAGCTCGCGGATGTCGAGGCCGTGCTCGCCGGCCAGGACCGCGGCTCCGGCCGGGGCGAGGATCCAATGCCAGGGTGCGGTGCCGACCAGGCGGCGGGGCCGGAAGCGGTCGATCACCCCGGTCTGGTGCAGGGTCTGCAGGCGTCGGCTGGCGCGGCGGTCGGCGGTGAATGCCAGCGCCGCGATCTGGGTGGTGGTCAGGACGCGATGCTCGTACAGCATCCACAGCAACCACCGATCCCGCCCGGTCAGCACCGTGGCCAGTGCGGCCTGCCCGGCCGGGACGGCCCGCCGGGGTGCGGGCGGGAATCGGTGCGCGCGGGTCGGTCCGCGGCGGGTGACGTGGGTCATCGGAATACACCTCCAGCGGCGGGGGACGGGGATGGCCGGGGTATACGGCGGGAATGCCGGGTGGCAGGGCCGTGTCAGCGGCGGCGCGGGTCGTGGCGGGCGGTGCCCGGGGCCGGTGTCGCCGATCGGGGGCGGGACGCGGGCGGGGTGGGCGTGGGCCGTGCGATGCCGTTGGTTGCGATGCCGTTGGTGTGGGTGCGGGCGGCGGCGCGGATGTGGGCCGATCGGCCTCGGATGGGCGGGGGAAGCGGTGCGGTGGCGACGGTGAACGGGGGCGCGTTCTGGCCTCGGACGAACAGGCGCGCGGCGGCGTGGTAGGCGTCCAGGTGGGCGAGGTCGTGCTCGCTGAGCTGGGGCAGGGTATGGCGGGCCAGGTCGCGGGCGTCTTCGGGTGACACGGCGAAACAGATCTTGTTTCTGGCGTTGGTGGAGACCGCGTCGCGCAGGGTGGGGGTGAGCTGGCCGAGGTTCTGATGCGCCAGCACCATCGACAGTTTCAAGGCCCTGGCCTCGGCGAGCATGTCTTCCACCGGTGTGGACGAGTGCAGGAAGTTGTGGAATTCGTCGAGGTAGAGCGCGGCGTCGCGGCGCTGTGTGGCGGGTGTGGCGGCGCGGGCGGTGACGGCCTGCCAGGTGCGAGCCACCAGCAGCGCACCGACCAGGCGGGTGGTTTCTTCACCGAGCCGCCCTTTGGGCAGGCGGGCCAGCACCAGGCCGCCCTGGTCGAGAATCTGGCCGATGTCGACGGTGGCCGGGCCACCGGCCACGGCGGTCTTGACGAAAGGCCGCAGCAGCAGGTGGCGCAGCTTGTTCATCAGCGGCGCGGTCAGCTGGCCGCGCCCGGCGTCGCCGAGGGCCTCGAAGTTGGTCCAGAACCCGTGCAGCACAGGGTCGCTCACGGTGGCGGTCAACCGGGCCCGGTAGGTGTCGTCGGTCAGCAGGCGCGCGACGTCGGCCAGGGTGGCGGGTGCGGGTTGAGTACATACCGTCAGCAGGCTGGAGCGGAACAGGTCGTCGGTGCGGGGGCCCCAGAACTGGTGGTAGATGCGGGCGAAGATGGTGCCGAGGTTGTCCACGACCAGGTCGAGGTCTGCGCCGACGGTGGTGGTGTCGAGGGGATTGATACACGGAGGCGGGCTGGCGGAGTCGGCGTCGAACAGCACCACGGTGTCCGCGCAGCGGCGTGGTAAGCGTTTGAGTAGGTCGGTGATCAGGTCGCCTTTGGGGTCGATGAGGACCAGACCGCGCCCGGCGTCGGCGTCGGCGAGCACCATCTGCCCCAGCAGCGTCGATTTTCCGCATCCGGTGGGCCCGAGGATGTGGACGTGGTGGCGGGCGTCGGCGACCCGCATGGCCACCGTCCGCCCCGGTGCGGCGTCGGCTGTCCCGAGCGGTTTCGTGGCCGGTCCGGCGAAGGCGACGATCGCGCTGGGGGCCAGCGCGCGGGCTCCGGCGCGGTGGATCTCGGCGATCCCCGCGTCCAGGGGCAGGTGCGCGATCGTCGCGAGTTCCGGCGTCGACAGCAGGTCACCGCGCCCGAGGCGTCGCTCGGTCAGCACGGTGGACAGCCGGAAGCGGCGGTGCCGCGCGTAGTGGTTGTAGTCCGAACAGCTCGAGAAGCAGGACGACAGCGCATGGGCGCGGCCCCGGGCGACCTTGCGGGCACGGACACATGCCTGCGTGTCGCTGCCGGTGGGGACGGGGGCGGTGACGGCGTAGCGGATGACGGTGGCCCAGTGTGTGCCGCGGGTCTTGACCGCGGCGGCGCGGTCGCGCGCGGATTGTTCCAGGCTGGCCTGCCGATCAGCGGACCGCGGAGCGGGCCGGGGTGCACCGTTGCGGGTCTGTGCCCGGCCGAAGAACAGGCCGAACATCTCACGAACCAGATCCCCCGCTATCCCGGCCAAAAGACCCGATGCCAGCCCTGCTCCCCGGCCGGGGCGGCTGGTATGGCGGGCGCGGCGGCCGAAGACGGGGCGGGCTAGGACCTGCAGGCACGCATGGTAGCCGGGGGGCATGCCTGCGGCGGCGGCGATCAATGCGGCGGCGGAGTCGCCGTGGGAGTCGGTGCGGATCGGCCACTGCTCCGGTCGACCGAGCCGCAGCTCCCCACCCACCAGCACGTTCTGGTGCCCGGCGACAGGCGGGGGCATCGGCGGTGCGGCGGCCACGGTGCGGGTGCGCGCTCCGCGCCAGGATGCGGCGACCGCGTTCTCGACCAGGTGCGGCGGGACAACCGACGGCACCCAGATCCGGATCACCGCACCGTCGTCCGGGCTGATCCGGTATTCGAACCCGAGGTGTGGGGTTCCGAACAGCATGCGCCGCCACAGTGGGTGTTCGAGTGCGCCGTGCAGCTGCTCCCACAAGACTTCTGCGCTGGTGGGCTGGACCTCGGGCGGGATGAGGATCTCGACGTGGCGGGCCCCGTCGGCCCAGCGCCGCTCGCGCAGCCTGCGTACCCGGGCGGTCAGGGCGAGGATGCCCGCCGCGGCGAGGACGGTAATGCAGGCCGCCGGGACCGCGTAGTGGACGGCGAGCGCGAGAACGCGGTCGCCGACAACGCCGGGGTGCGTGAGCAGCTCCCCCACCGTCGGCCCGTAGCTGCCGCCGTCTGCGGGAGTGGTCTGGGTGTGATATCCGGTGCCCATCACTGCGGCACCTCGACGTAGGGGTCACCGTCACCGTCGTCGGCATCGGCATCGGCATCGGCATCGGCATCGGCATCGGCATCGTCGGTGAAGTCGTTTTCGTTGTCGACGTCGATGTCCTCGTCGTCTTCGGCAGGCCAGTCGACTTCGTCGGCGCCGAGGTCGATCTCGGTATCGTCGGTGTCGTCGCCGGGGAGGGCGATGTAGCCGGGGTCGTCGGTGTCGGTGTCGAACTCCGGGGACGTGGTCGCCAGCTGGTGCTCGGCGAGGGAGGCGACCGAGGCGAAGACGGTGCGCTGGTGCGCGCCGACAGCGAGGAGGCCGTGACCGCGGTCGGCGGTCAGCAGGAACCGACGCTCCCCCTCGGACAGGCCGAACGCGTCGCCGACCTCGTCGATCGACTGCGGGGCTTGGCGCAACAGCACCTGGGTGGCCGCATTGGCGACGATCGCTCGACCGAGATCGGTGGACAGCACGTCGGGTCCGTCCTGGGTGGCAACGGTCAACCCGGCCAGATACTTACGGGCCGACTTGGCCAGCCGGAACAAGAACCTCGCTCCGGCCGGTTGCCGCATCAGCAGCCATGCTTCGTCCACCACGACCAGGCGGGGCCGCCGCGTCACGGGGTCGCTGACCCGACGCCAGGTCGCGTCCAATGCGAGCAGGGTGCCGATGGTCTTGAGTTCCTCGGGCAGGGCCCGCAGCGAGTACACGATCAACCCGCCCTCGGCCCCGTGGGTGGTGGCACCGTCGAGCAGCTCACCGAACGCACCACCGCGGACATACGGGGCCAGGGCGGCG